>NZ_JBVISU010000032.1:0-93497 GCF_055575355.1 Amycolatopsis sp. NPDC034160 | reverse complement strand
GGGTTGTGGATTCGGTCCTGTTCGGCGGCTCGGCGGCCTTCGGGGTGTCCGGGGTGGAGTGACCGGCCGGGCGGGGTCAGCTCCCGCTCCGGCCGGTCAGGGCCGGTCAGAACAGGGCGAGCGCTTCGGGGGCGGTCGCGGTGAATCCAAAGCCGGTTTCGGGAGTGCCCTCGGTGAACGCGAACCCGAACAGGCCACCATCGGTGGCGGGCACCAGCTCCGGCGCGGTCCCCAGCTCGGCGGCAGGCACGGCGGATTCCTCGACGGCGGGGGCGACGTCCGGAACGATCTCCTCGACCTCGGCGGCGGGCTCCCCCTCGGGGAACATCGGCACGGTGGCGACGGCGTAGCCGCGCTTCTCGGCCTCCCGCAGGGCGACGGCGTACGACGCGGCGTAGAGGGGTTCGCCGCGCTCCTCATCCAGGGCGGCAAACTCTTCGGCGGTGAACCAGCCGTGGAACGCGCCGTAAGCGGTGGTGATCGCGGCAGGCCAGGCCTGGAAGAGGATGCCGACGACCCGTTCGGACTCGACGACCAGGACCGCGCCGTCCTCGATCGCGTCGTTGCACTGCGAGGTGTCGTAGGCCTCCACGGTGGTCGCGAACTCCCACACCTTCGCGGCGCCCTCAGCGGCCTCGGGGGTGGTCGCGGTCTCGGCCACGACGGTGGCGACGAGCTCGGCGATGGCCTCCTGGGCGCCGATACGGCTGATGAAGGTGTTCCACGGTTCGCCGTCGAGCTCGACCGTCCAATCGCGACCGTCGCGGGTGAGGTAGAAATCCCCGGCCTCGGTCTGCGCAGTGTAGTCGCCCATGTCGTCGCGGACGAACTCGACGGTGACGGTGGTGTGCATCGTGGCTCCCTGCTCCGTTTGCGTTGCTGACATAAAGGACACTAGTGGGCCATCCGACTAGTGTCAACACATTGGTTGACACCGATTTTTCGGGGTTCTGTTCGGCCGAGGCCGGGTCTTCCGCTGCTCCGGCGCGCAGGGCCGGGCGCGGGCTGAAGGCCGGCGAGCGGGCCATCAGGGCGCCGCCCTCGCCACACCGGGGCGAGGGCGGCACGTTCTCATCTGATCTCGGGCCTGAGCCCGGTGACCTCAGCCTTGATCCCCGCGTCGAACCTGGCCTTGACGTCCGCGAGTTCGTGGAGGCGGCGGATGGGTGAGCGCACCTCGACGTGTTCGTAGGCGGCGTTGAGCAGCTGGTACCACCGGTAGACCTGCTCATAGAGGTCATCCAGCGTGTCGCTGTCGAGGTGGCTGCACGTCATGCGGATGGTGATCCACCGCTGGGCACGGTGGTGGCCTAGCCCCTCGAACAGGTTCAGGGCGATCGCCTCGCGCTCGGCGTCCAGGCTGGCCTGGTCGGCGGGCACGGTGATCGGGGGTACCGGGAGACAACCGTCTTCGGGGTGGATGCGGGTGATCAGGTCGTTCAGGGCGGCGGCCGCTGAGGTGATCGCGGCGCGGGCTTCGGCGGCACGTTTGGTCTTCATGGCTGGTCCGTTCTTGGGAGTGCGGGCAGGGGACGGGCTACTTCGCGGCGGCCGCGTACCGCTCGGCACGCTCTTTCTCCTTGGCCTTGTGGTCGGCGACGAACTTCGCGTGGTCGGCCTCGATCTGCGCCCACTTCTCGACCTCGTGCGGTTCGGCGTCCCGGACCTTTTTGATCTCCGCAAACGGGATCGTCGCGGTCCAGCCGTGCTGGTCCCGGACGGTCACGGTCTTCTTGTTCACGCGGACCACGGGGTTCCAGCCTCGCCGGGAGCCGACCATGCGCCCCTTGGTCATCTCGGCCGGGTCGACGAGGGTGAACTTCCCGGAGGCCTTCGCCGCCTCCAGGCGCTTCCGGTCGTAGGCCAGCTCCTCTTCGAGGTACGGGATCCTGGCGAGGAGGGTTTCGCGATGCCTGCCTGAGGCGGGCTTGTGCTCGCTGATCATGTAGACCGTCTGGCCGTCCGCGCCCAGGTGCCGCTGCGTCCAGCCGTCGAGGTCGCGGCGAGCTTTCCGCAGCTCGGATTCGAGCTTTTCGATCTTCCGCGTGATCTTCGCGGGGTGCTCGTGCTCGCGGTCGAGGTTCGCCTGCGTGATGGCGGCCGAGGTGGCAGACCGCTCAGCCTTGTCCAGGAACTCGATTTCCTTGCGCTGCGCGGAGTGCATCCGCTCCTCGTCCTTGCAAGCACGCTTGTAGGAATAGTGGTCGACCAGCTTGGGCTGTCCGAACGCGAACCGCTCGGAGATCTGATCGTGCGCGGCCCGGTAGGCGTCTGCCTTGGACAGTCGCCGTTCGGTGAGGTCTTCGAGCCGGTCGACGCGCTGTTCCAGGCGCTCGCGTTTGTCCTCGACGGCCTGGGCGTGGTCGCGCGGTGTGTCGTTGATGGACACCCACACGGTGAAACCGGCTTCGCGGAGGGCCTTCGCCGAGCCGTTGATCATGTAGCGCTTGGCGGGCCGGTCGCGGGACTGCGGGATGTACAGGGTTCCGGACGGCAGGCCGGATCCCTTGCGGGCGCCGCGCCACCGGTACCCGGCCTTGACCATGGCGTCCCAGCTGCCGTCTCCCTTGACCGACCCGAACAGCAGGGTTCCGCCCTCGGGGGTGTGCTCGATCTGGATATCGGTCTGCTCGATTGCCTGCTCGGCGGTCAGCTCCGGCTCAGCCGCGGACTCGGAGGGCTCGCCGGCCTCAGGCTCACCGGGAGCGGACCTCTCGACCGGGGGTTCGTCGACGGGCTGCTCGACGGGAGCGTTCCGGGCGGCGTCGATGTCGAGCGGGGACGGCGGCGGGCTGCATGGGGCGGGCTCCAGCTCGATGGGCTGGACACTGATGCCGAACCGCCCTCGGTCGTCGGCCTGGTCGGTGAGGATCAGGTCGAACAGCGCGGTGGCCTCGCCGGGGTGGACCTTGCCTGGTTCGAGGTTCTGCGTACTGGTGGTCATCTCGGGTCTCCTGGCGCGAGTTCTCGGGCGGGGTCAGCGGGTGGCGCGCTTGGCGCGGATGAGGTCGGCGTAGCGGCGGGCGCGGTCCTCGCCGAGGTAGAACCCGCGAACCGCCGCGCCGTTCTTCGTCAGGACCACGCGGTGGTAGTCGGTGAGGCCGAGGAGGCGGCCGCGCTGGCGGTAGGCGAATTCGCGGTGCGTGTCGACCGGGGTGTGGCAGTAGTTGCAGGTGGCCCCGTAGTAGGGGTGGTCGTATGTGCTCGGCGCGATGCCGAGGAAGAACGCGGTTCCGCCTGCGATGCACAGGTCCCACTGCTCGTTGAGGTTCCATGCCTCGGCTTCTTGGGCGAGTTCGAGGGTTTTCGTCATGTCGTCCACGACATTCCTTCCGCTTTGCGTTGCTGACATAAAGGACACTATCGAACCACTTGATCAGGTGTCAACCGCGTTGTTGACCCCTGAAGTGCGACGACGCCGGACCCCTTGGGTCCGGCGTCGCTGGATGGCGGTTGATCAGTCGTCGAGGTCTGGCCGTTGGAAGGTGACGCGGCCGATGTCGCCCCACCTCTGGTCTTCCACGCTGGAGACCGGCAGCTTGTTGATGAAGGTCGCGAGCGACTCGGGGCCGTCCTGGGCCGGGTTCTCGTCGGCGAAGTCGAATGGCTCGCCCGTGGCGAATCCGTCCCGGATCAGGTCACCGATCGGGACGAACGCCGTGTGAGTCTCGATGACGTTGCGGTCATAGGTGATCCGGACCGTGGTGTCGGCAGGGATCTCGACAATGTCGCCTTCGACGGTCCTGATGGATACGAGGCCGGGCCGCTTGGTGTGCTGCATGGTCTGCTGCCTCCGTGGGTGATCAGGCGGGTTCGGTGTAGTCGTGCAGCGGGATAGGCCGGGTATGGCCGACGAGGTGACGCCAGCCCGGATGGCCTGACCACAGGAAGGCGTCGCCGAAGCGGTAGGGCCCGTAGTCGTCTCCCGGCACTTCCGCGGGCAGGGCGTGCAGCTGCTGGCGGACACTGGCGAGGACGACGGGCGGCTTTCCCAGGGTGGGGATCTTGACGCGGAGCCCGCGCGGCATGGCGTCGCCGGTGATGACAACCTCGCGGTGCCGGATGAGGCGGCGGCCGGTCTCGTGGGTTCGCGGGGCGCGGTAGATCGTGGCCGGGAAACCTTTGAAGGCATCGAGGGTGGAGCCCTTGGGGATGCCGGGGCGGCCGGGGATGACGAGGCACGGCTTTTTCTGCCGCTCGTATTCCTTGGCGTATTCGCGGATGGTGGCTTCGTTCACCAGGGCGGTATCGAGTGGCCCGATGAAGTTGCGAAGCATTGGATCGGTGGGCACGACGTAGAGAAACATCTCGCTGTCCTCACTGCTTGCGTTGCTGACAGTAAGGACTGTAAATGAATAAGGGACGTCCGTCAACCATATAGTTGACGGGCGTCCCTTATGGACTGCGGACTACTGACCCACGACAAGCGGAGTGCGCGCACCACGGATCACGCGGCGCACCACGAAGCTGCGGTCCTCATATCCGGACAACCTGCGGCGGGCCCACTCCTCCGCATCGGCGCGCGTTGCGAAGATCGGCAGGTCGTAACGGGCAAGCCATCCCGTAAACCACTGATTCTCATCGATCGTGTCGACGGAACCATCGAGGCGGATCGGCGACACGCTCAACGCCGCCGCGTAGCCTTCGCGACGCATCTCGGCGAGAGCTACGAGCTCGCGCCACCGATCGACGTCATCCGGAAAGATGGCGGGACGCTCTACTGTTGCCGCAAGGATGTCGTTGGCACTCATGGGTTTCCTTCACGTTTGCGTTGCTGACATGAAGTACTCTAATTGAATTACCTGCGGGTGTCAACCTACGTGTTGACACGAGGCGGTCCCCGCGCCGGGGAAGTGGCGCGGGGACCGGTCTCGGGGTGCGTCGGCCTGGATCAGCCGATGCTGTAGCGGGTGCGGGAGATGAGGCGGGCTCCGTAGGGCAGGGCGGCGTGGTCGACGAGCTCGGCGGGGCCGTGCATCCACGAGATCCGCCAGCGGCCGCGCACGACGTTGAGGTTCTGCACGAGGCCGATGGGGCTCCAGCCCCGCACCCAGGACTTCCCGTTCTGGCCGACCCAGACGCCAGGCAGTTGGATGACGTCTCCGGGCTGGACGAGGTCGAGCGGGATCCGCGGCTGATCGTCTCCCCGGATGGCCTTCAGGGCGGGGATGGTCGCACCGGCGAGCCGGGAGGAAACCGTGAGGAGCAGGTAGTGCTCGGTGTACTCGACGGTGATGCGGCGCCTGCCGTCGACGCGCTTGTCCAGGCGGGGCAGGTCGAGCAGGACGTCCTCGTAGCGGGCGGCGTTCGCGGTGCGGGGCGCGGCGATCGTGGTGACGAGGGTGGCCTCGCTGGTCTGGGACTGGATTTTCCGGACCGGCAGGCCGGCGTTCCGGAGGCGATGACGGACCAGACCACTTTGCCGCATGGTGACAGGTTTAATCGTGACAGACATGGGAATTTCCTCCTGTTTGCGTTGCTGACAGGCAGGACTTTACGGGAGGGAACCACGGGAGTCAACCACTGTGTTGACGCCCGTGGTTCCTGGTTCGCTCTACGGCTTGGTGGCCCAGATGGCACGAGTGAGCACTGAGGCGCCGGAGGTGTCGAACGCGTCGGCCGGGAGCGCGCGGTGGCCGCCGTGCTCCTCGATGAGCGCGCGGATCTCGCGGTGCTTGCCGTCCTGGCGGTATGTGAAGCCGTTCGGCACGACGGCGACGAGAGAGCCACCGTGTGCGAGCAGGTCCCACGCCTTGAGCACGTGGTCGATCCAGATGGTGCGGTTGCCGTACACGCTGAACGGCGGGTTCATCAGCACGCCGTCGAACTCTGCGAGCGAATCGCAGTGGTCGTATACGTGGGGGCCGTAGTCCTCGAAGGTCATGCGCCGGACGTCCTGGCGGTAGTGCGGTTCGATGTGGTCGGCCAGGCCGTGCTCGGGCTCGATCGCGGTGAGGTAGTAGTTGCGGTTCGCGAACTCGGCGTGCAGGGCCCGCACGAGGTTGCCGTTACCGGCGGACGGTTCGAGCAGCAGCGGGCCGTCCGCCGTGACCAGGGCGCCGAGCTCGTCCGCGAGCTCGGCGGCGAGGCCGGGCGGGGTGGGGTGGAAGTTGGTGCGCTTGCGGTCGCCAGCGGCGGCCGCGACCCGGACGGCTTTGGCCGCGGCTGCGGCGGCATCGACGTGGCGGCCTTCGGCGATTGCGCGACGCGCTTGGACACGGAGCATGAGTTCGGTGGTGCGCATGGGTCCTCACTTCGGTTTGCGTTGCTGACAGAAAGGACCCTAATGGTTACGTTTGGCCTGGTCAAGCGGCCTATCCGAACAGTGAGAGCTGTTCCGGTTGCGGTTCTACGGCTCCCCAGTCCCGGAACTTGCCACGGGGTTTTGGCGGCGCCTGGTGCCCGCACGTGCAGGGGCAGCGCCAGACACAGGTCCGGTCCGCGAGCCACACCTCCGCGTCGGAGATGGCCGACCCATCCCGTCTCGCGATCCACGTTTCGCCGCCGCGCCTTGGCGCATGGTCGGGGTCGGAGAACTGGCAGTCGGCATGGAATCCCGAGGAGCAGTGTCCGGTCGGGCCGTACTGGCAATCGCAGCTTGAGAAGTACTTCGGGGTGTTGCGGTGGGTGGCCCGCATCTTTTTCGTCCATACGGTGTCGCGGATCCAGGCCGCGGACTCTTCCGGCATCGGCGGCAACGGCTGGCGGGCCGGGATGAGCACGGTGACGTCGGCGGCCGGGACGGCGGGCGCGAGGTGCGTCGGCCGGAGCTTCGTCTCCCGGAAGTGGTCGTCGATGACGTGCAGGTCGAGGCGTCGGCCTTCGGTGTGGTCGTGGGCCCACAGGACTTCGCAGCGGCCGTGATCGGGGTGCTGTACGACGTCGCCGACGTTCGGCCCCCTGGGGAGCCAGGCCGGCGGCGGGATCGTCGGGATGTGCTTCATGCGTTCGCTGTCGCGCAGCGGTTTCCAGTGTTCCGGCAGCTGGCTGAGGTCGAGCGTGTCGTCGATCCGGTCGATGACACCGCAGATCCAGGTGGAGAGATAGAAGAACAGCTGGCCGATGGCGGACGCGACACGGACGCCGTTGATCTTCACCTGCGTTTCGCAGGGCTGGGCGTAGGTGAAGACCTCGCGGACGGTGACCGCCCGCCCCTTGTAGACAGTGGTGCTGGAGCGGTCATCCTTCGCTTGGCCGGTGTGGTGCTTGCCGCAATCGCACTGGCAATCCCGTTTGCAGACGCGGTCGGCGAGCCAGACCGGGACGAGCTGTGAGTAGCGGGCCTCGCCGGTCCATGCGTCGTAGAAGAGGCCGAAGTCGGGGAGCTTGGCGCCGGTGACGCCGTCCGATCGGCAGATCCACGCTTCGGGGTAGTCGTAGGTGGACGTCGCGGTGCACAGGTGATGGTTCCCAGCCTTGCAGGGATAGGTGACGTCGAGCTGGCAGTCGCAGATTCGGGGGTCTCTCCCCTTTTTCATGGACGCGTCGAACTGCTGCCGGAGTTTCGCGGGCCAGACGGTCTCGCGGATCCAGGTGGCATCCTCTTCGGACATCTGCGGTAGTGCCGTGACAGTCATGGGATCTCCCTATGCGTTGCTGACACAAAGGACACTAACTGTCATCCCGCCGATGGTCAAATGTCCACGGGAGCGAACCTCTGCCGCCTAGGCGTCAGTCTTCGCGGCCGCCGTCATCGCGAGCAGCTGCTGATACGTCGTCAACAACACGGTGGTGAGCGCGGTTCGTGCGGACCGATTGAGTGAGCGGTCCTGGCCGATCGCGAGCATGGCGACGGTGATGGGGTCCTGACTGGGCTCGTCGACGAGTTCGGCGCCAGCGAGGAAGTCGGCGACGTCGAGCCGGGCCCATCGACAGAGCGCGGCGAGGCCATCGGCGGCCGGGGCGGCGCCGTGCTTCATGCGGCTGAGCATGGCGGCGGAAACTCCGGTGGCGCGGGCGACGTCGAGCCAGGTCATGCGACGAGCGAGTCGGACCGTGTCGAGCGCGGCGTGGAAGCTGTCCGCGTCGAACCGAGTGCTCATCCTGTACCCCTGCTCGTGCAGGTCGCCGCGTCATTCGCGGCGACACCTGGCCGAAAGCTACGGGCAGGCCCCGCCACGCGAAGGAGTCTCGGGCTCGCCGCGGCGCGCAGCCCGTAGTATCGTCCTTGCTGCCAGCAACACGACAGGCTAGGTTTTCGCAGGTTTTAGGCAAAAAGGTGGGGCCCGTCACCGAAGTGACGGGCCCCGCTCCTCCGGGCCTCAACGCAGTCGTGTCAGCAACGCATTGAAGGACCAGCCACATAAATGTGAACTAGCGGATCCACGAGAGGAGTGGGACGGATTATGGCACAGGATGACCGCGCGATTGACACCGCGCTGCCGGAGCTGTGGACCCTGCAAGGGCTCGCGGCCGCGGCGGGCGTCGCGCAGACCACGGTGAAGTACCAGTACCTCGCTGGCCTGCTGCCGGGCCGCAGGGTCGGCGACCGCCTCACCGTGTTCCGTGAGTCGACGCTCAACCGGCTGAGGGAGAACCCACGGCCGAACAAGCCGAAGCCAGACGGCCGGATTCCGGAGCTGGTGACCACAGCGTGGGTGGCGGAACGCTGGGAGCGTTCGACGACGGCGGTCGACCGGCTGTACCGGAGCGGGAAGCTCCCCGGTGTGCAGCTCGGAGGGTTCGTCCTGTTCCGACGGGCGCTGATCGAAAGTCTCGACGTCGACGAGCTCACTCCGGGTCCGCATGGCGAGCAGGTCGGCGCGGGCGAACCTGTCGAGGACAAGAAGCTGGCCGGGTTGTTGACCCGGGAAGGCGCGGCCGGGGTTCTCGGGATCAACGCGCAGGACGTGATGACCTGGTTCCACTACGGCCGGATTCCCGGTGCGACGCCGACAACAACGGACGGGGCGCAGCGGAAGCTGCTGGTCTTCCGCGAGGCAACACTGCTCCAGCGTGGCGCGCAAGATCTCCACGCTCCAGCTGACGACGGTCGACTCCCCGCCCTGCTGACGGGGACTCAGGCGGCCGAGATCCTGGGAGTCAACCCCAAGTCGGTCGCGGCCATGCACGAGCGCGGCGAGCTGGTCGGCCGCCCCGTCACCGATGGAGACGGCGACACGCGGCGCGTCGTCTACCGCCAGGAGATCGTGGAGAGGCTGGCCGGGAGGTAACCGCTGGCAACGACGAAGGGCCCCGCCCCCGTATCGGGAGGCGGGGCCCTTCGTCGTTCACTCCCCTGGTCGGTCTTGCTCGAGCTGGTGGTCCCCGCCAGAGCAGCAGACGCATCCGATTTGGACGGTGAGCCACAGCCGGCGGGTGTGCTGCGGTCCACGGTGGATGACCGGGGCGAGCTTGGTCATGTACTCCGGGCTGTCGTCGGGCACCAGCTGCAACCCGATCCAGTCGGCACTTTTCGCCCGGCGGGCGGGGCGAGCGAGCGCGTCGTAGGCCGGTTTCGCGGAGGCGGCGAGGTTGTCGGTGTCGGCGCTGGTGTTGTCCCCTGGTGCCCAGTGCAGTTGCACGGTGAGGTGATGGGTTCTCGGAATCCGCGCAGCTCGTGCTCTCCAGGTCACGGCCTCGGCGATGACGCGTTTGTGCTCGGCGTGCTTGGACCAGTGGATGCGCCAGTTCAGGTTGTACGGGCACAGCCGCGGCGGCCTGGTTCGGTTGACGGCCTTGCCGCCTCGCCGTTTCGGCTGTGGCGGCAGGACAAGCGGCACGTCGATCTCGTAGACCGTGCCGAGGTTCGGGACGCTCATGCGGCCACCTGCCAGCGGCTCGGTACGCGGAGCGTGGTCACGGACGCTTCGCGGCGCAGTTCGGCACGGACGCGTTCGACGGTGCGCGGGCTGACGCCGGTCCGCTCGGCGACGACGGCTGCCGTGAGCGGGGTCGCCGCGAGGGCGTGGAGCAGTTCGAGCTGTTGCTCGGGGATGTGCTCCTTCCGCTGCGTGGGGATGGCGACGACTGCCGGGGCTTCGCGGCGCAGTTCGGCACGGACGCGTTCGACGGTGCGTTTGCTGACGCCGGTCTGGTCGACGATCTCGACGGCGTGCCGACCGGTCGCGGCCAGCCGACGCAGGACCTCCCGTTGTTCGTCGGGTAGCAGGCGGCTGAAGGCGATGATGCCTTCGCAGGCGAGGGTGACGGCGAACTCGTCGAGCACAGGCTGGGGTTCGGGGTCGAACATCGGGATGGTCACGCGGCTGCCCCCGCTCTCTTCTGGGAGCACAGGGTGCGGGCGATTCCGGCATCGACGCCGTTGGCGACGAGGCGTTCGTACTCGACGGGGTCCTGGAGCCAGCCGAGCAGGTCGGTGGGCGAGCGGTCTTCGAGGACGAGGCCGGCGAGGACGGTGAGCACGGCGCGGGTGCCGAGTTCGATCCCGGTCGGGGCCGGGGTGCGGTCGTTCTTGAGGGCTCGGCGTAGGACGCGGTCTGCGTCGGCCAGCGCGAGCCCGATGCCGTCGACGTCTCCACGGTGCACGAGGTCGATGACCTGTTGGACGTGCGGGAGGACTTTGTCGAGGTGGCGGTTTCCGGTGACGGCGGCGGCGTCGGCCGTCCCAGGTGCTGCTGGGGCGATCATCGCTCGTGTTCCCTTCGGGGCTTAGTGGCTGGTGGTGGTGTTGGATTCGCTGGCGTAGCGTTCGGCGGCCGCGCGACAGATCTTGCGGTGGCCGTGGAAGACCGGGGCGGGGCCGAGTGGCCAGATCCTGTTCTCGGTGAACCGGATCGGCCGTTGGTTCGCGGTGACCTCGCCGCCACATTCGGGGCAGCGGCCGGATTCGGAGAAGCGCAGGGCGCGGGCGAAGGCCAGTTCGGCGGCCCGGCTGGTCTCCTGGACGCGGCAGGGCACCGGCTCGTGGCAGCAGCCGCACACCGGGTAGTGGCCGGTGGGGTAGATCCACCAGGCGACAACTCCGGACCATGTGCGCAGGCGCATGGTGTGGCCGGTTCCTGTCGCTGGCCGGATGGTGACGAGACTCGGGGTCGCGCCGCGGCCGCGGGTCTCGCGCATGAAGCGGTCGGGCGTGGTCCATTGTTCGCGCGGGACGGCGTCGACGGCCTGGACGATCCAGGCGCGCCGGTCGTAGGCGATGGTGTCGCCGATGGTGGGAGTGCGGTAGGTCTTCTCCGCGTCGGCGGGCTCCCAGGCGGGCTCGTTCAGCACGTCGTTACTCCCGCCTGATTGGCCGCCTGCGCGAACGGGCGGTCGTCGTCGGGGTGGAGGGCTTCGGGGAGCTGTGTGACGTCCTGGACGATTCTGGGGCGCGGCACTGGTGGCATCTCACGCGCGTGGGCGCGCGTGTGGTGAGTTACCTCGCCGACGTGTGTTTCGAGCTGGCCACTGATTCGGTGAGCAGGGTTGTCGAGGGCAAGCCGACCCGGACCGCAGGGAGCGGAGCGACCGAGGACCGGAAGCGGCGCGGCAGCGCCTTCCTTCGATTCGGCTTGTTCTTCTCTTCTGGTTGTTGAGGATTCAGGTTGTTGATCTCCCTTCTGAGGGAGGTCCGGACGTCCCTTGGAGCGGGTGACCGGACGTCCCTTGGACGGGACTACCGGACCTCCCTCAGAAGGGATGTTCGGACTGACCTGCACCTTTGCGCCGTAGAAGCTGGTCAGGGTGATGTGGCCGCCGAAGTTCCCGGGCGGGGCCTCGTGAACGGTGTAGATCAGCCGCTTGTACATGCGGTTCGGGCCCCATCGGACCTCCTCGATCTCCACCGCGCCGAGCTCCACGAGCGGGCGCGTGTACTTCCCGACGTCGGTCGGCTTCTTGAGCCTCATCAGGCCGGCGAGCGTGGCCTGCGTGGGCCACGCGGTGTTGTCGCCGCGCTGCCCGTTGACGTGCATCCGCAGCAGGCTGTAGAGCGTCTTCGACTGGGAGGGGAGATCAGCGAGGAGGACCCACTGACCGACCGTTGTGTATGGGAATCCGCGTCCGTGGCGGATGGCCATCTCGGCGTCGGGGTCGTGCGTGTCGAACAAGATGGTGCTCCGGTTGTGAGTCCGCGCGCGGGCGTGCAGGAACGCCAGGCGTGGGAGGTGGTCCGGACAGCAGGGAGGACGCGCGGGTATGCGGCGGCTCGGGCTGTGCCGGGAGAACCCTTCGGCGCGCGACGGCACACGGTCCGAACCCGTGGGTTCGCAGGAATGACCGTGTTGACGTCGGGACGTCGTGGGTGGGAAGTGGCCCCTAGGCGGGGTTAAGGCGCCCGCAGCGCGGCGGGCGGTGCGACGATCGTCGGATCTCTACGGCGAGATGCCGGAGATGTGACGCTCGTATCGGCTTCGCTTTGCCGTGTCGTGGGTACGATCCACGCTGGCCCCCCTGGTGCTCGTCTGTGTCGGAACGGGCCATAGGGGCGGTGAGACGGCTTTCGCCGTCTCGGCCTCGGAGTGGATTGTGCTGATCCACTCCGGGGCTCCGCCTGTAGACCCGAGACATTGAGTTCTCAACGAAACCTATGTTAGTAAAGGTCCGCAACCAATAACAGGGCCGTAACACTGTGGTCTCCGGAAATGAGTCGCAGCCGCCATTCGGGTGATGGCTTTTTCTGACAATTTCCAGCCTGAAACCTGTAACGCGCATAGCGTCGCTAGCACTCACCAGCGACAACGGGTCACTACCGCTGGGTAAGTCAGGTAAGGGTAACCGCAGGTAGGAAGGGCCTTGGACTGTCCACAGTGACCGGACGCACACCCTCCGAGCTTGATCACCTTCGGTGCCGGATCGATCACCTCGCGTCAAGCCGGGTTGAATCCGTACGCGCGTTGCGACTTTTGCACTAGCCCCGGATAAGTCACAGTAACAACAAAGGGCCGTCCGGCGATAAATAGTGTTCGCCATTGCGGATTTACCGTGCAATTGCATGTTTGGGGCCTCGGCGGACGGCCGCAGCCTCACGTCGGGAAGGCGTGGTAGCCGCCGCGTGGGGCCACGTAGTCGTCCAGCGCGGCGAAGAACTCCGCCATCGCCTCGCGTTCCCAGCTGGGCACCCCGCCGTCCGCGGTGCGCTCCAGGTAGCGTCTGGTGCTTTCCCACTCCTCCACCACCTTCGCGGTCGGCTCGTTCGAGATCAGCCACCTGGCGTGGCCTGCGGGGGTTCCGTTGCGTACGGCGGGTTTCAGCCCGGCTCGCAGTGCGTCCTCTTCGGACATGGCGAACGTCGACCACGGGGCGGTGTCCTGTTCGGTCCTCGCCGGCCTCGGCCCGGCGGGGGCCGGTGCCCGCCGCGCGGGGGCGGCGGGCACCGGCCATGACCACTTGCTGTTCTTCACGACGCGTCTTCCTCGGCGCGGGCCTCGTCCTGCATGGCCTGCTCGATCGCGAGCGCGATCGCGTCCTGGCGCTGTTCCTTGTCCAATGCGCCGTAGTTGCGCAGCGACACGAGACTTGTGCGCCGGTCCTCGATGGTCAGCAGGTTCGGGTCTTCCACCGGGCACTGAAGGATGTTCGACAACACCCGGAGCTGGTTCTCCCGGTCCCTGACCTCCAGGTACTCCAGGCCCGTCTTGATGGCCACGAGCAGCTGCTCGCCGGTCATCTGCTCGACGGGCACCCCTTTGGTGTCCGTCGAGTTCGGCGCGGCCGGGGGCCGTTGGGTGCGCTGCTGAGGCGCCTGGCGGTACTGCGGCGGCCGCGCGTCGCCTTGGGCTCGGGCGTCGCGCTCGGCCAGGCGGCGGCTTTCCTCCTCGCGGTCCTCGTCCGCGCCGTCGCGGCGGACCTCGCGGCAGTACGCCTTGTCGGGGTCGCACTTCATGTAGTCGAAAATGAGCCACTCCAGGGGGTTGCGGCCCATTGGCGGCTCCACGGCCTCGTCCTCGGACTGGATGCCCGCGAACACGCTGCGGCAGCCAACGACCTCCACCTTCGCGCGGCGGCCGCGCGTGCCGCGCCGGACGCGGAGGACCGCCGTCGAGTCAAACGACAGGTCCTTTTGTGCCTGCGTGGACCACACCTTGTCACCGGTGGGGTTGCCGTCATCCCCGATCGCCGAGACGTCGCGGCCGCGCGCGGTGTAGACGACGATGCCGGGGATCGCGGCGAGCAGGTTCAGGATCTCGTAGTGCTTGTCGATCACCGGGTTCCAGTAAGCGGGGCCGGGGTTGATCTCCGCGTTCGGATCCTGCCGCAGGATCGCGCGGTTCTTCCGCGACTGCCTGGCCCGCCACTTCGCCAGCGCGCCGAGAGCTTTCCACTCCCCCGACATGGAGTCGATGCACACGAGGATGGGCCTCTCCCCGGCAGCGAGAGCCGCTTTCCCGACGTGGCGCAGCCACGCCAGCTTCTCCATGAAGTCGGCGAGGTTCACGAAGTTCACGACCTGGTACTTCGCGCCAGGAACAGCGCCGTACTGCTGGGCGGTGCCCTCGAAACCGAATTCGAGCCAGAACGCGCGGCCAACCTTTTCACTGCCAGTGAATTCGGCGAGGAGCCAGGACTTCCCGGCCTTTTCCTCGCCCTCGACCAGGACCATCGGCCACGGCACCGCGCCGGTCGGCGTCTCGGTCGGAACCATCTTGAGCAGGCGCTCCAGCTCGGCGGTTGCCTTGTCGAGCGAGGTCCCGGCGCCGGTCGGTGTGCTGCCCGGGGCGTCGAGTGTTGCGGTCATTTCTTTTCCTCGTTTCTGACATGACGGTCCCCTGGCGCGCTTCCAGTGTTGGATGAAAGCGCGCTTTATGAACGGATTGTTTTGGGGATGCCGAAACGCTATTCGAAATAGTGATCAGGTGTCAATAAGCATTATTTGCCGTCTGATCTCAATGAATAAGGCCCGAGACAGAATGTGTCTCGGGCCTAATGTGGGAATTTGGGGTTTCGCCCGATGAGGGCGGGGTTGCGTCCCGCCCTCATCGCTGGCGACGCTAGTGGGAGAGGTCACGACTCTCGTCCACTGGCTCTAACCGCCTGCCTGTCACTGGATGCAGGGCTGTTCTTCAGTTTTCTCGATGAAGGCGGGCTGATCCCCCGCCCTCATCGTGCTAGCGCAAGAGCTGGTACCTCTCGCCGCCTAGCGCAACCAACTGTTCACGCAGGAAAACCCGGGCCGTGGCCCCGTTCGCGCGACTCCTGTGGGTACAGGTGTGCCGTCGCGCAGCCCGTACTTTAGCAGCTATCCGCAGGCGGGCGCGGTACCTCCTGGCCCCAGTGTTCCCGGTTCCGGGCGGCCTGGGCGCGCAGCATCTGCGCGCGGCCGTTCATCCCCAGCTCGTCGAGCCGGTCGGCGATCTCATCGAGCTTGGCCGCGCGGCGCCGCGCGGCCCGGACTTGCAGCCGGCGGACGCCAAGCAGCACCGCGAGGCCGTAGCTGGCGCGGGCCCGCAGTTCAGCCGCGGTCAGCATCAGGTGGTCTCCCAGTGCTCGCGCTCGACATCGGTCAGCTCTCGCACCTCGCACGGCACGCCGTCGTCGGCCGAGATGGCGAAACGCCAGGCAAGCGGGGTTCGTTCGCTCGGTTTCGACTCGCGGTTGAGGTAGCGCAGGCCATCGGTCCAGAGCCAGCCGTTCTGGTGTCGGGCGAGGTAGGGCGTCTTCGACGGCTTGGTGTCGATCAGGACGGTGACGTCCGGGCCTGGCTCGGCGTCACCGGTGTGCCAGGTGCTCATCAGGGGGCCTTCCGGGTCGAGGTACACGGGGCGGGTCATGCGGGTGGCGAGGTGGTCGAGGAAGACGGGGACGCGTTCGCTGTCGTCGAACGGGTCCAGGTCAGTGCCGTGGATCTCCGCGGCGAGATCGCGGCGTTCGCGAAGGAGCTGGTTGAACGCTGCCTGTCCTTCGCGCTGGTCAGGGTGGGCGTCGTGGTAGTCGGCGGCGCGGCGCAGGTACCGCTCGAACTCCGTCACGGCGTCTCCGGGAACAACGTCGGCTCGGGACCTGCGGCGAGCCGTGGCCCGGCCTGTCGTTCGTCGAGGGCGAGCGCCCATCGCGCGGCTGCGGCGCTGAGCCCGATCAGGTGCTCGCGCAGCCGTGTCGGGTCGAGCTCGGCGAAGGCGGCGGTGACGTGCTGCATGAGGACGGCGCGGTGCGTGAGCTGTCCTCGGGCGGTGTCGGCGGCGACGAGTTCGGCGGCCTTCGTCGCGGCGTGCTGGTCGCGGGGGCGTCCGGTGCCGTCCGGGAGCGGGCCGAGGCCGGCGGCAGCAGCCGCGCGGTCTTGCGCGGTGCACGCGGTGAAGACGTCGCCGAGGACGCGGTGCGTGGAGGCTTTGCCGGGGATCACGCGGTCGTCGCCTGGTCGTGGTCGAGGGTGAGCGCCGAGGGTGGGAGGTGCAGCGGCTTTTGGCCGTCGTCGAGCTGCACGCGCACGTCGACGTGCGGCAGGATCTCGCCGCCGAGCAGGGCGGTGGGGCCGATCGTGACTCGCTCACCCGGCCTGAATCCGCCCGGCATCAGGTAGATGCCGTGGTCGAGGAGTTTGCGGGCGATGACTTCGGCGGTCTGGGCAATGGCCTCGTCGAGGATGCTCTTGGCCGGGTCGGGTTCGTCCTGCCGGATGCCTTCGAGCTTGGCCAGTGCTCGCAGGCGTTGGCCGACGAAGTCTTCGATCGTCCCCATGATCTGGTCGTCGTCGGTCACCGCGCGTGCGATCAGGTCGACGAGCGTGGCTTCGGCTGGCGCGGTCATCGGCGGTTCCTTCGCTGGTAGAGGTGGCGGTCGCGACTAGTCGCGCGGCCGTTGAGCAGGGCGTAGAGACAGCGGCGCACGTAGCGCGTCAGGTCGGTGATCACGGGACCTCCCGGGCGGGGACGACGGCGGCGACCGCGGAGGGCAGGAACTCCAGGACCCGGGTCGACGTCGGGCGGCAGCTGGCGGATGTGGTGGACGAGCGACGTGTCGGCCGCGCGTAGCGGCGGCCGGTCGCAGGCGAGGGTGAAGAACTCGGGAGGGAACCCGGTCAGCTCGGCGAGCAGGACCAGCGATTCCCACGTCGGGTACAGCTGCCCGGCTTCCCACATGTCCACCTGGGGTTCGGTGACGCCGCAGGCCTCGTCGACGCCGGGCCCGTCGAGGCCGCGCAGGTCGAGGGCCTGGGTGATGCGGTACGGCACGACGTCCCCGGCGGCCCATGCCTGATAGGCACGCTGGCCGAGATCGAACAGGGCGTACCGCTGGTGGGCGGCGCGGATAGCGGCTTCGAGACGGCCGAGGGCAGCGATCCGGCGCCCGGCGGCGGCCGGGTCCGGCTTGGCCGCCGGCTGATCGGCGGGCGGCTGCTTGCGAGCGTCGTGGTAGTCGGCGAGGACCTGGCGGCCGCCGGGGCGCATCCGGAAGCAGGCTTCGAGCGGGGCGGCGCCACAGGTTGGGCAGCGTCGGGAGCGCGGGTTGTCCCGCGTGGTGTCGCGGACCGGGCCGGACGGGGACCAGCGGATGCCGTCGATGGTGCTCACGCCGCGTTCCCCTCCCCGAACAGGTCCAGCTGGCCCCCGGCGGGCTCCGGCGAGCGGAGGGAGTGGATCAGACGCCCCCGCCACTCCAGGGCGTAGTCAAGACACGAGGTGCACTTCTTGTGTGTGCCGACGCAGGCCGGCAGCGGGGCGCTGTGGCGGGCGTCGACCGACCACGATTCGCTGTCGGACGTGGCGAGGAGATGGCCGACGCGGCGGATGCCGAGCGTTTTGACCCCGTAGCCGTGCAGGCGGATGCCGGGCACGGCCGCGGTGATGGCTCGGAGGATCGCGACGATTTCGCTGGTGGCCTGGCGGCGGCAGAGGGAGCCGACACCGACCGGCCCGGCAAGCAGGTCGACACCGGCGCGGCGGTACTTCCCGATGTGGGCGACGTAGTCGCGCGGCGTGCCACCCTGAAGCGTCGGGATGAACTTCGAATCGCCGACCGTGCGGAAGTGCTGATTCCAGCGGGAGGTCAGCTCGAGGTAGTTCTCGGTGGAGCGGTCCTGGTGCTCGCCGATGGTCAAGCCGGTCTTGGCGAGGATGTGGTCCTCGCACATCCAGTCCTGGATGCCGACCATGACCGGCGGCCCGATCCAGTGGTGGTACTCGGCGACGGCCAGGACGTAGTCGCGCGGGTCGGTGCGCCAGTACCCGTGTTCCTCCAGCTCGGAGCGGGGCGTGCCGTCCTTGATGGCGTCGAGCGCACCGTAGGCCCCGGAGTCGACCATGTACGGCGGGAGACCACGGTCGCGGCGCACCCACCAGGTGGTGCGCTGGAGCCGCTGGTGGGCGATGCACACCGGCACAGGTGCGACGAGGTGCCGGGGCTCGGAGATACCCAGGAAGAAGTCGGTCTCGACGTTCACCGTCTCGCCGCCAGGTACGCGTCGATCCGGTCGTCGAAAGCCTTGGCGGGGTCCTGGAGCCGGGACCATCGGGTCAGCAGCTCCTTCCCGGCCGGGGTGAGCTGGAGCTGTTTGCCCTTGAGCCACACCCTCCCGAAACGGTGCTTCCGCACTGGGGCGAAGACGACGTACTTCTTGTTCGCGGCGAATTCGCGGGCGGCGCGCTCCTCCGGCAGGTGGAAGAAGTCCTTGAGCCGGTCAGCGCGTTTGCGGGTGTCGGCCAGGTCGCAGTGGGGGTCGTTGAGGTCGGCGCGGCCGGTGAAGACGTTGACCTTGAGCACGAGATGCCCGGCGCCGATGAAGTGGAGCGCACGGTAGTGCGGCCACGCGGAACGGGTGACTGGTCGGTCGGAAGGTGTGGTGATCGCGGGAAGTTCGGAGAGCTCCCACAGTGCCGGAGCTTCCTCGTCCGCCCCGCCCAAAAGCGACGATTTCATGCCAAAAAACTTGGCATAGAGGTAGGTCAGATGGCCAGGGTTTTATGCCAAATTTTTTGGCATTTTCCAGTCTGATTCGCGCCAAGGTTTCTGGCATGATGCGCGCGTGCAAGACGAACGATTCCCCGCGGACGCGAGCGACGCCGAAGCCCGACGACGGGCTGCTCGAACGCGGCTGGCGAGGATCCAGAAAGCGCAAGAGGACGAGGTCCCCGCGATCAAGGAAGGACTCGCCGCAGGCCTCCAGCAGCAGGAAATAGCGGCCCTTCTCAAGGTCTCCCGGGAAACGATCCGACTCCGGCTGAAGTCGGGAAAAACCAGCGGGAAAGCCCGGGATTCCGCAGGTCAAGCAGGGGATTCCCCGACTGCAACGCGGCCCGGGGAGGACGGGGAAACCGGGGAATCCCCGGGAGCGCGCCGTCCCCACGAGCAGGTTGGCGGGGAGGCTTCCCCGGGGACGGGGACACCCGAATCGCCGGGGAGCGAACCCGGGATGGCGGGCTGAGTCCACGCGCCGCGGCGACGGGGACACCTCCCCGCGGCGCTACGCTGAATAGGCACCCCGTGTGCATCCTCTACGCGGAGGACGCCCCCGGTTTGGCCACCGGGGGCACGCGCAGAGGATCACCCCCGCGTAGAAGGCAGGTCCGTCATGGACGAGCGCGCAGAAGCCCTTGCCGCAACGATCAAGCGGAAGCGCACGAAAGTGAAGCTGACCCAACGGGAATTGGCCGAACGCGCCGGCCTGAGCCTCGGGACGATTCGAGCGCTGGAACAGGGCTTGCGGTCCGGGTCGATCGGCACTCTTCAGGCTGTCGCCCACGCACTCGACGTCACTATCGCCGATCTGCTGGCGAAGGCGAAGGCGCTCCCTGGAGAGACTCCGGACTCAGGCATTGTGGCGATTCGGCGGGTGCTGACCTCTGTCGACGACCTCCTTGACGACGTTGTCGAAACCGATGAGCCGGTCAGTCTCCGAGCAGCATCGCGAGATTCCACCTACGCGTGGGGTGCCTACTGGGGTGGCCGGTACGAGGAGCTGTCCGCGCTGCTGGCGCAGGCGATGATTCGCGCCCGCGCGGCCGAACACGCCAGCGCATCCAAGGATCGGGAGGCCGTAGCGGACAAGCTCGCCCAGCTGTATCAGGTCGCCAGCTGCACGCTGGTGCATCTCGGGCACCCGGACACGGCATGGCTGGCCTGGGATCGGGCAAAGCAGGCCGCCAAGCGCGGCAGTGATCCGCTTCGTGTTTCCGCGCTCCAGGGCAGTGCCTCGTGGCTCTTGCTGACTGAAGGTCGGTACGAAGACGCGGTGAAGGTGGCGATCAAAACCGCCGAGAAGATCGAGGTCGATGGAAAGTCTTCGCTTCCGCAGCTGTCCGTGTACGGCCAGCTGATGCTGTCCGCGGCCACCGCCACCGGGCGCAACATCAAGTTGCGCACCCGCGCCGCGAAGGCGGACGACTTCCTTCAGGAGGCCCGCGCTATCGCGGAGCGGACCGGCGAGCGCAATGACTACGAATCCGCCTTCGGGCGCAACCAGGTGATCATGCAAACCGCCGACGTTCAGGTGGTCACTGAGCAGTACTCCAAGGTCTTGCGGACCGCACGGCAGATGCCCCGCGACGCCGGCCTCCCGTTGGCAGCTCGCAGTCGTCACCTCACGGACGTCGCTTTGGCGCAGACCCGGCTCGGCATGGACGACCACGCGTCGAACACCGTCTTGTCGATCTCCGCGAGCGCCCCAGACTGGATCAGTCATCAGACCTTGTACAAGCATGTCGTGGGCGAGCTCGATGCCCGGCTGATGAAGACCCCGCTGCATGAGCTGGCGCAGAAGATCGGCGCAAACAGCGAAGAGTCATAACTTTCTGCAGTGGACTAGTCCGAAAGAGTAGTGCTACAAGGCGTAGTACCTGCTCAAGGTCAACCGCATTTAACGTCTTCGCCGTGACCAACGACGAGCGTTCTACCAGCGCAAACGAGGCTCCCCGAGCCCCGATGCAGCAGGCATGCGCGGCGTCGTTCTGGCCTGCCGACCTCGTAACCGACGTCTGGCGCTGGATCGCGGATACGCGTCTGGTGACCGGCGCCGAGTGCCGGCCTTGGGGAACAGTCAACGACGATGCGAAGGCGGGGCCGTCATGAACGAGCCCGTACCCGTCGGAATCCGCTCACACCTCGCCCTCCGACACGCGTACCTGGCCGACCAGCTCGCAGACCTGGAGAAGCGGCTCAACATCGAGATTCGGCCGGTGTGCCACCTCGGTGTATCGCTTCCTGGGCCGTCTCACATCTTCGACATGGTCGGCAGATGGCCGTTCAAGAACCTCGGCAACAACTTCGTCGCGTGCCTAGGGTGCCGGTCCTGGTTGGCCACCCACCCGTACGTAGTCGTCGTGAACGGCGAAACCGTTGTCGTCCACGGTCTCTTACCCCAACCTCGGGCTCCCCGAGAGCGAGTAGGAGGTCAGCAGATGCTGGCCACCCCCTGAAACAGCCTCCGGCCCGCGCCAGATCCGCGTCTCTCGATGCGGTTCGTCCTCTCCCAAGAGCGCGCGGACCGGAGGTCTCCAACCCCTCTCCGTCTCAAGGTCCGTGGGTTTCTTCAGCCCGCTCCTCTCCTTGAGACCACGGAGATGGGCACGGTGCACGGACGCATGGGGATGCGATCGCGTGCACCAAAAACCGATCCGAAGTAAGCGCTCCGGTCGGTCGTCAGGCGCTCCCGGGGACCATGCATCGCCCCGGGAGCGCCCTACAACTTCATCCGCCCTGATCAGCCTCCTACCACGGAGGTGCGCCCGTTCCCTCGAATTCCGGGTTACACAGCTGACGGAAGCCGAGAAAAACGGGCGGGTGCACAGATCTCTGCTCCGTAGCGGGGCTCGTGTGCACCAACCGGCCAACCGAGATCCAGTCTCGGGAGGGTCGGTGGGCGCTCCCGGCCTCCCGACCGGGAGCGCCCAGAACTTCACAACTCCTGTGAGGGCAAGGTTCGGCCCGGCTCCGTTCAGACCCGTGCGGACTGGGCCGCCAGGGAACCCACTCGCAGGAACGAAGGCGACTGCCACGCCAACGCAAGGCCCCCCATTGGCGTGACGGAGACCTTCACCCGCTGGTCAGGACCAGCGGTAGCGCCCCCGGGGCTTCCCACCCTCCGGGGGCGCTCCTACTTTTCCCGGTCTTCCACCGCGGCTTCCACGACCGGCTCAACATCCGCCGGCCTCCCCGCCTCGGTGCTCAGCCGCTCATATCGGCGCCGGATCAGCTCAAGCAACTGGTCCGAGCCTTCCGGCCACCGCAGCCGCAACGTCCGCAGCCGAGACTGAGCCGCGGCCTTCGACGCCCTCGCCGCCTCGCCCAGCGTCTTGTGGTCGACGCCCCGCTCGTGCGAGTAGAAGAACGCCCAGTCCTCGGCGGCCTTGAACGCCGCCAGGCACCCGTGCAGCTGCGCAAAGAGATCGACGGCGTCCTCAGCCGTGCTTTGCCACGCCGCCTCGGGCAGTGAGAGAACACGCCGAAGGATTTCCACCTCGTCCGGCAAACCGAGCTGGTCGAACAGGCTGGAACGCTCCATAAGGCGCGAGGGTATAGGGCCCTATACCCTCGCGCCTAGGACAAATTTTCCTGTTCAGCCGGTCGCGCGACCCCTGGATCGTCCATTGTGGAGGCTCGCTTCGCTCGCGCCAGGACGTCCCTCAGGGTCCTCCTGGACACGTTCGCGGGGCGCCTCACGCAGTGCCTCGGCGTAGCGCGGACCCCGAGGAACGCCAGCAGCAGCCCGGATTTCGGCGATCCTGGCCGCGCGGCCCTCGTCGACGTCGGCCTCCGGAGCGGCGCGGCGGGCGCGGACCTTGGCCAGGTCGGGCACCTGCTCGGCCGGGGCCGCGGACTTCCAGGTGATGCGCAGCTGCACGCCCGCGTCGGCGGCCGCCGCCTCGAAGGCCGCAGTGAGCATGATCCGGCGAGCAGCATCCCGCGCCTCGACGAGCCCGGCACCCTGCGCCTGGTGCTCGTCGACGAGCGGCTGGAGCTTTTCCTTGGCCGTGGCATCGAGAAGCGCACGGAAGGCCCCGGTGACCAGCGCGTTCTGAGTCGCCTTCTGGTTCGTCCACCACAGCAGCCGAGCGAACTCGTTCACGGTGTCGTCGTCGCCCTCGAAGTTCGGCGAGATCACAACTTCGCGAGGGGTCCTCTTGTGGTCACCTTGCTGGTGACCACCTTCACGAGTCACAGGATTTGGCGAGGTGGGTTCATCAGCAGCAGACCCCAACGGGGTCTGCTTGCGCTGGGGGTCCGGGGGGAGCGTCCCCCCGGTGTTCTTCTTAACCCTGGTCTTCTTGGGTTGGTCTTCTAAAGAACTCCCGGAACCTCCGGTAGTGATGGGCCGGTTGTCGCGAGCAGCAGATTCCCCCTGTTTCGCCTGGTCAGGACTACCGGCCTTTTGGGGAGGTAGTGCGCCGCCTGGATCTTGTTCGGTGTTTTCGCTGGTCAGGACTACATCCCCATTGGGCACGTGGTCAGGAGCAGGGGTTTCGCCCGCCGCCGGATCAAGGGCGACGCCGGCCTCGTCGACCGGCGCGGGCAGCTCGGTGGCCAGGTTCGCCTCGTGCTGCTCCTGGGCGTAGCGCGCGAGGATGACGGCGATCTCGTCCGGCTTGTCGGTGACCCACCACGGGTACGGACCCAAGGCGCCGGAGATGTCCTTCCCGGCTGCGTTCTTGGTTCCCTTCGGGTATCGGGTCCGCTTCCCCCGGTAGACGTATCCGCGCTCGCGCAGCTCCTTCAGCACGGCGCGGACCTTCTTGATCCCGTCCGTGCACTGGCTGGCGAGGAACTCCTCGGTAATGACGAAACCCTCGGTGTGGCTGAGGAGGTTGGTCATCATCCCTTTGCCCGCGAGCGACAGCTGGCGGTCTCGGGCGACGAGGTTCGCGACGATCGTGAAGTGGCTGGCGGCGGTCTCGCCGCGGCGTAGCCCGGCCATGAACTCGTCCGGAGACGGAACCGGTGGTGATTGGATGCTGGTCACGGTGGTCCTTGTGCTGTGGAGCACGACCACCCGGGGTGTCGCTTGCCTCCGGAATCGGGGCTGTGTGACACTTGAGAGGCCGCGCAAAGGTTCGGAAGGCTTATGCAGGCACTTGCTTCACGGCCCGGCTGGAGTTCCCGCTCCGCCGGGCCGAGCTGTTTCTAGGAGGCTTTCGCCTCGTCCTCGCGCTGTGGGCGCGAGTGGATCGCGTAGCTCCAGGTGAGCTGGCCTCGTTCGTCGTGGCCCCGGTGCCGTGTCAGGTAGCCCAGGTTTGCCAGTTCGCGCCGGATGCGCGAGGCCTTCGTCAGACCGATGCCGGTCCCCTCGGCGATCGACTCCACGGTGATGCGTTCCGGTGCGACCTCGCACAGCCACGCGAAGAGACCACGAGCCTCCAAGGAGAGCTCGTTGTCCCGTGCCGCGTGGGCGGGAGTTGGTCGTTCGGTGATCATCTCCACCCTTTCCCCTGGTCAGTCCATCTGTCGCGAACCCTAGCGTGGTGACACCAAAGCCTGGTTATCTGCCGATCTTCGGCGTGTCGGATCATGGCCGAACCAGCACCGCGGTCGCGTCGTCGTGCTGCTTGAACCGGCGCCCGGAGACCGGATCCCCGACCGGCGGCGACGAATATTCGGCCTCGCGCACCCGCTCGATCAGCCACCGCGGCCCGTGCATGGCGAGCGCCGTCCGCAGCGCGCCCCAATCCCCCAGCTCGAGGAGATCGGTGTACCGGCTGGCGCCATCGGTGAGGATGGCGAACGTGCCGGCCTGGCTGATCGGCACGCTGCCGACGATCGCCTCCTCGACGACGTACGGATCCGCCTGCGCGACGAAGAACCCGCCGGGACTGTTCCGTGCGGCCTCGATCCCCTCGCGGGAATAGTCGGAGAGGCGCGAGGTGCGGTCGTCAACCAGCACGGTGCCGTCCTCCAGCACGATCGGCGAGTCCGCAAGCAGGAGGTAGTACATCTCGTCGTCGACCAGGCGCACGATCGCGACCGTCGCCGAGGGCGACGCGTTGTTCGTCAGGTCGCAGAAGTCGGCGTGCTCACGGTGCACCGTCATGATCGCGTTGCTCAGGACCGCGCGGAGGTTGATGTCTGGCGGCTCGGTGAGCTGTTGTCCGAGCGCGGCCGCGAGGTGTTGCACGTACCAGGCGACGGAGTGGTCGCATCCGGAGTCGATCCCGGCCGGGGCGGTGGCGCCGTCGAGCACGACCACCCAATCCGGTCCCGCGAGGACGTAGTCCTCGTTGATCCGGCCCGGTTCGGGCGACGGCTCGGTGGCGTAGGTGACCTGCACGAACGTGCTCCTCAGTCCTCGAAGTTGAACGAGTAGGCGAACTTCACCAGCAGAGGGTGCCGTACGCCGAGAAGGACTTCGATCGGCCGGTCTTTCTGGTCGTAGACGGTGCGGGTCCAGTCGATCACCGGCATCTCGTCTGGGAGGTCGAGCAGCTCAGCCTCTTCCTCGGTCGGCTCCAGCCTGACCACGATCTCTTCAATACCGTGGGTCGGCTCATACCCGGCTTCGTGGAGGCGGGCGAATCCGCCGCCGGGGCCGGTGTTCTCCTCGCGCAGCTGCGGGACCGCGTCGGCGATGGCCAGCGGGTAGTAGCTGTCCGCGAGCTGGTTCGGCATCTCGTCGATCAGGGTGCGGCGGCGGCGAACCCAGACCTTCGCGCCCGGCTCGATTTGGAGTCGTTCGGCCACGTACTCGGTCGCGTCGACCTCCGCGAGCTCGCGGACCTCCTGCTCGACGCTGTACTTCTGGGCGCCGGCCTCGCCTTCGAGGATCGCCTGTCCTGCGTGCAGCCAGACCCGGCGCCGGTAGCGATCGGTGCCGTGATGCCGCAGTGGCGGAAGCTTCCTCACGAACGTGCCGAGACCCTGGCGGCCGACCAGTACACCCTGTGCCTTGAGCCTGTCCAGTGCCCGGCGCACCGGCTCGGCTGATGAGCCGAACTCCCTCGCCAGGTCCGGGATCGGTGGAAGGGCATCACCCGGCTCGTAGATACCTTCGGCGACTCTCCGTCGAATCTTGTCGACGATCTGTAGGTAGAGCGCCCGTTTCTCGCTACTCATAGTGGGCACCTTAACGCCTACCGGACAGTCTGCATACAGACTCTTGATCTTTTGGCCACAAGGACGTAACTTGTCAAAACATGGACAGTCTGCATGCAGACCTAGCAGTCAAGGGAGGTGAAGTGATACCGCCCGCCGAGGACCACGAGCCAGACGGCGAGTCGGTCGCCGAATTCGGTGACGACTCACGACACCATTCCGGCATGACCGAAACTCCAGTCGTCGATGCAGTCGACCCCGCTGTTGATCAAGAGAAGAAAAGGCAAGTGCCCCTGGCGGTCAAGGTGGGAGCCTGGTCCCTGACGGGCGTAATGGGCTTCATTACCGTGATCATGCAGCTGGGGTTCTACAAAGGGATCGACAAACTCACGGTCGTCCTCAGCGAATCACTGATGTGGGTAATCCCCCTGTGGCTCTTAATTCCGTTCGCCGTCGAGGGGTTGACCTGGACACTCGGTGCGATGGCAACCAGTGCCGTCAAGCAGGGCACGGGTCAAGAACAGCGCTACCTGAACCTCATGTGGCTCTCCGCGGTATACGCGGCGACGATCAACATCATCCACAACGTCAAGTCGGTCGAGGACGTTTGGACCGGCGTGCTGATCGGCGGCATGTCCCTGCTCGGCCCTGGCATCTGGCACGTCTACGTACGCTTCACGCACAACGTGGCGAGCGCGAACAAGACGTCACTGCTCGCGTTGGCTCAGCGGCTTCGGCAGGGGGGGTTGTACCGGCGCGCGGCCAAGATCAGGCCACTGTTGATGTGCGACGAGCAGACGGCATGGACCATCGCGATCGCCTACAAGCCGAACCAGGTCAAGAAGAAGCTAGGTAAAGCCTTGGCGGGCCAGCTGGATACCCACGGCCTGTACGTCGGCATGGAGATCGCGCTCCCGCGCGCCCAACGAGTCCTGACGCTTTCCTCTACCGGCCTGGTCGACGAGCTGGCGTTGGAAGCTGCGAAGCCGAAAACCAAGGCCTCCCGCCGCGAGACTGTCCCGTCGAAACCGCAGGTCAAGGCCCCGCCGCAGCGTCGACCGATCCAACCGACGCCCGCGTCGAAGCCAATCGAAGTGCCGAAGGCCACCGACCAGCAGCCCGAGCAGGCCGCCGACCCGGCACAGCGCATCGAGCGGCAGGACGACACCGGGACGCTCGCTCCCGTGATCAGTATCAGCGCCGGACAAGAGGGCGCTGCGCAAGAAATGCCGCTCGACGAGGTGCTGGCCCTCCTCAACCTGCCGGAAAAGAAAGAAGCCTGTGTTCGCGGCTTCTACCAGCTTGAACAGGAGCTTGGCAGGCCGCCGTCGCTCTCCAAGGTCGATGACTTGGTGGGTACGACGGACTACGCCAAGAAGGCGATGAAGGACTTCCGGACCGCCCTCGAACAGCACTCACTCACACCAGCACAAGCCAGCGGGTAACCCCGCGCCCTGGAGGAACGGTCATGACTCAGCCGAGCGCCCCGGCGCCCGACATCAAGCCTCAGCAGAAGGCCACCCCGAAGAAGACGCCCCGCCTGGCCACGCCGGGCAGGGTCCGGACCCGGAACCTCGGGATCGGCGTCGGGGCCCTCGGCGGAGTCGCAGCAACAACGCAATCCCTGCTCACCCTCGGCCCCACCACCACCGCGATCGGCGGCGCGACCGTCGCCACTCTCGCCACCGGGGCCGTCATTGCCGCCAAGAGCCGCCGTCGATCTGGCGCCAGGCGCCGCAGCACGGCGGCAGCGCCCGGCAGCGCCGCGCGTCGCTCCCTCATCGCCCGCGGCCGCGCCCGCGCAGCCACCAACGCCGCCCGTCGCGCCACCGCACCGGTCGGCGCGACCCGCCGCACGAGGAAAAACGGCACCCCCGCCATCGCCGGATGGTCCGCCGGACGTCGTCCCCGTACCGGCGCCGCCACGCAGCGCGCCCTCGCAGGGCAGAGCGCCCGCAACGGCTTCTGGAAACCGCTCGGCCCGCAGCGTCGCAACGCGCGCGGCCAGTTCGCCTCCGGCCACCACGCCCGCGGCACTCGGCAGCCCGCCAGCGCGAAAGCCGCCCGCAAGGCCGCAGCCGCCCGCCGTCGCGCGGCGGCCGCGATCGCACCCGCCGCACGCCGGACCACGCCATCCCGCCGCGCCGCCACCCGACTTCACCGTGCGGAAACCCGCGCGGCGAAACGCCGCACCCGCGCCAGCCAGCGCGCCGCGCAGCGCGCCTACGACACCGCGCAGAAGCGACGCGGCCGCCGCATCCGCAGCGACAACACCGCCCGCGACCGCCGGTACCGGCAGAGCCGTAGCGAGGTCCGCAGCATCGAGCGGTTCGCCAAGCGCATGGGACGGCTCGGCCGCCGGATCGCCCGCCTGCACCGCGGTCCGCTCGGGCGCGGCACCGCCGCCGCCTGGATGTGGACCGCGACCAAGGTCGGCAACGGCGTCCGGAGCGGCTCCGTCATCCAGGCCCTCGTCGCACCGTTCTCCGACATGTTCATTCGGCGCCCGCCGGTCGCCTTGCCGCGACCGGCGCCGATCCCGGCCGCCGCGATCCCGGCCCCGGCTCCACCGGCCGACCCCCTCGGCATGAACCTTCCGCCCCATCCCCTCAAGGGAACCGGGCGAGGCCGCGCACCAGCTTCCCCCTCCGTTTCACCAGCACCAACGCCCGTCTTCGGACCTGGATCCGGATACGGACTTGTACGAAAGGACCCCACCGTGACGAACCAGATGGACTGGAGTGCCGTCGCTGACCAGATCCGCACCTGGCAGCCGCAGACTCCCGAAGACACTCAGCGCTTCCTTGACTCGCTGCCCGAAGGTCTGAGCGAAGTCGCGGCCGCCTTCCACGCCAAGGGCGCCGAACTCGCGGACACGTTGCCGTACGCGGCCACCACCGCGGACGGCCTCGACGCCCTCGGCAACGTCATCAGCGCCGCCAGCAGCGCGGCCGCCCCCCAGCGAGGCGACTTCGACAACGCCCACTCCACCGAACTCGACTTCCGCGACAAGACCGAGAACAAGCCGAACGCCCAGCACTGGATCGACAGGGCGTAACCCCGACCCGGAGCCGGACCTGCCCCTCGCTGGTCCGGCTCCGCCTTGCCCACCAGAACCACGCAGAGAAAGAGGAACCCATGCCCCGCGCCCACGACGAACCGCACACGCTGCCCAGCGCGTTCGCCTACTCCGTCGCCGGAGGCGCCGGGACGTGGGCGTGCAGCACCTTCCTCCTCACCAACATCGAGGACATCGCCGCCTGGCACGTCGCGGTCGGCGGCGCCGGCCTGACCGGTCTCGCGGTCTTCGGCGTCCACCACCTCTTCCGGCAAGACCGACGCACCACGGGGCTGTTCCGTGGCCTGGCCAAGACTGTCGCGGTCGCCATCGGCGCCGGAGCCACAGCCTGGACCACCTGGGCGCAAACCACCGGACACCCCAACAGCCTTGCCAGTCTCGGCGCGCTCGTCGGCGGAACCGCGCTCACCTGGTACAGCACCGGCCTCATGACCCACTGGCTCGACGTTCGCGACAGCCACCACCACGCCAAGCTCGAGGAGGAGTACCAGTCCGCGAACATGAGCTTCTGGGATCAGGTCCTCGCCCACACCGGCGTCCGCGGCGCCCGCACCAACACGCCGACCTACGACAAGCTCGGCAACGAGACCGTGGTCATCAACGTGCCCAGCGACTCCCTCAAGGCCATCACCACGGCCGGTATCGAGGAGAAAATCGCGATCGAGGCAAACCGGATGGCCGACCGTTTCGAACTCCCGGCCGACGCCATCAAGCTCTACCGCCTTCCGCAGGCAGGCATGTTCCAAATGCGCGTGGAACGGACCCCGGCCTCCGCCGTGCTCGCCGAGACCATCCCCTACGTGCCTGAGCAGGGCCCGATCGATATCGCCGAAGAGTTCTCGATCGGCCGGTGGGAAAACGGCGAACCGATCATGATCAACCTGCTCAAACTGCACGTCGAGATCGTCGCCCAGACCCAGGCTGGCAAGTCCAGCCTTCTGAGCATCCTGCTCGACCGCATCGCCGCCTCCTTCAACGGGACGGCGTGGGTCGGCGGGAACTGGAAGGTCAACGACCTTCTGTCGCCGTTCGTGGAGCCGCTCCGCCAGGGCTATCAGCCGACCGTCGGCTACGTCGCCACCACCACGAACGACACGTTGGAAATGCTGGCTTCGGCTTTCGAGGAAGGCGCCCGCCGCTACACCATCCCCCGCAACCAGCGGCCTACCAGGCCGACACGGGAGATGCCCGCGATCTTCGCCATCATCGACGAGGCCAGCTACCAGCTGCGCAGGAACGAGAAGGTGCTCTGTCACGACGGTGTGATGCGCACCGGCTCCGAGTTGGTCGACCTGCTGTCGCGAGGCACCACCGGCGTGTTCGTGCAGGTCATCCTCGCCACTCAAACCGCGACCGTGCCGGACTACGGGAACTTCGGTGGAGCCATCAAGAAGCAGCTCAGGCTCAAGATCGTCATGCGAACCGAAGACCCGGCCGAGCTGTACCGAACCATCCCCAACCACACCCGTGACATGAACGTCGCGAAGCTGGAGTACCCGGGCGTCGCCTACATCAAGCTGGGCCACGTCGTCCCGATGGCTGGGAAGCTCGCCTACCTGGATACGCCCCTGATCCCCCAGCTCGTAGTGCTGCGGCAAACCACTCGGGTTGACATTCCGGATGACGCTGGCGCCTTTCTCACCGTCGGCCAGCGATGGGAACGGCCGAAGGTCGAGGAAGGCCAGCCCGAGCCGGAGCCGGTCCTGGTGCAGGCCTCCGCGTGGCAGCGTCGATGGATAGGGAGCGTCGACGAGTTCCTGGAGTATGTGCACTCTGGCCGCCGCCCTGCCGCGACCACTTCGGTGGCCGCGGCCGCCGTCGCCAACGCCGGTCGACGTCGACCCGAGGCCGAACAGCCGAGGTCGATCGAAGACGCCCTCAGCGCACTCGGTGCCGTCGCCCGGCGCCACCGCACCGAAGTGCGCGAGCAGGAGTTCAAGAAGGTGCTCGACGCCGACGACACCGCGATCGCCGACACCTTCGCCGAACTGACTGCCGACTTCGACCAGCCGGTCCCCGAGCCGCTCCCCGCCCTCATCGCGGCCTTCCCCGACCGTGAGTTCGTTTCGACCGAAGACCTCGCCAAGGCGGTCGGCATGGAGTCGGCCGCCCTCGGCCTGCTGCTGTCCCGTCCCCCGTTCTCGATCACCCGGGACAAGCAGGCGGTGCGCCGTCCCGAGTACGACGGAAAGCCCACGAGGGGCTTCTTCATGGCGTCGCTTCGGGATGCGGCCGAGGAGTTCCGGACGGGGAAACGTCCCCCTGCCTAGCCCCTATTGTCAGGTAGTCAACAGCGCTGTTCGGGGAATCCGGACGGCGCTGTTTCGTCCCCGCCGAAGTGGCTCCGGGGACGTCGCGGGGAACCGGTCCCCGAACCTTGTCCCCTCTCTCTCGGCGCCATCCGGTGCCTCCTCCCCGACTGGCGGGGGACGCACCCCTCAGTGCCTCCCGTCGACCGTCCCCGGAAACCGGGGACGGGTGCCGCGGGCTCGATCGGCGGCCCGGGGAACCGTCTCTGGAACCCGTCAAGGGATCGGCCTCGACCACTCCCGAAGGACGTCTCCGGCGTCGGGAATCCCTCGCCCCCGAGGCCGGCGGGGAGAGCGTCACCGAGCGCCCGCGAAACCGGGGACCGCGAGGTGTCACGGGTGTCACGACTCCCCCACGCGAACGCCCGGAAAGTCCTCGAAAACTCGTCGAAAACAGTCCCCGCTGGTGGAGACCCCATCCGCCCCGTAACGCCGTTTTCGACCCGTCACACCCGATACCCGCAGGCCGTGCCCGTGACGGCACCCGCAACACACCCGGAACGACCCGCGACACCCGTCACGGGTGTGTTGCGGGTGCCGTCACGGGTCGCCGAACCCGAGCCGGGAACACGGCCGCACAAGCTCCCCGGAGCCAAGAGCGCCGTTCGGGGACCGGCCCAGCGATCCCCACGGGGAGGAAGCCGGGCCCGTCCCTGACTCCCGGCAGCAACCGGGGAGGGAATCGGGGAATGTGGCCTCCACCTGCGAGTCCCCGAATCCCCGAGGCAGGTCTTCCCCGCCTTCCCCAAGTCCCCGAGCGGTGTCCCCGAGTCGCAGGGACGCCTCCCCGTCGCGCGCGTCCCCGGATCCGGCAACGCCGGGGACGAGGTCCCCGCAGTCTCCCCGCGAGGCCCCGGCGCGGGGACAGCCGCAGACGCTTCCCGTCCCCGCCCGCGCTCCCAACACGGGGAGAAGCGACCCGCCTTCGGGGACACATCCCCGTCCCCGAAGCGCCGCCGAGTACCCACCGGCTCAAACACCGCACGGCAGAAAGCGCCTCCGTTAGAGGACTTACTGCCAGCACCCCTTAGTCGGGGACTGGGCGGCCTCCTTCGGGGACAGGTCACACCACCGCTCCCGATCGCAAGGACTCTCCCCGTGGCCGTCCTGGAGACGCCGAAAGGCCCCCCGCACCGAACGGTGCGGGGGGCCTCAACGGTCAGCCGGGGACGGCGGACGGGGAACCGGATCAGTCGCTCGTCGCGCCCTTGGCGGGCCGGACGGCGGTGGCGCCGGGGACGGTCTCGGCGTCGGCGCGCAGCTGCCGATCGACTCCAGAGATGACGTCCGCAGCGATCCCTCCGGCCGGGGTCGACTTCACCTTCTCGATGACCTCCCCGACACCAGGGAGCCGGGCGACCGAACCGGCGGCGTCCTCGACGGCGGTCAGCGTCTTACTCGACACGTGGACGCCGAGGACCTTCAGCAGACACAGCACCCCGGCGACGAGCGCGCCGACGAGACCAGGCCGCCAGTCGGTGGCGATGCCGACGTGAAGCGCGTCGGACACCTCCCCGGCGGCGACGGTCCCGCCGAGCGCCTGGAACACGGTCCAGAGCACGCGGTCGACGAGGTTCATGAAGAACGGGGACAAGAGATACCTCCTGTGGGATCGGGGTTGGGAGCTCCGAAGAGGTGAGGGCCGGTCGGCCCTTGACCATCGGGAGAGCGGAGTGATGGGGATGACCACCGAGATGTGGTTCGCGCTGGGCATCGGCGCGGCCAGCAACGTGATCGGCACGGTGCTGGGCGCGATGGCGGTCGCCTGGCTGCATCGGCGCCGCTGACGTACGGCCTGCGATCTTCGAGGGCGCCCAAGCCGTCCAAGAGCGTCCAACTCGAATCACTACTGGCCGGTACGGTTGTAGGGTTCGACGTGTCGCTGCATGTGATGCGGAGCGACACAGAAACCCTGGGCCTACTGCTTGCGGCAGCCAGAGCGTCAGGGCATCGACGATTCGGCCGTTGCCGCGGTCGACGTCGCAGGCGCCCCGAAGACCACGGTCTTCGGGGCGCCTGCCGTTAGCCGCGCGGCTTCACCTGGATGAAGACCGACACCTCGGTACCGCAGCTGTACTCGATGTGCGCCTTCGTGGTGCCGGACGGAACCCTGATCGGCTCGCCTTCCTTCACCTCGACGCGCCACTGCACCGGGTCACCGCCGGTGCCCTTCCCGTTCTCGGCCGTCCAGTTGTAGATGTGACCGCCAAAGACCGTGGACTCGGCGGCGAACACCAGCGTCACGTCGTAGTCGGGCGGGAGCGCCAGCACCTTGCTACGGGTGGTCGGCGCGGCCGGGAGCGTGACCATGCAGTCCTCCATCATCTGAATCAGGGCGGCACGAATCGCGGCCGCGGTTCCAGGGGTTGGGTTCGGCCGATCACCGACGAAGACAGTGCCCTCGTCGATGTTGGCCAGGACGTCGTCGAGGTCGACGTGTCCAGCGATGCCGGGCACGCGACCCGCCGAGGTGTACTGGTGGACCGCGGCCTGGCCGCCCTTGTAGTGGCGGATCGAGTGTTGGGCGCCGTTGTTGACGCCGTACTCGGCCGCCCATTCCAGGACGTCGGCGCCCGGCACGGTGATCTCCCAGGCGCGCATCGCCTGGAGGTCGGAGCCGGAGCCGTAGAGCAGGTTCTTCGCCAGCTGCGGGAGCCGGTCGTTCAGCTGCGTGAGGAAGCGGCGGATCCACGCCTGCGCGGCCGGGCCCTTCGGCAGCGAGTGGTCCTCGTAGTCGAGCGCGGGCGCCAGGTCGAGCGCGTTGAGCCGGATCAGCTCGTTCGCGAAGGCGTTCGCCTGCGCGACCGGGTCACCGCCCAACGCGTAGTGGTAGCCGCCGACGCGGGCGCCGGCTGTGCGGGCCCCGGCGACGTACCGGTCACCACGGACGCGGGCCGGTCCGTTGCCGTTGGTGAGCTTCACGAACACACGGCGAACACCGCTGGAGACGACCTGTGGCCAGTTGACCTGGCCCTGGTACGCCTCGTAGACGTCGATCGCTCGGTCACCCAACGGGCACCTCCTCTCTTCGGGTTCGGCGCGCACGAAAAAGGCCCCGGCGGATGACGGGGCCTCTCGTGCGCGCGGGGATGGATCAGTGGCGGGTGGCGAGCTGGACGATCAGACCGACCGCGCCGGACGCGACCGCACCCGCGATGGCCACCCAGAACATCTGGCGGCCTGCGCTCATGCGGCTGTCGTCGGAAGCCATTTCGGTCTGGATCTTCGTGACGTCGACCTCCACCCGATCCAGCCGGACACCATGGGTGGCCAGCTTCTCGGTGTGGGTGTCGAGCTTGCCGTCGATGTGGTCGAGCTTGGCTTCGAGGCGGCCGAAGCTGTGCGCCAGCGCGGATTCATCCGTGGGCACGGGGATCACCTCATGGGTTCTTGGGCATGGGCAGTGGAGCGACAGGCTCCTGGTCGGGGATCGGGGTGACGGTCACCAGCTGGTAGTCCTCGGACTTCCCCGCCGATCCGGTCTCGGGGTTGCGGTTCGGCCAAGCCGTCGCCGTGACTCGGTAGTGCTGTTCGCCTACGGCGAGCAGCTGGCCGTTGTAGAGGGGAGCCGGGTAGCGGCCGCGCTCGACCAGTACTTCCCCGGTGTCGGAGTGGACGATCCGCGCGCGGGCGGGCGGCACCCCGGCGATCACCCGCACATAGCTCGCGTAGCAGGGCACGTACGGGGCCTCGGTCAGGACGGTCAGTTCGGCGGCACCGCCGTCAACCACCTGCTCCACGTACCGGCCGAGGTTCATGTCCATCACCATCCGCGGACCCGGTACGACCTTGACCGCCTGCAAGGTGTGCTCGTGCGCGGGGTCGAGGCCGGCGACCTGCACGAGGTGTCCGACCCATTCGCTCATCGCGTCCGGCCGGAACAGTCCGGTCGGTTCTTCCGGGGTGACGGTGATCGTCGAGACGACGCGGGTTCCGCCGCCGAAACCGGTACTGCTGGTCACGGTGTCCTCCAGTTCTATGGGCCCATGCGGCGGATGTTGAGCCGGGCGCAGGTGCGCCCGACCACGGTGGTGACCGCCGACCCGGCCGTGTGGAAGACCGACATGTAGACCACGGACCCGACAGCGAGACTCGGGAAGAACGCGTTCGCGTGCAGGATCTGCCCGTCGTTGGAGTTGAAGCCCGGCTTGTGGTCCTCGCCGCCGACGTTCGACACCGACGTGGATGTGCCGTTAACCAGCAGGAACATGTAGATGTCGGAGGCGGCGGTCTGGAGCGGGAATTGGGCGTCGACCTCGTAGGACCCGGCGGTGCGGATGGTGATCGTGTTCGCCACCGAGGGCACCCACATGGTGTCTGGGTTCGACTCGGCGACGTCGAAGTTGATCAGCACGTCCTGATTCGGCGGAAGGGACTGCCCGATCGTCTGCTTCACGCTTGCGTGCGGGACGTAGGACCGCGGCGTGGGCGCGCCCGTCACGATGGTGCTGAGGTTGTTGATCCCCGTCGACAGCAGGTTCAGATCCCCCTGGTGGACCAAGGAGCCGTCCGCGAACGTCGGCATTGTCACGAGTGGCACCCCCGCAACCGAACGAGCCGAGGGTGGACGTCAAAGGCTGGCACCGTGGCCACCTCCGTTCAGGTTGGTGGCCACGGCACTGGCCCAGATATTGATCAGTAGATCGGCGTCGTCGTCGAGCCGAGCACCCCGTACTGCGGATCCCCCAGCACCCATGCCGAGGGAACGAAAACCGGCGAGCACTGGAGATCGATCCGCCACGTCCCGGCGTCCGCGTCGATGTCGTGATTGATCTGCTCGACGTAGTAGTCCCCGCTCATGACCAGCTGGCCCGATCGGCGACGGATCGTGACCCGGCGTCCGAGCTCGAGCGAAAGCAGCGGACCCCACGCGCCCGGGTAGCCGACGGGATTGACCGTCAGCTTCTCGATGCGCAGCTTCGCCTGCCCGTAGCGGGCGAGGTAGAACGTCCCGGCCTGGCTGAGGTCGAAGTCGTTCGTGGCCTGCACGTTGTGGCTGAGGATCCGCTGCCCGTAGTCCGCCTTCGCGGCCGCGTTCACCATCGGCGGGAACTCGTTGTTTCCCGGCCTGGTCAAGTTGGCTTGAGAAAAGACGTACGTGGGGTCGACGTCGCCTTCGTAGTCCTCATACGGGATCTCCCCCGCCGCGGTGTCTTCGCCGAACACCATCGCCGGGATCTGCTGCTCTCCCCGGTATCGGGACTCTCGATCGTCGAAGATGACCACGCCGCCCTGATCGGCGTACACCAGGCCACGTTCGGACTCCTGGATCTCCTGGAGCACATCCAGGAGCATTCGCTTGGTGTAGTCGGTGTCAGGCGCGAGCCGCAGGCGACCGAGTGCCAGCCTCCAGTCCCCTGCCCAGTACTTATGCAGCAGGCGAGCGATTCGCACGCCTGCTCGCTCGCCTTCGTAGCCGACGCCACGCTGGTAGTGCCGGAGTACCTGCTCGGCGGTGAGCGCGTACGGGTAGGTGGCGAAGTTCGCGAAGGACGCCGTCGACACCGGATCACCGTTGACGGTCGTCACGTCGAAGTACATGTTGTCAAGCTGAACCGAGGACGACGGGGAAAATCCCAACGACACATCGCGCCAACTGGCCTGATCATCGACATACAACGACCAATTCCCATTGGAAAAAACTATCGCGAAATAATGCCATTCATCGCCTGGTAATGCGTTGTATTTCGATGTATCTATCGTCCACAGGGGGGTCGAACTTCCATTAGGGTCGGTAAATTCCGCCGCCAATCGGCCACCCGTGGTGAAGAAGCGAACGCCAAATTGTGGCCCGAAAACGGTATCGATTGTGTCCGTTCTTTCGCCTCGCTTCATTGAAGCCAGACCGAAATATATACACCCGTCTTGGAATCTAAACCAGCCCTCGTAGGTAAATGAGCGAGGGTTCATGGAGATCGAACCGCCACGCGTACCGACATACGTCACCTGCGTGATATCGGCCTTCACAGGCGGCGTGGTGTTCTGTTGCGTTATCGACAGCGCTGGTGTGCCGTCGAGGAATGAATCGCCGCCCCAGTTAACTGCGGCGCTATTACTGCCCAGCTGGGTGTATCCCGCCATGGGAGGGCCACCAGTTGGCCGGAGAATCCGTTGCGGGCCGCTGGCGTCGTTGAGCGGCGCGATGAGGTTCGGTCCGTCCGCTGAGATCGTCGCCTGGTAGCTTTCCGCGATCTCCGTGCGGGACAGGATCGCGAGTGCGTCCACCGCGGTGAGCGGACGGATTCCTCGGGTGCCGTGCATGTCGTAGTGCAGCGGGTACCGCTCGATGTAGCCGGAGTAGAGCCGGTACGCGGTCGGGCCCGTAGTGGTGAAGAGAGTCGGATTCAACCCGAACTCCAGCTGCACGGCATCGACGTAGAACCGCGTCGGCGCCCCTCCACTGCCGAAGATCTCCACCTTCTCGGCCATGTCGACCGCCCGCCACGACACGAAGATCCGTGTCCAGACGTTCTGGGCCGTCGCCGCGGGTGAAATGTGCTCGATACCCGCAGCGTCGGTGATCCGCAACTGCACCGTCGTGCCCGCTGTGGGTCGCACGTACGCGGACATCACCATGCGCAGGTCTGGGCCCACGACGATCGGCAGGCTCACGCCGAATCCGCGGCCCGCCGTCGTCTGCGTGACCTGCATCGACCTTGTACCGGTCCAGAAGTGCGCGGTCGACGTCGCCTGAGTGGTGCCCGCACCGCTTGGCCCGAACCGGCTGAAACCGGTCTCGAAGGATGCGTCAGCATCGTCACCGACAAGCGACTTGTTGATCATGTTGCCGGTGTTGGGCCATAGCGCAGTCACCCGCATCGCCCGATACGGCTTGATCTGCTGCCCGTTCTGATTCAACGGGCTGGCAGCATTCACCGGATTCAGGTTCTCCAGAGGGTCCGTCACCTCGAAGGTCGCAGTGCCGGCCTGTACCTGATCCAGTTCGTACTGGCGTCCACGTTGGATCGAGATCTTCCGGGCGACCGTACGACGGGCCCGCGAGTTCAACGAACGCCGCGTCTCGAACCCGACCACCTTCGGCGGGCCCAGGGTGAAGTCGGCGTACGGGATCAGCAGCGGCCGGTTCGGGTTCGGAATATCCCCGTTCCAACTGCTGGGGGACACAGGGAAGCGCCCCGCGCCGCCCAGCGCCGACACCGTCGCTCCAGCCCGAGAAGCGGCCGGTGCGTCGTTGGTGACCGTGTTCCCGATCGTGGCGCCGGGCGCTCCTCCCTGAGCTCCGGTCGGCCGGTCGGTGACCAGCGTGACCCCGATGGCCAGAGTGGTGCCTGGTGCGCCGGAGCGGGCCGCGCAGACAGTGTCCTGGACCGTCACGCCAATGAGGACCGGCCCATCCGCAGGGGCTCCCGTTCGGGCCGGGAACGGGACGTCCTCAACGGTGACGCCAATCGCGACCGCGTCAACCGGTGCCCCTGTGCGGGTAGGCACCGGAACACCGATCTCTAGCGGGACGTCGATTGCAACCAGGTCAACCGGTGTCCCGGTTCGCGAGGCGAGCGGTACGTCGAGGAGCGTGATCGGTTCGGGTGCGGTTCCGGCGAGCTTGCTCTCCGGAACACCCGTGCGGGCCGCCACAGGCACATCGCTGGCCAGCGACACCCCGATCGTGACGGCTTCGCGTGGGTTGCCGGTGCGCGCGGCCGCGGTGGGCCCTTCGATGGTGACCGGGACCAGTTTCCCCTGGTAAATCACCAGGGTTTCCAGCGTCGTCTTCGCCGTCCCCAGCGTCGGCGCCCAGGTCTGCACGGCGCCCGTCGATCCCAAGGTGGGGATCTTGTAGGAAGCGCGGACCGCCTGCGTCGCCGATCCCGCCGGGCTGAAAGCGCCCGGCAGGGTGTGCCACGAGTCCCCGCCGGCCTGGCTCGTGTCCTCGGTGTAGGCGTCCGTGCTGGGAAGCGGCACGAACAGCACCCCGACGACCAACGTGTACGTCGGATACGGCGGCGTCGGTGACAGCGAGTTCGTCGGCGTCGTCGTCACGGCTTTCGTGCCGTTCGGATCGACCATCCAGCGCCATCCGGATGGTGCCACCCCGGAGAACTGATCCACCGCGAGCGCGTAGTTTGCGTTGTTCGCGGTGAACCCCACCGAGATCGAGTCGCCTGCCTGCAACGGTGTGCTGACGACCGTCGAATAGACGATGTTCATGCCGTCACTGGATGACGTCCGCGTGTAGTCGGCCTGCCAGGCGTTCCCGCGCGAGTCTGACACGGCGGGCGGATTCGATCCGGAGCGATAGTTAAAGCTCGCGAAACGCAGCACAAGCAGGTCACCGGCAGGAACCCCGCCTGCAGGTACCGAAATGGACAGACCGGTGATGATCGTGCTGTTGGAACCGTTGGTACCCAACGACCTCACGAACGCGAACGACACGGCCACCCCTCCCCCGACCCGAAGCCCCGCGGCCGCCGACGACTACGGGTGGTAGATCAACAGCGTTCCCTGTGGCGACCACTGATCTGTGAACGTTCCGCCCTGCCCGGCCTGGTTCGAGCCGAAGTCGTGAATCGCGAGCAACGGCTGCGCGGCCGCCGAACCTGGCGTCCGGTCGGACAGGACCAGATACCGGGCTCCGGAGAACGTGGCCGAGGCCCACGCCGGGTTGCTCGCGGTGAACTGGGTGGCGCCGGAGCCGACGCATTCCCACACCACTGAGCCGTCCGTGACCGTGCCGCCGACGACCGTGGGCCACGTCGGCGCCGACGCGCCCGACGTTCCTCCCGATACGGCGCGGTAGAGGAACCCGTTACCAGGGGCGGGCCGCACAGTGAACTCCGCCGCGTACGCCGTCGCCCCCGCCCACGCGGTGCTCCAGCTGTTCGCAGCGACGTACGACACCGCTTTGCTGGTGAGCGCCACCCCGCCCGCCGTGTAGCCGTTCGCGGTCGGCAACTCCCCTGCCAGCGACGCAACATAGGCGTCGGTGTCGAGGTTCGGCGTGTAGCCGGTGCCGTGCAGGGTGGCGACGACGTTGTCGGTCACCCAGTTCCATTTCGCTTGTGCGGCCAGCGCGAGCGCCTGCCGGTAGAACTTGGCCACAAGGCCCCCTTCTGGTCAGCTGAAGGCCGGGGACCAGCCCGGCCCGTTGTTGCGCCCGGCGAACCGGATCACGATCTTCTGGACGAGTTTTTGCAGGTCGTTCTCGGTGAGGACCGACCCTGCGACGTTCAAGGAGACGTTCACAATCTGCGTGGAGCCGCCCCCGGAGACCGGCACGACCGGGGCGAGCCCTCCCCCGTTGGCGGCTGCCGCCCCACCGGCCTGGCCGCGGGTGCTCGACGCAGGGCGTCCGGTGACGCCGGTAGAGACGTTCACCGCGACCGCGGAGGCGTCGGTCACCCGCCGCGCCATCGAGGTAGCGGCGCTGACGGCCTGGTCCGCGTGGTCGTCGATACCCATGGCGAGGCCTTGCGCCAGGAACTGGCCGAGTTCGGCCATGATCCGCGACGGGGATTGGATGCCCAAGGCGGACTTGAATCCGGATACGATCCCGGACGCGAAGTCGCGGATTTTGCCCCAGATCCAGCTGGCGGCGCTCGTGATGCCGTTCCAGAGACCCTGGACCAGCCACTTTCCGGCATCCCACAGCCACGATCCGGCGTTGGAGAAGAAGCGGCCGATGTTGCCCGGCAGGTCGAAAAGCCAGCGCTTGACGTTCTCATAGCCGTTGACGACGCCCCGGTTCAGACCGGTCAGCAGGTCGATGCCCTTCTGGACAAGCCAGTTAGTGACGTCAGCGAAGAACTGCCGGACTTTGCCCGGCAGCTCGATGAACCACTGCTTGGCGTTCTCGTAGCCGTTGATGATGCCGCGCCCCAGCCCGAGCAGCAGGTCGCGGCCCCTCTGCACCAACCAGTTGTGCGCATCCGAAAGAAAGCCAATAATGTTTCCTGGTAATTCGCGCAGAAAGCGCACGGTCGCTTCATAGGCGGTTTTAATTCCGTTGGTGAAAGCCTCCCAGGCGCGAATGGCTGTTCGCGCGAGAAGTCCAGCTAGAAAACCGAGCGCAAATCCAATTTTTCGCGGTAAATCCTTTACCCACTGGATCGTTATCGCGATACCACGCTTCGTCGCTTCTACGGCCGAATTCCAGCCCCGGGAGAACAAATTCCGCAGCATCTGGCCCAGTGACGCGAGGCCAGCGAGGATCCTGCCGGGGAGCGCCTTCACCCAGTCGATCCAGCCGGAGATCAGATTGATCACCCAGTCGATCGCTGTAGAGAAGGCGTTCTTCACCGTGTTCCACAAATCGACGAAGAACGATGCGATCGAATCCCAGTTGTCGATCAGCAGATAGATCCCAGCGGCTAGCAGCAGGACGACCACGATGATCCCGGCGATGATCCAGGTCACGGGGTTCGCGGCGAAGCCCCAGAAGACCGCGAGCAGCGCGCTGAACGCGACGACGAGGATGACGCCAATGACGACCGCGAGGACTTTCGCCGCGGTCTCGTTCCGCGACAGCCAGCCGGTGACGTCGGCGACGACTCCGGCGATCTTGGAGAACACCGGAAGCAACTGGTTGCCCACGGAGATCGCCAGCGCGCCGAGCCCGGACTTGGCCTCGGACACCTTTTGGTTGAACGTGTGCTGGATGTGCGACCAACCGAGAACGTGCCCGCCGGCCTCCACCGTCGCGTCCGCCACGGTTTTCACCGACCGATTGGTGATATCGGCGTTCTCGCCGGTCAGCATCAACGCGACGTTCAGGCCGGTCGCGTCGCCGGTGGCCTTCGCGAGAGCCTGCCCGTAGGACTGCATGACCTGCGCGCCGGTCGTCTGGCCGGTGCCGAGCTGGTGCATGGACGCCGCGAGCGTTGCGAAGGACCGGGCCTGTGACGCCGAAATCGGATCCAGCGCCTTGGTATCCATAATGAACTGCTTCGCGGAGATGCTGCCGTTGAGCACGGCCTGGCCGAGCTTCTGCACCTCCGGCGGCAAGCCGCGGAGCGCGGTTTGCAGGTTGAGGATGACCCGCGAAGACTCAGGCCCCATCGAATCCCGGATCCGGTTCGCGATCATCTGGAGAGTGCCGGACAGCCCGCGCTCACCGAGGCTGCCCGCGAGGTCCTGCGAGTTGATCCCGAGGATCGCGAGTTCCTTTGCCTGCACCGAAGTCGGTGATTGCATGTGTCGGATGACGTCGGTGAGGTTCTGTGCCGACTGCCTCGCGCTCATGCCGTGCACGGTCATTGAGGCGAGCGACCCGAGAATGTCGTCCAGCGACACGTGCGCGGCCGACGCGACCGGCAACACAGCTGCCATCGCGCCCGTTAACTCCTGGAACGTGGACTTACCCACGGACGTCGCCGCGACCAATTTGCTGGTCACCATGGCGGCGTCGTCGGCCTTGAGGTGGTAGTCCACCAGGACCGACGTCACCGCATCGGCGACCGTATGCAACTCGGCGTTCTCAGCCTTCGCGCCCTCGGCGGCCGCGCGCAGCACCTTGAGCCCGTCCGCGCCGTGCTGGCCACCGGAACCGATGGTGTACATGGCTTTCGACAACTCTTCGGCCGAGTAGCCGACCGACCCGGCCATGTCGAGAATGCCGCGCCGGACCATCTCCAGATTGTCCGCGGTCTCACCGGCCGACGTGACCAGCCGAACCGTGCTGGCCTCGAAGTCACCCGCCATCTTCACGGTCACCGCGGCCGCGCCGATCCCGACCGCACCGATCGCCAGCGCGGCCTTCTTCAGCTGCTCGACCTTCCCGGCCGTCGTCGCCGCCGAAGCCGCGGCCGCCGCGTCGATCTTCGCGGCCATCGCCGCCGTCGACGCCGCCGCGCGGGCGTTCGCGGCCTCCATCTGCGTTGTGGCGGCGATCGTCTGCGCCGCCATCCGCTGATAGGCGATCCCGTACGACAGAGCCATTTCGTCGGCCTTGGTCGTCATCGCGCCCATCGACAGCAGGAGCTTCTGGTTCTCCCGGATGATCGTGGCCGCCGAAGCGGTAATCTTCGCGGCCATCGACTCCCCGGCCAGGCCGGCAGCCTGAAACTGGGGGAGCAGCTCGGAAGCATTTGAGCGGAGCCGGATGTAGAGATCAGCGACTTCCTGCGCCACAACCCACCCCCTTCGGTTCGTGATCGAGCAGGGGAGTGCAGCGGGTCAGCCCAGACGCAACCAGCCGGACGCGCCGTACATCTCGTCGTAGATCCAGCGCGCCGGACCGTTGACCACGAAAAGGAAAGCCGGTTCGAGGAACGGGTACTTCGCACCGTTCTTAAGCCCGGTCTCCAGGTACATGCCGTACTTCGACGACGGCGTCTTCGACCGACGCGCTCCGTACGACGGGTACTGCCCGGCCGCGATGCCGACCTTGACCTCCCAGCCGAGACCGGACGGAAGGACCGCGGTGCGGACGATCGAGCGGTACAAGGTCCCCGAGATCTGCGCCGGACCGGTACCCGGCCACGCCGGGGTTTTGGTGCCATACGGGTGTTTCCCGACGCTGGCGTTGATCCGGGCCTGCTTCACGATCAGGTCCGCGATCGGCACCAGCGCCGTCCGGGTCCGCAGCCCCGTCTCCGCACTGATCCGCGCGAACACCGCGGACAGCAGGCCGGGCGCCAGTTCACGCTCCATGAGCCGCCCTCTCTCGTTCGTGCTCGGCCATCGCCTTGTCGTGCTCGGCCTGCTCGGCGGCGAGCCTGGCCTGCATCAGGTCCCAGCAGTACCGCCGCACGTACTCCGGCGTGGCATCCAAATCGGACCAGGACCAGCCCATGTAGCGCATCAGCTCGAAGTCGACGAACTCCGGCGGGGGAGGCCCGGAAGACCACGTTCCCTCATAGATCGACTCGGCAGGCCAGAGCAGATCTTCGAGGTACGGGCTCCCGGGCTCTACTGAGGGTTTTGGGCGGCCTTGACGTTGTCGGTGATCGCGGAGATAACCTCCAGCGGCAGGCCAGCGGCCGACTCCGGCGTCAGCGGGAACGTCAGCAACGGCTGGTCGAGGGGCTGCCCGCTCTCGTCGAGACCGTCCACACGGGCATCGTAAAGGCGGCCGCCGATGATCAGGCGCGCCATCAAGCTGTTCACCGCGGCCGTCGCCTGCGCCCTGTCCGGGGTGCCGTCCGGGCCCAACGTCACCGCATCGGCCTCCAGTTTGGACATGGTCTGCGTCTTCGGGTTCCGGAAGACGACGAAGATGTCCTCGCCGTCCTCGGCGAGTTCGGGGAAGTGCGTGGTGATCACGCGGTTGGCGTATCCGGCCATAAGGGACTCCTCGGGAGAAGGTGTTGCGGGACAGGGGAAAGCGCTGCCGGACGGGTCCGGCGGCGTGTGGCGTCAGTAGACGCCGGGGTGGAAGTTGCGCAGCACGACGGCGAGCGAGCCACCATCGGTGCCGTTGTAGATGCCGCTGATGCTGTAGGACGCCTGCACGTAGTTCCCGCCGACGTCACGCGACGCCTTCTCGACGCCCGTCTTCGACGTCGTGATGGCCAGCGACGTACCGCCCGCCGTGATCGGCTGCGTCAACGTCGCCGTCGCGGGCAGTTGGACGTTGTTGCGGTACAGGTCGTAGTCCACCTGGGACTCGAAGATCGCCTTGTACGAGCCGTCGACCGACAGCGGCCCTTGGAAGATCTCGCGCGGGCCCTGCGTGCCGTCACTCGACTGGATCGGGTCGACCGGCCGCTTGATCGTGTAGTCCAGCGACAAGCCACGGTTCGAGGCCGACCCGGCGTTCACCATCGACCACTGCCAGCCCAGCAGTGGAGGCTGCCCGGTGAAAGCCGGTGAGAACGTCGCCTGCGACGTCGCGGGCATCGACGTCATCTTCACTGACATGGTGACCGCATTCTTCGGGTCGATCTTCAACCCGAAATCACTGATCGTCGCGTACGTGTAGCCCTGCGGATTCCCGGTCGTGTCGTCGAGGGTGATCGCGTACGAACGCCGTGGCACGAAAGGGTTCTGGCGGAACGTGTGCGTCGTCTGGCCAACGACGGCCGCGTTGATCAGGTGCCCCTTGGTGAGCCCGCCCACTGGCGTCACGATCGGGATCTCGTACGGGCCGGTGCCCGTCGCGGCACCGGTGACCGCGTACTCGATGTTCTGCCCGGTGTCGAGCATGATCGTCGACCCGGCAGGGATCGACACCGCGGTCTGGATCGACGTCGCACCAGCGGCGGCCGCGGCCGCCAGCGTCGTCGAGACACCAGGCGTGACGACGTCCGGGCCCACGATCCCAGCCAGGAACAGGCCGAGCAGATCGGGGTAGGCCATGACGTCCAACGACCATGTGCCGTGCACCGGGCCCTGGTACATGCCCTGAAGTTCAGAGTCGTTGTACCGGTAGGACTCGTCTTTGATGGACCCGATCACGTCGTCGAAGTCCGCCTTGGTGAACGGAATCGAGTACGACGGGACAACGTACGTGCCGGGGGTGACTTCGGGGGCGATGCCCAGTTTCGTGAGCCTGGACAGCTGGGTCATCGGCTACTCCTTCACGGTCGATTCGTCCTCGCCGCCAGCGGTCGGTGCTTCGGCGACGGCGGACTTCTTCCGCGCTGCCACGGAGACCCGGCTCGGGGTCTGCTTGCCGGGCGGCGGGTTGATGGGCTGGGGGAGCGTGGTCGGGTCCGCAGGTTTGTCCGGCTCCGTCACGGATTCCGGCTGCGGGTCGACCGAGTCCAGGCCGGTGATGGGATCAGGCCAGTCCACGACCTCGCCGGGCTGCACTTCCTTCGGGATCCCCGGGACCGTGATCGGCCACGGGCTGTTGTTGATCTGTCGCATACGAAACTCCAAGCAGGACAAGGGATGCGGGGTCAGATGAACGCCTCGTCCTGCGCCTGCCACATCACGTCAGCACGGAGCAGGCCATCGACAGCGGTGTTCTCGACCGGCGAGTAGTGCACGGTGATCTCCGTGCGTGCGGGCGCTTCGGCGACGGCGAGGAACCGGCCGCCGTGGGTGTGATCCCCGAGCAGGCCGCGGACCCGCTCGATCAGCAGGCCGATCGCCTCGTCGAGAGCGTCTTGCTCAAGCTCGGCGATATTCGCCGTGACCGTGGTGGTGCCGAGCGGCCAGTAGATCGCCGCCCGGAAGGAGTACGTCGCCAGCTTCCGCTCATTCGCCCACCGGTCGTCGGTGTAGTTGCCGGGCAGCAGGTACAGGCCGGCGGCCCGTGTCGGCGGTGTCCTCGGCATCCGCGCCTGCACGACCCGGAAAGGACCGCCGTCCGCCTGAAGCAGTGCGGGAAGCCCGTCGCCGGACAAGACGAGCCATTCCGCTTCGCGCTTGATCGCGTCGCCGATACCGGGCACGGCTCAGTCGCCGTCCCCGGCCGGGGCGTCGAGTGCGGCCCGCACGAACGAGTCCTTCGCGGACAGCAGCGAACCCAGCCCGCGCGTCAGCATCGGACAGTCGGGCAGGTGGTCGATCATGTCCTGCGCGAGGTCGTGCACCGCCTGGCTGACCGCGCGCAACCTGTTCGGCAGGTGCTCGTACTCGAAGTAGCGTGCGAGATCGCGGACCGCCTGATGGCGGCCTTCCAGCCTTTCCACGTTCACCTCATGAAGTCAGGGGAGGACACGCCCCGGCCGGAGCGGTCAGGTCTTGCGGGCACGGCGCTTCTTCCGATGCCGGGTCTTCTTCGGCGGCTTCCACACGCGGTGGTGCGGAACGCGGCGACGGACGACGATCCGGGTTCGGCGCGCCCGGTGCTTGATGACCACGCGGGTCCGTTTCCGGTAGGAGCGCGCCGAGATCAGCCGGTACTGCTGGGCGTGGTGGCTGCCCCGCCTGACTCGTCTCGTTCCGCGTCGCTTCCCGGCGTGCGATACCGCGCCATGCCGGGCAGGGCGCCGAAGCCGTCTGGTCGCGGTGCCGCCGTGGCGGCCGCGAGAGTTCTTCAACCGCGCCCGCGCGTTCGGGTCGAGCGGTCTCTTCGGCTTCGCTCCGGACGCGCGTCGCTTCTTCTCCCAGTAGGCCTTGAGCGCGGCCGAGATCTTCGCTTTCGTCTCGGCCGACAGCGGATGACCCTTGTGGGACTTGCCTTTCCGGGCCCGGTTTCGCTGCCGAGCCGCCTCGGCGAGCCGCGCCCGGCCCTCCGGGGTCAGGTGGTACGTCCTGGCCATCGGATCAGTCGCCGCGCTGGTACGGGCTCAGCCACGACACCGCCAGCGCCTCCAGCGCATCCGGATCGTGCCCGTGCGTCGTTTGCAGCGGCGCCAACTCGCGGCAGGCGATCGCGGCCGCCATGTACTTGCACGCGCGCCGCAGGTCAGACGGCACGGTCGTGTACCCGCCGGAGTACCGCACCGTCGCGTACGACCCGATCGGCAGCCACGTGCCGAGCCGGAACCACACGTGCCCGGTGTCGACGTCCGGCCCCTCGAAGCCGCCCCCCACGAGATCCTGCCCGCCGCCGTAGGAGCGGGTGACCGCGATGGACAGGTCCGAATAGGACCAGAACTCCGGATAGTGCGGCGCACACTGGTGCAGCCAGATATGCCGGACCTGATCCGATCCCGAGTTCAGCGACGTCGCCCACGATCTGCCCAGCTGACCAGCCAGATCCAGCGGTATCCCTGCCGACCCCGAAAACTCGTCCGGGTCCACACCGGACAACCGATGCGTCTCGACGAGCCCGGTGAACGGCGCCAGCCGGCGACCTACCTCGGTTTCGCACGCGCGGGTCGCCTCGGCCAGCATGTCCGTGATTGCCGCCGGGGAGAACCCATGCACCAAGTCCGCGAACGCCCCCTGCGTCAGCTGTTCCGCCGTGCACAACGGCGTCGGGCTGTCATCGGGCATCGGTGATCACCTCCAACGGCGTCCAGGGCGTCACCCCTGCGAAGTGGTCTTCCGGCTACCGCCGCGACCGCGCGGCTTCGGACCCTCCGGTTCGGGCTCCGGAGCGGGGTCGCTCGTCTCCGGTTCGCCGCTGGCCTCACGGGCGGCGAGACCGGCCAGGTTCGCCTCCAGCCCGACGTCCGTCGTCACCGCGGCCGCGGCCTTCTCGGCAGCGACCTGCGCGGCGAGCGCTTCGAGGTCGACCAGGCCACTGGCCTCCGGTTCCGGCTCGTCGACGGGCTCGTGCTCGTGGAAACCGCCGTCCGGGATCTCCAGCAGCTCGGCGGCCTGCTCGGGGGCGACGTCGACCACCGCGCCGTCGCTATCCCACGTGTGGCCGTACGAGTCGCTGCCCGCACGGTCCTTTCGGATCAAAACCATGACTGTCCAATCACGACAGAAGAAGGGAGAGGGAGGGGCGCGGCCGCCACAGTGGTCGGCCGCGCCCCGGATGCCGCGTCAGATCAGAGCTGGGTGTTGACCCGGTTGATCACGCCGAGGTACTTCGGTGCGCGCAGCGCCAGCGTGGTGTCGGCGACGATCGCGTACGGCAGGGTGTCCGGGCTGTCGGTAGTCGGGTAAACATCCAGCGGCTCCAGCTCCCGCACGTACGGGCGGAACAGGTTCTCGCGGTCGCGCGACACGAGGTAGATCGACTCGTTGCCGGTGGCGGGCGGGAACCGGTTCGCGTTGCCGCCGACGTAGACCGGGTTCGGCTGCGCCGGGGCGGTCGCGCCCGCCTTCGGGATCAGCGTGGCGCCGGTGTCCACGATGGACGTGGCCATGATCGGGGTCTTGCCGTCCGCCGCGAACCCAACGACGGCGTCCACGACACCGAGCAGGGTTTCGGTGCCCGCACTGGTGGAGCGGTAGACCTTATAGAGGAGCGGCTGCGCGCCCTCCAGGCCGCCCGGGACAGCGAAGCTGAGCGTCACGGTGTTCGTGGCGCCGGTCAGCGCCGCGGTGGTGACCGGCGCCGACGCGGCGATCTCGCCCTGGCGTTCCATGACCGCAGAGATGCGGTAGTTGTAGGTGCCCGCCGCCAGGGTGCCGCCGGTCGACGCGCTTGCCTGCGTGACCGTCCCCATCGTGTAGGTGCGGGTCGACAGGAACGAGGACTTCACGATCGGGATGCCCCGGTAGGACGGCACGAGCAGACCGGCCGCGACCTCGACGCGGTCCTCGAACCGCTGCTGCGCCTGGAGCAGCTGCGACATGCGGGACTGCGCCGTGTTGCTCATGACGAACATCCACTGGCTGTCGAACACGCTCATCGCGGCGTTGGTCTCGACCATGTCCGCCAGCTCGTCGAGGTGCGCGAGCGAGAAGCTGGCGCCGCCCTTGTCCTGGGCGTTCTGCTCAGAGCCGGTGAAGTTACCGACCAGGGAATCCAGGCCGTCGAACTGCGGGTAGGCGCCGTTGAGCGTGGCGGCCGCGTTGCCCCACAAAACCGACGTCTCCATGTCCCAGTAGAGACCCTGGATCGAACCCTCGATCTCTCGGGCACGCAGATCACCGATCACCTGACGGGTGACCGCCTGGGCGTAGCCGGTGACGCCGCCGACCGTCTGGAGGTGCGTCATGTTGAACGCGTACTGCTCGTAGGTGCTCGCGGTCAGCGGTCGCGCGCCGCCGTCCTGCACGTGACCACCGCGAGGGTTCCGGGTACGGCGGTTGAAGTAGTAGACGTCCGAGTCCCAGCGGCCGGACGGGATCGAGCGGACCAGCGGCGAATAGCGACGCTGGTACTCCAGCAGCTGCGGGTCGATGATCTTCGGGATGAGCGCGCCGACACCGGCCGCGCCGAGGGCTTCCTTGAGTTCGTTGCCGTTCACGGCGATGGTCCTTCTTTCAGGCACGAAGAAGCCCGCCACAGGTGTGTGGCGGGCCGGGGGTGGGCGACCATCGCTGCCGGACGGCACCAGCTGGATGCTGGCGGTCAAGACGAGGGGATGAAGCAGAGAAGAGGGATCGGCGCGGGCCTGCTCCCCTCAGGGCAGGACCGCGCCGGGGGATCGGCTACTGCGGCTGCCGGTAGATCGAGCGGGGGCCCATGATCGTCTGCTCGGTGGAGGGGCGCAGGTACTTCGAGCGCTCCTCCTCGGTGTAGGTGTGCAGCGGCTTCTGCGGCCATTCCGCCGGGAGGCCGTAGTCGGCGCCGACGAAGTTCGCGGCACCTGCGGCCGCCACGCTCTCCGTGGCGCCGGGCACCAGGCCCTTCCGCGCGGGGAGCCCGCCGGCTGCGGCGTGGCCCTGGAGGGCGGCGGTGATGCCGTCCTGCACCAGGCGCGCGATGCGCTGCTCGTCGGTCTCCGCCACGGCCGGGGCGACAGGCGCGGCCGCCGCTGGTGCCGGGGTGGCTGCCGGGGGAGCGGTCTCCGTCGCGGCCGCCGGGGTTTCCGGCGCTGCCTCGGCGGCCGGAGCCGTCGCTTCGGCGGGCTTGGCGCCGCCGATCCGGGCCAGCAGGGCGTCGAACTGGTCGCCGGTCAGGGTGATGCTGGGCGCGGCCGCCGGGGTGTCGGCCGCCGGGGTGGTGGGCTCCGTCATCGCGGGCTCCTCTCCTGGTGTGTCGGCGATGGCCACCGGGGCGGTCACCGTCTCGTCGGGGGTGTCGGCCACGGGTGCGGCCTCGGGTTCGGGGGTGGTCTGCTCGGTCTCGACCACCGCGGCGTCGGGGTCCTCGGTGGCTGCCTCGGTCGGCTCGTCGCCGCCTCCGGTTTCGCCGTCGAGATCGGGATCGATGGCCAGGAGCGCGGAGAGCGCGCCGTCCATCGCGGCCTTGCCGATCGCGGGCAGCTGGTCGGCGTCGAGGTACCAGGACGACACGCACACGCAGATCGGGCCGTTGGTCAGCTCGACGCGGAACGATCCCGACTCGTCGCCGAACATCTCCAGCGCGCTGGACTCGCCGACCGGCGTCACCGGGCCGGACAGAACCCCAGCCGTCGCGGTGAGGCCGTGGCCCTCCAGGGCCCGCGCGATGCGCTGCCGGGCGCGCTTCAGCTGGGCGGGGGTGTACTCGGCGGTCACGCTCTCCTGCGTGAACGCGTACCAGGCGTTCACCGTCTCGGCGGCTGTGCCGAGCGGGTACCGCTGGCCACGGCCGGTGTAGCCGTTGTCGGCGTAGGTGACGCGCGGCTGCTCGGCGGCCGCGGGTTCGGACGCTGGGGTCACGGGGCTTTCCTCCTTGATCGGGGTGGTGTCCACCAGCGCTTCCTGCACGGACTCGTGGATGACGGTGCGACCAGCGGACTCAGTGGCGCCGGCCTCGGCCGGTTCAGTGCGCTGCACGGCGTCGACGCGCGCACCCGGCACGCCGGGGCTCTTGGTGAAATCCAAGCCGTCCAGCTCCAGGTCGTCGCCGGTCTCGACGGGCCCGCCGTCCGGGCCGGACTCGGTGCGGACCGGCCCGAGCCAGAACCCCCGGATCGACACGCCCCGCAAGAACTGGCGCCCCTCGGAGTCCGGCTCGATCAAGTCGAGAATGTCGCGGGCGGTGCCCGTCGTGGCCATCTCGGCGGTGAAGTGCACGGCGCCGGTCTTGTCCATCGACAGCTCGACGACCCGCCCCACGATCTCCGTGGAGTCGTCCTCGGCGTCGTGGTGGGTGAGCATCGTCAGCGGCATCCCGTCCGGATCGGCCAGGCGCTCCTGCGCCCGCGCCACCATCCGGGCGATCAGCTCCCGCGTGTACAGCCGCCGGTTGCGACTCACGCCCGGCTTGATGGCGACACCGGTCGCGATGGCGAGCGCGCTAGCGGCCACGGCGGGCACCTCCTCCTCGAGCTGGGGGCGTCGCCGCCCGGATCGGCGCGGCGGCCGCGGGGAAGATCTGGCGCAGCTTCGCCCGAACCTCCGGGGAGTCGAGCGCGAGGAGAAGCAGCTCCATGAAGTCCTCGATCTCGCCGTCGGCGAGGACGTCGTCCCCGCCGCCGGGAGGCCGGGGACGGGGACGCATCCGCTCCGGTCGACGCGGGGAAGACGAGGACCGGATCGGGGACGGGGAACGCGTCGGGGACAACCGGGGAGACGGGGAATAAGAGGGGGACACGCAGGTCACCGGCCATAAAGGGCGACGGCGACGCCTTGCAGGCTGGGGGTCGTGCCGCTGACGGTGAAGACCAGTCGTCCCCGCTCAGGGAGCACCAGCGGCTTGGCCGCGTGGTGCAGTCCCCCCGATGCCTGCGCCGTCCCCGGGGTGGTCAACTGGGGAGCGGCGAGCCCACTGGGGAACCACTTGTCCCCGGCGCCCTTGATCTCCAGGGACACGTCCAGCGTCGGGGCGTCTCCGGCGACGGCGTCCACGGAGACCGACAGCCACAGGTCGGTGAACTCGCGGAGGCTGAACTCCTTCGAGGTGACCGTCGCGGTGAGGGTCGAGCTGATGCCGGACGAGGCACGCGACCAGACAAGGCGCCCGTGGGGCAGGTAGTTCATCGAAGACCTCCGAGCAGGTAGGGGGCGACGTCGAGCGCCGTCAGCGGCGACGTGGGAATCAGGACGCACCGGCAGTACGGGTGCAGCGGCGGTGTCGGGGCGCTCCCAACCGGATACGGGCTGGCGGACTCGGCATCCATGCAGTGCCCGCACACCAGCGCACCTCCCACCGTCACGAAGTCCACGTCCCAGGCGCCGTGCTCCCGGTAGAGGGCGAGGCCGGCACGCGCGAACTCGGCGCCCATCGCGACGTCCATGCCGACCGTGAGCGCGCGCAGCTCGTCGCCGTCGAGCAGGTCCCACACGGAGCGGACCATCTCGTCGTAGTCGGCGCCGTCGTCGGCGAGCCGGGCCAGGACGGCGGCCACGTCGTTCGCGGCCGCGCGGATCACCGCGGCGATCACCGCGGCGGCGAGGGCCGGGTCTGCGGGGTGGTCGGTGTAGGCGTCGCCGAACACGGCGGCGACGTTAAGCGGCCCGTACCCGGCTTGTTGCGTGGCCAGCGCGAGCGCCCCGGCCCAGCCTTCACCCCAGGCCGCCCGGAGCGCGTCGGTGACGAGAAGCGCGAGGTTCTGGAACCTCGGGTCGTGCCGGTCTCGGGCGATCCCGGACAGCAGCAGAAGCGCGGCCGCAACCGCCTCGGCGCGGTGCCGGTCGCGCGCTTCGGGATCAGCTGACTCGGACGTGAGCGAGAGCCGTCGCCGGAACGCGGCCACCGATCCAGCGACGTCCATAGTGACCGTGAGTGACTTCCACGCGGTGGTGACGAGGCGAGTTCGCTCGTCGACGAGCGCGTCGCGTCGCGCGTACACCTCGGCCCAGATGCCTTCCAGTTCGCCGAGCCGGACGGTCGCCTCCAGCACCCCGGGCTCCGTGTCGTGCTCGCACGCGAGCGCCACGGCGGCCGCGCATCCCGCCCGAACCCGGTCGGTGAATGGCCCGCCCGTGGCGGCCCATCCGGAGACGTACGCGAGCCGGGCGGCGTCGGCGAACTCGGTCACGAACACCTCCCCGGGGACGAACGACAGTCGGGGACACGGCCTTGCCGCAACGGGGACCAGCGGCACTGAATCGCTCGGGCGAGCCCGGTCGGGAACGGCGAGTGAAGAGGGGAGTGAACGGGGAGCGGGACCGGTCGGGCACCGCTCCGGGGACGTCGCGGGGACGCCGGATTCCCGGTTTCCCCGCTGTCCCCGCGCCGGGGAGGAATAATCCGGCAAGTGTTTGACCTGCGTTTTCCCCATCCCTGTGGTCCCCGCGCGGGGACCGCCTCGTCAGTGGCGACTAATCCGCCGGGCGGGGAAAACGTGGGGAGAGAAAGCCGGTCAGGGACGTCGACTGAACCGGAACCGGAACGGATCCCAGCGGGGAACCGCGGAGATCCCGTCCGATCGGCTGGCCCCGTACTGGTCCCGCGCGGACCCACCGAGTCCCGCCGTCTGGGGATAGGCCCGGTCGCGCAGCAGACGCACCCCGGCGGGCTGAGTGTCCACCGGCAGATCAGTGTCGGAGGCGAACCCGTAGCCGGGGAGAGTGACGGTCCACTGTCCGTCCACCTTCCGGATCGAAGGCCTGCGGCGCGGCACCGGTCAGCCCTCCGCGGGCACGTGCCACGTCCCCGGCTCATGATCGAGGCGGGTACACAACGCCGGTCGAGGACGTCCTTCGGCCACCGGTTCGCCCTCATCCATCGGGATCTCGTCTACGAAGAAATGACCACGGGGAGTGAACACGGCGAGGGACACGGCCGTCGCGTCGTCGTCTGGCGGCGGGTCGTTCGGCACGAGCGTGGTGACCGCCGCGAGGCACTGCGCGGGGCCGTCGTCCCACTGGGCGACGTAGTGAACGATCTGCGCGAGCGCGGCGGACACGGGTACCTCCAGAGGGGTCGGGGAGCTTGGCCCGGCCACCCCGCCGCACACGGCACGTGCGCGCGGTCGGGGTGGCCGGGAAGTGCCGGCCTGGGAGTGCTCACCCATCGGGGAGCACTCGGCCAGGGCGGCATGAGGCCGCAGACGCGGCGCGCCTGGAACCGCCATTTACGGGGATGAGGTCCGGCGCGGCACGCGTCCGCGGGGTCAGGCCTTCGGAATCAGTGCGGCCATGTCGTGGGCGCGCACCGGGTGCGGCTGCTCCGGAGCGGGCTCCGGCGCGGCCGCAGTGTCGTCGTCATTCACGCGGCCGCCAGTTCGGCCAGCGCGGCGTCGCGGCGGGCGAGGTAGCGGCTGTGGAACTCGGCGATCCGGGCTCGGTCGCCGCCGAACAACTCGGTCGGCTCGCCGTCCTTCTTCGTCGCCTTGTCCTTGCCGTCGTCGTCGACGGGCTCGGCCTGGTCCTCGTCGCCGCCGACACCGACGTCCGGCTCCTCCTCGCCAGGCTCTCCGGCGAACGACTTGAGCTGATCCGGGATCGGTTCGGGATCCGGCTTCACCAGCTGCACCGGCGTCTCCTCGTCAGCCGGTTCGCCGGCCTCCAGCGACGTCCCGCGCAGCAACGCGGCGATCTGGGCTTGGCCGTGCGCGATGACGTCGCGCCACAGGAACATCCTCGTGCCGACCACGAACACCGGCTCGTCACCGCCGGGGACCGGCGGCTCGCCGACCTCTGCGCGGGCCCGGTTCAACGTCCACAGACCGGTGGTGACGCGCTTCTCCCGGATCTCCTCGATGACCTTCGAGTCCCGCATGTCGACCGGCTTGAACTTCAACGTCCAGCCGGTGATCTGGAAGCCGCCAGTCACCAGCGCCGACACCAGCTTCTCCAGCAAGATCGCGGCGATCGGGTCGCAGGTGTTGACCTCGTAGCTCTTGCGCTGCGACTCGCCGGTGCCGCCACCGAGGTTCCCGGACTCGATGACGCCGACCTCGGCCGGAGGCACGCCGTAGCAGGCCAGGATCTCGTCGCGTTTCTGCGACAACGTCTCTAGCGCTTCACCGATCTTGGCCTGCTGAAGCTCGGTGATCTTCCCGCCGCCCTTGGTGGTGATCGGTGTACCAATGTTGCGCGGCCCAACGTTGCGCACCATGTGCTGCGATGCCCACTTCGTGATCTCAGCCGGAGAGTAGTCCCGGGGGAGATCGGCGTGGATCTGAGCAGGGTTGCCCTTCCGGTAGATCTCTTTCAACGTCGCCGCGGTGAACAGCCAGGTCGTGATCGGCAATAACGCGGCCTGCGTCGGCGCCACCCCGAACATGCCGCTGCGTGGGGCGTCCAGGCTGATGTGGATGACCTCGCGCGGCTCGAACTCCGCGCGCTGCCCCTGGTCGGTCACCTGCACGTAGGAGGTGATCTCGCCGTGCTCGTCGGCGATCGGCAGCATCGATGGCGCGTCCAGTGTGTACAGCGCCACCGGTACCCGGCCCAGCCACACGATCTCGATGTACGCGTCACCGAACACCAGCAGGTCCGCGATCGTGGACCGGAGCAGCTGCCGAATGTCCTCGCGTGGGTTGCAGAACTTCAGCAGCCGCTCCAGCGCCAGTACGTTCGCGGGCTTCTCCGGCTGCTCCTGGTCGCCCTGACCGTCGTCGTTCACCCAGTCCGTGACCAGCCCGCCAGCGGTGATCGTGCGCGCGATCGCGTTGGTGCACGCCCACGACCACGGGCACGCCAGGAACGCCTCGTACAGCTGCTGCATGAGGCTGCGCCGGTCGGTCTGCGTCGCCGTGCCGACGCCCTGCGACGTCTCGGTCAAGCCGCCCGGCCCGACGCCGTACTCGAAACCGCGACGCGGCGCCGCCGGCTGGGCGAGCGCCACCGGCGCCTTCGCTTCGGTGACCTTGTCGCCGCGCCGGAACCAGCTGCTCCAGAAGGCCATGACGCACCTCCTGTTCAGTTGTCGTCGGCGGTGACCACCGCTCCGCGCGGGGTATCGGTGGTTCCGTCCCAGCCGGGGCGATTGTCGGCGCGGTAGGCGTAGTCACCGATCCGATGCACGGCGCCCGCGCCGTCTTCACCCGGCGGGGCGGGCACGAACTCGGGCCCGCCACCCAGGTTGATCAGCAGGTAGCGCAGAGCATCGGCCGCGTGGTCCTCGGCCGCACTGTCAATGTCTTCGGGGTCGCCGGTCGTCGCGTGCGGCAGCGTCGGCAGCGTCCGGATCAGGTTCTCGACGGTCTCGAACGCGTGCAGCTTCGGGCAGGTCTCCCAACCCATCGCGCGGTGCAGCACGCACGCCGGGCCCTCCGCGAGGTAGGAGTGCACGCGCTGCCAACCGGGGATCCTGCCGCCCTTCCCCGCCGGGGTCAGGTACACGCCGCCATCGGCGTAGGCGTCGCTGATCGGTTTCGCGTCGCCGCGCGTCGCCCACATCGCATCGTCGCCGAAGCGGGAACCGACATGCTCGTCGTCGGCTTCGGCCGCGAGGATGCGCCGCGCCTGCTCGGCTTCGCCGACCCGCGTCGCGTACAGCTCGCGGTAGACCCACACGCGGCCGTCTTCGTCGACCGCGGCCCACAGCGTGCACCACGGGTTCGAGTAGCCCCAGTCGATGCCGTTGTAGCGGCGCCACGACGACGGCAGGCTGACCGGCTTCACTACGTGCCGGTCGAACGACCATTCGCTGAATGCCTGACCGGCGAAGGTGTCCCAGTCGCCGTCGCGGAACGCCTTCCGCAGCTGCTCGGGCAGAGCGTCCAGGTCGTGCGCGTACTCCGCGTTCACGTACGGGTTGTCCGACAACTTGGAGGGGATGAACCGTACCTCGCGCTTGCGGACGTCCACATAGGTCTTCGTGCCGTAGTTCGTCGGCTTGATGAACCGGTCTCGTACGAACCCGTGACCCGGGCCGCCGGGGTTAGTTCCCGATCTGATGCCCAGCACCGGAACGTCCTCGCGGCCGGACCGAAGCCGTGACTCCAGAAAGGACACCACGTTCGGCGGGGTGAGGGTTCGCTCGTCGAACAGCAACAGCTGGTACTGGCCACCCTGCCGCCGCGTCGCATCCTGAAGGCTTTCGGCGTAGCGGAACATCAGCCTCGACCCGTTGCTGAACGACAGGTTGTACTTCGTGCCGTTCCAGGAGGCGCCCAGCTCCCGCGCGAACCCGACCTCGGCCAGCTCGGCGAGCAGACTCTCCTCAAGCTCCGGATAGGTGCGGCGGAACGCGCCGACACGAAGACCGGGATGGCGTACGCACGCTCGAAGGCCTTCCATCAGCAGCGCGCGGGTCTTCCCTCCACCGGCCGCGCCGCCGTAGAGGACATCGAATTCCGCGGCCGCGTGGAACTCCGTCTGCCGGGGCGTGGGTGTGTAGCCCAGCACCTCGAACACATCGAGATTCCGAAGGCGGGCGGTTTCGCGCCGCTCGTGCTCAGCCTTCAGTTCCCGCAAACGGTGCAGCTTCAGTAGCCGCAGCTCCGTCAGCGAGTTCGGCTTCGAGCTTTCGGATCTCCTGGTCGACGGCGTCAAGAGTGATCACCTCGACCTTCGCGGGCTTGTCGAGGCCAAGCAACTTCCGCCGTTCACCAATCAGCCGGCGGCACGTCTCGATGGCCAGCAGGTCACCCTTGATCGCGGCAGGCCATGCCGCCGCTTGAAGCCTGTCGAGCCGCATCAGCTCGACGTTGCGCAGCTCGTCGACGGCCGCGGCCGCCTCCTGGATGTACGCCGTCATCGCCCGCTGAATGTCCTTGTGGGCGGCCTGCCGCGACGAATATTCGAGCCGTTCGGCGATTGTCTCGTAGTCCATTCCGGCGAGACGGAGCCTGATCGCGTCAGCCCGCCGCTTCGCGGTGGCCGCGCGCTGCTCCTTCGACGCACCCACGAGAGGTCACCCCCTCGCGGTCGGACACCTACCAGAGCTGAGCGGGCTGAGGCACGCGCAGCGTGTCCAGGAACGTCGCGCCGGGCGCGACGGGCCGGACGGTGCCGGGGAAGACCCCCTTCATCACCGTTCGCTGGACCTCGCCGAGCGCTGTGCGCCGGTCCAGGACCGCGGGGTGCTGGTAGCCCTCCGCGACCTGACGTCGATACGCAAGAAATCCCTCGGCGTTCCGGAACCGGCAGTGCAGCACCAGGTGGCAGATCACGCAGAGCCCGACGAAGCTGGTCGGCTCGTCGTAGTTCTCGTGGTGCGCGTCGATGATGCCCTCGGATTGGCCGCACGCCGAGCAGAACGTCGGCCGTTCGACTCGGCCGGCCGCGAATTCCCGCGTGAGCCACGCTTGCACGCGTTCGCGTTGCGCGCCCGTGAAGCCGTTGTACGTGGAGAGTCCCATCGGAAAGTCCTCAGTGGATTCGGTGCGTTGCTGACCGGAAAACACTACCGGGAACCCCCGACGCGACAACTACTTCTTCGACGACGGCTTCCGGCCGTCCTCGGCCGGGTACCAGGCCGCCGAATACGCCCAGTCCTTGATGCCCTTCACGGCGAACACTCCGTCCTGCGCGAGCAGGTTGACCTCGTCGAGCGTCGCGCCCATCTCGGTGGCGATCTCCTGCGGGTCCATCGCGTGAACCTCGATCAACTCCCGCACGATCTCGCTCATGGACACCGCAACGTGGGTTCCCTTCGCGCGGTTGATCCGGATCGTCATGAGCATCGCGCTTGGCCGGTCGACGTCGAGCACCGCCACCGGCACCTTCCCGCCCCAGCGTTCCCGCACCTGCGCGGCCAGGCGCTTCCACTTCCCGTGACCGTCCGGTCCACCGCTGGAGGAAAGCCGCCACCGATGGAAGCCGTCGATGATCAAACCGGACGGGTTCACCAGAAGTGGCTGAATCCACCCGGTGGCCAGCATCGAGCGGGCCAGCAGCTTGAGCTCGGCCCCGTGCACCCGGTTGGGGTTCCAAGTGTTCGCGTCGAGCAGGTCCGCGTCCACCCACTGAAGGTGGTCGAGCGGGTCGGCCCCGGCAGGGGTCGGTTCGAGCGTCGTCGTCATCCTCGCGTCCCCCGTTGCGCCTGGTCGGATTTGGTCTGGTCGGCGAAGGCCTGCGGCAGGATCCGCCGCTTGTACGCGCCGGAGGTGAACTGCTTCAACACGTATGGCAAGGGGAAGCTGTCCGGGGCGCGGCGTGCGGCGACCTTCACCCGCGCCAGCGCCTTCTTCGCGTTCGCCAGTTCCGCGGCTTCGTCGAAGTGGTCGGTGATCCACTGCTCGATGCCGTCCCACGATTCGGCGTAGCGGGCGAGGATCCCGGCCCGGTCGATCTCCGCGTGATACCGCTCCTGGAGCGCCATCTCCGGAAAGATCTCCATCACCTGGTCGTAGAAGACCGGCTCGGTGGCGCGCAGGTAGTGCAGCGCCTTCGCTGACTCGGGGATCAGCGGTGTTGCCACGCGCAGAGCATTCCCGGCCCACGCCTGTGCGTCGTAGATCGGGCAGTACCGGATCTTGTTGTCGTAGAAGAACCGCAGGACGTCGTTCTCCTGCCAGTCGAACAACGGCTTGCACAGCGACGCCTTCGGCGTCGAGCTGGCGCAGATGTAGTTCTCGTTCAGCTTCACCACCGACGACTGCCACCGCATCAGCGACTCCGAGGCACGGACGCCGGTCATGATCGCGACCTTGCCCGTGTACGGGGCCGCGAGCACCGAGTCCATCGTCAGCTGCGAGAACACCGTGTCCGGCGGATGGCCGAGGTCGTCGAGCGTCGTCGCCCAGGCCGGCGCCGGGCGCACGTGCTCCCGGTTCGGATCCCACTGGATGTACCGGGACGTCTTGCCGAGCACGTACTTCGAGGAGATCAGCGGCACCGCGTACCAGGTCATGTTGACCCAGGGCAGCTGGCGGTACGTGTCCACGAAGGACAGCACGGTGTCCGGGATGACCTCCTCGTCCCGGAACGCCACGTTGACCGCGGTAAGCCCGCGCTCCTGCGCGACCTCCCACGTCAGGTGCAGCAGCGCCAGCGAGTCCTTCCCGCCGGAGAACGCGACCACCACGTTGTCGACCAGGTCGTAGATGTGGTGAATGCGCCGCCGCGCCTCGTCGACCACGTTCGCGTCGATGTGCCTCTTCACCCGCGTCACCGCTCCGCGCCTCCGATCCCCGGGACCTTGGCGTCGAAGAAGTCCATCAGCCGCTCGCCGAGGGTCTCGCCGCCGTACTCGCGCTTGAGCCAGCGCACGAACGCGTACCAACGCGCCTGCTGCGTCTCGTCGTCGAACACCATGTTGTAGGCCACGACCGGCTCGCCGACACCCGCCGGAGGCTCCTTGTCCTCGTCCTCGCCGTCGAACTCGGGCGGTTCGAGCAGCCGGTCGACGTCGTCCTTCGTGTACCCGGTGCCCTCGTAGTCCTCGTCCACGTAGGACAGCAGGTGAATCAGGGCGTCGTCGTCGTACCCGCCCAGCTCGGCCGACCGGTTGTCGACCAGGTTGATCCGGAGCGCGGTCTGGTCGTCGCAGGTGATGACCTCACACCGCGCCGTCGCGGACCGCTCTTGCCGCAGCGCCTCGAAGGTGTGGTTCCCCGCGAGGATCACCAGCTGTCCATCGTCGACCTGGCGGACCACGAGCGCCCGGTACTGGCCATTGCGCTTGATCGACTCTCGGATCTTCCCGACGTCGCCCCGCTTGGCGTTCCCCGGGTACTTTGTCAGCTCGCCGAGGGGGATTTCCCTCGTCTCGATGTATACCGCGCTCACTGGCCACCCCCTGATGAAGTTGTTGGGCCTCGGGCTGCCGGGGTGCCGCCCGGCAGCCCGAGAGCAGGAAGCGGGGGTATCCTGGCGCGAATCAGACAAGGCTTGGCCGCGATTGTTGGACTACTAATAATTTGGCCGTCAGAACCATTGGCTCTGACCAGCTGGGACCTTGCCACGCGCATTGCACGGACAGTGCGCGTTACTCACTAGGGCAAGTACACGAACCTGCACACCGCTGACGCTCGCCGACCCGGCAGGCTGGCAGAGGCGGTGAGTGGAGTTCGTCGTGCTCGCTGTCCTGTTCTACGTCCTCATCGGACTCGTCATAGTCCTGCTCGGCTGCGCCGGGACCGTCGCCATCTTCGTCACCGACGAGAAGCAACGAGCTGACGCGTTTCGCGTGCTGAAGTTCCTTGCCGTGACACTCATCGGGAGCGGCGGAGTGTTCACCATGTGGATCAAGCTGCATGAGCTGGGAGTCCTGTGAACGAGGCCGGGCCTGCCCAGGGTGATCCCCGGGGCAGGCCCGTTGAGGCTGACAAAGTCCTCTGCGAGCACCGTAGCGGTCGGTATCGACAGAAACGGCCCGCCCCCGGAGCAGAGGGGCGGGCCGTTTCGCGGTTTGGGTACACGACTCCCGTCGCGCAGGCGCCTATTTAGCCAGGGACCGAGTCGATCACGCCACGGCCGCCACATCTTCGGCGTGTCGCGGCCGCCGGTTCCGGGTCGGCGTCGACGTCGCCACCTCGACGACGTCGGCCACCAGATACAGCGGCCACCCGCGCCCATTGCGGCGTCGTGCGACGATCCGCCCGTTGCGGGCCCACGTGTGGATCGTCTGCACACTGAGCGAGTCCCGCGCCATCAACTGGGGAAGCGCCTTCGAGATCTCGGCCGCGGTGAGCTCGAGCGACAACGCCGCGTTCAGCAGCTCCTCGCGGCGGCTGGCCGCGTCGTAGGTGACCCCGCACGTCGAGCAGCGCGCGAGCTTGCGATCCGGCCACCCGTACACGTCACCGCCGCACACTGCCCCGGTGTCCGGCTCGGGTTCATCGCACTGTCCCGCGTACTGCCGGTCCGGCCGCCGGTCGATCGCCCGCCAGCACCGATCGATCCCGTCCATCACCATCGCGTACAGGTCGCCGGCCTCCGGGGTTTCCGCGAGCCACGTCGGCCGGAGCGCGAGGTATTCGGCCATGCCCTCGATGGTGGGCGCGCAGTGCGGAACGTGCTGGTAGCCGTGCGCGAGACGACGCAGGCCTTCGCCGTCGCTGATCCCAAGGCACACGGCTGTCGTCGGCATCCACCGGTCGTACAGGTAGCGAAGCCAGGACACCAAAGTCGTCTTGAGGTCTCGCAGCGCGGTGTCGGCACGATGGTCGGCCAGCGGCGCCTGAGGCTCGCTGGACCGGACGACGATGCCGATGGACACCTTCGAGCCACGACCCTGCCGCTCGACGGTGAACCGGACTTCTTCGGTGAGCGTGCGCATCGCCGCGCCCCGCTCGCTGCGGCCACGCCGGTACAGCGTCCGCAGGGCGGCGCGGAGCCGGGCGACGCAGGCGGCACAGAGGACGTCCGGGGCATCGGCGCGCAACGCCGTCGTGCACTTCTGGGCGGCGCACACCTGTCGGGTGTCGATCCTGGTCACGGTCATCGGGCACCGCCGGAAAGTCCGCGGGCGTGCTCGATGATCAACGCCAGCGCTTCGGCCCGCGTGAAACCGGCCAGCTGGTAGGCGGTGAACAGGCCGCCCATGACCTGCGCAATCTGTCGATGTTCGGCGGTCGGGTCGACCGCTGCGGGCGGCAGGCCCGCGAGCCTTTCGGCAGTTAGCTCAGATGTGGGGTGTTCCCCAGCCATGCGCCCCTCCTGGATCAGGGGAATCCGTGCCTGATTCCCGAGTCCATTCCAGAGCGGCGGCTTAAATATGGCCATACCATAATTCGAAACGCAATTTCGAGGCCGAAATTAATTGTTATGAAGCTGACCAATGAGCTGCTGGAGAATGGCGAACGTGGCGATGGTCATCCGGTGAGCGGACAGTCCTGCCGCCCGCTAAGATGTAAACTTAAGGTGACATTAGCGATGCGGTAGCTACTTTAAGTTACATCTGCGCGCAGTCGGGGCCACGAGAGGAACGCGATGACGCAGCCGGAGAACCATGAGCCAGGTAACACCATCACCAGCCGCCTGAACTACGCGATCCGCCAAAGAGGTCTCTCTGACCAGCAGATACTTAACGCCGCCAACGAGATCGGACGCCCTCTCAGTCGCCAAGTGTTGTACCAGCTCAAGACAGGCCGGAAACAAAACCCCACCCTGGAGACGATCTCCATCCTGGCGAAGGTGCTCGGCTGCAAGGTCGCCTTCCTCACGGACTTCGACGAGAGTCCGGAGGGGGATACCCCGGATGGCGAGTCCCAGGCCGCGCTCGACATTCTTCGACGTAAGGCCGGGGTCAAGCAAGTGCTCTTTCGCATGGGGGAGATGTCGCCTGAGGCGATTCAAGCCCTCAGCAGCGTGAGTGAACAGCTAGTGCAGATCAACGACAAGCACGCGAAACCGCGTGAAGAACGCAAGTAGGGAACCGGCAGTACATGTCAATCGAAGACCGACCCGCTTCCAGCGCTGAGCGCTGGTACACCGGGTTCGGCGGGGCCGTCGAGTACCGGCGTCTCCGCAAGCGCATCAACAAGCTCCTCGACGAGGTCGGCATCCCTGATCCGTGGGACCTCCGCGAGTTCATCCGCCTCGTCGCAGACTACCGCGACCGCCCGATCGAACTTCTCGCCGTCGAGATCCCGCCCGGCGGCCCAGATGCCATGTGGGTACCGGCCGAGCACGTCGACGTCATCCTCTACGACTCCACCCTCCGCGAGGGTGACCTGCACTGGGAGCAAGTCTTGGCACACGAGGTCAGCCACATTCTGCTGTGCCACCGCGGCGACGAAGATGCCATCCTGGCCCGCGGACCGGTCACGAGAGAACTCCTCGAGCTCATCGTCAAGAACGTCGAAGAGCCGGGAGACGGGGACGCGGTCCTCTACCGTGAGACCTATTCGTCCGCCCAGGAAACCGAAGCGGAGGTTGCCGCCTCGCTCATCTGGAAGCGCGCAGGCCGGCGCCTCATCGAGCCCGAACGCACCCTCCACGGGGCCGACGCCGCGAGTATCGACGGCCTCGCCGCGATCATGGAGCGCACTCGTGCGTGAAGCCATCCAGGCCGCCTTGCAGTACGTCATGGTGATCGCAGGGCTCGCGGTCACCATCTACCGACTGGTCGACCTGATCCGCTCCCCGCGACGGCCCGCGATGTGGGCAATGTGGTCCGGGCTGCTGATGCTGACGCTCGCCGTCGCGGTCGGCATCAAGAGCCTCTGGCCGAACTCTCCTGCCTCCTTCATCATCCAGCACCTCTTCATCCTCGGCAGCCTCGCCGCGTTCGAGTGGTTCTACCTGCTAACGATCTACGGCAAGAGGGATCGGCCAACGGAAATCCGCTGGTACCAGCTGGTGATGTACCTATTCACGGCAACCATGGTCGTGAGCTGGGGTCTCAGCCTCGCCTTCGAGAACCCGGACTACAACGACTTCGATTACGCGAAATACCCGTACGTCCTCACGATGGTGCTCAGCTACTCCGCGGCGATGGCCGCCTCGCTGCTCACGTTGTGCCGCCTGTCGTGGAAGTGGTCGAGGATCGCTGACCGGGTGTGGCTGCGCCGCAGCCTCGTCACCCTGACCATCAGCACCGGTATGGGGCTGATCTACACCGTGCACCACTTGGCATACACACTGCTGCGCGCGATCGGCCTCACCCCGCCGTACCCGCAGGGCCTCGAAGTTCCGGTGATCGCTGTCGGTGTCCTCGCCGCGCTGGTCGGCCTGTCGATGCCGGCCTGGGGACCACGCGTGACCGCGCTGCGTCTCCTGGTCCAGTACCGCCGCTCCTACCGTGAGCTGCAACCGCTGTGGGAAGCCTTCACCGAGGCCATGCCGACGATCGCCCTGGAGAGCCGTCCGCCGCGCTGGGACATGGAGTTCGCGCTCTACCGCCGCGCCATCGAGATCATGGACGGCCGGAGTCGTCTACGCGGCTACCTCAATCCGGAGCTGGCGAAGGCCGCCGAGGAAGCAGGCCGAGCACGCGGCCTCACCGGCGCGAAGCTGACGGCCGCCGTCGAAGCCGAGCTGTGGCGTGCCGCCCTCGAAGCCCACGACGCCGAAGATGGCCAACCGAGTGAGAAGCTGATCGAGGAGCCCGCGACCGGCGACAACCTCGCGGTCCTGGTCGAGTTCCTGCGCTTGGTCGCTGTTGCATGGCAGCGCCCGCCGCTGGTGGTTTCTGCCACCAGCTCACGTTGATCACGAGAAGGCCATGACCGAAACCGCTGAATCCCAGACCCTCCCCTGTAAGACCGCGAAGGTCGTCGGTGAAATCCTCGCGCCGTGGGTGGTGCTCGTCCTGCTGTCGCTCGCCGTGCCCTGGCGGGCCACCGACTACAGCATCGGCTACACCCTGCTGTGGGGCTTCGTGATCGCGTTCTTCTGCGCAGCCGTCCCGATGGCGTTTATCGTGCGCGGCGCGAAGAAGGGCGACTGGGACGGGCACCATGTCCGCAACCGCGAAGGACGGGTGAAGCCGCTCATCGTGTGCTTCGCCTCCACCGCGGTCGGTCTGGTGATCATGTTGGTGTGGAACGCGCCGACCGACCTGGTGTACATGGCGGTCGCGATGCTCGTCTCGCTTGTCGTGACGTTCGTGATCACCAGCTGGTGGAAGATCAGCCTGCACGCGGCCGTCTCCGGTGGGGGAGTCGCGACGCTGGCCGTGGTCTACGGGCCTGTCGCCCTGTCGTTGCTGCTCGTCGTGGTGCTCATCTGCTGGTCGCGTGTCGTCACCGGCGATCACACAACGGGGCAGGTCACGGCAGGTACAACCCTCGGGTTCGGGATCACGATCCTGACGTTCGTGCCCACGTTCTAGACCGCCGTTCGATGTGACTTGTATGTCACGTTGCCGCTAGGATGTAATTTATAGTTGACATCGGATCGAGGCCCTGGATACGGTAAACACCGGACCGCGTGACCAGCACATCGCGTGGACCGAATCGCAGGGGGATCCTGCTGGCGACACAGACCTTCCGACACGCTTTCCTGTGTCGCCAGCAGGACTACAAACGAGTGCCCACACGCACCACCCCCGGAAAGACCTCCGGCAACCCTCGACGCCGGAATCCCTGGGGGTGACGAAAAGCGCCCGGCAGCCAACAGGCCGCCGGGCGCTTTTCCTTATACCGTCAGCTATTCAGCGCGGCCTCGTACTCCTTCGCTTGATCCGGCGTCAGGAACCGCGACACCCGCACCAGTACCGCGCCTTTCACGTAGTCGTACTCGCCGACCGAGGGCAGGTTCTTCGACACCGTCTGGATGAAGTCCATCCGCGCCTTCGCGCCGGCCTCGTCCGCGAACACCTCCACCGAACCGCCGCGCTCCACCGCGTCCACGCCCAGATACTCGACGTCGGCCGCCTTGACCCGCGAGTCCCCGAACGCCGTCTTCGACGTGTAGCCGTTCGGGCGGCCCAGCAGGTGGTTCGGGTCGTCCTCGGCGGTGTACGCCTTGATCAGCTTCACCGTGGCGATCTTCTCGCCGAGCGTCTTCGTGACATCGTCAGCGGTCCTCGCGCTGGTGCTCTCGGCGGCCGCGCCGGGGCCGGTAGACGTCGACGAGCTACCGCTGCACGCGGCCAACGAGAGCGCGGCCAGCGCGACGGAAACAGCGGCCACGGTACGACGGATGATCACGAACCCCTCCAGCATGACGATGGTCAACGCCGGTATGTCTCGCGGACCTGATCATGCGTTACCTATCGCGGCCGCATCGTGACCCAACGGTCTGGGCTGGCCATCGAAAGCACCACCGCCGAGCAGGTGCACCGCACCATGAGAAGGTGGTGAACATGCTGGGAGAGCTGCTGAACCCGCAGAACCGCCCCGACCCGTATGCGCTGTACGCGCAGTGGCGGGAGAAGTCCCCGGTCGTCAGGGTGGGCGGCCCGCTCGTTGCTGTTCTGGGTCACGCCGAGGCTGAGCAGGTACTGCGCAGTTCCGACTTCGGGCACCCCGAGCCAGAGGTCATCGCGGACAACGACCCCGATCACCCTGTCGACGCGCAGGGGCGAGTGGTGCGCGCGTTCGCATTCCTCAACCCGCCCGACCACACTCGGCTGCGCCGCCTGGTATCGAAGGCGTTCACGCCGCGCGTGATCAAGGACCTGCAACCGCGGATCGAGGCGTTGACCACCACGGCGATCGACCAGATCGTTGATGCTGGCGAGGCCGACCTCATGGATGTGCTCGCCGTGCCGCTGCCGGTCACGGTGATCGCGGAACTGCTGGGTGTTCCGGTCGAAGATCGGGAACGGTTCGGCGACTGGTCAGCTGCGATGGCACGAGCGTCGGACCCCGGGTTCCTCCTACCGCCCGATGTCGTCGAGAAGGCGGCCGCGGCGCGGCGGGAGTTCATCGCCTACTTCCGGAACCTGGCCGCCGCGCGCCGCCGGACGCCAGGCGATGATCTGCTATCAGCGCTTGTAGCGGTGTCGGACGAGGGCGAAATGCTCAGCGAAGGCGAACTGCTGGTCACGCTCACGCTGTTGCTTGTCGCCGGTCACGAGACCACCACCAACCTCATCGGCAACGGCGTGCTCGCCCTGCTGCGTCACCCCGAGCAATACGCCGCGCTCGCGCGGGACAGCTCGCTCGCGGAAGGGGCGGTCGAGGAGATCCTGCGCTACGACTCACCGATCCAGCTCACCATGCGCACCGCGTTGACCACCACGACACTCGGTGACGTCGAACTAGCCACCGGTGACACAGCGCTCGTGTTTTTCGGAGCGGCCAACCGCGACCCCCGTACACACCAGAGGCCGGACACTTTTGATATCGCGCTCCCGCCAGCACGGCACCTGACGTTCGGCCACGGTATCCACTTCTGCCTCGGTGCGCCGCTGGCACGGTTGGAAGGCCTCACGGTGCTGCGCGAACTCGCACGCCGCGTCCCGGATCTGCGCCTCGCAGGCGAGCCGGAATGGGCAACCACGGTGACGTTACGGGGACTCAGCACGCTGCCGATCGCCACATCGTGACCGTGGCGCGGTGCGGCCACGCTCGAAGCACCTGGTTCGATAGCCGCCATGCCTCCTGCACCCGCACCGCCCGTCCCCTGGTACGCGTCCGGCACGTTCTGGGCGATTGCCGGTGTCGTTGTGGCGATCATTTTCGGCGTCGGCGCGATCGTGGCGGCGTTCCGATCGCAGAACCCGCGCCGCCGGCTGAATGTCTACGTCGCCAGCAGCACGCCGCTTGTGCACGAGAAGGGCAAGCAGCTCGCGCTCGAAGTCAGGTCGGGTGAGGAAGTGCTCAAGAACCCTCACCTGGTCACCGCGGAGATCATGGTCCGCGGCCGCCGGGATATCCGGAAGGACGCGTTTGACGGTCCCATCGAGCTGCTGTTCGGGGCCCGCATCGTTGGCGTGCTGGAAGCCAGCGCCACAACGAAAGTGCCCGGCACTCCCGAACCGAAGTGGACATTTCGGGGGAACGGCGCCTTGATGATTGAGCCTGCCCTGCTTCGGCGAGATCACAAGCTGACCTACACCGTTCTCGTGGAAGGCCCGCACTCGCCGGAATTCAAGGCCGTCGTACCAATCGAGGCAGACGTTCGGATGGAATCACCCCTCCAACCTGAACTGCGGACCGTCAGGTACGTCCTCGCGGCCGCGATTGCCACACTAGTTGGGGCACTCACGAACATAGTGGCGAGCAATGCCGCAGGTATAGCCCTCGATGCCGGGCCGGTGCTCCTTGGCGCCGTCGCAGCGGTCATCGGCGCCATGATAGGAACCTGGCGCCGGAGGTAACTTTCCGTAGTGATTCGCTTGCAGGTGGCGCTATACTCTGCGGCGGGAGAAGGGCGAACCGCTGGTGCGCATTGCCGCGCCCAACGACAGCGGGAGGGAAACCGCATGACCGCCCTTGCAACGGCAACGGACACCGAGTTCCTGTGGCTGGAAATCACCGGCAAATGCCAGCTGGAGTGTGGACACTGCTACGCCGACAGCGGGCCCCACGGAACCCACGGCGACATGACCAACGAACAGTGGAAAGACGTCATCTACCAGGCCGCCGGCCTCGGCGTCCGCCGCGTCCAGTTCATCGGCGGTGAACCCACCCTCCACCCTGGCCTTCTCGACCTGATTCAGCACGCGCGCAACTTCGGCCTCGGCACCGAGGTGTTCTCCAACCTCGTCCACATCACACCGAAAATGTGGAAGACGTTCAAGGACCTGGACGTTTCTCTGGCGACCAGCTACTACTCCGACGATCCCAAGGAACACGCGGCGATCACCGGCCGCGACACCCACGGGCGGACGAAAACAAACATCGCGATCGCGCGCGAACTGGGCATCCAAATCCGTACCGGCGTCGTCGACGTCCGCGAAGACCAACGCGTCGACCAGGCCCGCGCCGAACTCGTCGATCTCGGCGTGCCGAGAATCGGATCCGACCGCCTCCGCGAGGTCGGCCGCGGTGCTTCCTCGAGCTGCGGCACCGGCGAGAAAACGACGGACGCGAAGCAACTGTGCGGTGCGTGCGGGAACGGTGTCGCCGCGATCATGCCGGACGGCCGAGTCCGCCCATGCATCATGGCGCGACAGTCGATCGTCGGCGACGTCCGAAACAAGACGCTTGCCGAAATACTCGGAAAGATGCCAGCCGCCAGGGCTGAACTGATCAGCAGCGGAATGCCCAACCGGGCGGCCGCAGACTGCCAACCCAAGGGCTCTGATTGCTACCCGGCCAACTGTCACCCTAAGTGGTAGAAGGCGACGACATCCGATGACCAGCTCCCCAACACAGTCCGACGAGACCTTCCGCGCCTGGATGCTCGCTCAGCTCAGCCAGGCCGCAGGAGACTTCGGAGTCGTCGCCACTGGGGAGCCCCGGTTCGGTTGGCATCTCCGGTCCGTCAGCACCCTCGTACAGGGTGCTGACGGACCGCTCTGGCTCCGTGTGGGCTGCGAACATCGCCAGTGGGCCAGCGATCCCATGTGGACGGGGATCCCAGCGTCGAACGCCATCACCGACGTCCCGAAACCGATCGTCATCAACAGCGCCACGTGGGAACACCAGGACCTGGCCATCCGCGCCGACCTCATGACCGTGCTCGACGGCACCCCATGCGCCCCGAACGAAGTCCTGCGGCAGCCTCTCGACGTCAACGACAACTGGTTCGCCGACCTCCGGCACGCCCTCTATCGCGTCGCCAGCACCCCGACGACCCGATTCGCTCGCCCCAACGGCATCGATCGCCGGACCGCCAAGGCCTTCGGCGCGGACACCGCGGCGGCCATGCCGATCAACCACTGGGCCACCATGCACGGTGACCTGCACTGGAACAACGTCCTCGGCCCCGAACTCGGCATCCTCGACTGGGAAATGTGGGGATGCGGCCCTCTCGGCATCGACGCCGCCACGCTCTACCTGTTCAGCCTCCTGGTGCCGGAGACCGCCCGGCGGGTGCACGAGACGTTCGCCGACGTCCTCGATTCCCCTGCCGGGCGGACCGCTCAGGTGTATGGCGCCGCGCGGATCATCGGCCGCGGCGACCACCCCGACCTGATCGAACAGCTACGTCCTCACGTTCGACGTCTGCTCGCCGGCTGATTCGATCAGGTCGGCCCAGTCCTCAGGCAACGGCGCGTCGAACAGTTCGGCGCTGCTGTAATCGAGGCGGTACAGGCTGAGCGCGCCCAAGGTGGCGCGGTTACGCCCTGAGGCCCATTCCGCCCACTCCAGCCACTCTGTGACGAGGGAACTTGCTGCCCACGCGGCGGCCAGCGGCCAACGCAGTGACGGCACTTCGAGGAAGCTGGCGAACAACGCGGTAGCGACGTGAGCGCCATAGTGCCGGTTGGCGAGGCTTTCCCCCTCGACCGGGGCCGGGCCGCCATGAGCCGCCAGGCCAGCGCACAAGTCCGCGACAGCGCCGGGCCGATTCCTCAACGCCAGGCCGATCTGGCCCCTCAGCAACAGCAGAACCGTTTCTGGGCAACGAGAGGCGACCTCATCGCGAAGGAACGTCGCGGCGTTCATCGCGGCAGGCGTGATGAACAGGTCACTGTCCTCGTTGTACCTGTCTGTCGTGGCATGCGGGTTCACTCGCAACGCCTCCAACGCGCGCGGCTCTGGAATGCTGGCCTCGGCCAGCAAGGTCAGAAGCGCGACCGCGCGGACCGTGTGGCAGTAGGCGAGGTCTTCGATCAACTCGACAGTGTCGGGCGCGGTCTTCATCACGGCCCTATCGATCCACACGGTGCTCCAGACCGACGACGCCAGTTCGCGCAGGACGTCGGGAGGAGTGAGCGGCCGGACATGCGGATCAGAGCCTTCGTAGGTGAGTTCGTAGCCGTTCCTCTTGTGGGCCAGCACCTTCTTTGCTGCGTCCTTCGCGCGTTGCGCGGCAGCGGCGGCACGATCGTCCCCGCCGACAGGGCAACGCAGGTAAGGGGATCCAGCGGCCTGGAACTTCACCTCGTACTCTCCGCAGAAGCGGCACTTGAAGAGGTCATCGGACGGCTCATAGTCGAACTCGTGCCATCCGAATTTCTCACCGCGCAATGCGGAAGGACCGATCGCGGTCGATGCGGCGGCGTCCCGCTCCTTATCGAGGGCCCGAAGGGCACCGGTGTGCTTCTCCCCAGTGGCGGCCTTGCGCTGTTTGAGAAGCTTTTTGGTGTTGCGGCTGGTCATGGCGTCCTCCAGCGGAGCGCCCACGTCACCCCGCGAGGTCTGCCGATCACGGGTGTCCAAAGCTCGAGCTGCGCGCCGAGGCCCTGAGCCGTCTTGTCCGCCTCGCCGATGGCAACGTGGGTACCGTCCGGCGCGGAGAGTGGTCAGCGCGAGTGACCACCGCAGATCATAGCGGGCCGCGATGCTCGGCGGCAGCTTCGGCAAACGACGACGCGATCACCAGACCGGGCGAGTTGGCGGGGTCGAAGTGCCTGCTGCCGTACCGACCAGTGGTTGCCTTGTCCCGGTGCCCGATGTGTTCCTGCATCTGGTCGTCGGTATAGCCCTGGCGGCTTCCCTCGGTGATGAGGCTGTGTCGGGCTACGTGCGAGGTGACGCGCTTCGGGGCCGCGATGCCAGCCTGCCGGGCGAGCCGTTCGAGGACGGCGTTCACCGCGGACCGGACGAGCGGTTTTCCGTTCGCGGTGACAAACATGAACGGGGGAGCGCCAGCCTGGCCGCGCAGGGCGACGGCCGAGCCGATCCCCCGGGAGCTGAGGTACCTGTCGAGACGTTCCCCTGCCTCCGGTGAGAGTGTGATGCTGTGCGGGCGGTCGCCCTTGAGCACCAGGTCAACGACGCGGACACCGTGCGTGTGCCGGATCCGGTTCACCCGCAGCTGGGTCATCTCGCTGACGCGGGGAGCAACGGTGAACAGGAACCAGACCATCGCCGCGTTCCGCAGGCGCAACGACTCTATGGCGTCGTTGTCCGCGGCCGCGAGCAGCGCGCCGATCTCCTCGCGGGTGAGTGACGCGGTGGTCGACTTCGTGTTCTTCGGCATCTCGACGCCCAAATTCGAGCGTTTGACCAACTCCATCGGGTTGATGACCGTGATCCCCGACTGCATGGCCCACTTGTAGAAGGCGCTCGCCGCGGTGAACGTATGCGCCCGAGTCGAGCGCGTGAGCGTCTGCCCGGTGTCCGGATGCGGGGTGTCGTTCAGTGCCTCTGCCCAGGCGACGACGTGCGCGCGGCCGACGTCGAGCAGGTGCACCCCGTTGCGGCTGCACCAGGACAGCCAGGTGACACCGTTGCGCAGCCGCGAGGTATCGCGCCACGTGCCGTGCTTGTCGTACGGCCAGCCGATCGCGTCCGCGTAGGTGGCCTTGGTGTTGCCCTTGACCTCCTTGAGCCACGCGCGGACGATCGCCAACTCGCGTTGCCAACGCTCGCCGGCCTCGTCCCGCGCTTGGGCGGGGATCGCTTCCGCCGGGACGAGTTCACCGGCGACGTCTTCGCTCAACGCGGCTCCTTGCTTGTTCGGGACGTGGCGTTGGCTGCTTCATCGAGGAGTGCGCGGACCTTGTCGGCCACGACGGCGCCGGACAGTTCGCGGGTTGCCGGGTCGCTCACGAAGTGGAGAACGTCGACGACCCTCGCGTGCCGTGCCTCGTCGCCGAGCAGGCCGGCGTGCTCCAGCAGCACGGCGAACCGGGCGGCCATAACGTCCTGGCCGTCGCCGAAGCCAGAGGTCGCGTGCGCGCGATAGATCAGGTCCGCGCTCTGCTCCACCGGAGGGGCAGCGAACAACGACGGCTGGACGGCACCCTTGGGCCTGCGCATTTGCCTGAGAGTCGACTCAAGCCGGTTCCGTTCGGCGATGATCAGGTGGGGGATGGTCCTCATCGGGCACCGTCCGCGGCCGAAGCGAGCGCAGCGAAGATGGACCGGGTCTCGCTTTCGCCGACGTGCTCCAGCAACACGCCTTCGAGGATGTGGGGATCGATCGGGAAGGAACCCACCTCGACCTCTGCCTCCTCTTCCGGCTGGTGCATCGCGTCGTAGATGGCGCACGCGTTTGACCAGAGACTCGCGGCGAGGTCGTAGCCGTGCTGGGCGAGTACCCGCGCGTACAGGTCGGGGAAGAGCGGTGGACGCTCGCCGGGGAAGTCGGGATGTTCGGCGATCTCGCTGGGTGTGGTGGGCACCGGTGGGGTGATCTCGACGTCGGGCGGCGTCGCGCCCCAGTTGATCGTCGTGCCGGGCGGGTGGGCATCGCTGGTGAGCATGTCGGTGAACGCCCAGGCGGCGTGTTCGGCGCTGTGCTGGTACCGGTAGCCGAGGTGCAGGGTCGGGTGGCCGGGGCGGGTGATCGTGACGGCGAACGGGAATTCGGCTCTGCTGGCCGGTTCCGGGGTGTCCGTTGTGGACATGGGGGGCTCCTTCGCTGTTGTGCTGACAGCTCGAAGTTGTGTCGGAAGGTGGGGTGTTGCAGCCGCGAGGTACTGGCCCGCGGACGTGGTGTGAAGGGGTTTACTTGCCGGTCTAGTAGCTGGGGTGTTCCTCCGGCCGGTACTCGATGCGCCGCGCCGTCCAGACCTCCAGAGCTTTCCTGATCTTCCGCTGGCGCCGGGCGCTGCCGTAGTGACGTTCGCTTGCGAGCCAGGTGCAGATGACGTCAGCGTTCAAGTGCGCCATCCGCCAGTTGTGGCGAGCGACCTGCCAGTCCACCTGTCGTTCGGCGACGCGGAAGGTCCGCATGTCGCAGACGGTGGCTCTCTCCTGGTAACGCCTTCGTTCGGTCAGCCGGGTGACGAGCGCCGCCACGCCGATGACAAGGACGACACCGAGCGGTGCAGCGATGCCGAGGATCCACGGGTTCACTGTTTCTCCTGTCTGAATTGGGTCGGGGGTGTACGTGCTCCAGCCCGGACGTTCATGCGCGCCGTCCGGTGGCCGGGCGCACCTTCACGGTGACCGGCTGATCCATGTCGGGACCCGAGCCGTGGATCGTCGTGAAGGTGATGTTCTTACCGAGGCAGCGTTGGCACACCTCGCGGGGCGGCTTGTGAGGCTGCCCGTTCTCGTCGAGGAGTTCGACGTCGGCGTCGAACTCTCGGCATCCCACGCAATCGTGCCGGGCGTGCGGGTAGGGCATGGAAGTCATCAGGTCTCGTCCACGGCTCGCTCGTAGGTTCCAGCCGGGTAGTCGCCTTCGAGGTACAGCACGGTGGTTTTGTCTCCGATGAGACCGGAGAGGTTGGCTTCGGCGGTGACATCGATGCCGACCACGATCTGTTCCCCATCCAGCATCCCGCCGGGACGGTCCAGGGTTTCGATGACGACCAGGCGTTCGTCGGGGACGGTCAGCGGCACGTTGTCGGGTACGCCCAGGGCTCGAACGAGATCGCGGGCGGTCAGGGGTTGAGCGGCGGGCCGGTAGTCGTAGTTCTCGTAGCGCGTCATGGAGCGCCCTTTCAGTTACGAAACAGTGTTTGGATACTCAGTACATAATACAGATTATGTACTGAGCAAAGTCTAGCGCAACCTTTGGTTGCGCTCAATCTGTTTCGTAACCAAAGGTTGCGCGCTCCTAGGGGCGGAACCTATGGTTACGGCATGGACAAGCAGGAAGCAGCGCGAGCAAAGCTCACCCGATTCGCCGCCCTCCGGCGAGAACATGACGTCCCTCGCTCCGCAGGCGAAGCCCTCGCAGGCCTCATGACCGTCCTCGACGACTCGCCGGAAACGCGCCCCATCCTCGGCACCCTCAAACTTCCTCGGCTCGACGAAGTCACCGACGACGACCTCTGGACCGCGTTGAAGGTCATCCCCAACGAACGTCTGACCCTGAACAACACCGAACGCCTGGTGATCGAAACACTCCGGGACCGCGACGTGTCCTGGACCGAGATCGGCGCCGCCTACGGGATCAGCCGCCCAGGCGCGAAGAAACGCTACGAGCAAACCCTTGGCGGCACACGAACCTGGAGCCCGAAGGCCGTCGACCAGGTCGCGCGGGACGGAGCGATTATCAGGGTCCTCCTCGCCGTCGAAGGCGCCGCCGAGGTGGCCACGGAGGACGGGATCCGGGCCGACAACAGGAGAAACGTGCTCATTGAGGTCCTGACGTCCGTCTTCGCGGACAAACTCCTCACCGAGGACGACGTTTTCGTGTTGGGCGCGCGCCTCCCGGGCACCATCACCGAGGCGATCATGGACAAGGCCGTCGCGGACGCCGCCCGCGGACGCGGGCGCGACTTGAGTGACGAGATTCCCCGCGATCTGGACGCGGTCGACCCCGACGTTCTGCTCAGCGCCATGAGCACCTGGCTCGGCGACATGGCACGCCACGCTGGCGATCGCGTGCATTTCCCCGTCCGGGCATGGAACAAGCTCGAACCCGGCGAACGGCACCGCTGGATCGAGGAGGCTCAGGCACGTCTCGACCGGGCAGCGAAGGCCGCCGCGCGAGGTGACGCCGAGTGACGTCGAACCCGTACAGGGTGGCAAAGTGAGGCATCGTGAGCGTGAGAACGGCCGGTCGCGCGGCGGCTGCGCACCTGTGGCGGTTCAAGAGGCCCCTGTTGAACCTCGTGATACTTCTGCCTTCAGCCGGGGCGCTGTACGAAGGATTCCGCAGCGGGGACTTCATCGTCGCGATCATCGCGACGCTCGTCCTACTGCTTCTCTGCGTGGCCGTCGACCGGCTCGCGTTCTCCAAGCTGCCGAACGGCCGGGACGTCACCACGCATTACCTCGAACTGGCCACGGTGGTCGATGCACACCCCCACGACCAGCTTCTCCGATACAAGGACTCGACCGAGGCGGTGATGTTCCTCTGCCGCCACCAGGGACCTGTCCGCGGTTTCCTCCGGCTGAACTTCAACGACGTCGAGCTACCTCAAATCGACCAGGAGGGCTGGGTATCGGCCGAGGACTTCCTGCTCGTCCCTGGTTCCAATCTGGTCCTCCAAACCCCCACGGCCTGCATGATCGACGACGACGGCGCCTTCTTGCCAGCTACCAAAGACCCCACCCTGTCCGACAGCATGAAGGGGACGTTCTTCCGCTTCCGCACAGGCCACGGGTTCGCCGACGCCGACACAATGCGAGACCTCGTACGGCAGGTCCGCCAGGCCGTCCCCTTCAAGAGCGAGGCGCCATAACGCCGACCCGGTGACTGGATCGTCATTGTCGGTGAGCTTCGCTATGGTGATGGCCTGGGCAACGTACAGGCCCATCTCCGAGCCGATCCGGCCCCCACGCGGCCAACACGGCGACCGAGGACAAGACGGCACCGCCTCAGTACGACTGAACACCCGACGCGATCACCTGGACGTCCAGGCCGACCTCGCGGGGTGCGTGGGCCCTCGCTGGAGGACGACCTGATGACCCGCCACAACCACTCTCGCCGCCGCGACGTTCGGCAATACATGGCCGACCACGGCGTGACGTACACCGAGGCCCTGAGGACGATCGAAGCGGCCGAACACCGCGAGAGCACCGTCACCGCGTCCCGGCTCCGGCCGCGTCCCGTCGACCAGGGTGGCCCGGAATTGCCCACGGTCGTCACCCCCGACAACGACGTCAACCCCATCTGCGGGCACTACCTGGGCAACCAGTGCGCCGGCTGCGGCGTGTGCACCACCTGCGACGGCTGCTACTGCGCCGAGCTGCGGCAGGAAGCCGAGCTGGACGCGTATTTCCGCACTGTCGAACGTGAACACGAAGATCACTGGAAGGAACCCGGCAAGGACTGCCCCACGTGCGAAAGCGATCGGGAGCGGTCCAAGGACTTCACCGAATGCCCAACGTGCGGCAAGGCGCTGCAAGGATTTTGGCACTTCAACGAGCACTGCCCGCCGTACTGCCGGAAGGACAAGCCCCACCCGCCCGGCCTGGACTGGTCGCACCTGATCGGCAAGCGGATCACCATCGACACGCACTGGTGCTACCAGGGTGACATGGCCGAGTACGCGACCAGCTGGACCGGCACGGTCACCGGCCGCTGGGTGAATCCGAACGGGACCGAGACCAGCCTCTACACGCTGGAACTCGATCCGACCGTTCCGCAGCCGCGAACCGATATCACCACGACGCCCTTCAACCCGCGCGAGTTCACCATCACCGTGCACTGATTCCTCTGGCGGCGGCGCGCGGCGCCGCGCCGTTCCCCGCGGCGCCCGGGCGCCGTAACTGCCCAGCGTGGGTCTGGTGTGGGTCGAGTGTGGGTCGGCCTGCTCGCCTCAGGGTCGACCTTGCGCCACACTCAGCCCATGGTCGACGAACAAGACTGCACCGGAACCCTGGATTGCCAAGCGACCGAGGAACACGACGACGAGTGTCGTGCGTGGCGCCAGGAACAGCGAGCGCAAGCACACGCCGACTGGGAAACCAATAACGCGCTGATCCACGAGTTCGACTACTGACGCCCACGCCTGTGCGCCTTATCCCGCCGCGGTGACCTGTTCAGGCAACTTGAGCCCACGCTTCCCCAGCTGATAGTCGATCCAGGGGTCCTGCTCGGGCCCGAAGACGTCCAGGCGGATGAGCTCCGAATCAGCCGAACCAGGTGACATCGAGGACGTCGACGCGGTCCTGTTCGTCGAGCACCAGGTAGGTGACCAGGCCGCGGCCGCCGCCGAACGGGAGCGCCCGCATCGGGCTGGTCGGCTTGGCGGTGTTGTACGGCGGGCCGCGCCAGGGCAACAGCTCAAGGAAGTCGTACACGTCGCCCAGCTCGTGCAGGACGTCGGCAGGGAGCGCCTTGATCTGGTCGAGGACGCGCGGGTCCGTCTCGATGCGGTAGGCCACGATCTACTTGCCGAGCAGTGCCCTCACATCGGCCAGGGACACCGCCCCGTCGATCGGCTCACCGGTCCGCTGGATGCGGGCGGCCTGCTGGAGCATGGCGCGGTGCGCGGCCGGGTCAGCGAGCGTCTTCCGGGCGACGCGGCGCCAGCCGGCGAGCGTCTCGAAGACCCCAGCCAGGTCCCGGGTCGCCTTCGCCGTGTCGAGCGCCTGCTCGTACGCGGCGTCGAAGTCAGCGCGCTCCTCCGACAGGAGAGCATCCCGAATCGCCCCGGGCGTATCGAGGTCGCCGGGCTCGTGATCGGGGTGGTGCGCGGCCGCAGTCACGCACCCACCATAACCCGTCTGGTGGTCTAGTTGCGCTCCCGCAAGCTGCCGGGCCCGGCTCCCAGTTTCCAGCTGGACGGCTTTTGGCTCCGGAACGTCTCACCCGCCCGGATCCTCTCCGTCTCGCGCCACGCAGTTGCGCACGCCGGGTGCCCCCAGCCGCCCTTGACCTTGGCGAGAGCGGCGCCTTTCCCATACCGGCGACCGCATCCGGGGCAGGTGCCGGGGAACTTCGCCAGCACGCCCTTCGCCGGGGCGCTCCCCTGCTGTGTTCCGGCGCCCTTCCCTGGTTTCGGCTTCGCCCGCCGCTTCGACGACACCTTCGTCGCGGTCGGCTGACTGGCCTTCTTCGGCGCTGGACGATGCGGCAGCTCATGGCCCTCTGGTCGAGCGCAGGGCAGCCCTGGACCGCGCATCATGTAGCCGCACAACGGTTTCCCGGTTGTCACAGCGAGACCTTCCAGTCCCGGAAGATCTCAGCGCCTCGCGGGTCCTCGGTGATCGGCAGCATCAGCTGGTCGAGCAGGAGCTTGAACATCTGCGGCCCGTAGCCCTTGTAGTCCCGATGGCGGAGCACCCGAAGGAGAGCCCAGGCCAGCAAGAATGCGTTGTAGGGGCCGATCGGCATGTCGGCCCGCTCCCCCGCTCGCTCCCGTCGAAGAAGCTCCGTCAGCTCGTCGTCCGGAGGAACCGGTGGCTCGTCGCCTTTCTGGGTGGTGTACCAGATGATGCCGGGGATCATCGCAACGCTCCACGGGCCGAGCTTGAGGATCCACCGCTCCCCTGCGTCGTCGCGCTCCCGGAGGCTGCGCAGGTACGCGTCTTGCGCTTCGGTGGTCACTCCGGGTTCTTCTTCGTTGTCTGGAGCGGCTGGCCGGGGCTGAGCATGATCTTCCGGAACTGGTCAACCGCGCTGCCTTCGAGCTGCGCGTAGCCCAGCTCTTCGGCGAGGCCGGCGAAGTCTTCGCGTGCGATGAAGGCGTGGCAGTGGTCGCAGACGACCCAGCCGGAGCCGGTCAGAATCCCTGCGTCGATCGGGACGGTGACGCCGCCGAAGTCCATGTCAATGGTGGGCTTCACCGGGTAGTACCAGCGCGGCGGCCGCCGATCCTTCGAGCGTTCGCAGAAGTCGCATACGGGGCTCAGGCCGGTGGCGGGAATGTCGGCCGAGAGCCCAAGCGCGGCAAGGAGTTCCGTCTCGGTGCGCGCGGGAGTGGGCGCGGGGCGGATGTTCCCGAGCGGGTGTGGCGGGGGATGCCGCTGGAAATCGCGGTTACTGGCCATCGCGCGTCTCCGACGTCTTCTTGGCGGGTCGGGCTTCGTTCTCGCGGTCCATCATCGCGTACAGGTCGCGCTTGACCTCGTCGATGCCCGCCTTCAGCGCGGTGATCTTCTTCAACACCGCGAGGCGATCGTGTCCGGCGTCGTTCGAGTAGGGGCCGGGCGGACGCCAGTCGGAATTGAGCTGGTCCCGAGCGTTGCCGAGGCGTTCCCGGGCGCCGGTCAGCTGCTCCAGCGCCTTGCCCATCATGGTGTCCCAGGTGGGCAGCCTGTTCGTGTCGTGTCTCGCCTGCTCGCTGCCGGTCATCGACTCTGCTCCTCCGTCACTGGTGCGGCTTCCGCACGCATCCAGACCTCGATCGGTCGCGCGCTGTCCCCCATCGGGTAGAGCGTGCCCTTCGCGACCTTGCCCGGTCGGGGAAGCTCCCCGCTGAATGAGGCGTGCTCGCCGCGGCTGAACTTGAGCGGGACGTAGGGCTGGTAGTCGTCGCCTACGCGCGTCATCTGCACTTCGACGGCGTCTTCGCCGGTGACATCGGCCTCGGTGGGCGCCATCCAGTAGCGCACCACGGTCCCCGGCGGCGTGACGGCCTCCGGATTGCCGACCAAAGGTTCACGAAGTCCACCGAGACTGCGGTAGCGCTTCGTGAGGGCTGGGCGGCTGACGTCGTACACGTCCTTCGCCAGGGAGGTGAGCGACTGGCCCCGGTCGAGCGCGGCTTCGATGAAGCGGACCTCGGCCGAGTCCAGGTCCTTGCGCAGGTTGACGAGCAGGCGCAGGCCGCCGTGAAGGTCCTCGATGCTCACGTTGTCCGGGCGTTCCAGGCCGACGTGGTCGACGGCGACGGCGCCCCGGAGGACGTCGAGGGTGTCGGTGTCGGAACCCCATCCGATGTGCCGGTTCTCGATGTTCAGGCGTTGGAGTCGTTGGGCGAAGTTGTGTCGCTCGATGATGTCGAGGGGATACAGCATCCGGCAACCGTAGGTTGCCGACACTGTTCCGGCAACCTACGGTTGCCGGAAAGTGAAGGTTCACCCGATCGGCCACGGTTGCTATAGGTGTGACGATCGATCTACGCGGCTCGCCGTTCGACCTTGTCGAGCTGTGCACGCAGGCCAGCGTCCTTTTCGGCCAGATAGGCGGCCAGCTTGTCGTAGCTCTCGGCCGGTAGCCAACCTTGCCGCAGCCCGGCGGTCAGCATCGAGAACATCACGACCTGGTCCAGCACCTCCGGCGAGAACCGTGCGCGCATCAGCTCGCTGAACGCCTTCATGGTGCTCTGGTCGCCAGCCTCGATCGCGAACAGCTGGTATCGGAACAGGGCCATGGCGAGGATGAACTCCCGGTCCTGGTCGCCCTCGGCGGCGACGTGGTCCACGATCTTCAGCACCGGCCCCATGTCTCCGGTCTCGCGGGCAGCCTTCACGGCCGCCTCCAGTGCGGCCCCTTGACGGGTCTCGTATACGTCGGGGAGTTCGAACGGCTTGTCCACGGGGGCAACTCTTCCGCAGCCGATGACGCGGGCGCCAGGTGCCACCCTGATAGGCGGCACCCTGCCCCCGGATGGACTACCACCCACTTCGAAGTGCATTATCGAACGCGTGTTCGACGATGGCGACAGGCTGAAGGGGTGGAAGCGCGAGGCCGTGCACCCGAAAGACCCGCCTGTGGACGTCGAGGTCGACATGAACCAGGTGCTCCCAGCTCAACGGCTTCGATGGGGCAGCGAGACGCCGATCTGGTGCCGCGCGTACGGCATCGGCGGCGGCCGGGTCCGCGGGCTGCTCCTGGCGTGGGTCATGTCGTCCACCGGGGACTTGTGGGCCCTGGTCGATATGACGCTCGTGTCGAGCAACGGCAGGACCACCGTCAAGGTGCGGCAGCTGGTGCACAAGGACGCGGTCCGGCCAGCGGGGAGTTAGTGCCCTGCTCCGGCCTGTCCGTGCGGACCAGCACGGCGCACGGTCAGGCCGGCGGCCGCGCGAACCCATGACGATCGCTAACTGTTGATCCATGCCCACAGGGGTGCGCTGATCCAGTTGACGATGAGGCCGAGCATGAAGGCGAGCACAAGCCCAGCCCACCAGTAGATCGCGGCAGTCTTGCTCTGGCGCTTGAACTGCCTGCCGACAAGATCCTCAACGGCTTTCGCCTGGTCCTCGTTGAGCGATGCCAGTCTCTCGTACTGGTCCACATCGGCCTGACGTGCTTCCAACACCTTGGTTCGGGTGGCGAGATCATCTTCGAGGTCGCGCAGAAGGCTGCCAACAGATTGGAGCTGGCCCTGCACCGTTCGGATCCGGTCACGGTAGGTCACCTTTACCGGCTTAAGTGGCCTCGGGAACCAACGCCCCCACAAGCCTACTAAGCCCCACGCCACAACGTGCAGCAGCAGGAATAACACGACACCGACGACCATGACCGCGACCTGGTTCTCGTCGGACGGGCTGGCTGCCATAGCGGCACTGTTGAGCAAGAGCGTTCCTTCGCAACGAAAACGGTCAGGATCAGCCGTGCAGGTACAGCAGTGTCGCGAACCTCGGTGGCACCGTTACCGCCAGGGGTCGATGACTTCGCCTGGCGGTTGCCCGGCTACTCCTCGTCCGGGAACCGGTGGCCGACACGGCCGAGCTTGTTGAACGCGGCGTCGAAGGCGGCCGAGAGGTCTTCGGCGCAGTTTGCGGCGCGGTTGAGGTGTCCGGCGGCCGCGTTGGTTTGGGTGTTCGCGTCGCCCTCGGTGGAGTAGAGGGTGGGGTCGTTGTCCGTCATGATCTCCAGTCGGCGGGCCAGGAGTTCCGCGGGCTGCTGGAGACGGGTGCTGATCTCTTTCATCCTGTACGTCGCATCTTGGACGTCCTGGACCTGCGGGAGGGCTTCCGCGTTGGCGTTGATCAGCGCGTGGTTGACGAACCGGATCAGCTCGGAGGCGGTTTCGAGCGCGGAGGCGACGCTGTCCTGGCCGTAGTCCGGGTGCGGCCAGTACTTGGCGACCAGCTCGTCCGCTGACGGGCGTGGGGGCTTGGGCATGACGAGTCCTCCGTGGGTTACGGCTGGTTGGGTGCGGAGATTCCGAGGGCCTTCTCGCCGGCCTCGCCGATGGCGAGGACGTCGGCGAGCGTGTCTTGCGCGTTCCTCTTCGGCTTGGCGTCGTCGTTGGGGCTGGTCACCGGGGCATCTTCCCAGAGCCGGACGACGTGCTCGTTTGGGCGAGCCGCACCCAGTCGCAGGCGGGTAGGTCGTGTTCGCCGCTGTCGGTGGAGATCTCGACGACGCCTTCGGCGGCGGCTGGGGTGGCGTACAGGACCCGCTCCCCTGTGCCGTAGCGCGGGCCGGACGCGGCTTCGAGGATGACTTCGCCGACGTGGAGATCGGTGACGGGTACCCAGTGGCCGGGCAGCCGGGCCGCGCGGAGCGTGAGCCTGCGGGCGAGGCTTTCCCTGCGTCGGCGGCGGGCTCGGGCGGTGCGCTGGTCGAGCCACGCGAGCAGGCGGGCGTACCGACCCCGGTCGAGGACGGGGTGGTGGCGGGGCCTGTCGGTCAGGGTCGTCACGTCGTCTCCCCCGCTTCTTCTTCCTCGCGCTTCCGCTCGGTGGTCAGCAGGCGGCTGAGGTACTGCTTCGAGACGCCGAGGTCGGCCGCGACCAGCGCGAGGCTGCCCTTCTCGGCGACCCACTTCTCTATGAGGTCGACTCGGGCGGCTACGACGGCACGGTGGGCGGCCTTCTCGACCTCAAGGAGCGCGGCGAAGTCGTCGTAAGTCGGGTTGGTGGGGTCGAACGGAATGTCGTCGGTGAGCTTGAGAGCGCGGATGAGGGCGGCGGCCTGGCGGAGCGCGGGACTCGTGAGCATGACCGCAGCTTCCAGGGCTTCCTCCAGTACGTCAACTTGGTGGTTGACGTCGGGGGCGAAGGTGGTCATCGTGCGACCGCCTGACGGGTGCGATGGGTGCGGCGGCCGCCGAAGAAGCGGCGAAGCTGGGTGCCACGGTGGTGCTGGGTTTCGCTGCGGGCGATGAGCTCGAGGAGGCATTCTCCGGCGGTGTGGACGTCTCCGGCGGCGGTGCCTTCGCGGAACGTGTCGACGTCGAGCGCGGCCGCGAGGTCGGTGAGGCTGTCGAGGCGGCCGGGTGCGGTGCCGAGGGTGCCGCTGGCGAAGCTGGCGAGGTCGAGCAGTCGAGGGTGCCACGGCTCGATGGTGGTGACGTTGTCGTCCCAGTTCGGCCGGAGGTATGGCGGGACGAGCTTGTACTGGTACGAGAGGAGCCGGGCGACGCGGGCGACGTCTACGGCGGCGAGGGTGTTCTCGTAGAGGTGGGATTCGAGCCGGATGAGTTCGCGGTGGTCGACGTCCTGGTCCTGCTGGCCGAGGCCGCGTTCGACGTAGCGGAGGGCGCGGAGGGCTTCGGGGTCGCCGTAGTCGGTGACGGTGCGGACGGTATGAGGGGTGAGGAAGTCGCCGTGGTCGCCGGTGGCGAGGTTCCACCAGGCGATTTCGATGGGGACGTGGCCGAGGGTGTTGAACTTGTCCCCGGAGGTTTTGACGTCGACCACGACGATGGCGCGGTCTCGGGTGGTGGGCATTGCGGGCCTCCTGGTGGGCGGCTGCGGGGCCTGCCGGCTGCGGGCGGGCCGTGAAGTCGGATGGGGATGGTGCACCCCGGTCCCGCCACGCAGGGGTGCGCGGGACCGGGGGTGCTGGCGGCGTGGGTCAGTCGGTCGGCTTCTCGTAGCGCCCGGTGTCCGGGTTGCGCACGAGGCCGGAACGGACACGGCTCCAGTTCTCTTCGACGTCCCTCTCGACGGCGGCGTAGCCCACCTGCTTGCCGTCGCGGAACATCTTCCAAGTGCGGTGTTTGCTACGTCCCTTGTCGAACTCGCCGAGACGAAGCTCAACCTCGTGGCCGTCCGGGGTGGTGTCGGTGGCGATGGTCTTCCACATGGGCTTCGGCTCGTTCCAATCGGTGCCGGGGTACGCGGATGCGGTGCGCGCGACTTGTTCGGCAAGTTCGGCGAAGGTGTAGTTCCTGATCACGGCGGGTCTCCGGGGACGTAGTTGTCGCAGTAGACGCGGCGGACGTGAAGCTGTGCGTCTCTGACGACGGCCGTCGCGGACTCGCTGTCGGCATTCCAGGTCTCGAACCGGCGCAGGAGGTTGGCGAGGGTTTCGAACTCCTCCGGCCTCAGCGGCCCGGTCGGCTCCTCGTTCACGCCGCGCCCTGCTGGGTGAGTTGAGCGTCGAGCTTGGTGAAGTGGTCGATCATGAGGCGGGCGATGAGCACGATGCCGTCGACGTCGCTGTGCTGGGCGGGGGCGCCGATGGGTTCGTAGCCGACGCGGAGGGTGTGGCAGACGATGCGCGGGCCGATCTCGGCGTCGGGCCGGGCGAAGTAGGTGAGGCGGACGCCGGTCAGGCCGATGGAGAAGTACGTCTTGGTGGCGCGGTGGCTGATGTGGCGCACGGCGTTGTCGTCGTCGCGGGGGATGTCGATGAACCCGTGGGGGGCGAGTTCGGCGGCGATGCGGTCGGCGATGGGGTCGAGGTGGGCGAGTCTGGCGGGCACGCTGTTGGTGCGCATGGGTTCTCCCTGTTCGGGGTGGTTTGGCGGGCGGGGCGCGGGTGGTCAGCGCGGCGGCAGCCCGGCGAGCTTGCGTTCTTCTTGGCAGTGGACGTACTGGATGGCGTCGCGGATGGCGTCGGGGCCGTGGCCGACGCGGCGCCATCCGGCGGGGTTCGGGTTGGCCATGAACCGGAGGAAGAGGCGACGGGCTTCGTTGGCGGCGGCCTCGTCGGGAAAGTGGACGCTGATGATCCCGCATCCGGGGTGTACCTGGACGCGGATGCCGATGGTGTCGTTGGTGGCCACGCTGTTGGACCGGGGCGGCGTCTCGTACTTCCACCGCTTGCGGGTGAGCACGGGGATGATGGTGTCCCTGGCTTCGTCGAACGGTTCGTCGTGGCGGAATTGAAGGGCTGTTTTGGCGCTCAAGGGATTCTCCGAATGTTTGCGTTGCTGACTTAAAGGACTCTACACAAACAACCGTTGAGCGTCAACTCAATGGTTGACAGATATTCGGGCCTGCCGCCACCGGGGATGACGGGCCAGTCGAGCGAGCTCGTCATCCCCGGCGAACTTGGTCAGGTCCAGTGCCACCAGGACCGGACGACCTCAGGAGTTTCCTTGTAGCACTCTCGAACCACGCCATCGAAGTCCACTTCGGGACTGTCGAGCCTGATCAGGATGGCGTTGACCACGAGGTCGAGGAGATCGTCATCGCTGTCGGTGATTCGCAGGGCTTGGTCGACGAGGTCCCGTCCGCCGTGTACGGCTTGCTCGACCTGCTCGCGAGTGAAGCGCGGGGTGTCCACGTCGCCCGTCATCAGTACTCGCCACCGTTCGCGCGGCGCTCGGCTTCCTCGATGCCACGCTGGCTGGCCTCGTACTGGATCGCGGCGTCGATCCAGCCGCCGAACATCTTCTCGTCGGTCTCGTCGCGGCGATTGCCGGTCGAGGAGTTGTCGTCCTGAGCTTTGTCTTTCACGGTGCCCTCCATGCTTTGCGTTGCTGACATAAAGGACACTACACGATCCGACACTTGGCGTCAACACGTTGGTTGACGCTGGCGATCCCTGCGGCGACACGCTTCCTCCGCACCCGTTCCCGCTCCCCCGCCGTCACACCACCCCACGTGCCGTACCGCTCGTCTGCGGCGACCGAGGACGCGAAGCACTCGACACGCACCGCGCAGCCGAGACACACCCGGCGGGCTGCGCGGTGCGCGCGGGAGACGTCACCCTGCTCGGGGAAGAACACATCCGGGCCGGTCTCGGCACACGCGGCGTCGAGGCGCCAGTCCTCGTCGACCAGCCGGACAAACGACGGGGTGAGTGCGGCCAGCTCGGCGCGCAGGATCTCGTCGCGGCTCGGCGCAATGGGCGGGCTGGTCACGGTGTCCCCCTTGGACAGTCGGGCGCACGGGGCGCGGTGTCCGGATGGGATCAGGTGGTGCCGCCACTGACGACCCCTGCCCACAGCGAATGGGCCGAGCGACTACCGTGTGGATCCTCATAAGGATGACGATCAAGGCCACCAGCTGGTTGTGACCTGGCGGCCAAGATGAAGAGAAGTTCCGCGCAGAGCTGTACCCCCAGCTCTGCGCACTCGGGCGGAGCCGTTGCCTCGGCTCCGCCCGAGCCTTCTTCAGCGAATCGCCCCCGTTTCGGTCCTGCTCCCCCGCTGGCGGGTCTGCCGCGGCTGCGGGGTGGAGGCCGGCGGCCGCGGCTTGGTGACGCCCTCGACGAAACAGGACCGGCCCCGCCGGTGGGCAGGACCGGTCTCGTGGTCAGGGGCGCGCGTCGATGTTGATGATGTGCAGGTTCGCAGCGTCTCCGTAGTCGCCGTGCATGAACAGCGCGGACCATCCCTTGGTGTCGGTCGGGTTCGTGCCGATCAGGGCGTCGAGGTCGAGCGGCGTCTCGTCGTCCTCCTCGGGGTGGCCGAGGAGCGCGGCGAGCTGCCACAAAGTGACGTAGTCCCCGACGGCGTCGCCGTAGTTGTCGCAGGTGAACTCGACGCCAAGTACTTCGTCGTAGGCGCAGCGGCGGGTTGCGCCTTCGCTGGTCACGGTGATGTGGGCGACGCGCTCTTCTTCGGCATGGGTGTACCGCTTCGCGGTGTACTTGGGGGTGTTGGGGTACTGGGTGGCGACGAACTCGTACACGTCGGCGAGGTCCCAGGCGGGCAGGTAGATCGTGTTGCCCTTCTTGGGGCCGAAGTCGCCGGTGAGCTTCCACAGGTCGGAGTAGTCGTTGGGATTGACGTCGCGTTTGGTGATCTCGGCGTACACGGCGGGGGTCCTTTCGGGGCCTGGTGGCCCGCTGGCGGGTCTTCGTGGGGTGCCCGGGGGAACGTGCGGCCCCGCGCCTGGCGGGGCCGCACGTCGCATTAGGTGTTCAAGGTGGCGCGCACGATTTGGACGGTGACGTGGACGGGCAGGTCGTGGGCCTGGAGCACGGAGCCCCACTGACGGGTGTTGTCGAAGCTCTTGCTGGGCAGCTCGTCGAGGGCGATGAAGGGCTTTCCGTTGCTGGTCCGTCCGAATAGGGCGGCGAGCCTCCACGCGGGAACGGTTTCGACGTACTCGGCGGGTTCGCCCTCGCGGGTGAATACGACGGTGAATCCGTCGCTCGAATGCAGCTCGTGGGCCTCGCCGTTGACCAGGGATACCGCGAGGACAACGCCGAGGGATTCGTGTTCTTCGGTGGTGAGCTGACGCACGAGGACGTTGGTCGCGTCGGGGTAGATGCTGGCGATCGTGTCGTGAACGGTGAGGACGTTCTCGGAGCCGATGAGGACGTGGTCTACCCCGTCTTGGAGGTCGCCGCTTGCGTGCCAGAGCGGCGCCAGGTGGCGTTCGTCGGTTCGGCGAAGGGCGGTGACCTTGAGGTGGTGGTTGGGGCGGGTGATCTCGTTGGCGAGCATGGTGCTGGACATGGGTGGTCCTTCCGGTTCTGTTTGGGCGCTGGCGCGTCTTCGTTGCCGGGCGGGGTGATCGGTGTCGGCCTGCCCTCTCGGGGCGGCTGGGGCCGCGCAGGGGCGCCGGGGATGGCGGCGCCCCTGCGCGGGGTCATCCGGCGTTGGTGCTGGCCGGTTCGGGCTGCTCGGCCGACAGGGTGTCGACGAGCTGCGCGGTCAGGTGGTCGACGAGGGCACTGGGCCACGCTTGGCGCCACGCCTGCGGGCCCTTGAGGGTGCGGCCAGGGCGGTAGCCGTAGCTGCGGAGTCCGGTTTCGATGGCGTCGCGGATCTGCTCGGGGCTCACGGCTTGTCCTTCCGGATGGCGTCGAGTTCGAGCAGGTCGTTGGCGTAGTCGATGAGGGACGTCGGGCAGGTGGGGAATCGTTTGAGCAGGAGCGCGGGGGCCGCGTCGAAGTGCAGGTGCACTAGTTCGTTGAGCAGGTTGTGGTGCTCGTCCTGTTCGGCGCGGGTGAGCGCGGCGAGCGGGTGGCCTTCGGTGGGTCGTCCGGCTTGGGCGTTGAGTTCGGCGAGCCGGGCGACGTCGGGCCGTGTCGTGGCGGTCAGCACTGGCCACCGCACACGAACGGGCCGGGGGTGCCGCGCCATTCGTAGCCGCCGAGTCCGGCGACGTTGATGCCCGCGTTGCCGGGCGCGTCGTACACGGTGACGAAGCTGGTGACGGTGTTGTTGACGCCGTTGCGAATGTCGTTGAACGTGTCGATGGCGAGTTCGGGAACGGCCCTCAGGGTGGGGATTGCGACGTCGGCGAGGGTGGCGGGTTCTGTGGCGGTGAGGGTGACGGTGAAGAGGATCGCGAAGACCGCGGCTGTGGTGGCGATGGGGGGTGTGTACTTGCGCATGGGGTGTTCCTCCGTGCGTTTGCGTTGCTGACATGAAGGACTCTACATGCTTGACGGATGTGTGTCAACCGACTTGTTGACACCCACCCGTCAGGCGGTCAGCACCAGCAAGCACCGGAGGCGGCCGGAATCTGGAAGCAGTCGCCGCAGCGGGTCGCGACAACGCGAGCGTGCGCGGACTTCGCCTTCGCATCGGCGCGACGAGCGCGGGTCGCGGCACCCTTCTGCGCGGCGGCCGCCTGGCGGGCGAAGTGAGCCCCCATCTCGTCGAAGATGGCGTGCATCGTGTCACTGCTGCCAATGGCCTCGACGGCGTCACTGGTGTTCATGCTCAGGACCCGGACGGCCGTGCGCGACGGGCGGAAAGCGGCGGGGATGTTGGCGGCGTTCACGGTGACTCCTTCAAGCTGACGTTGCTGACATGAAGGACACTACCGGAACAGTGTCGAGCCGTCAACCACCAAGTTGACACCTGGATATCGCGGCCCGATGTCGGCACATTCCTCTAAGAAGGCCCATTCGCCCCCAGGCGCCACGAACGACGGCCGCCGAGGTATCACCCTCGACGGCCGCCGGACGCGGTTCACGGCATCACACGGCGCGAGCAACCACGGCCGGATGCTCGGGCGCTTCAGCGGTAAGCAACGCGGCCACGACACACTCAGCGACCATGCGGGCATCCGCCAACGGGTTGCCGTCCGTCACCGTGGTGACCACATGCGAGCGGACGATGCCGGTGCCCATTTCAGACACGACCACCACCCCGACGCCGCAATGGACTTCGTACGCGATGTAGTGGTCGAGAATGAATGCGCATCGGGCGGACGCCGACCAACCGGGCGACTTCCACTCGGTACCGTCCGCGAGTTCGATGGGGAGTTCGGTGATGGCGGGCAGGGTGTTCGACATGGGGTTTCCCTCCACTATGCGTTGCTGACTTAAAGGACTCTACTCGAATTCTCGACCGGCGTCAACACATTGGTTGACAACAGTGGTTCCCTGACACGACGGGTGCCCGCCGGGCGAATGGCTCGACGGGCACCGTGGTGTCAGCTGGCGCGAGTGGTCAGAAGGTCAGCAGCTCCCGCAGTTCGGCGAAGTCTCCGCGTTGTGGGGCTTCGGCCACCTCGCGGGCCGCCTGGACGTCGACGTCGGGCAGCGTCGCCGGGGCCTGCGCTTCCCGTGCTTGGCGCTCGATCTCGGCGGCCGCCTGGTCCGGGTCTTCCCACGTGTCGAGGCACAAGGGCTTGTACTCCTGGCTGTCGCTCGTCCAGTCGTGGGCGAAGGCGAGGTAGAGCGTGCGGTCCTCGCCTGCGGGGATGAGGTAGATCTCGCCGATGGTGTCGCCCTCGTCGTCGGTGTACGTGGCGTGGCCGACGTTGATGTTGGTGAAGCTGGTGTGCATGACGATCCTTCCGGGGCCTGGTGGCCCGCTGCGTGGTCTTGGGTGGTCGAGGGCGGGGAAGCCCGCGGCCGCCGGCCTGGTCCGGCCCGGCGGCCCGCAGGGCTTCGATTGATTGAGTGGGGTCAGAGGGTGATTTCTTCGGGGAGCGCTTCGTCTTCGACTTCCCAAATGTCGTACGCCTCGCGATAGAGCTCTTTGCCGAGTGCGTAGCTCGCGATGATGAGCCCCTTGGTGTAGTCGTGCTCTCGGACGAGGTGGTGCATCCAGGCGACGGCGGTGCCGACGGGGTCGTCGGCGAGATGCAGGGCGGTGAGCATGTACTCGGCGATGCGGCGCGAAGAGAAGGCGACCGTGACGGGGATGCGGATGATCTGCGGCTCGAATGCCAGCCGTCCGAACAGGACGTGATCCTCGGCGTCGTAGCCGACGACCCAGGTCTTGAAGATCGTGTATCGGAAGGTTTTGGGGTCGCGGGTCTCGGCGATCCACTCGGAGCTGCGGAAGATGTGGCGGGCCAGTTCCGGGTGGAGTTCGTTGATCTCGGGCAGCGTCATGGAGTTCTCCTTTCGGTTCGTGGCGTGTGCGGTCAGTGGGTGGCGGATTCGCAGGGCGGGCTGTCGTTGAAAACCTCGTTCTCGATCTCCCACCGGGTGAAGGCGGCCCGGTAGAGGTCGATGCCGAGGGCGGCGCGGGCGCGGGAGAGGCCTTCTTCGCGGCCGTGCTCGTTCACGAGGTGGTGCATCCAGGCGACGGCGGTGGCGGAGGGGGTTTCCGCGAGTCGCAGCGCGGCGAGGATGGCGCCGACGACGTGCCGGGCGTGCATGGTCGTGCCGCCGGATGCCTTGAAGATCTGCGGCGGGGTGCCTGGCTGCTGCAACCAGATCTCGGGGCCTCGAACCGCGTAGCCGATGACCCAGCCGGATTCCACGGCCACGAAAAGCCGGATGCCCAGGTATTCGCGGCTCATGAAGCGTGTCCTGTAGCGGACGTGGTTGCAGAGGTCGGGGTCGAGCGGGGGAATCTCGGGCAGCGTCATGGGGTTCCTCACTCGGTTTGCGTTGCTGACATGAAGGACTGTAGCGGCACTCTGCGCGGGGTGTCAACACATTGGTTGACGGGGCCTGGTGGGACACAGAGCGACCTGATGGCGAGGCGGACCCTGAGGCCGGCGGCCGCGGCTCAGGTCGCTCTGCGGCGGATCAGGCGGCGGTGGGCGCGTCCGGGCCGTCGTGGGTGAACGGCTCCTGGTGGTCAATCGTGACGGATCCGGATCGGGTAGACGCCGGGCTCGATGCGGCGCGACTGCCAGTAGGCCGCGTACTGGTAGGTGTGGTCATCGACGATCGCGGGGCGTTCGATCACGAGGTCGAACGTGGGGAGGTCGGTGCGGGGAATCTTGTTCATGGTCACCTGGTCTCAATCTCGATGCCGAGTGGAAGGGAAACGGGACGTGAGCAGGCGTTGCAGTAGAACGCGGCGTGCGTGAACTCGGGGTCCTCGCCGACGATGAGGACGCGGCCCTCGACTACACGGACGTCGTTCTCCCGCGTGCAGTCGTCGGCCTCCTTGATCGCGTCGAGCGTGGCGCAGCTCGAGTAAGGGCACGCGATGTGGCCGAGCTTGAGATCCACCACGACCACGGGCGGCAGGACGGGAACGGCGGTCGCAACCTGTCGGGCGTACTCCGTGAGGACCTGGTCCGCGACCTCGGGGCGGAAGGCGGCCTTGGCGGCGGCGTCGGCGGCCGCAGGGCCGAGATTCTGGACGTAGCTGCGATACAACGACACGGTGAAGTCGAGCGCGCGATCGGTGAGCACGGTGCTGATGTCCTTTCGGGACGTTGCGGGTGGGCGGCCCGGCTCCGGACGGGAGCCGGGCCCGGGTGGTCAGGCGGCGACGGCTTCGCCGTAGTCGCGGTCGACGTTCTTGGCGAGTTCGATGTCTCGGGCGCGGCCGAGCATGTGCGCCATGTACTCGCGCCAGGTGATCCGGCCGTTGGCGTAGAACCACGCCTTGAGTTCTGGGGATGCGTGCTTGCGGATGCGGGAGGCGGGACCGCAGAAGAGGTCGCGCGGGTTGACCTTGCCCACGGATTCCTTGACCAGCATGTGGCCCCGGCAGTCCTTCTCGGCCTGCTCGTATCGGCGGTCAGCGTCTTCGGTGAACATGCGGTCGACGGTCTGCTCCAGGCTTTCACCGGGCTGACGGTTCGAGCGGACCAGGGCGTAGCGCTCCTGCTGGGCGAGCTGTTCGGGGTCCAGGCCGTGAGCGTCGGCGAAGGCGTCGCGGTACACCCAGCCTGCCGCGACGAGTTCGGCGATGCGCTGCTCGATCTTTTCGCGGCGCTCGATCTCGGCGATGAGCGAGGCGACGACTTCTTCCGTCTTCGCCTTTTCCAGCCTGCTGAGGAGCTGGTCGTCGGAGAGTTTGGTGTAGTCGCGCGCCTTGGTCATTCCTGGTCCCTCAAACTCGGTTTGCATTGCTGACATGAAGGACACTAATGGCACTTCATGCCTGGTGTCAACACATTGGTTGACGGGTTGTGGATTCGGTCCTGTTCGGCGGCTCGGCGGCCTTCGGGGTGTCCGGGGTGGAGTGACCGGCCGGGCGGGGTCAGCTCCCGCTCCGGCCG
>NZ_JBVISU010000031.1:0-98863 GCF_055575355.1 Amycolatopsis sp. NPDC034160 | reverse complement strand
AGAGGGGTGGGTTGGTTTGGTTGTGAGTGGCGATTCGGGTTCTAACCCGAATCGCCACTCACGACCACCTGGACCGACGCCCCACCGCCGCGCTCCCCCCAACTCCACTACGACACCTTTGGCTCACCCTCGATTCCGCTCCGGAAGGATCGCGAGGCCGTCGACCTCCATCAGGAGCTCCGGCCGGAACAGCGCCACCACCTGGACGACGGTGCTCGCGGGAGGGCGGGCGATGTCGATGAATTCGTCGCGCACGGCAAGGATCGCCGGGACCTGACTGATGTCGGTGAGGTAGTAGTTGAGCCGGACGATGTCGTCAAAGGTCGCCCCCGCCGCCGCCAGGCATCGGCCCATGTTCTCGAACACCTGCCGGGCTTGTACCGCGGGATCGCCTTCACCGACGATCTCGCCTTCGGGGGAAAACGGCATCTGACCCGCCAGCGCGATCACGCGGCCGGGGCCGGTGACGACGTGGCTGTAGCCGTCGCTGGGGAAAACGCCATCAGGGGCGGAGAAGTGAGTAAGTGCCATGGTCCTTTCCCAGGCCGCAGGATCAGTGGTCGACAATCGGTCACATGTTGCCCCATTGGACTACTTTAAGGCAAGCTTGTGACAACTACTTGGCAACTCAGTTGGGCTTGGCAATCCTGTCGAGCTTGGCGACTCCCACCGAGGGGACACCGTGCTGCCGGATACGACATGGACGAAGGGGCGCCCGAACATCGCCCTGGGCGAAGGCCTGCACCAAGCCGTCGCGCGCGGCGCGCTGCTCCGCCCGGAGGCGATCGCGCTCGTTTCCGTCGGCAGGCGGCTCACCTATGCCGACCTCGACCGCACAGCCGACGCCTGGGGGGCGCTGCTGGCGGAAGCCGGAGTGGGCCGGGGAGACGTGGTCCCGATCGTCCTGCCGAGGGGTCCGGAACTGATCATCGCGCTGCTCGCGGTGCTCAAAACCGGCGCGGCGTATGCCCTCCTCGACCCATCGTGGCCAGAGACCCGGGTCCGCGAAGTGATCGACCTGCTCGGTGCGCGGCTGCTGATCTCGGACACCGCGCACCGTCCCGCGCCCCGAATCTGGTCGCCACCACGGCACCGGGTCGAGCCATCACCCACGTTCCAGCCCGCGGCGGTGGCCGGAACCGATCCCAGCAACGTCTTCTTCACTTCTGGTACGAGTGGCCGGCCGAAAGGCGTGCTGGTCCCCCACCGGGCGACCATGCGACTGTTCCAGCGCAACGGATTCGCCCGCTTCACCGCCGGCACCGTCATGCCGCTGGCGGCGCCGGTGGCTTGGGACGCCTTCTCCCTGGAGCTGTGGTCGGTGCTGTTGAACGGCGGTACGTCACTGATCATCGACGAGCCGTATCTGTCCGCGGATGCCCTGAGGACGGGCGTGGCCGAACACGGGGTCGACTCGGTCTGGCTCACCAGCAGCCTGTTCAACATGATCGTCGACGAGGACCCGGCCGCGTTCTCCGGCGTGAGCCAGGTGATGACCGGCGGGGAACGCCTCTCCCCCCGGCACGTCGGCCGGTTCCTGGGCGAGCACCCGGAGGTAGCCCTGTTCAATGGCTACGGGCCGGTGGAAAGCGTCGTGTTCGCCACCACGCATCGGATCACCGCGCAGGATGCGGCGCGACCGGACGACATCCCCCTCGGCCGTCCCGTTCCCGGCACCGGGGTGCACGTACTCGACGACGGCAGACCTTGCGCGGTCGGTGAGACCGGCGAGATCTGCCTGTCCGGTGACGGGCTCGCGTTGGGCTATCTCGGCGATCCGGCGCTCACGGCCGAGAAGTTCACCGGCGCCGTGATCGACGGAGACGAAGTCCGCGTGTACCGCACCGGCGATCTCGGGGCCTGGGGCGCGGACGGGCTGCTGCGGTTCCGTGGCCGGGCCGACCGCCAGCTCAAGATCCGCGGCCACCGCATCGAGCCCGCCGAGGTCGAACGCCGGATCGAGCGGCTCGGCCCGGTGCGCCAGGCCCGTGTGCTCGCCCGCCGGGACGACGCGGGCACGGCGGTGGATCTGGTGGCGTTCTGCGTTCCCGCCGAACCGGGGGACCCACTCGAAGGCGTGCCGCGGCTGCTCGAGTCCACAATGGCCGCTTATCAACGTCCGGCGGAACTGCGCAGCGTCGACGCGTTTCCGGTCACCGCACAAGGAAAACTCGATGAGCGGGCACTGCTCGCGATGCTCACGGGCCCATCCGCACCCGACGGTTTCCGCCATGAAGATCCCACGGTCCGCCTGGTGGCGGAGACGTTCGCGGCGGTTCTCGACCGAACGTCCGTGCCCGCCGACCGGTCGTTCTTCGCGCTCGGTGGCGACTCACTGGGCGCAGGCCGGGTCTGCGCGCGCTTGGCCGCTCAGTCCGCCTCTCCGGTCCCGGTTTCGCGGCTCTACCGGCACCCGACGGCCGCCGGCCTGGCCGCCTGGCTGGAGTCCACCGGTCCGGAACCGGCGGACGTCCGCCCGGACGCCCTTGAAGTGGCGCTCACCCCGATGCAGGAGGTCTTCCTGACCCGGCACCTGCTCACGCCGGACGACCGGACCGCGAACTGCCTGCTGCTCTGGTCGGTCGAGGGCGACCTCGACCGCGCCGCGCTCCAAGCCGCCGTCGAGGAAGTGCATTGGCGGCACGAGCCGCTCAGCGCGACCTACGCCGCCGACCCTCGGCCCGCCGCCTGGCTGGACGACGTGTCCCCGCCGACACTCGAGGAGCTGGCACCGCAACCGTCACTGGACGCCGGAATCCGGGTGCTACGGGCGAATCTGTCCACGCGCTTGGAACCGGCCAAGAGCGAAGTGTGGCGCACGGCGCTGGTCGAGGCGGGCACCGTGACCCTGTTCGGCTGCGTGGTCCACCACATCGCCTTCGACGGGTTCTCTCAGTCGGTCCTCTCCCGTGACCTGGCCGCCGCTTACAACGGCACGACGATCGATCTCCCCGAGCCGCCCACCCTCGCCGAGGCCCGGTGCCGGTCCGCCTTGTCACGCGACGACATCCTCGCGCAGGAAACCCAGCTGGCGAAGGAATTCGACGGCGTGCCCGATCTTCGCTGGCCGGCCGCCCCCCCGGCGGCCGGGACCGGAGCCGGGCAGGGTGGAAGTCACCCTCTCTCCCGAGGTACTCGCGGGGGTGGACGCCCTCGCGGCCGCGGCGGGCCGGACGAGGTTCGTCGTCCTGCTCGCGCACTGGGCGAGCGCGCTGGCCGAGGTCACCGGGCAACGCGACTTCGCCGTCGGCGTGCCCGTGTCCCAACGCGCCGATCCGGTCTTGGAGCACGCGATCGGCTGTCACATCACCACCGTCCCGCTTCGCTTGCGCGGTGCCGCGCTGGACGGCGATCCGGAGCTGATCGGGCGGATCGTCGCGCGCGCGTTCGCCACGCAGGAGATCCCCTTACGAGACATCCTGAACCGGCTGAACCGGCCGCGATCGGCCCGGCCACCGCTGTTCCAGACGATGTTCGCCCTACAGGACAACCCGATCCCCCGGCTGGAGCTGGCCGGCCTGCGTACCGCATTTCTCCGTCAGCCGTATGTCGACCTGCCGCTGGAGCTGCACACCGAACTCTGGCCGCGGGAAGACGGCGGCCTCCGCGCCGAGATCGCCTACCGGCCGGAGGTGGTTCCCGTCCGGGTCGCCACCTCGCTGGCCCACTGTTTCGTGGACCGCCTACCCGCAGGAGCACGATCTCGAACGCGCCCGTGACCGAGCAGGAGATCCGGTTTATCGATCCGACGTCAGCGATTCGGCGAGTGCCCGCCAGATCTCGGCCGCGAGATCGATGTTGAGGGTCTCCTGTGCCTGCCTGGCCAGTTCCTGCAGCTCACGGCTCCCTGCCTCGACGTCGCCTCGCCGGATCGCGATACGGCCGCGCAGCATGTCCAGCCGTACCCGGTCGCGGAACGCGAGATGCGAACCGTCACCGACCGAGGCGGCCAACTCGGCCGCCTCGTCGAAGCGGCCCGCGGCGAAAGCGAGGTGTGCGCGCAGTGCGCGCAGTTCCTGGTCGTGCTGTACCGAACCGACCAGCGCCACGGCGGCGGCCGCTTCGTCGAGCCACCGTGCCGCGAGTTCGATTTCCGGATCGAGGCCCTGCAGTTCCATCGACGCCGCCGCGAGCCGTAGCCGCAACCACAGGATCACGTCCTGATTGCTGTCGACCCGTTCGAGCGCTTCGGTCATCAACTTCATCGCGCCACCGTCGTCGCCCTGGCGCTTGTACACCGATGCCGCGGTCCACAACGCCTTCGCCCGGACTTCCGGTGGCGCGTCACGAGTGAGGGCCGAAAGCTCGTCGGCGCGGGCCCGGGCTTCCGAGATCAGCCCGGCCTCGGTTTCGGCGGCCACGAGCGTCATGAGCGCGGCCGCCTTGTCCGCGACGGGCAGCCCGCCGTCCTGGCACAACTCGACCGCCGCCAGCGCCGTCGTCCTGGCGTCGTCGTTCCGGCCGAGCACGCGGAACAGGCCGGCGAGCTCCACCCGGGACCGAACCCGCAGTTCGAGTACCGCGAGTTCGTCGCTCAGCTCCACCAGTTCGGCCAGCAGTTCGCCTTGTTCCTCGTGCTCGCCCCGTCGGTTCATCGCCGCCGCCAGCAGCCACAGCGCCTGCCAGCGCAGGGTCAAATTCCCGGTATCGGCCCGCAGCGCTCCCGCGAGCGCTTCGACGTCGTCCACCACACCGTTCGCCGAGACGACGGTGGCGAGTTGCTCGGCGAGCCGGGACTCGGAAGCCTTCTCGAACGCCGACGACGAAACGCCGAGCCGGTCCACCAGATAGTTCAGCACTCGCGGGGTCGGCGGACGACCACCCGACTCCAGCCGGGACAGATAACCGGTCGACAGGCCGTCACTGGCCAGCGCAGCTTGGGTGAGCCCCTTCTCCAGGCGCAAGTCCCGCAAGCGCCTACCGAAATGCGGCTGCTCCAACACCTTGCCCACGCTCCATCAGCGATCGACGTCACGCGAACCCGGTTCGCGACTGCCGACATCTTACCCTGAGGCAACAACGGTGGCAAATCATGGAAACTCCGCCCGGCGAGCCGCTGGCCGTAGTGGCAAGTCGAGTTCTCGCCTGACTCCCCTTCAAGATCCCTTCAATGAGAAATCGTCGAGAACCTGGCGAAGCACGAAACGGGCGTTGGCGGAAATGACCGGGTTCGTCGCCCGGTAGTACGGGAGCTGGACGATCGCCATGCCCAGTGCCCAACCGCGGCCGCGCGACCAGGTAACGGCGTCGACGCCGACCTCGCCACGGAAGACCGCCCGCGCCGGTGGCGTCAGCAGGTTCCAGGCGGGAATGAGGTCACTGGCGGGATCGCCGACTCCGACAGTGCCGAAGTCGAGGACCGCGGCGAGCCCGCAGTCCGCGACCAGCAGATTGCTCGGCATCAGGTCGGAATGAATCCAGCACGGCGGCCCGGGCCAGCCAGGGATGGCGAGCGCGTGCTCCCAGGCCGCTACCGCGGCGCCCAGGTCCAAGGATTCACCGGTGCGGCCGAGCTTCTCGATCGCCGCGCGCACTTCCTGATCGATCTCGGCGAGCGGCCCGCCGCGGTGCGCGACGGGACCGCCAGGGAGATCGACCTCGCGCATCGCGATGACGAAGGCCGCGAGGTCACGCGCGACGCGCTCGGGTCCGGCCAGCTCACCTTCGATCGGCGGCCCGCCCTCGATCCAGCGATACACCGCCCACGACCAGGGGTACTCCCGCGAGGCTTCACCCACCGCGACGGATTCGGGGACGGCGGCCGGCAGCAGGGGCGCGAGCCGTGGGAGCCACCGCAGTTCGCGACGCAGATCCTCGGCGCCCCCTTCGGTGAGAGGCAGCCGGACGCTGAGCCGTTCGCCGAGCCGGTAGATCGCGTTCACCGTGCCACCCGAGGCCAACCGCCGTACCGGCAGCCCCGCCCACTGCGGGAATTGCGTGCGCACCAGCGACCGGACGAGCCCGGCGTCGATGTCCGCCTCGTCGGCATGCATCTTGACCATACGACGAATAAGACCACACCCAGGCTATGTTGCCAAATTTGTCAATCCTCCTTGCCAAGATTACCTGCCTGAGGCAAGCTGGTGCTGTCGGCTTCGTCCACGCCGGCTTTACCTGCGGGATGGGCATGGAGATCTGCGAGACAGTGAAGCCAGCGGCACCCGGAAGCTGGCTGGTGGTCGGCGGCGCCGGATACATCGGCTCTCACGTGATCCGACGATTGCGCGAAGACAGGCACGGTGTCGTGGCGTTGGACGACCTGTCCACCGGCGACGCGGCACGGGTGCCCAGCGACGTGCCACTGGTCATCGGTTCCGTCGCCGATCGCGCCGTCGTGAGCGCGGTGTTGCGTGAGCACCGAGTCGACGGCGTGATACACCTGGCCGCGCGGAAATCGGCGACCGAATCGGTCGCCTACCCGCGGCGCTACTACCGCGACAACGTCGAAGGCATGCGGATGCTTCTCGACGAGATGATCGACACGGGCGTGAACAGATTCCTGCTCTCGTCGAGCGCCGCCGTCTACGGCGTACCGAACAACCCGTTGGTCACCGAGACGACCCCGACGGCCCCGATCAGCCCGTACGGCGAGACAAAGCTGATCTGCGAATGGCTGCTTCGGTCCGCGGGAAGGGCCAACGGGTTGTCATGGGTGGCCCTGCGTTACTTCAACGTGGTCGGCGCCGCTCACCCCTTACTCGCCGACACCAGCAACGACAACCTGTTCCCGCTGGTGTTCCAGGAAGTGACCGCGGGCAGGCCCGCGATGGTCACCGGCATCGACTACCAGACGAAGGACGGCACGGGAGTGCGTGACTACGTGCACATCGCCGATGTCGCCGACGCCCACGCCGCGGCCGTCGAGCGGCTGGAAAGACAGCAGTCCGCGGACATCTACAACGTGGGCACCGGCGTCGGCTACTCCGTGCTGGAGGTGCTCGACGCGATCCGGGCCGTCTCGGGCCTTCCTGTCGAGGTGGCCGCACTTCCACGGAGACCGGGCGACGCACCCGAAATAGTCGCGAACGTGGACAAGATCGCTCACGATCTCGCCTGGAAAGCACGGCACGACCTCAGCGCCATGGTGCGGAGCGCCTGGCAGGCGTGGTCGCGGCTGGACACGGCGAGCGCGCGCTGACCCGTAGCCCTTGTCCATCACCACCGAGGGGAGTTCCGAACACCATGACACCTCACCGACGCCCAGCCTCGGCATCACCCGTGCTGGATGCCACCGAACTCGACCGGTTCCACCGGCTCGGCTACCTGATCTTGCCCGGATTCCTGCCGGCGAAGCTGGTGAACCGGATGCGCTCCGAGGTCGACCGGTGGGTCGACGACGGCTTGCGGGCGAAGTCGATCGCCGCGGCGAAGGATCCGGAAACCCAAGGGTTGCCTCCGGTCGTGGAACTGGAACTGCCTGCCCATGGCGAGCTCATCACCCACCAGCCGCTCATGGAACTGCTCGAAACCTTGCTGGGCACCGAATTTGTGTTTCACCACCTGCACAGTGACCGGCAGGCCCCGGATCTGCCGGGGAAGCCGTGGCACCACGACTACGAGCGGGGTGCGGGAAGCGACCTTTCCCCCCTCATGGTCCACACGTTGCACTATCTCGACGGACTCGCCGAGGACACCGCCTCGCTCGTCGTGCTGCCCGGTTCACATCTCGAAGAGACGAGCAAGACGGCGCGGGCGCATCTGGGCACCGCCGTGCTACCGGGCGAGGTCGTCATCGACCGGCTTCCTCCCGGCTCGACCGTGGTCCTGCACTCGGCGCTTTTCCACGCCCGGCGCACGAACGACGGTCAGTCGGCCAAGCCGCGGTACTTCGTGGACAGCTCCTACTGCCAGACCGGCACCCGGTGGCCGCCGGTGAAGCCGTACTGGCGGCACATCCTGAGCCGGGCGCGCGAACTGGGACTCGGTGGCGACAGGCCGGAACTGTTCGCGGAACGGCACTTCACCGAGTACTCCGCGCACGGCGCGATGTCATGACCGGCCGTCCCGTCCGAATCGGACTACAGTTGCAGCCCCAGCACGCCGGCTACCGGAAGATCCGCGACACCGCGGCGGAAGCCGAAGCGCTCGGTGTCGACATCATCTTCAACTGGGACCATTTCTTCCCATTGTGGGGCGATCCCGACGGCCCGCATTTCGAATGCTGGACCATGCTCGCCGCACTCGCGGAGTCGACCAGCCGGGTGGAGATCGGCCCGATGGTGTCCTGCAACGGTTACCGGAACCCGGAACTGCTCGCCGACATGGCACGTACGGTCGACCACATCAGTGAAGGCAGGCTGATCCTGGGGATCGGCTCGGGCTGGTGCGAGCGGGACTACGTCGAATACGGCTACGAGTTCGGCACCGACGGCATGCGGCTCGCCGACCTGGCGCGGTCGCTCCCCCGCGTCGAAGCCAGGCTAGCCAACCTGAATCCGCCACCGACCAGGAAGATCCCGATGCTGATCGGCGGCGTCGGAGAGAAGAAGACCCTCAGGCTGGTCGCCGAGCACGCCGACATCTGGCACGGCTTTCACGACCCGGATACGCTGGCACACAAGGTGAACGTGCTGGAGAAACACTGCGCCGCGGTGGGGCGCGACCCGCGGGAGATCGAGATCTCCACCGGGGTGTTCGGCACCCCGTCGCACGTCGGGCGGCCGGACGAGCTGGGCCCCCGGTTGCGTCGGCTCGGCGCCTCCTTGTTCACCGTCGGTATCGACGGTCCGGACTACGACCTGGAACCACTGCGAGACTGGATCTCCTGGCGCGACAGCCAGAATGGCTGACTTCACGCACACAAATACCTGATGTCATGACCGAGCCTCTGTCGCGGAGACCTTCGCGACAGAGGCTCGGTCATGACATCAGGCCGACGGGCACGCTTCACACCTGCCCGAAGATGTCGTCCACGAAGGCATTACGGAACTTGCCTTCGGGGTCGTATTTGCGCATCAACTGCGCGAAATCGGCGGATCGCTCGTGGACGGTGGCGATCTCAGAAGGTGCCATCGTGGTCAACTTGCCCCAATGCGGGCGGGCGCCGAGCGGCAACAGCCGCTTCTCCACTTCCGCGAGCACGGGCTCGACGGCGTCGAAGTAGTCGATCCAGGTGAAGTGGAAGGTCACAGTGTCACGGTCATAGGCGGGACTCAGCCACAGGTCGTCCCCGCGTACGGTGCGCACTTCCGCGATGTGCATGACCGGCGCCACGAGATCGCCGATCTCACGGATCGCGGTGAACGCCGCCGGTGCGGCCGCGCGGGGCAGATAGAACTCGGACTGGAGTTCCTCACCCGCCCCCGGGGTCAGTTCCGGCCGGAAGTGCGGCAACCGTTCGTGCCACGGACCGCCCACGTCCAGTTGCTCGGTGCTGAGCTCGACCGGCATGCCGGGCACGGGATGCATGGGCTCTTGTGCCCGCTGACCGCCGTCCCAGCCCGTCTCGGGCCTGCCCAAGCGACGCTTCAGCCAGACGTCACCGGTGTCGCGCCAGTCGGTGAACAAGCTGACACTGTAGGCGGCCCCGAACACCTCGTCCGGCGACGACGCGACCTCGTCCAGCGGAACGAGCAGGTGGACTCGCTGCGCCATGGCGAAAGCGGGCTCGATGTCGAGGGTCACCCTGGTCACGATCCCGAGCGCTCCCAGCGCCACCACCGAACCCGCGAACTCGTCCCCGTCGACAGAGCGGCTCAGCTGGCTCAGATCACCGTCCGGGCCGACGAGCTCCAGTCCGGCGACGGAAGAAGCGAGGCACCGCTGCGTGTCGCCGGAACCGTGCGTGCCGGTCGCACACGCTCCGGCGATCGAGATGTGCGGGAGCGAAGCCAGATTCGCCAGTGCGAAGCCCTGCCGGTGCAGCACGTAGATCAGGTCCGCGTACCGCATGCCGCCGGTCACGGTCACCGTCTGTGCGTCGTGGTCGATCACGACGCGGCGCGGCAACCCGTCCAGCCGCACGAGGTCGTGCTCGGTGCCGGCCACGCGGCTGAACGAGTGCCCGGTGCCGAGCGCGCGAACGCGCGGACAGCGAGCCACGACGCGCCGCAACTCGTCGACCGATTCCGGTCGGTGCATGCGATTCACGTCAAAGGTGACGTTCCCTGCCCAGTTCGTGATCGGGGCGTGTGTCGTTGTCATCTTCCCCCCAACGGTGGCTGGCTGCCGATGCTCGGCTCAACTGACGTGAAGCCGTATAGCTCATTCAGCCGCTGACAGGTCGTCGACGGCGACGAAGCGGAATTCGCGTTCCAGCAAGCCTTCGATCATTTGCGACAACGCGCCCACGGTCTGCGAGCGGTCACCGCCGGAATCGTGCAGGAGCACGACCGAACCGGGCCGGGTCTGGTCGAGGACCAGCCCGGAGATGAAATCGGTGCCCGGCATCGCCCAGTCGTCCGGCGCCACGTCCCACAGCACGGTCGTCAAATTCAATTCACCCAGCCAGCCGACCACCTCGGGAGAACACAAGCCGTAGGGTGGCCGGAACAACGCCGTCTTCGAACCGGACGCCTCGGCGATGGCGTCCCCGGTACGCTCGATCTGCGCGATCAGCTGCGGCCGGGTCAGCTCCGGCAGAAGCGGATGCGACCAGGTGTGGTTGCCGATGGAGTGCCCCTGCTCGGCCATTCTGGCCAGCGATTCCGGATGTGCCTGCGCATAGGTACCGACGCAGAAGAAGGTCGCGGGCACCCCGTAGCGTTCGAGGATGTCGAGAACCAGGTCGGTGTAGGGAGGCTGCGGACCATCGTCGAAGGTCAGCGCGACCTCGCGACGCTCCCGGCTGCCGTGACCGAACCAGCGGCCCTGTGCGGCGAGCCTGCCGGCCGCCGGTTCGCTGGCCGCGTAGCCCGCCGCGAGGTCGTCCTCCAGCCCGGTCTGGGTACCCCGCGCACGTTCCAGCTTGGTCAGCGCTCGCAGGTTCACCCGGGCCACCTGCGCGAGGTCGACGGCCGGCACGGAACCGAACAACGGACGTGCGGGCAACACGGCGGGATCCGCTCGGTGGACCTCGATCCCCGCCGCCATCAGGCGGCCGTCGAGTACACCGTTCGTGCTCTCCACGACCACGACCGGAGTCCGCGGCAACCCGCGCAGGTACGCGATCAGGTCCCGGACCCGCCCTGCGGCGAACCTCTCGGCGGGAAACGCGGGTTTTCCCTGGTCGTCGACGACCTGGACTTCGAAGCCGGTATCACTCCAGCCGATTCCCGAGTACAACATCCGACTCCCCCTCGTCCGGCGAAGACTGGTGGCCCGGCGAGCGAGCCCGGAATTCAGAATCAGCCATATTGCCAATCTTGTCAACATCTCTGACACAAATTTGCCTGTTCGGCTGGCAGCCTGGGGTTCCGCCGCGTTAGAGTACGGCTGTGGACGAATCTGACGGATACTTCGGAGAAGAAGTCGCGGCGACCTATGACCAGTCGTCCGCGAGCATGTTCGAGCCGAGCGCCGTGGACCCGGTGGTCGATCTGCTGGTGGAGCTGGCAGGCGAGGGTTCCGCACTGGAACTGGGGATCGGGACCGGACGCGTCGCGCTTCCACTGACGCGCCGCGGCGTCCCGGTCCACGGCATCGAATTGTCGCGGGCGATGGTGGCCAAGCTACGCGAGAAACCCGGCGGTGAAGCGATTCCGGTGACGATCGGCGACTTCGCGACGACCAAGGTCGACGGAACGTTCTCGGTCGCATACCTGGTCTACAACACGATCAACAACCTGACGACACAGGACGAGCAGGTGGCCTGCTTCCGTACTGTCGCCGAACACCTCGAACCAGGCGGCTGCTTCGTCGTCGAGGTCGGTGTGCCGGAGCTGCGGAAACTCCCGGCCGGCCAGAACGTCGTCCCCTTCCATGTCAGCCCCACGAAATGGGCATTCGACATTTACGACGTGGCGACCCAGGCGATGAGTTCGAACTACGTCGAGGTCGTCGATGGCCGCGGCAGCTATCACACGATCCCGTTCCGCTATGTGTGGCCGTCCGAACTCGATCTGATGGCCCGGCTGGCCGGGCTACGCCTGCGGGACCGGTGGGCGGGGTGGTCACGGGATCCGTTCACCAGTGAAAGCGATCAGCACGTTTCCGTGTGGGAGAAACCCGGCGCCTGACCTGGAACGCGGCCTGCCGGCGATGGTCATGAACCATCGCCGGCATTGCCTTTCGCTAAGCCGTCACGAGTTTACGCGAGACCCGGTTCGCTTCGCGATATACGGCTTCGCGGTATTTTTCGCTCAACTTCGGGATCGGCGCGAGAACGCGGCACTCCTCGAAGGACTGGTCCGCGAAGGGCATCGCGAATCCGACCAAGGGGATGACCTCCAGCTCGGACCGGCAGTCGAACCCTTCGCCGAGCTCGGGATCATCGAGTTCCGCCCGTCCATCCAGTACGGCGCCGACCACCAGGGTGGGGATCCCGTCGATCTTCCCGCGGACGAGCCCGAGCGAACCACCAGGGGCCACGCCTGCCAGCTCCCGCTCGATGTCCGGATAGATCGGATCGATCTCGAGCCAGCCACCGAAGGTCAGCGCCAGTTCCAGATCGAGACGCGGCCACTTGGCGAGGTAGTAGCGGTTGGTGATGGACGCCGAGACGTCCTGGGCCACCTGATCCCGCCGATGCGGAAGATGTATCCCGTACACGTCGTCCGCGAGCACGAGTGGCGTTCCGCTCCGGGAGATCCTCAGTGCCCATTCCTGATCCTCCGGCCCCCAGCTGACGAACCCTTCGTCCAACAGCAGATCGTGACGCCGGACGGTCTCCGCCGGAATGGCCATGAGGCCGGTACGGGCGAAGGCCCACGGGTACCTGGCATAAGCCGAGGCGTATTCCGCGGAGAAACGAGGATCCAGTTTCACCCTGTCCGCCGTCGCCAACTCCTCGAGCACCTTGCGGTAGTGCTCGAACGGCCGCACCTCGACATCGCCGACCTCGGTGGGGACGACCTCCTCGTAGCCGAGCACCTGGCCCATCGCGCAGATGTTGTGACCATGCTGGAAATACCGGTCGCACAGGGTCTGCAGCGCCGTGGGCGCCAGCACCACGTCCGCGTCCAGCAGGCAGATGATCTCGCCCGAGGCCAGTCGAAGACCCAGATTCGTGGCTCTGCTGGTGTTCCAGCCTTCCTCGACCTGCACGGAGAGGACTTTCATCTTTCCGGTGTACTCCCGGCACAACGCGGCGAATTCCGGGTCGTGCTCCAGCACACCCAGTACGACTTCGAACTTCGCACTGTCCAACGTCTGCTCGGCAAGCGACCGCAACACGGGTTTCAAGGTCTGCAGTCGCTGCTTGTACGGGATCACGATACTGAGCACGGGATTATTCACGGCCACTCCTCGCACGACTCGACACGAGCCGAAGCATAGGACGCGTGCTCAGGCCGTGGCAAGTTATTGACAACCCACTGGCAACATTGGGGTAGGATGGGGTGGCTCCGCCCGGAGCCGGCAAAACAGCGTTGAGACGACCTCTAACCGGGAGCAACCGTGACACCTCCTCCGATCCGGCTCTCCGGCGCCGTGATGACGCATCCGAAGCGGATCGACGCGGCGCGCGCCGTGGCCGATGGCCTGCCGGAACTGGGTTTGAAGGTCGTGGTCGACCCCAAACCCGAAGGCCCCCCGGCCGCGTTGCGCGCGGCCCGCCTCGCCTGGGCCGCGGTCGATCCCGACGCCACCCATCACCTGGTCATCCAGGACGACGCGGTGCCGTCCGCGGACTTCACCCGAAGGCTGAACTCCCTGATCGCGGCGCGACCCGACGCCGCGGTCAGCCTGTTCACCGAATGGGGCTCACGCACTTCGCATGTCATCCGGATCGCCGCGATGCTCGGCTACACCATGGCCCCGGTCGTCGACGACTACATTCCGGCCGTGGCACTGGTGCTGCCCGCCGAAGTCGCACGCGGCTTCGAGGAATACGTACAGGCCAAGGTCGACGAGGGCGCCCCGGACGACGTCGCGCTACTGGACTACCTGAGCGACCTCGGCATCCCGACGGTGATCCCAGTGGCCAATCTCGTGGACCACCGGGACGACATCAGCCTCGTCGGCAACAACGTCATGGGAAATCGCTCGGCCGCCTGTCTCCCGCCGTCGGACGCCGTCCCCGACGGTCCCCATTCCCTGCTGACCGCGCCGGCCACCGTTCCGTACTACGACTTCTGGGGTCAGTACTCCGACGCCTGCGTCCCCGATGAATCCTCTGTGGACGGACGAGTGCGGTCTTCGGCGCGGGTCTGGCTGCTCGAACGCGGTGTCACCTACCAGGACATGATGGTCCTGCTCGAGGAAGCACTGGACAGGCACCCGCAACGGGAGTTCCTCGTCGACCGGCTCAGCGAGATATCCCTGTCCGAGATGTGGATCGTCGCGTTCCTGCTCGGAGTGATCACGGCCGAACACGCCCGCGCCGTCGGCAGGACACCGGACTTCACCGGGCCGATGACGAAGGCCGCGCTCGCGACGTTCGGACCGGGTGCCGTGCGCCGCGTCGTACCGGCCCGCTGGCTGCCGACGGTCGGCTCACTGCTCGAACCGCTGATCCTCGACGGCGTGCGCGCCGGCGTGGCGCGGGAGTCGTCCCGCGCGTCTGACTGAGCACGGACTTCGAGCCGCGCGGGTCGTGGCCGCGGAAACCGGCTCGACGGGCGACGGCCCGCGTGGTGTGATCGACTGCGGAAGTCCAGGACCGCGAGACAGATCATCGAGGAGATGTCCGTGACGATCGAGGAGACCGGCGAGAACCCGGTGATCGATGCCCCCTTGGTCAGGCGACTTCTCGCCTCCCAGCTGCCGGATTTGGCGTCACTTCCCTTGAAACGCTTGGAGCCCGCCGGATCGGACAACGTGATCTACCGGCTCGGGGACGCCCTGGCGGTACGCCTGCCACGCGGAGACTGGTCCACTGGGCAACCGCGGAAGGAATTCCAGTGGCTCCCGCGCCTCGCTCCGCGACTGCCCTTGCCCGTTCCGACGCCCGTCGCGCTCGGCTCGCCGGGTGAAGGCTATCCATGGTATTGGTGCGTTTCGCGGTGGTTCGAAGGGGAGACCGCGACCATCGGCGGACTCGCCGACGCGGACAAGACCGCTGTCGAACTGGCGGAGTTCGTGAAGGCCCTCCAGCGAGTGCCGCCGGACGAGACACTCGTTCCCGGGCCGCACAACAGCTTCATCGGTGCCCCGCTGGCCCGTCGTGATCCCTCGACACGCGCCGCGATCGAGGCAGTGGACGGCGTTTTCGACGGCACCGCGCTCACCGAGGTCTGGGATGCGGCCATGGTGGCTCCCCCGTGGAGCCGGCCACCGGTCTGGATCCATGGCGACCTGCACCCCGGCAACCTCTTGACCATCGACGGCAAGCTCAGCGCTGTCCTGGACTTCGGCGGGCTCGGCGTGGGCGATCCGGCGTGCGATCTGCTGATCGCCTGGACCCTCCTGCCGTCGTCGGCCCGGGAGACCTTTCGTGCCACGCTGGACGTCGACGACGCCACCTGGACCCGGGGCCGCGGCTACGCACTGAGTACGGGGTTGAACGCTTACACGGCTTATGCGGCCACGAACCCACGCGTGGCGGAGAACACCCGCCACCAGATCACCGAAACGCTGAAGGATTTCCGATAGTGTGTCCGCCGGGCCGGAGCGCTCTGGACATGTATACGGCATCCTCGCCATAGCCTGCCGCAAGCCCTGCCCCGGGATACGGCCGGTAACCGTTCGCCGACCAGAAACCACTACTACCGGCGACGGACACCAGCGAAATCCGTTCGTAGGACAGCGATGCCGCGCGGAGCGTGAGGTGGCGCACGAGACGCGTGGCCAAGCCCTGGCGGCGAAAGTCCTTGGCGACGACCAGATCGTGCAGGTGCAGGTTCCGCGAGTCCCGGTCGCCCACGCTTTCCGGCCGGCCGAGGTCCGGGCACTCGAACATCGGATACGGCAACGCGATCAAGTACCCCGCCGTCCGGCGTCCGGCATCGAGCACGAAGCAGGTGAGCGGAGACAGCTCGGCGCGTGATCGCAGCGCATCCTCTTCCTCCGAGAGCCCGGAGGCTTGGTAGGCCGTGCTTTCAAGGCCGCAGATGTCCGGCCAGTCCCGCTCTGAGATCTGTCGGATCCGCATGTCGGCAGACATCTGCCCTCGACTTCCTGGAGTTCACGTGAAGCTCGTCGACCGCGCGGTCGGGAGATGTTTTGCTCGTCTACACAGGCCCGAGTGGGGAAGATTCCGGACGTTCGACGTCCGGAATCTTCCCCGCTCACCCACGCCGACCTCTCTCAACTGTCCATAAAGGACGCTACTCGCGACCATGGCGCCCGTTTCAGGTGGTTGCACAGTTTCACTGCGGGTGGCGAGTGCTGAAGAGCATTCTATTGACGGGTAAGGCAAACGTTGTGTGTTCCGCGTGATGTCGGCTCGCGCCGCGGCCCGAGTGACCAGCCTCCCCAAACCCTCACGAGGTGTTGCGACCCCAGAAGACGCCACGTTTGCCCTACCCCTCGAATTGACCCGAATCGCCACTCACGACGACCTGCAAAACCGGGCATGGAATTACCAAACGAACACTCAGTCATCAGTATGTGGTCCCCGCCCGGCCGTACCCCCGACTGCGAGAGCAGGGAACGGGACCTTCGCGAAATCCCCTGACGTGCGACTTCCGGTGGCCGTCACCGTGGTGAACACTCGCGTGGGCCGTTTTCGCTCATCGGTACCACCGCTGTGCGCCACCGTGTACGGGAGCGGGCTGAAGCCGTTGAACCCCAGCGTGGTGTAGCTGGTCGTGTAGGCGCCGCTGGAGAGTATCCACACCGGATCGCCAGAGGCCACGCCCAGGGGTACTCGGGCCGGGTACCGGCCATGACCGGCGGCATCGTCGCTGTCACAGCTCGGCCCGGCGACGATGGCAGGAACGTACTCGCCATCCCGGTGCGCCGGGAACTCCAGGCGATACTGGATCTGGTCCATCTCGTACAGGCCGTTGAACTTGCCACAGCTCAGGTACAGCCAACGCCGGCGCCGGCCGTCGAGCAGTTCCCGGTCGGACAGTCGTGCCACGTGGGCACGGATCGCGCCGTGGTCGGCGACCAGGTACCGGCCCGGTTCGATGACGAAGGCCAGGCCGGCCCCGGCCGCTTGCCGAAGCTGCGCCATGCCCGCCCGGATCGTCTCGAATATCCTGTCGAGCGGGGGAATCAGGGGCCTGCCCTGTTCGTCGAGGTAGCCGAGCGCGGGAAGACCGCCACCGAGGTTGACGTGTTCGAGCAGGATCCCCTTCCGCTTCAGGCCGATCAGCACCTCCGCCAGGGAATCGAACGCGCGCCGCCACGCTTCGGTGGTCATCTGCTGCGAACCGACATGCACCGACAAACCCGAGACCTTCAAGCCCATCGCTCGCGCGGTTTCCGCCACGCGCAACGCTTCCGGCCCTGAACATCCGCTCTTGCCGCTCAGCCCCCAAAGCGCTCCGTCCCCGGTGGTGGCCAGACGGCAGAACACTTTCGCCCCCGGGGCGTGCGCGGCGATCGCCCGCACGTCCTCGACGCTGTCCGTGGCGAAGTCCCGCACTCCCAGCCGGAACGCGTCGAGAATGTGCTGATCGGATTTGACGGTGTTCCCGTAATGCACCGAACCGGGCGGCGCTCCCGCGCCGAGCGCGGTCGCTATCTCACCGGGGCTCGCTGTGTCGAATCCGGCTCCCTGCCGTGCCAAGAACTCGACAACGGCGTCCACCGGGCAGGCCTTCATCGCGAACCTGACGGCGACACCGGGCAGTTCGCGTTTCAAAGAAGCGTAGCGGTCGCCGATCCCCGGGAGGTCGAAGACGATCTGGTCCTCGGAGGCCGCCGCCAAGGCGGTGAGCAGTCGCTTGTCGTCGAACATGGTGTGGCTTGTCCTCATCCGCCAGGCGGGGATACGAGATCCGCTTCCCTGCTCGCCAGCATCAGTCGTTCCCAGTGGTCGATCAGCAGTGCGAAATCCGCGATGTCCTGCCGAGCCTCGGAAAGCAAGCGGGAGCCTCTCGACGCGAGGATCTCAGCGAGTTTCGTGTACCTACCACCGAGTTTCCGGTAGCCGCGCTCGAGACAGGCCAGTCGCAGCAGGTTCTCCTCGTCGTCCAGCTCGAGACTTTCCCTGACAAATGCCGAGATCGCGGACGCGCGCACGTGATTCCGTTCGTCACACAAGGACTTGCCGGCCGTCTTCATCCGGCCGTAAATGAAGTTCAGGTACTGCATCGAAAGGAAGAACTTGGTCAATCGCAGCTGGTAGCCGACGAAGCCGGAATCGGTTCGCCGTTCCGGCGTATAGAAGTTCACGATATCGCGATTGTGCTGAACCGCGGGCAGTCCGGTGGCGTGGACGACGTGGAGCAGGAAATAGTCGCTGCCGATCGTGTCCGTGGCGGGCAGCAGCGGTATCTGCTCATGCACCCGCGAAAAGCCGATGTTGCACATGTCCACGCGCATCGGGTCGAGGACGGTCAGTGTCGAACGGTCCTGGGTGAACGAGCCGGTACCGGCCCCGCGGAAGGACTCCTTCACCAGGTTCCGCTTCTCTTCTTCCGAAGCGCCGACAGGAGCCCAAAGGCTCACGATGTCGTAGTAGACGTCCTCGTCCATGCGGTGGATCTCCTCGATGTCCACCGAGGGTTCGCCGACGAAGGAGCCACCCACCAGGACGACAGGCCGCTCCGCGACACCCGGCTCCAGCACGGATTCGGAAACACCGCGCGCCGCGTCGGCCGCGCTCTTGCCGAGCGAAGCGAGCTCATGGTGGATCGGGAAGATCTTGGCGTCGTTCAGGATCTGATAGTGGCTGTCGGAGTCCCGGCGATGGACCGACTCGCATCCGAGTGCCGCGCCGAACAGGAACGCACGGTTGGTGCAGGCACCATAGGACACACCGGCCGGAAGCATCAAGCCGGGCAGCCGAGTCTGCCGGTCGAGGCCTGCTCGCCGGATGACCCGGTTCAGGAAGCTTCGCTGGTACGCCTCGTCCAGATGCCACAGGCTCACCTTCGGCACTTGGCGAGCCGCGTGGAGGACCTGAGCATGTGCGGCGAAGTCGTGCGCGTCAGAACTGTCCAGTACCAGCACATGCACTTCGACGTCGAATCGTTCGACGGCGTACTGCGCCTCTTCGATGACCGCGGACAGGGTGCCCGCGCAGGCCCTGTTCGTCGGCAGAGTCAGACAGATCTTCCGCATGCCTTTTCTCCTCGTGGCGAAGTGTGCTGTCGTCGCCACGGTTCGAGGCCGAGCAGCTTCGCACCCAGGTCGTTCAGTTCGGCGGCCGGATACCTCTCGCATTCTGGCCTTTCCCCGGCACCGACCAGCGTGCGGTTCCACTCCGGCGTCTTCAGCCGGCGCCAGGACTCGACCCGCGATCGCTTCAGCGTGGTGTGCGATTCCAGCGAGGGCATCATGGCGAGGTACTGGACGGCCCGCACCCCCTCCCCGGAGGTGTTGGGCGCCACCCCGTGTGCCAGCATTCCGTTCCAGATCAGCAGGTCGCCCGCCTCGAGTTCCGGCCTGACGACCGGAGTCCGCGCCCGGTCTATCGACGGCCGGATCGGATCGCGATCCGGGGGCTGCGCCGCCTTCCACTCCTCGAACGCCCGGAACAGTTCCGGCGCACACTGAAAGCCGCCGAGATCGGGCCGCGTGTCGTTGAGCGCGATGATGCCCTGCACCCGTTGCGGTGGCTCCGGCGCCGTGCTGTCGAGATCCCAATGCAGCTCGATGTCGAACCCCTTCTCCGTGGGCTCGATGAGCGACCGGGACCGGTTCCCGACATTGGGCGGGTTGAGGTTGAGCCGGTCCAGGCTCACCCACAGTTCTTCGCAGTCCCACACATCCACGAACGCGTCGTACACCCGCCGCGTCTGCCGGGAGTCCCACAGGAGCTGGTGGTGGTAGGCCTCGACGAAGCCGTAGATGTACAGATCGCGCTCCAGTTCCGTCCGGAACCCGCGCTCGGCATACCAGCTCTCCGGCCGACGGGGATCGAGCCCCTGGAACTCCCAGGCGAAATCCAGCAGCGATTTCGCGGCCGAGGCCGAAATCGCCCTTCGCACGATGACATAGCCCCAGGTTTGCCAGAAGTCGAAATCCGCTTCGGAAAGGACCCGCAACGGCCGGGTCTTCCGGATCTCCTTCAACGGGACCTGCGCGACATACGACTCGCCGTCGGAACTCCAGTAGGGAATTTCCGAATCCGCTCGATACAGGTCGTGGCCACGTGGTGGCATCTACCCTCCAAAACAAGACATCATCCAGGCGGCGTCAGCTGTAACTCCGAGCCTGCAGCTCGAACAGATCGGCGTAGAGTCCCCGGCTCGCGAGCAACTCGGCGTGGTCACCGATCTCCGCTACCGTGCCGCCCTCCAGCACGACGATGCGGTCGGCCATCCGGACCGTCGAAAACCGGTGCGAAACGAACAGCGTGACGCCGCCGTGGCTTCCCACCTCATCGGCGGAGCCGGCGTACTGCTCGAAGGTCGCGTGCTCGGCCGCCGCGTCGAGTGCCGCGGCGGGCTCGTCGAGCACGAGCATCAATGGCTGATCGCGCAGTGCGGAACGAGCGAGTCCCAGGGTCTGCCACTGCCCGCCCGACAGTTCCGCGCCATCCGTGTAACCGTGCCCCAGCGCGCCGTCGAGGCCACCCGGTACCCGCCGCACGATCGGCTCGGCACCGGCCCGGCTGAGTACACCGTTCAAGACGTCGTCGTTCCCCAGCCGGGCGAGGTCACCCACACCCACGTTCTCGCGCAACGTGAACTCCAGCCGCGCGAAATCCTGGAACAACGTGGAGACCGCGGATCGCCATTCCTCGGGAGGCATTTCCCGCAGATCGACACCGTCGACCAGTATCCGGCCCGCCGTGGGCTCGTACAGCCCGCACAACAGCTTGACGAGTGTGCTCTTACCCGCGCCGTTCTCTCCCACCAGCGCGACGGTCCGGCCGGCGGGCAGGTCGAGGTCGACCTCCCGCAGCACCGGTCGATCGCTTCCGGGATAGGTGAAACTCACCGCCTCGAGCCGGATGCCGTGCCGCAACCGCGCCGGGACGGGCCTGACCGCGGACGGTGTCCGGGGCTCCCTCGTCGGCCAGGCCTTCAGCGAATCCAGCCTCCGCAAGGTGTGGCCCGCCGCGTGCAGGGTCGACAGCACGCTCAACGCGGCGGCGACCTGCGCGTTGACCTGCACGGCCAACGTGATGACGAGAACGACGTCGCCGACGGTCACCAGGCCGCGGACGGCCTGCAGCAACACGAGATAGATGGTGGCGCAGACAGCGGCGGCGAAGGACACCTGGCCGAGCGCGCGCAGCGCGGCTCCCGCCAGCTGCCCACGCCACAACCTCGTCGTCGCCTGCCGCCAGCTTTGGTCATGCCGCCGTCTCAGCGCCGTCTCCGCACCGAGGATCCTGGCTTCTTTCGCCGACGAGGACGAGGTCGCCACGTGCAGCAGATGCCGTGCCAGCCGGTTCTGTTCCACCGCGGCGTCGCGCGAGCGGTCGATGGACCGCTGCGCGTAGCGGCCCATGATCACCGGCGGCAGCGCGCCGAGTGGCAGGAGCAGCAGCCACGGTTCAAGCGAAGCCAAAATGACGGTCGTGAGGATCAGTTGCCCGCCGAGCAGCACCACCTGCAGCAGCGCTTCGATGTAGGCCCGCGCCTTCTGGATCTCCTCGCGCACGAGTGTGACCGTGTCGGCGAACTTCGCGTTGTCCAGATGTTCGACCCCGGGAGTGCCGTTGACGTAGAGGATGAGCTCCGAATTGATCCGCGACTCCGCCAGTTCGCCGACTTCGTAGTAGTACAGATGCGCGAAGTGCCCCATCATCAGTTCGGCCACGAGGACCAGGGCTATGAGCACCCCGATGACGAAGGTCGCCCGAAGCTGACCATCGAGCAGGTTGTCGGTGAAGGCTCCCAGGGCGAGCGCGATCCCCGGTGTCGCCAGGTAACCCAGTGTCAGCAGGACGATCGCCTTGAGCAGGCGGGCCCGGTCGGCCTGCCACGCGAGGGTGAGCAACCATCGTGCGGTGCGAGCAAGGTTCTTCATGAAACCTCGTCCATTGTGGATTCGGGAACCGGCGGCGCCGTTTCGTCGGTGAACCGTTCCGCCTGCAGGCGGAACAAGGTGGCGTACCGCCCGCCCGCCGCGACCAGTTGGTCGTGGGTACCGCGTTCGGCGACCCGGCCGTGTTCCAGGACCACGATCTGGTCCGCCCGGCGAACGGTGGAGAACCGGTGCGAGATGATCACCGTGGTCAGGCCGCGGGTGATGTCCAGGAAGCGGTCGAAGAACTCGACCTCGGCGCGCACGTCGAGTTGCGCGGTGGGCTCGTCGAGGACCATCACCGAGGCTCCCGCGTTCACCGCGTGCAGGGCGCGTGCCAGTGCCACCCGCTGCCACTGGCCGCCGGAAAGGTCCCGGCCCCCCTCGTACTGACGAGACAACACGGTCCGCGGACCGTCCGGCATGGACTCCAGCATCTCCGCGGCTCCCGCGCGCCGGGCGGCCGCCAGCAGATCCTCGGCCGAGGCGTCGAATTCGGGCGCGCCGAGCGCGATGTTGTCGGCGAAGGAAAGTTCGTAGCGCACGTAGTCCTGGAAGATCACGGCGAGCCGCCGATGCCAGTCCCGCGGTTCGATGTCACGCAGATCGTGACCGTCGACGGAGATCCATCCGGTGGTCGGGTCGTACAGCCGCGTCAGGAGCTTGACCAGCGTGGTCTTACCGGCGCCGTTGAGGCCGACCACTGCCAGTGAAGTGCCGGCCGGCACTTCGAGATCGAGGCAGGCGAGCACCTCCCGACCCTCGGGGCGATACCGGAACCCGACGTCGTGGAACCGGATCGACCGCAGCGGCAGGTCGTCGGCCGGCAAGGACAGGCCGGGTTCGAGCGGGCGCAGGGAGCGGCCTTTGGCGCGGAACGCCAGCAACGCCTCGTAGGCCAGCGACCCGTACTGGGTCTGCACGTCGCATTCCGGGAAGTAGACGCCGAACCGCATCAGGATCAGCACCGATTGCAGTGCGATGCCCAATTCCAGCAGGCTCAGCCCACCGTGCCCGGCCAGCAGGAGGAACACGACCGTGGCGCCGACGAGCCCGGCCGCGGACAGCCACAGGAACGGCGGCCCGAGCAGCGCCCGCCTGCCTCGCCACATCGTGCGCAGATAGCCGAGGTCGTCCCCGCGGTGCCGGTCGCGCAGCCAGTCGACCAGCCCGAGAAGACGGATCTCCTTGGCCGCTTGCGGACCGGACGCGAGTGCCTTCACATAGGACACCTTGCGCCGCTCCCCGGCCAGCCCGTCGTAGAAATCACCGAACTTGCCAAGGGAACCGCGTTGACCGAAGCGGATCACCACGGCCGTCACCCCGATCACGACGGCGGCCAGCGGACTCAAGGTGACGCCGACGAGGACGACCGCACCGACGAGTTGCGTGTACCTGGCCACCAAGGCCACGGCGCCGGCGGCCGCGTCGCCCGGCGACGCGGAAGCGCGGTCGAAGGCCTCCCGCGCGGCGTTGACGTCGTCGAGCAGATCCGGGTCGTCCAGCGCCATCGCCGGCGCGTCCACCAGCGCGGCGCGCATGAGCAGGCCACGGCATCGGCCGTCGACATGCCGCATGACCAGTTCACCGGCAGCGGCCTGAAACGGGGCGAGTGTCTGCTGCATCCCGAAAGCGACACCGGCCACGGCCAAGACGGCGAGCAGCTCCGTCCACGCGGCGGGATCGCCGCCGACCGCGGTGGGCACTCGCTGCAGCAGCACGCTCATGGCGACCACGAAGCCGATGGGGAGCAATCCGAGCAGCACGTTGAGCAGCAGCACCACCGCCAGCGTGGCGGGTGGAACATAACGCAGCAGACTCAGTATCCGCAGCCAGCGGCTCGCACGCCGCCACACCAGGCCCACCAGACCGGTCACGAGCCAACCTCCGTCACCGTGCATCACCGCCTCCCGCGTGATCACCGGAGGTTTCCACAGCTTGCCAGACCGTGCGACAATATGGCAAATCTTGCCCCCCGCTTGGCAAATGGGTTCCCGCAGCACACTCCGCGTGACGGATCGCCCGGTGCGACCGCCAGGACGAGGACGGTTCGGATGGAGCAGAGGACATTCCGCAGCACCGGGCACCGGGCTTCGGTGATCGGCCTTGTCGAAGAAGGTGCCGCCGGAGTCCGCGGCGCACCGCGGACGCGTATAGAGACGGGCGCAGCGAGCGACTGATCGGCCGGTTTCTTCGCGAACTCGACGGCCAGGCGACGGAGAACATCCTCGTGGCGACTAGAATCATTGCCATAGCCAAACAAGGCGAACGCGTCGCGATGAAGCGGACTCGCCCGAGAGGCACAGCCTGGGCTTTTGACTGTCCATAAGGGACACTTGTTGAGACAGAAGCGCCCGTTTGGGCTGGATTGTACGGTTTCACCAGGGGGTCGTGAGTGATTTGGGTTGTTCTAACCCTCATTAACACTCACGACCGCACGCAGAATCGTACACAGCGACATCAATCGGGCGCTCACTTGTCAGAAAAAGTCCCTTGTGGACATTGAAGCCGGCAGGCGTCCAGAATCAGGGCAGCCCTACCTCGACTTTGCCGGGACCCCGACTTCCAAGGTAAGGAAGGAGACCTTCACGGACTTCCCAGCTTTGAGGCTTCCGGTGAGGGATGGCTTGGGGCGGTCACGAGGGACGATTTTTTCTATTGAGGCGTATGGCAAAGGTAGCGTGTCGCGAAAGCCACTTTCGGGACGTCACATGTCCCGAAAGTGGCTTTCGCGACACGAGCAGCAGCGGCCGCAGCTTCGAGAGAACGCGCCGCAGAAGTGTCAGTCACGACAACCTTGCCTTGCCACTCAAGAACCCGAATCGCCACTCACGACCAACCGGACCGACGACCCACCGCCGGGCCGAGACCACGTCGCGAAGGTCTCGCGAAAACGGCTCGGCCACGCCATATTCGCCCTACCCTGCCTACCTCCGGCCAGACTGGCTCGGCCAGTCGACTTCCGAGGAGGTCGACCCCCCGGAACCCGAGAACCGGAATTCCCCTGTTTCACCGTTCGATGTCGCGTCGGAGGACTTTCGCACAGCCTTCCCCTATCTTTCTCAGGCGTAAACAAGAACAGGTGGAATGGGTTTTCCCTCGGCGCGATTCGCCGGGCGTTACCACCCAATTTCCCCAGCAGAGACCAGGTTCGGTTCCAGGAAACACCCCAGTGAACGTTCCTGCCTTCCAGAAAATTGTTACACGCGCCACTATCAGGTTGAGACTCGTCGACTACTCCTGCTGGTCAGGGGCCTGTCCGACCGGCCGGCGCCCGGTATGAACCCGTTACCGGCGCGGCGCCGCCAGCCGCTTTTCCACGGCGGGGAGCTCCTGCTGGACGGCGATCAGGGAACGCAGGGCCGTGTAACCCACCTCGCGGTTGACGCGGATCATGTGCGCGTTCTCGGCGCCGGTCGTGGTGCCGATCCGCTCCAGCGCGGGACAATCGACAAGCAGCCACCGCATCATGTGTGCCTTGACGCAACGTCCCAAGCCCACACCGCGGTGCGCGGCGAGCACGGCCGTGTCACGCTGATATCCCCAGTCGGGGCGCCGGGGATGGGTGCAGAGTTCGGTGAATCCGGCGACCGTCCCGGACACCTCGTGCAAGGCGACGACCACCCGCTGCACGAGCCCCTGTGCCCGCAACTCCGCTTCCTTCGCCCGCACCCGTGGCACCGACCACTCCGGCCACCGGAAACCCGATTCCCCCAAGGGGGCGTCGCGGATCGCCCCTCGTGCCACAGCGTACGAATCGACGACGCCGGGCGGGGCGGATCCCCGCCACCGCAGCAATCGGTACCCGGCGGGCACGTCGACCTCCCATGACCGCCGGTCGACGTCGGCGATCACCAGCACCTGTCTCGTGATCACGCGTACCGGCCGGAACCCCAGTGCCTCGGCCCACAGCTGTCCCGCGGTGCCCGCGACCACTTCCCAGCACTCGACGACCCGCCGCGCGTGGAGCTTCAGTTCCGGCAGCTGCGCACGCAACATCGCGGCCCCGATCCCCTGGCGGCGGTGTGCGGGATGGACCCGCACGTCGGTCAGCCCGATATCGCTGTTCTCCTCGTCCAGGAAACGCACCTCGGCGAACGCCACGACCTCCCCGCCGCGACGGCCCAGCCAGTACACGACCGCGCCCGAACCGGGCATAGGCCTTCTCATCCGCGCGGCCAGCTCCGCGAGTGGGAGCGGAAGTTCGCCCGGCCGGTCCACGACCTGACTGGCCAGCATCACCCGGTGGCAGACGACGAAGTCCGCCTCCGTGGCCAGAGACGGATCGAACCGCTCGATCACCAGATCGGTGGTCACGGCCCTCGAGCCGCTCTCACCGGTTCGGGCTCCGGCGCCGCCACGCGCCCACCGCCTGACGAACATCCCGCGCAGAGCAGCAACGCGATCATCACCGTTCCGAAGCCGGGCAGCCCCAGCAGCAGACCGATGGCGACGTGCAGGGCGATCCCGCATCCCAACGCCGGCTTTCCCCATCTACCGCCTGCCAGGATCGCGACGGCGATCAGGTACTGGAGCGCGACCACGCCCCAGGTCGCCGACGCGATGAGCCCGCTCGAAGCGAAAAGCGGGTCCAGGAAACCGCGGATCGGAAGGGGAAAGCCGAATTGCGCGTCGAAGGCCACCATGTGCAGGGCGTCACCCCGCGACCACGCCGGGTCCAGCACTTTGTGGGTGGCTGCCGTCAGGTAGATCAGCGCCATCTGGCCGCGAAGGCACCACTGGGCCGCGAACGAACTACCTCGCCACCGCATGGGCAGTGGGATCACGGGGGCGCTCCACTGCCATGTTCGGTCGTCCCCGAGGCAGATCGGGACGAACAGCATCGCTCCGATCGCGGCTGCTCTGTCGCCCCCGTTGGACAACGGCATGCTGACCGCGAGGCTGAAGGTGATGTACCAGTGGGGAAGGCAGGTCCAGCGAGGACGGTAACCCGACAGCACGACCAGCAGCGTGGCGATCGCCAAGAGCCTGGGGAGCACCTGCCCCGCCTCCGTTTCGGCGGCCAGGCACCACAAGGAGGCCGAACGGAAGCCACCACAGCGCAGGCCCTGCGGTGCGTCAGGCGAAGCCACGAACAGCGTGGTATCAGGATTGAAGAAAAGAACGCTCAACGTCGCGGCGGCGAGCAAGCTCCGCCCCACCGCGAAGGCCCGCCTCCGCGGTTCGTGCTGGTCGATCGCCGTACCGAGTCTGCGCCGGAGGCTGGTCAACCGCTGCATCGCAAATCCAGCGAGGCGACTCGGTAGGCCGCCCAGGGCCCGTCGCGCCGGGATCCGGCTTCCGATGACGACGCGCGTTCGATGGCGAGCACGGCGCGGCCGCAGAGTGTCGGTGACTTCAAAGGATTTTCCGCCCGGTAGAGCAAAGCCGGGTCCGGTACCTTCTCACAGTGCACCTCGCCTCCCAGGCCGCATTCCTGCCAGTACCGATCCGGGATCCGCTCGGCGATTTGCCGTACCTCGGTCGTGTACACGTCGTGTTCGCGGTTGAGTCCGCCGAGCCGCGGGCCCCAGACCTGCCGCTCGCGCAGGCGGACGAGCCGATCATCGCGCCCGGCGTGATAGGGCACGACCGAGTCCTTGTCCAAGCCGATGAAGAAGACCCATTCCTGTGGCCACAACACGCGATACGCGTCCAGGCGATCCCGGACTCCCCCGGATATCCCGAAAAGGTCGACCTGCGCGAGACACGCGATGACGAAGCCGAGCCCCAGCACCATCGAAGTGAGCACGAAACCCCGGAAGCCGTGCTCCGGATCCTCGCCCTCGGTGACGCCGTGAGCGCCGGCTCGACCTGTCCCCGAATCGCGGCTAGCCGTGGTCGGCATCTGAGACGTCGTCCCAGTTCACCCCCGAGAACGGTTCCTGTTCCACCACACTGTTCTGCGAGCGCGGTTTCCGGTCGTACGTCTCGTCGGAAGGCGTGCCGGTCGCGACCGCGATGACGAGCGTCGCGGCGACGCAACCTAACCCGAGCATGATCGTCCGCATCACTATCCCCCAGTTCAATGGTATACACCACCGCGATGCGATATTCCCGGCGATGGTGGTTCGTAGACGCCTACGAGGTTAGCCAAGGCGGCTACCTTGGAGCTACCGGTTCGCTACTCTTGAGAGGATCTTGAACTCATTGGCAGGTCGCACCCTGCCGGAGCCTCTTGCCGGGTACGGCGGTGAACGGTTCGCGGTGCAGCGACCAGCGCGAGAGGGGAGCCGTGGAGCTGCGGATCTTGGGGCCGATCGAATTGTGGGCGGTCGGTTGTCCGATTGGAATTCCGGGCGCCAGGCAGCAGAAGCTGCTCGCGCTTCTGGTACTCAGCGCCAATCAGGTGGTCCCCGACGGGCAGTTGATCGGTGATCTGTGGGAAGACCCGCCCCAGTCGGCACGGCAGCAGGTCCACAACGCCGTCGGCAGTCTCCGCCGGACACTGGAAGCCCTGGACGAAGAGGTCCGCATAACCAGGACCGACCTGGGGTACCGCCTGGACATTCCGCCGAATGTCGTAGACGCGTACCGCTTTTCCGACACGGCGCGGCAGGCGAGGGCGGCGGGCTCCGCCGGACGGATCCCCGAGGCGATCGAACTTTTCGAGGCAGGACTTCGTCTTTGGCGGGGTCACGCACTGGCAGGCCTCGAAGGGGACGCGATAACCAGTGCGGCCGCCAACCTCGACGAGCAACGTCTTTCCGCCATCGAGGACCTGATATCCCATCGCCTGCAGGCAGGTGAAGCCGCGTCGCTGGTCGCCGAACTACGTCAGCTGGTCGCCGACCATCCACTCAGGGAGTCACTGCGCAGCCACCTCATGCAAGCCCTGCACCTCAGTTCCCGGCAGGCGGACGCGCTCGCCGTCTATGACGAGGGAAGGCGGATTCTCGCCGGAGACCTCGGTATCGACCCTGGTCCAGACCTCCGCAGGCTCCATGCGGTGATCTTGAGCGGCGACGCCGATCCCGACATCGTCGTGCCGGGCCGCACGTCGTCCGACGGCGGCCCTCATCCTTCGGGCGACTCGCCTTCGCCCGCCACGAGCGGATCGGCCCGCCGGTTCTACCTTCCGCATGACATCGGGGACTTCTCCGGCCGCTCCGCCGAACTGACCCACTTGCTTTCCACGACGAGGGACACTTCGCCCACCGCCTTGGTGATCTCCGCCATCGACGGGATGGGCGGTGTCGGCAAGACGACCTTGGCCGTGCATCTCGCACACCAGATCGCCGAGCACTATCCGGACGGCCAGTACTTCGTCGACCTCCACGGATTCAGCCCCGGGCTGGAACCCGTCGCGCCGGAACAAGCGCTCGACACCCTCCTTCGCGGCAGCGGTGTACCGCCCGAACTCGTTCCTCCCCATCTCGAAGCCCGTAGCGCGCTGTGGCGGTCGCAAATGGCCGGGCAGCGGGCACTTCTGGTGCTCGACAACGCGATCGACGCCGACCACGTGCGCCCTCTCCTGCCGGGTACGGCCGGCGTGCTCGTGCTCGTGACGAGCCGGCGCAAACTCGCCACGCTCGACGGCGCCGTTCCGATGTCACTGGACGTGCTCACCCGTGACGACGCCGTCGCCCTGTTCGAGCAGGTCGCGGGCAGAGAAAGCCACGATGACGCCGACGAGGTGGCCACCGTCGCCGAGCTGTGCGGCCGGTTGCCGCTCGCGATCCGCATCGCGGCCGCGAGATTGCGCAGCAGACCACACTGGACGATCGCGGATCTCACGGACCGGCTGAAGGACCAGAGCCAGCGCGCGCGTTTCCTGGAGGTCGACGACCGCAGCGTGATCTCCGTGCTGCGCCTGTCGTACCGGTATCTCCGGCCGGAACAACAGCTTGTCTTTCGTTTGCTCGGCGCGCATCCGGGCACCGACTTCGACGCCTACCTCGTCGCGGCGATCTCCGGCCTGTCCCACGGTGAGGCCGAGGACATCCTGGAATCACTGTTCGACGACAACCTGGTCAAGCAGCGGGCGAGCAAGCGTTTCTACTTCCACGACCTGGTGAAGGACTGCGCACGCCAGATACTCGGAGAGCTCGAAGACGGCAACGAGCACCAACTCGCGTTGGAACGTCTGCTCGACTATTACCTGCACTGTGCGGCCACCTGGTGCGAGTATCTGGACAGCGGTGTCGACGGCGCCGCTGTGCAGGTCAAGCACCCACCTCGGTACGTCAAACGAGTCGGCTCCTCCGACGAGGCCGTCGATGCCCTGAATCTCGAATACAGCAACCTGCTTTCGGTCGCCAAGTACGCGGCGGAGAACAACTGGCTCAGGCACGCGTGGCAGCTTCCTTGCGTGATACAGCCGCTCATGAAGCTACGCAACAACTATGGAGGTGCCGCCTTTTCGCTGTTCCAAGGTGCCTTGCGCTCGGCACGCGGATTACGGGACAGCCAAGGGGAATCGACCTGCCTGCAGGGGCTGGCGGCGATCTGCCGCGAACGCAAGTCTCCCAATCAGGCCAAGGACTACATCGAGCAGGCCTTGAAGATCAGCCGTGACCTCGGCGACCGGAGGGCGGAGGCCGAGCAGCTGGTCGAACTGGGCAACCTGCATCTGGACGAAGACCGGCTGTGGGAAGGGCGGGACACCTTCATCTCCGCCGATCAACTGATCTCCTTCACCCCGAAAACCTTCGTCCGCGCCGCGATAGCGAACAACCTCGGGGTCATCTATCGCGATCTGGGGCAGTTCGACCTCGCCTTGCGGTATCTCCACCGGGCCATGGGCATCCTCGCCGACGACAGCCATCCGCGACGAAGGGCATTGACCTCCTGGTGTATCGCGGCGGTGCTCCATTACCGGGGTGATCACCGGCAAGCGATCCGGCTCTTCGGGAAGGTCCTCGAAGAGAGCACGAGAGGCAGGTTCGAGCACGGCCGGGCGGTGGCGATGCTGGGTTTCGCCGAAGCACACCGGTCGCTGGGAAACCTGACCGAATCCATCGAACACGGCCGAGCGGCGCTGTCCTTGTCCAGGAAATTCGACCTGTGGAAGGTCGAATGCGAGGCCTTGAACGTGCTCGGCGAGGCGAATCTCGCGCTGAACGACATCGACCAGGCTCGGCAGGTGTTCGACCACGCGCAGGAGCAAGCCGTCCATTACGGGTCCAAGCGCTACGAGGCGAGAGCTTTGGAGGGACTCGCGCATGTGGCGTTGCTTCACCGGGAACTCGCCACCGCGAAGGGGCGCTGGGAGCGGGCGATCGAGCTGTACCCGGACGGCATGGTCGACGCCGAGTTCGCTCGCGCGCACCTTGAGTCCCTTCGGCTCGACACACGCTGTTTTCGCTGCGGCGGCGCTCGCACGCGTTGACCGGCAGGTCAGCCGACGCGCCGGGGGTCCACCCCTTCGACATGGATCCGGTGCCACACCGCGAAACAGATCAAGACCCACAAGCGGCGCCAGTCGAATTCGTCCCCTCGCCGATAGTCCCGGAGCATCGTCAGCGCGGTGTCACGATGGATGTACTCACCGATCTCCGCTTCGGTGAGGACGGCCTCGGCGAAGTCGTAGAGCTCGTCGCGGAGCCAAAACCGGATCGGCACCGGGAAGCCCAGCTTCGGCCGTCTGGCGACCTCGGGAGGAACGAGGTCCGCGACCGCCTCGCGCAGCGCGGCCTTCGTCGTGTCCGGGCTGATCTTCTCGTCGTACGCCAGGGTCGCCGCCGCGGCGAGTACCTCACGGTCGAGGAAGGGCACGCGCAGTTCGAGCCCGTGGGCCATCGTCATGCGGTCGGCCTTGGTCAGGATGTCACCGGGGAGCCAGAGTGCCAGATCGACCGACTGGCGCAGGGTCACCGGATCCCATCCCGCCTTCCGCGCCCGTTCACGCAGCGGTGCCGCCAGGTCGTCGGCCGAGCCACCGGTCAAGGGGGTGACAAGCGCCAGCTCCGACGGCTCGTAGACCAGATCCGCTCCGAGGTAGCCCTCTCCGGTGCCGCGATAGACGTGGTAGCCGCCGAACAGCTCGTCGGCGCCTTCGCCGGAGAGCACCACCTTGACCTGTTTGCGTGCTTCCCTTGCCAGGAACCACAAAGCGACAGCCGCCGCGTCGGCGAACGGCTCGTCGAACTGCGCCAGGATCTCCGGCAGCCGCGCGGCGAACTCTTCCGCGCTGATGAAGTACGGATTGGCCTTCACCCCGAGCGCGTCCGCGGTGGCCACGGCGTGCTCGATCTCGCTGTAGCCTTCGCGGCCGAAGCCCACTGTGAACGTCTGCAAAGAACTGTCGTGCGTCGCGGCCAGCGCGCAGACGACCGCCGAATCGACGCCGCCGGAGAGGAAAGAACCGAGCGGGACGTCGCTGCGCAGGTGCGCGGCCACGGAGTCCTCGAGCGCCTCGCGGATCCGCCGTTTCGTGTCCGGCCCAGCCGCGGCCGCCGGGCGGAACACGTGCGAGTGATACCGCCGCACCCGTGGCTCACCGTCGGGGCCGTAGGTCAACTGGTGCCCCGGCGGGAGCACCCTGATCCGCGGCGACATCGTCCCCGGGCCGGGAACATACTGCAGCGAAAGAAAACGGCGGACCGACTCGGGGTCGACCGGGCCATGCGCGCCGGGCCGGACGAGTGCCTTCTTCTCCGAGGCGAACCGCAGCGACGTGCCGTCCAGGCGGTAGTAGAACGGCTTGATCCCGAACGGGTCCCGCGCGGCGAACAGCGTGCGTTCCTCGGTGTCCCAGACCGCGAACGCGAACATCCCCCGCAACCGGTCCAGGCAGGCGGGCCCGTACAGAGCGAACAGTTCGAGCAGAACCTCGCTGTCACTGGAGGACCTGAGTTCCACCCCCTTGGCCGCCAGTTCCGCGGCGAGCCGGGGGGCGTTGTAGATCTCGCCGTTGTAGACCATTCGGTAGCGGCCGTCGGCGGACGTCATCGGCTGGTGCCCCGCCTCCGACGGGTCGACGATGGCGAGCCGCCGGAATCCCAGCGCCACGCCGTCGCCGGTGTAGCGGCCCTCGTCGTCCGGGCCGCGGTGGGCGAGCAGGCCGGTGGCCTCCCGGACCCAGTCCACCTCGGCCTCCTCCAGCGGCGTCGCGCCGGTCACCCCGCAGAAACCACACATTTCCCCTCCAGCGTCAGGAAACCGAACCGACCAGTCCAGGCAGGACGGCGGGCAGCAAGTCGTCGACTCCGTACCGCAGCACGTCCGTCGCGGGCAGGCCGGTCTCGTCCGTCAACCGCCTCAAGGCCGCACGGGCTTCGCCGTCGTCGAGTCCCGCGGTGACCACCGACAGTCCGACCACCCGCGGGGCCCGCTCCGGATCGGCCCACCTGGCCGCTTGTTCGTTGATCTCGATCGCGCGTCGCATCGAGGGCAACGCGACCCCTGGCAGCAGGCCGAGCCCGGTACGCCGCAGGTCGTGGCACAGCACCATCGCGTCCGGCCGCGTGCCGTGCAACAGCCCGAGCGTGACGGCGGAGTAGCGAGGGTGGTTGAGAGCGCCCTGGCCTTCCACCAGGACGACGTCGTGCTCCTGGGCGGCCTGGAACACGACGTCCTCGACCGTGCTGTTGAGGAAGTCGGAGATCAGGCCGTCGACGGCGACGCCGCCACCTGAGATCATCATCCCGACCTGACCGGTGGCCAGGAACGACGCGTCGGTCCCGCCCTCGCGCAGTGCCCGCTCCAGTTCGAGCATCGTCGTCATCTTGCCGCTGGAGCAGTCGGTGCCGACCGCGAGCACGGTGCGGCTGCCGGGCCGGTGGTCACGGAAGTGCAGGACCGGCCTGCCCTCGGCGTCGAACGGGGTGAGGTATTTCTCGGCGGGTGGCTTGCGCAGGTCGTGGATCTTCGCCCCGGTACGCCGGGCGACGCCGCTGAGCTCCAGGTCGTCGGAGATCAGGAAGTGCAGGCCGCTGACGACATCCACCCCGGCCTCCAGCGCGACCCGGACCTGGTCCCGCCAATACGACTGCAGCGCCGCTCCGACCGGCTCGTCGGCCAGCAGCACCGCGTCGGGCCGGTGCGCGTCGAGCGCCGCCCGCACGTCCGGTACCACCGGGATACCCAGCTCCGCGGGGAAACCGGCGACTGTGGCCGCGTCCTTCCCCGCGGTGGTCCGGTCGATGACCGCGACTATCCGGTCGGAGCGATACCGCAGGATCGCGACCAGGGTCTTTGACGGCTCGGGGACGATCTCGTCGTCGGCGAGCACGGCGATACGGCCCAGCTTGTCCATTTCGGCTCCTCATCCGGTTCCGGCGGGCACCGGTTGGTGCACGCCCGGCCCGCCGCGGCCGGCGAGGCGGCGCGCGGCGAGACCCACGATCACGAAACCGGCACCGATCCCGGCCCAGCCCCAGAACCCGAAGGAGAGGGCGACGGTGGTGCACAGGATCGGCCCGGCCAGCACTCCGATGCCCGAGGTCATCTCGAACACGCCCTGGTACTGGCCGTGCGCGCCGGCGTCGGCCAGGTCATAGCTCAGCGTCCAGCTGCTCGCCGAGGTCCACATCTCACCGAAGGTCAGTACCACCGCTCCGGCCACCAGTACGGCGACCGTCCACAGCCCGCCGGTCCCCCCGGCCAGCCCGAACAGCACGCAGCCGCCGGCGAGGGCGACCCCGCCGACACACAGGACGCGGGCCGCGCCGCCCACGGTGGCCGCCCCTCTCGAAGCCCGCACCTGCAGGGTGATCACCAGCGCCGTGTTCACGAACAGCAGCGCCGCGACGACCGGCTTCGGCGCGTCGGTGTGCGAGACCACCCACAGCGGCAGGCCTACGGTGAGCACGCTGTCGCGGATTTCCATCAGCCCGCACAACAGGCCGACGGCCACGTACCGGCGGTCACGGATGGCCCGCCACGCCGTCCGGGCCCGGCGTGGGACGGGCACCGGCGCACCGGGGACCGCGCGAAGGAGCAAGGCACCGACGATGATCACGGCGGCGTTGCAGAAGATCACCACCAGGTAGGCGGCCCTCGTGTCCAGATAAAGCGGGATCGCCGCGGCGGCCGTCCCCAGCGAGAATCCGATGTTCTGCACGGATCGCTGATACGCGCGGAATTTCGTGCGGTCATTGAGCAGCTGGCCGATCAGGGCGTTCTCCCCGATTTGACGGCCCGTGCGCAACGCCGCCACCAGCAGATGCACCAGGACGAAGCCGAGGAGGTCGAAGACCAGCGCGTAGGCGGCCACCGCCCCGGCCACCGACAGCCCGAGGCGGAACGCGACTGCCCGCGCCCCGGTACGGTCCACGACCGGCCCGATCACCACCGCCAGCGCCATCGACGTCAGCGCCGCGGCGCTCTGCACCACCCCGACCTGACCGGGAGCCAGTCCGACGATGTGGACGAAGAACACCGCGTTGCAGGCCATCGCGGCACCCTGACCGACCGATTGGGCGAGGGTGGCGCCGAGCAGGTACCCGCCGCCGGAGGCGGTCAGCTCGTCCCGGAGCGCGGCCAACCGAGCGGGAAACTCCCGCCCCGTAGTCACGCTGTCGTTCCCTGGACCCGGTCGTCCACCCCCGCCGCCATCCCCCTGGTCGCGGACTCGACCACGAACGCGGTGATCTCCGCGGCCGCGCGGGCCACTTGCGCGGGCCCGGACGGCCCGTGGTGGCCTCCGTCGCCCAGTTCGGTGCGCAGCAGGACCGTGTTCCCGTGGGTGTCGGTCTGCCGCAACGCCGCCGTCCACCGCGCGGGCTCGTGCACCAGCACCCGGGGATCGTTGGCGTACGCGGTCACCAGCAGCGGCGGACGCGGCAGATCGGAGACGTTTTCGTAGGCGACGTACTCACGCATGCTTCGGTAGATGGCCGGATCCCGTGGATCGCCCCACTCCTCCCACTCGTTCACCGTGAGTGGCAGCTTCTCGTCCAGCATGGCGTTGAGCAGGTCGCACGCGGGCGCCTCGGCGACGACACCCGCCCATTTGCCCGGTGTGTCGGTGTAGGCCTGGCCGACCGCCACACCGCCGGCGCAACTGCCGTGGGCGACGACCCCACCGGGATGTGCCCAGCCGGTCGCGACCAGGTGGTCACGGGCCGCGGCCAGGTCGCGGAACGACTGGGGCGTCGCCAGCATGCTCCCGTCGAACCAGCCGCACCGGCCCAGCTCCCCACCACCGCGGACGTGCGCGATCGCGTAGACGAAGCCGCGGTCCAGCAGACTGAGCACTTCGTGGGAGAACACCGGTTCCCATGGCCGTTCGTAGGCGCCGTAACAGAAGACGACCGCGGGGTTGCCGCCGTCCGGCCGCACGTCGGCCCGGTGGGCGATCGTGACCGGTATGGCGGTGCCGTCCGCCGACTCCGCGAACAGCTTCCGGGTGCGGTAGTCCCTGGGGTCGAACCCCGCGACGGCGACCTCGTCGAGCGTGTCGTAGGCGCCGGTGCGCAGTGAGAGACGCTGGTACCGCGGAGGCCCGGACAACGTGTGCTCGGTCAGCACGATGTCGTCGGTCTCGTACGCGGTCCGCTGGTCCATCTGGACCCGGAGCGCGTCCCTCCTGCCTTCGAAGGTCAGACAGCCGCCGGGGCTGGCCGGCGTGACATCCCGGGTGGTGCCGTCGGGACCGAGCAAGGTGAACACCGTGGTCCCCCGCCGGTGCCCGCTGAGCAGCAGTCCGGCGGCGAACACGTCGAGCCGCTGCCAGGCGGTGTCCGCCCGGCGTTCGAGGATTTCCCGCCATTGCTGCGTTTCCAGCTCGGCGAGCGGGAGCCCGACCAGCCGCCGCTCCTCCCTGCCTTCCGCGACGAGTGCGACCAGCCGGTCCTGCCTGGTCGTCCGCTGGTGGTCGGCGAAGTACACCCGGCCGTGGCGCCGCGGCATGACCGGCCGTGGCGGGACGGTGAAATCGTCCGTGGGGAGCAGGAGTTCTTCGGTCGTGGTCCGGCTCTGGTTGGTGATGACGAGCCAGTCATGGGTGCGTGTGGTGCGGACGGTCGTGGTGAAATGCTCGTCCTCCTCGTTCCACAGGACGGCGTCGAGTACGCCGGGGTCCGCGGTGAGGTCGTGTGCCAGCACCCGGTACGGCCGCATGGCGGCGTCGTGGACCACGTACGCGAACGTGGACGAGGACGAGTCCCAGGCGCCGGTGTAGTACGTGTCCTGCCTGGTGCGCGGCAGATCGATGCCGGTGGCGAGGTCCCGGAACCGGAGCTCGTAGGACTCGTAGCCGACATGATCGACCGAGTAGGCCAGCCAGCGGCCGTCCGGGCTGGGCTCGAAGAGGCCGATGCGGGTGAAGTCGTGGCCCTGGGCGAGGTCACCGAGGTCCAGCACCACTTCCGGCTCCCCGTCCCCGCTCAGCTCCCTGCGCACGTAGCGGGTGTAGCGCCCGCCCTCGTCCGCGAGCCGGGTGGAGTACTCGTAATCGCCCAGCCGCCAACTGAAAGGTCGCTCGCCGACCTTGCGCCCGCCCGCTTCCGCTACCAGTTCGTCGACGAGCGGACCGATCTCACGTGCGTAACCGTCGAAGTACTCGCGTTCGCGCACCAGGTATTCCCGCAGGCGGGGATCGGCGTGGTCCCGCATCCACCCGAAGGCGTCGACGACCGTCTCGCCGTGCAGGGTCCGTTCGGTCGGCTGTACCGGGGCGGACGGGGGAAGCGGGACCGATTCGGAACGAGTGGTCTTCACAGTGCCTCCTTGGCAGCCGGATCCGCGATGATGTCCAGGCCGAACCGGCGCCACCACGAGGTCTCCCCCCGTGCGCCGCGACGACTGAACGAGATGTGGACGTGATCGGTGTGCGGGTGCGGCCCGGGGTACGGGCGCCATCCCTGGGCGGCCGCGTAGGCGCCCCAGATCCGGGAATCCCAGATCAGGTACATGATCCCGAACCGGCGGGCCGCCGCGAACGGGTTGCCGTGCCGGTCGGTGGCCAGCAGCCACGACAGCAGTTCCTCCGCCTGCTCGCCCTGGGTGTCACGGCAAACCTTCCAGTCCCATGCCCGGCCCTCCTTGTGCTCGCTGCGTCCCGGGACGTGCGCGGGCCGGACGATGCCGAGGCTGCCGGTGGCCGGAAACGCCTGGAGTACCAGATCCCGGAAGGCGAGTACACCTGGCTGGGCCACCGGGGAGGTGCCGGTCTGCGGCTCGTGGACGGCGGGATCGTCGATGCCCGGTCCGAACTCGCGGAGCGCCACGGCAAGGCCCCCGACGGTGTCGGGACGCCAACCCGCCGCCGTGGAACGGAGGATCTCCGTGGTGTCTTCTTCGGTGGCGGGCGAGCTGAGATGCCGCGATGTGATCACGTAGCACTTCCCATGTGGCCGTGACAACGAACAGCTTCAGCATGGCAATCTTTGGCAACTCTGTCAACAGAAGGCCACGCCGCCACGGTGCTGTTGGCAAGTCCCGCCCTGGTCTCGGCCTTGCCTATTCGAGCAAGGGTTTGGCAACCCGTCCTGGCCGACCGGTCATACCAGGCTGAAGCCCGCGATCAAAGGCTCATAGAGAGTACGAACGTAAGAGTCCGTGAGGTGATTGTCCCGGTACACCACGACGTTACCGACGACGGCCGGGCACACGTCGCGGACGCAGAGCCACGGGGTCAAGTCGACGACCGTCGAGCGCGGCACACGTCCGGCGGCCTCCACCAAGGGATCCTTGTCCGGGCCGAACGCGGCACCCAGGGCGGTGTCGCATTTCGTGGACCGGCCGGGGTTGCTTTCCAGACAACGCGGGGTGTTCTTGGCGGGCCGGGGCACGCCGCGGATCACTCCGGTCCGGATACCGGCGTCCGAGATACGCCGCAACATGGCTTCGTAACCGTCCACGATCCGCGCACGCGACTCCCAACGCCATCCCAGATCCTTGTCGTAGGACTCGGGGGCCATCGCCGAGGTCACCACGAGTTCCGGCTTCATGGCGAGGATTCCGGCGAGGACGAGTTCGTTCTGTTCGGAGCAGACGGCGAGGCCGGCCGGTGCGACGGCGGTGAACGGGCAGCCGTTGCGCAGCATCATCTTCACCCGCCACTCGGGATGTTCGCGCACGAACCGCGCGAACACCGTACTGAACATCGCCGCGTGCGAGTCGCCGACCAAGACGAGTGTCTTCGGCGCGGTCGCCGTGCCGTACGTGCACTTGTCGCCGGCGGGAGGCCAGTTCTCGATGTCATACGAAGCGCAGCTGACGCTCTGGTCCTTGAGTGGCCAATCCTTTCCCGCCACAGCCGGGTCGGGAACCGGCGGGACACCTTCCGGCGCCGCTCTCGGGTCGTCCGCGTCCAGCGCGAGGGCGCCTGGGTGATCTCTGTCGAGGCCGGTGGCCGACGCGAGGCGATCCAGCTCCGCCGAGGCGTACTGCCACGGTACGGTCGCGGTGACCGTCGTCACCGCGACCAGGGCCGCTCCGAACAGGTAGGCACTGCGGCGCCGGGGCAGGTGAACCCGGAACGGCGGAGACACGGACCCCCCGCCGCGGAAGGCGTCTTCGACCACGTGTTTGGACGCCACGGCCAACGCCAGACTCAGCACGAAGGCACCCACCGCCTGTTCCCCCGTCAGTTCCGTACTGCCCGCGAACTGCAGGACCACCACGATGACCGGCCAGTGCCAGAGGTACAGGCTGTAGGAGATGTCGCCGAGGTAACGCAGCGGCTGGAGACCGAGCACCACCGCGGTTTCCGGCCGTGCCACTCGCTGGTCCGCGGCGACGACCCCGGCCAGCAACAAGCCGACGGTGCCCAGCGTCGGCAAGAGCGCGACATAGCCGGGAAACGCCATCGCGGTGGTCAGCAGGAACGAACCGGCCACGACCGCGGCCATCCCGCCCCAACCGAGAATCAGCCGGACCGCACGCCTGAGACGGATCCGGTACACGGCCATCGCGGCGAGGCCGCCGAGGCCGAGTTCCCACATCCGGGTGGGCGTCACGAAATAGGCACGGCCGTGGTCGAGTTCGCTGTAGACCACGGAAAACACGAACGACGCGGCGGTGACGAGGGCGACCGCCGTGACGGCGTGACGGGCGGCCTTCGGACCGGCGCGGTGGGCCAGGCGCGCGCAGAACAGCAGGACCAGGGGGATGATCAGATAGAACTGCTCTTCGACGCTGAGGGACCAGAAGTGCTGGACCGGTGACACGGCGGCCGTGGCCTGTGCGTAGTCCGCGGCCTTGGCGGCCAGCGCCCAGTTATGAACGTTCAGCGAGGAGGTGAGGACGTCGCTCATGATGGCGGGCCAGCGGGAGATCGGCAGGATCAGCCAGGTCACGAGCACAGTGCTCAGCAGGACGACCGACGCGGCGGGCAGCAGACGCCGGATGCGACGGGCGTAGAACTCGCGCAGGCGGATGGTCCCGGTGCGGCGCAGTTCGCCGGTGAGGGTACCGATGATGAGGTAGCCGGAGATGACGAAGAAGACGTCGACACCGACGAAACCGCCAGGCAGCCATTCAGGCCGGAGGTGGTAGACGATCACCATGCCGACCGCCAGCGCACGCAGGCCCTGGATATCCCGTCGCTGGACAGGTGACCCGGCCGGCGGCGTTCTCAGCGGACCCGTCTCTTCGACCTGCGCAAGCGCCATCGCAACAACCCTTATCCCGTCGCTTCGGCCGCGCTGGGACAAGGACGGCCGCTCACCCAGGAGCGTAGAACGTCGATTCGAACACCTGCGTTCACCCTCCGGAGCGGCCGTCCGGTTACTACCGACCACCGGTGGCAACACCACAGAAACCGCCGTCGCCGGGCTCACCCCGGACGGTCACCCAACACAGCCGGTCAACCCACCGTGGTGGTCGCTCGCCGGTATGCCGTGTAAGCCAACGCTACGGCGCGTAGCGTATTCGAAAGTGCGTGCATGTTCGAGAAACCCACATAGAACGCACTTCGAAAGAACAGCGAATCGTTCATCATTGTGAGCCCGACAGTCGCGTAAGGCTGAATTACGCGCAGCACCTCGACGATATGGTCCATATCGATCTGCACCAGCACTTGAAAATAGATTTCATTGATGCCGTTGTCAGCCAGCAGATGGACAGGCTCGGCACCCTCGACCGACACGGAGACTTTCCACATCGCGGTCGGTCCGTCGATCCGCTCCAGCTGCACGACGTCATTGTCGTGTTGCATGAGGTACTGAATTTCAGAGCGACTGAGTCCGGCAGGAAATTCGCTGGCCATTCTGGATCCTAACTTCGTCTCATGCAGGCTTCACCTACCTCATCCGATGCTCGCCGTTGGCGAACTGTTGCCACCTGACGGCGAACTCAGGAGCAGCGGCCCCACTGACAACTGTGGCGAGAGACTGGAATCTTGAGCGCCTCGGCCTCTTTGCACCACGCGCATTTCGAGTGATCGGCTTTGACGCATGCACAATTCATGAGGTGATCTCCAAGTCGTTGAAGTTGATGAAGGTGGAAAAATCACAGCCGGTCGCTTGCGTTCACTCCCTGCTCGAGGGCTTTGCGGACCGTACAGCGAACTAGGTCGGCGCCGCGTCGGCAACCGTTACAGGGCGACCGGATCTACCGGTCCCCATAGTGGTGATTCTTCTACCCTCTTAAGAAATTCTTCGGTCGACACGCGAATCGCAGAGGCCAGTATCGGTGAGCCACGCTAGCCCCGTCTCTGAGCACGCGTGTCCCGTGTTTGAGCACGCGTGTCCCGTGTTCGAGCACGCGAGTTACGCCTTCTACCCCTCGATAGCCGCCTTCGCGGTCGCTCGGGCGACTCGTGGCGACGATCTCGGCACCGAGGACGCTGAAGACGAAGGACACCTTGAGCCGATCCGGCTATGATCGACTCGTGGTGCGATTCCACGGTGTGGCCGTACAGCCGGCCGGTTCCGCCGAGGGGGTGGAACGACCCGGTGTGATTCCGGGGCCAGGCGGTGAAACCCCGCGTTCCCCGCGTCCGGCCGTTGCCGGGCTCTCTGGGGTACGACCGTGAAAACGGGGTGTTGATCGATGTTCACTGGGAGAATCGGCGAGCTGGGTGCCGTCGAAGAGATCAAGGGCGACATGCTGCGAGTGCGGGCGCCGAAGAGCGCGGACCGCGTCCGCGACGGCGGATCGGCGTGTGTCAACGGAGTACGGCTCACGGTACGGCCGGTCGATGGCCTCCTGGAGGCGGCGCTCTCCGTGGAAACCCGCCGCCGGTCGACGTTCGACACGCTCACGGCCGGGGACGCCGTCAACGTCGAGACGCCGCTTCAGGTCGGCGATCCGCTGGACGGCCACCTGGTCCAGGGTTACGTCGACGCCGTCGGCAAGGTGATCCGGATCGATGACGAAGGCGACTCCCGCCGGATCTGGCTCCGGCCGCCGCAGCGTCTGCTGGACAGGCTGCTCGCGAAGTCCCCGATCGCGCTCGACGGTGTCAGCGTGACCATCGCCGAAGTCCTGCGTGACCGGATTTCGGTCGTGCTTCTCCCGATGACCCGATCAGCGACCACACTCGGCGACTTGAAGGCCGGAGACCGGGTGAACCTGGAACTCGACCTGGTCGGCCGCTTGGTGGAGAAGGCTCCGCCGTCGGCCGTGGGAAAGGCGTTGCCCCAGCTGCCGTGGGCCGGCCACGTCGATGGACGCGCCGGGGTGGAAAAGGTGCTGCGCCAGCTCGCCGCCGGTGGCGGTGTCGTGGTGTGGGACCCCGAAACCGAGAGCGAGGGTGACGTGATCTTCGCCGGCGCCCGGCTCCGCCCGGAGTCGTTCACCTTCCTGCTGACTCAAGTCTGCGGGTTTCCGGCGGTGCCGTGCGCCCCGGAAGTGCTGCGGCGCCTCGATATCGCGCGGATGCCCGGTGAAGGCGACCGGCACGGAACGGCGTGGTCGATACCGGTCGACCTGGCCGCGGGAACGGGCACCGGCGTCTCCGCCGCCGAACGTGCCGCCACCGTGCGGAAGCTGGCCGATCCGGACGCGACGGCCAAGGACTTTCTTCGCCCTGGACACGTGTTCCCGCTCGCCGCCCGGCCGGGTCTGCTCGCCGAGCGGTCCGGGCACACGGAGGCGACGGTCGCGTTGTGCACCGCCGCCGGCCTCCCGCCGGTCGGGGTGTGCTGCGAAGTGATGAACCCCGACGGCACGATGGCGGGCAGCGCCGATCTCGAAGTCGCGGCGCTGCACTGGGGAATGCCCATGGTGGATTTGGCCGATTTGAAAGCGTGGCTGTGATGATCGCACTGACCCTCGAAGACGCCCGGAAGGGCCTCGCTTCGCAACCGTTCAGCGTTCTGCTCGGGGCCCGGGTGGTCTCGTTCGGAAACGGTGCCGCCACCCTGGACCTCGACATCCGCGAAGACCTGTTGCAGCAGAACGGGTATCTCCACGGCGGTGTACTGGCCTATGCCGCGGACAACGCGATCACCTTCGCGGCCGGGACCACGCTGGGTCCGGATGTTCTCACCGGCGGCTTCAGCATCAACTATCTGCGCCCGGCGAAGGGGATCCGGCTCGTGGCGGAGGCACGGGTCCTGCACAGCGGCCGGCGGCAGGCCACCTGCCGCTGTGACCTCTACGTGGTCGGCCAGGACGGGACCACGACGCTCAGCGCCGCGGCACAAGGAAGTGTGATGACCAGGAATGGCTCGACGCCCTGATTGACGAGGCCTGCTCTCGACGGGACGGCCCGGCGCTCATCGAGGAGCGCCGGGCCGTCCCGTACCGGAGCCGAGTCGGCTACTACCAGCCGCGCTCGGACAGCCGGTGGGGCTCGGGCACGTCGTCGACGTTGATCCCGACCATCGCTTCGCCGAGACCGCGCGAAACCTTCGCGATGACGTCCGGGTCGTCGTAGAACGTGGTGGCCTTGACGATCGCCTCGGCGCGCTGAGCCGGGTTACCGGACTTGAAGATGCCGGAACCGACGAACACGCCTTCGGCGCCGAGCTGCATCATCATCGCGGCGTCGGCCGGGGTCGCGATGCCGCCCGCGGTGAACAGCACGACGGGGAGCTTGCCCTTCTCCGCGACCTCCTTGACGAGGTCGTACGGGGCCTGGAGTTCCTTCGCCGCAACGTAAAGCTCGTCCTCGGGCAGCGAGGAAAGGCGGCGCAGCTCCGCACGGATCTTGCGCATGTGCGTGGTCGCGTTGGAGACGTCGCCGGTGCCGGCCTCACCCTTGGAGCGGATCATGGCCGCGCCCTCGTTGATCCGCCGCAGCGCCTCGCCGAGGTTGGTCGCACCACAGACGAAAGGCACGGTGAAGGCCCACTTGTCGATGTGGTTCTCGTAGTCGGCGGGGGTCAGCACCTCGGACTCGTCGATGTAGTCGACGCCGAGCGACTGCAGGAGCTGGGCCTCGACGAAGTGGCCGATACGGGCCTTCGCCATGACCGGGATCGAGACGGCCTCGATGATGCCGTCGATCAGGTCCGGGTCGCTCATCCGGGCGACGCCGCCCTGCGCGCGAATGTCCGCGGGAACCCGCTCGAGCGCCATCACCGCGACGGCACCGGCGTCTTCGGCGATCTTCGCCTGCTCGGCGGTGACCACGTCCATGATCACACCGCCCTTGAGCATCTCCGCCATCCCGCGCTTGACCCGGGAGGTGCCGGTGAGCGAGGTGGTGGCCGTGTTCGTGGAGTCGTCAGACACTGCTGGACCTTTCGAAAAGCGCGCGAGGTGGGGTGACCCTTCCGAGGGTAGGCCGCTTTTGGACCTCTCAAGCAGGCCAGTTCGTGACGATTTCAGCAGTCCACTGGGTGATCTGTCCCGCATTTGGTCCTCTCGATGCGGTAGTTGCGCGTGCAAGTACCGCATCCAGAGGACGAAATGCGAAGAGGGAGCTAGCGCGCCAGGCCCTGCGCGAAGGCGAACAGGCCGTCCGGGTCGTACTTCCGCGCCACCCGCCGCAGCCGCGGCAGGCTCTCGCCGTAGTACGCCTCCGCCCAATTCGGCATCTCCGGGTCGATGTAGTTGACGTACCCGGCCTGCCCCAGTTCCCGGCCGAGCTGGTCTCTGACCTGTCCGATCACCTGTCGTGCCCGCGCTTCGCCCTCGCTGGTCCCGCGGATCACCTGGATACTTCCGAGCGCGTCCCGGTGCGGGAAACACGACTCGCTCGACGGCACCCGCGCGATCGCCCCGCCGTAGGCATCGAAGATCGTGTACAGATCCGGATCGCTGGTCAGCAGGGCCGCGAGCGCGTCGGTGTCCGACACGGGATGGGTCAGCATCCTCGAAGTGGCCACATAATCCGCCCGGTCACGGGCCGCGGCCGGGAAGTCGGTCTCCTCGGCGAAGGCGCGCATCGAGGCCAAATGGCTCTGTTCGGTCACCTCGCGCGTGGTCGGCTGAGTGCCGACACGACGGACGAGGTCGTCGAGCAGCGGGTTCACCTGCGCGGCGGAACCCACGAAACAACCACCGCAATTCACGACCGTCGCGCCGAGCCCCATCCCGGACCACAGTTCGTCCGGCATCGCCGGTTGCCACTCCTGCCACGCCGCGACGAGGTCGGCTAGCACGGCGGGCGGGAAGGTGAGCGCGAAGTTCGTCAGCGTCCGCGCGGCCGCCGTCTTGAAGGTGAACGACGTGACGATGCCGAAGTTGCCGCCGCCACCGCCGCGCAACGCCCACAACAGGTCCGGCGCGGTCTCCGCCGACACCAGGCGCAGTTTCCCGTCCGCACCGACGAAGCGCACGGATTCCAGGACATCGCAGGTCAACCCGTACTTGCGGCCCAGGACGCCGATCCCGCCGCCGAGGGTCAGCCCGCCGATGCCGACCGCCGGACAGCTGCCGGCGGGCAGCGCGCGGCCCGCCGCCGCCAGGGCCTCGTACACCTGGCCCAGTACCGCACCAGCCCCGATCGCCGCCCGGCCACCCGGCAGGATCTCGACCGTCGAAAGGCGGGACAGGTCGACGACGAGGCCTCTGTCCACTATGGAATATCCGGCGTAGCTGTGCCCGCCGGATCGCGCCGCGATCGGCACGTGATGCCTCGCCGCGAAATCGACACAGCGCCGGACGTCGTCCTCGTTCGCGCAAACCGCGATACCGGCGGGAAGCCGATGGTCGTACAGAGAGAAGAAGCCGAGCCGCGCTTCGTCGTAGCCGGGCTCGCCGGGCCGGAACAGCGTGCCCGCCAGCCGGGCGCGGAGCCGTTCCCACTCGTCCCCACCGCCGGCCCCGGGGATCACCGCCATCGCCGGGACCGCGCTTGCCAGCCGCAACACCGTCCGCCTGCCGAGCTCCATCGCTCTCCCCCACCGTCGGATTCGGTTCGGATTCGCCTCCGGGTGTCCGCCATCGAGCATAGCGGCGGGTCGACATTCGGGGGGTCCATCGCCGGTCGCCTTGCCGCGACGGCCGTCGCGGGTGTGTGATCGAGGACACACCTTTTACCGGCGTCGTGTGGTGAGGAGACCGGCATGGCCGACAAACAGAGCAAGAACGGGGACTCCGGGGCCGCCGTCGCTGTGGACGACCCGGTGAAAGTGCGCAACGTGGTCCTGGTCGGCCCCTCGGGATCCGGCAAGACGACACTCGCCGAAGCCTTGCTCGCCGCGTCGGGAACGGTGACGCGGGCGGGCTCCGTCGTCGAGGGCACGACGGTGTGCGACCACGACCCCGCCGCGGTCCGGCAGCAGCGGTCGGTCGGCCTCTCGGTCGCGCCGGTGCTGCACCAGGGCCACAAGATCAACCTCATCGACACCCCCGGATACGCCGATTTCGTCGGCGAGCTGCGCGCCGGGCTCCGTGCCGCCGACGCGGCGCTGTTCGTGGTCTGCGCGGCGGAAGGCGTCGACGCGGCCACGATCGCGGTGTGGGAGGAATGCGCGGCCGTCGGAATGCCGAGGGCGGTGGTCGTCTCCCGGCTCGATCATCACCGCGCCGACCCGGAAGGCGAGATCGCGGCCTGCCAAGCCGCTTTCGGTGCCGGCGTCCTGCCGCTGTACCTGCCCGCTCGTGACGGGCTCGTCGGGCTGATCACGCGTCGCTACTTCGACTATTCGCAGGGCTACCCGCCCAGGATCGGCGAGCCGGACGAGGCCGATCTCGCCAGGATCACCGAAGCGCGCAACGAGCTGATCGAAGGCGTCATCGCCGAAAGCGAAGACGAATCCCTGATGGACCGGTACCTCGCCGGTGAGGAGATCGCCGAGGACACGCTGATCGCCGACCTCGAGACCGCCGTCGCGCGCGGCTCCTTCCATCCGGTGATCCCGGTGTGCGCGACGACCGGGGTCGGGCTCGCCGAAATCCTCGACGGCATCGTGCGCGCCTTCCCGTCGCCGCTGGAGCATGTCCCGCCGGAGGTCACATCGCCGACCGGCGAGCCGCACGCGAGCCTCCGCGCCGATCCCGAAGGCCCGCTGGCGGCCGAGGTGGTCCGGACCGCGGTCGACTCCTACGTCGGCAGGGTGTCTCTCGTGCGCGTGTTTTCCGGAACGCTTCGCCCGGAACGCCCAGTGCACGTCTCTGGCCACGGGCTCGCCGAACGCGGGCACGAGGACCACGACGTCGACGAACGGGTCGCGCACCTGTACTCACCGCTCGGCGCGAATCTGCGCGAAGTCCCGTACTGCGTCGCGGGTGACCTCTGCGCGCTCACCAAGGTCGGCTCGGCGGAAACAGGCGACACCGTTTCCTCACCGGACGACCCGCTGATCATGAAGCCGTGGACGATGCCGGAACCGTTGCTGCCGGTCGCCGTGATCGCCAAGACGCGCAGCGACGAGGACACCCTCGCGCGCAACCTTTCCCGGCTGGTCGCGGGCGATCCGACGCTCCGGCTGGACCGCAACGCCGAGACCAATCAGCTCGTGCTGTGGTGCATGGGCGAGGCGCACGCCGACGTCGTGCTGTCGCGGCTGCGCGCGGGAGGCGCCGACGTGGACACCGAACCCGTCCGCATCAGCCTGCGTTCGACGTTCGCCGGGCCGGGCCGCGGGCGCGGGCGGCACGTCAAACAGTCCGGCGGACACGGCCAGTTCGCCGTCTGCGACATCGAGGTCCAGCCGCTGCCGCGGGGTTCGGGCTTCGAGTTCGTCGACAAGGTCGTCGGCGGCTCGGTGCCTCACCAGTTCATCCCGAGTGTCGAGAAGGGAGCCCGGGCCCAAGCTGAGCGAGGGCTGGTCGACGGCCATCCGCTGATCGACATCCGGGTGACCCTCGTCGACGGCAAGGCGCACAGTGTCGATTCGTCGGACGCCGCGTTCCAGACGGCGGGCGCGCTGGCGCTCAAGGAAGCCGCCGCGGCCGCGAAGATCGTATTGCTCGAACCACTCGAAGAGGTGGCGGTGCGGCTTCCGGACGAGCACCTGGGCACCGTGCTGGGTGACCTGTCGTCCCGGCGTGGCCGCGTTCTCGGCACCGAATCGGGTGAAGGCGGCCGCACGGTCATCCGCGCCGAGGTACCCGCCGCGGAACTGCTGCGCTACGCGATCGACCTCCGCTCGCTGACCTCGGGCACGGCGACGTTCACCCGCGAGCACGCCCGGTTCGAACCCATGCCGGAAGGAGCCGTGGCCCTCTGAACTCCCGCATTTAGTCCTCTGAATGCGGTGGTTGGCGACACGAACTACCGCATTGAGAGGACTAATCGCGGGGCGGAGGGAACTCGAAGCCGCCTGGACGTCCGTTCCGGTCGGCGAGCAGCCCTGCCAAGGTCGCGACGGCGATCTCGGGCGGCGTGCGCGAGCCGATGTTCAAACCGACCGGGCGATGCACGCGTGCGATCTGGTTTTCCGGGACGTCCAGTGCCTTGAGCGCGGCGACGTGCGGTCCGGCATGGCGTGGATTGCCCAGCACGCCGACCCAGCGGGCCGGGCGGCCGAGCACGGCCTTGAGCACCTCGCCGAGTTCGAGCCGGTTGTGGTCGGTGACGACCACGTCGGTGCCCGCTCCGAGTTCCGGGACGGTCGAGACGGCTTCGAAGCCGTCCGCGACGTCCGTCGCCCGCGCGCCGTCCGGCTCGAGCAACACCGTCGTGTACCCGAGATCTTTGCCGTAGCGCAGAAGATACGACGCCACCGGCGTCGCGAACACCGCTACCAACACCCGCTGTTCGTCACTCACCCGCCCATCTTCCCGCATTTCGTCCTCTGCTCGCGCTCCATGCACACGCAACCACCGCGTTCAGTCCTCTAAATGCGGTAGTTCGTGCCGCCAACCACCGCGTTTAGAGGACTAAACGCGGAACTGGGCGCGGAGGTCAGAGCTCGGGTTCGGCGATCTCGAAGTATTCCGGGAGCCGCGCGGTCCCGGCGAGGCCGAAGTACCGGACCTTCCGCCGCCGCCGCAGGTGCAGCGTGTCCCGGACGGCGTCGTTGTGCACCCGCCGCGCGATGACGACGCGGTGCTCCGAGTCGGTCAGCTCTTCGGCCAGAGGCGCTGGCAACGTCGTCCTGTCGACGTGCGCCAGCCGCAGTGTCAGTTCGCTTTCCTCGGCTTCGCGATCCGGGCGCTCGGCGTGCTCGGCCCGTTCGGCCAGCGCACGCAGGTCCTCGTCGCCCAGGATCGCGGCGGCCGCCCTGGCGACGACGGCGCGCCGCGCGAGGGCCGCGTCGAGCGCCGCCCAGCCCGCGTCCGTGCGGACGTGCAGCCGGTCCAGCCGGTTCGCCGTCGCGAGCAGGAACAGCCCGCCCAGCACCACGATCACGGCCACCAGGCCGCCGATCCACAACCACGGCGTCACCGGCTGAACTCGCGTTCGCCCGCGCCGACCCGCCGGGGATCGGCGGCGATCGCCGTCTCGTACACCCGCAGGACCTGCGTGGTGACCACGGACCAGTCGAACATCGCGACCCGCTCCCCCGCGGCCGCGGCCAGCGACACCCGTCGCGCCGGATCACCGAGCAGCTCACGCAACCCGTCGGCCAGCGCGGCCGCGTCACCGGTTTCGGTCAGCATCCCGGCTTTGCCGTCGTCGAGAACCCGGCGGAACGAGTCCAGCCCGCTCGCCAGTACCGGCGTGCCCGCCGCCATCGCCTCGGTGAGGATCATCCCGAAACTCTCGCCACCCGTGTTCGGCGCGCAGTAGACGTCGACGCTGCGCAGCGCCCGCGCCTTCGTCTCGTCGTCGACCTGGCCCAGCAGGTCGATATGCGACGCGAGTTCCGGCCCGGCCTCACGCCGGAGCTGGTCCGCGTCACCGCGGCCGACCACCAGCATCCGCAGATCCTCGAATTCCGGCAGCAGCATGCGCAGCGCCTCCAGCAGCACCCCCATCCCCTTGCGGGGCTCGGTGTACCGCCCGACGAAGCCGACCGTGCCGCCCGCTCGCGGATAGCCGTCCAGCGGGAGCGCGCGGGAGAAGAAGTCGACGTCGACGCCGTTGGGCACCTCGACCGCGTCGCCGCCGGCGTGCTCGACCTGGACGCGGCGGGCCAGCGCCGACACCGCGATCCGCGCGGTGATCTTCTCCAGCAGCGGCCGCAGCACCGGCTGGAACGCCGCCAGCGTGCGCGAACGGGTCGTCGCGGTGTGGAAGGTCGCCACGATCGGGCCGTCCGCGACCTTCAGCGCCAGCAGGGAAAGGCTCGGCGCGGCGGGCTCGTGCAGGTGCAGGACGTCGAACTCGCCGTCACGGATCCAGCGCCGCACCCTGGCGTAGGACACCGGGCCGAACTGCAGCCGCGCGACCGAGCCGTTGTACCGGATGCCGAGCGCCTTCCCCGCGGGGACGACGAAAGCCGGGACGTCGGAGTCCTCGTCCGCCGGCGCGAGCACCGAGACCTCGTACCCGCGCGCGAGCAACGCCTTCGCGAGATCGATGACGTGTCCCTGTACACCGCCCGGCACGTCGAACGAGTACGGACAGACGATCCCGATCTTCATGACCCGTGCCTGAGCCATCGGCTCAGCTCGCTTCGCCGAGGTCGGCCTGTTCTCCGGGTTCGAGATCGGAGAGCCAGAACTTCTGCATCATGTGCCAGTCGGCCGGGTGCGCGGCGATGTCACCGGCGAAGATGTCCGCCAGCGCCTGGGTGGCCGCCGGGACCTCTGACCGGTTCGTGACCCGGATCCGCGGGTGCAGCCGGATCTGCCAGCCGTCCTCGGTGAACCAGCAGCCCGCCGGGATCAACGCGGCACCGGTGGTCGCGGCCAGCCGCGCCGGTCCGCCGGGCATCCGGGTCTGCTCGCCGAAGAACTTGACCGGAACGCCCGAGTTCGTCAGGTCCCTGTCGCCCACCAGGCAGATCGCCTTGTTCTCCCGCAGCCGTTTGAGCAGTACGCGCATCGCGGAACTGTCGCCGGTCAGCGGCACGATCTCGAAACCGAGCGATTCGCGATAGGACACGAACCGCTGGTACAGCGACTCGGGTTTCAGCCGTTCCGCGACCGTGGTGAAACCGCCTAGGTAATCCGCGAGCCAGACGCCCGCCGCGTCCCAGTTCCCGCTGTGCGGCAGCGCCATGACCGCGCCGTTGCCCTCGGCGAGCGCGGCGTCGAGGTTTTCGACGCCGGTGATCGACTGGGCGACCTTGCGGCTGACCTCCTTGTGGTCCATCGAGGGCAGCCGGAACATCTCGTGCCAGTAGCGGGCGTAGGACCGCATCGCGCGGCGGGTCAGTTCGTCGAGTTCGGCCTCGTCGGCCTGCGGCACGACCCGGGCGAGGTTGCTCCGCAGCTGGCGCACCCCGCCGCCGTCGCGCCGGACGGCGAGGTCGGCGCCGAGCCCGAAGGTCACTGAGCCGATCTGCTCCGGCAGCCAGCGCGCGAGCCGCCAGCCCGCCGCGTAACCCAAATCGCCGAGTCGCTGCGAGAACCCGCTCATGAGCCGCCTTCCGTGGCGGGTGGCCCGGCCGCTTTGGCGGCCCTCGCCGCCTTGGCCACCGCGGCCGTCCGCTGCAGCAGGGTGATCACCGAAAGCACCGCGAGCAGCCAGAGGGTGATGTCCACGGTGTACGGAACGCCCAGACCGTGCAGTCCGGTTCCCACCAGGGCGATGATCAGCCGTTCCGCGCGCTCGACGAGCCCGCCGTCGGCCTCCAGCCCGGATGCCTCGGCGCGGGCCTTGACGTACGAGATGACCTGCGCGAGCACGAGGCAGATCAGCGCGGCGGCCGCGGCGGGGCGGTTGTCGTCGTGGACGAAGCACCACCAGGCGATCGCGGCGAACAACGCGCCGTCGACCAGTCTGTCGCAGGTCGCGTCGAGCACGGCTCCGAACGCCGTGCCGTACCCGCGGGCGCGGGCCATCGCGCCGTCGAGCAGGTCCAGCATCGCGAAGCCCCACACGGTGAAGGTGCCCCACAGCAGCATGTCGTTGGGGAAGAACGCGAGCGCGCACAGCACCGCCCCGGCCGTGCCGATGACGGTCATCGCGTTCGGGGTCAGACCGGCGCGGACGAGCACCTTTCCGATCGGGTCGGTGACGCGGGAAACGGAGGCGCGCGCGAAAATGTTGAGCATCGGTTCTTCAGGTGCACCTAAGCAGCAGGGTCGGATGGGCGCCCGAAGCCTATCCACCCGCACCGACACTCGTCGTCGTGCCCGCCCTCGACCGGCTTTTTCTCAGTCCGCTTCGGCCAGTTCGGGTGCCTCCCGGAGGTCGCCGGAGACCACACCGGATTCCTCCCGCAAGGCCAGTTCCGCCTCGGCGGCGGCGCATTTCGGCGACAGCCGGGCCAGCACGGCGGCGCTGATCTCCCCGAGCGCCTTGACCTGTTCGGGGGTCAGGGGGTCGAAGAGGCTCTCGCGGACCGCCTCGACGTGCCCGGGCGCCGCTTCCTCCAGCGCGGCGAAACCTTCGGCGGTGAGCACCGCCCACGAACCGCGTTTGTCGGTCGGACAGGACTCACGTCGCACCCAGCCGTTCGCCTCGAGCCGCGCGACGGCGTGCGACAACCTGCTGCGTGACGCCTTGCGCGCGTCGGCGAGCTCGCTCATGCGCAGGCGGCGGCCCGGCGCCTCGGACAGGGCGACGAGCACTTCGTAGTAGGTGTGGGGCATGCCCGCCTCGTGCTGAAGCTGGCCCTCCAGATGCGCTTGCAGCATCCGCGTGGCAGCGGAGAAGTCGCGCCAGACTTTTTGCTCCTCGTCGGAGAGCCATCGGGGTTCGGACATGCCGCCCATTCTACTCCTGGTTGAACGCTCAACCAAATTGCGCTACAGTCCTTGTTGAGCGCTCAACAAGCCGAGGCTCGCCACCGGCAGACCACAGACTTTGGAGATCGACTTTCATGACCACCACCGAAATCCCTGGCTACGTCGCAGGCAAGTGGACGATCGACACCGCCCACTCCGACATCGCCTACACCGTGAAGCACCTCGGCCTGGCGAAGTCCCGGGGCAACTTCACCGCCTTCACCGGTGAAGTCGTCACCGCCGACAACATCCTCGACTCCTCGGTCACCGTCGAGATCGACGCCTCCTCGGTCGCCAGCGGTGTCGACGGACGTGACACGCACCTCAAGTCCGAGGACTTCTTCCACGTCGACGAGCACCCGGTCATCACCTTCCGCTCGACCGGCATCCGCGAGGACGACGGCGACTACGTCATCGACGGCGAGCTCACCTGGCGCGGCAAGACCGTCCCGGTCTCGCTCGAAGCCGAGTTCAACGGCATCGGCACCAACCCGGCCAACGACAACGCCACCACCCTCGGCGTTTCGGCCACCGCCACCGTGAACCGCCGCGACTTCGGCATCGGCCCGGAGGGCAACGCCTTCCTGTCCGAGAAGGTCAAGATCGACATCGAACTGCAGGCCGCGCTCAACTCCTGAGCCCACGCTTCCCCCAAAAGTACGTGAAGGCCCCCTTCGCTGCGCTAGACGCAGTGAAGGGGGCCTTCACGTCGGAGAGCTGCCGTAGAGAGGCAAGGCGAACGTGTCGTGATGGAGTCGACAGGGGCAGGCTCGCTTAAGAGGCTCAACCCGGCTCCTGATTGTCCATAGGGACACTTTTCGAGCCCGCGACGCCCGATTCGGGTGCTTTGCGCAGTTTTTCGAGTAGGCATGAGTGATAATGAGCGTTCTACTGAGGGGCAAGGCAAAGGTGTCGTGTTCGGGAGGGCTTATGAGACGTTGTGCATCAGGCTTCGGCACTGGGCAGTGGTGTCCCGAAGGTGTCGCGAAAGCCACTTTCGGGACATCACATGTCCCTGACGCGGGCTTTTCCCCACCCCCCTCCAGGGCGGGGGTGTCCCGAGGGTGTCGCGAAAGCCACTTTGGGGACATCACGTGTCCTGAAAGTGGCTTTCGCGACACCTCCTTGAGGGCTGGGGGAGGTTGATCACCCCTGGGTGGTGTGAGCAGGCAATCGGGAGGCGGGCATGTCCCCAATGCGGCAGTGGAGACGGTCAACGTCCCCCATGCCACATTGGGGACATCAGGCCGCGGCACGAGCCGACGTGGCTCGCCACACGACACCTTTGCCCTACCCCTCAAGAGAACCGGGACACCCGAGTGCGGGATCCAGGCATGCGAGTCCCGTGCCTGAGCACGCGAGTTACGCCTTCGCGCAACCCGCTATCCCGACGAACAGGCCCCGCCCACAACCACGACACGTTCGCCTTAACCTCCAACAACCCTCATTATCACGCACGACTCCGCGCAGAATCGTACACAGAGACATCAATCGGACACTCGATCATCAGAGAATGTCCTTTGTAGACAGTGAAGAGAACCTCACCGTCGATCACGGCATCCGCTGAACCGTACTTACGATCGATCTACCAGGCGCCGGCCAGCAGCTTCCGTGTCTCCCCCAGCAGCTGCGGCAACACCTTCGTATGCCCGATCACCGGCATGAAGTTCGCGTCGCCACCCCACCGCGGCACCACGTGCTGATGCAGATGCGCGGCGATGCCCGCGCCGGCGATCACGCCCTGGTTCATCCCGATGTTGAACCCGTGCGCCGAGGACACCTCCCGGATCACCCGCATCGCGTGTTGGGTGAACTCCGCCAGCTCGACGGTCTCTTCCGCCGTCAGGTCCGTGTAGTCCGCGACATGGCGGTACGGCACGGCCATCAGATGGCCGGGGTTGTACGGGTACAGGTTCAGCACCGCGTAGACCGTCTTCCCGCGCGCGAGGATCAGCGCGTCCTCGTCACTCTTCTCGGGGAGACGGCAGAACGGACAGCCCTCGTCGGGTTTCTTCGACCCCTGCACGTAGGCGAGCCGGTGCGGGGTCCACAGGCGCTGCAACGCGTCCGGGACCCCCACACCGTCCTGTTCGACGACTTCCGGGCCATCGGGGCCCGTCACCGGAGGACCGCCTCCAAGCTCGCCACCGTCGGCGAGGAGTTCTCACGACGCTGGATCCACCCGGCGATCGCCTCGACCGCGTCGGCCACCGGGACACCGTTGATCTGGCCGCCGTCGCGGAACCGGAACGACACCGCGCCCGCCTCGACGTCCTTCGCGCCCGCCAGGAGCATGAAGGGCACCTTCTGTGTGGTGTGGGTGCGGATCTTCTTCTGCATCCGGTCGTCGCTCGCGTCGACGTTGATCCGGACCCCCTTGGCCCGCAACGCCTTCTCGACCCCGCGCAGATGCTCGACCTGGTCCTCGGTGATCGGGATGCCGACCACCTGGACCGGCGACAGCCACGCCGGGAAAGCGCCGGCGTAGTGCTCGGTCAGCACGCCGAAGAACCGCTCGATCGAACCGAACAGCGCGCGGTGGATCATCACCGGGCGCTGACGGCTGCCGTCGGCCGCGGTGTACTCGAGCTCGAACTTGTCGGGCAGCATGAAGTCCAGCTGGATGGTCGACATCTGCCAGGTGCGACCCAGCGCGTCCTTCGCCTGGACCGAGATCTTCGGCCCGTAGAACGCCGCGCCACCCGGATCCGGCACCAATTCGAGCCCGGAGTCGAGGGCGGCGGTGCGCAGCACCTCGGTGGCCTCGGCCCACACCTCGTCGGAACCGATGTACTTCTCGTCGTTCCGAGTGGACAGTTCGAGGTAGAAGTCGTCGAGACCGTAGTCGCGCAACAGGTTCAGCACGAAGTCCAAAAGGGACTTCAGCTCACCGGGGACCTGCTCCAGGGTGCAGAAGATGTGCGCGTCGTCCTGCGTCATGCCCCGGACGCGGGTGAGCCCGTGGATCACGCCGGACTTCTCGTAGCGGTACACCGAACCGAACTCGAACATCCGCAGCGGCAGTTCCCGGTAGGAACGCCCGCGTGAGCGGAAGATCAGGTCGTGGAACGGGCAGTTCATCGGCTTGAGGTAGTAGTCCTGGCCGGGCTTGCGGACCGAACCGTCCTCGTTGTGCTCGGCGTCGAGGTGCATCGCCGGGTACATGCCGTCGCGGTACCAGTCGAGGTGACCGGAGGTCTCGAACAGCGCGCCCTTGGTGATGTGCGGCGAGTAGACGAACTCGTAGCCCGCCTCGACGTGCCGCTGACGCGAGTAGTTCTCCATCTCCTGCCGGATGATCCCGCCCTTGGGGTGGAACACCGGCAGCCCGGAGCCGATCTCGTCCGGGAAGGAGAACAGGTCGAGCTCGACACCGAGCTTGCGGTGATCACGGCGTTCCGCTTCGGCCAACCGCTCCAGGTAGACGTCCTGCGCCTCGGCGGATTCCCAAGCGGTGCCGTAGATCCGCTGCAGCTGCGGGTTCTTGTCGTCGCCGCGCCAGTACGCGGCGGCGACGCGGGTGAGCTTGAACGCCGGGATGAACTTGGTGGTCGGCACGTGCGGGCCGCGGCAGAGGTCGCTCCACACGCGCTCCTTGGTGCGCGGGTCGAGGTTGTCGTAGATGGTCAGCTCGCCGCCGCCGACCTCCATCACCTCGGAGGTGTCCACATCGGACTTGAGGTCGACGAGTTCGAGTTTGAACGGTTCGTCGGACAGTTCCTTCTTGGCGTCGTCGACCGAGTCGAAGACGCGGCGGGAGAACTGCTGCGCACCCTTCACGATCTGCTTCATGCGCTTTTCCAGCGCCTGCAGGTCTTCCGGGGTGAACGGGGTGTCGACGGCGAAGTCGTAGTAGAACCCGTCCTTGACCGGCGGGCCGATGCCGAGCTTCGCCTGCGGGAACTGCTGCTGCACGGCCTGCGCGAGCACGTGGGCGGCCGAATGGCGGATGACGCTGCGGCCGTCCTCGGTGTGGGCGGCGACGGCCTCGACCTCGACCTCGGACTCCGGCGCCCAGGAGAGATCGCGGAGGTTCCCCTCGGCGTCGCGCACGACGACGATCGTGTCCGGCCCCTTGGTCGGCAGCCCGGCTTCGCGGACCGCGGCGCCCGCCGTAGTGCCCGCCGGTACCACCACGCGCGGGGCGGTTGCGGCTGCTACTGACGACGGCTGGGACACGATGGACTCCTCGCGGTATAGCGGATGGTTCCCGTGATGTTAGTCGCCAGGTGCGGCGCGGCTCACGCGCGTTACCCCCAAACACAACGAAGGCCTCCTTCCCATCGGAAGAAGGCCTTCGCGTATCGCGGAACAAGGTCAGACGGTCTCGACGACCTCGTCGAAGTCCAGCCGCGGCAGACGGTCGAACCAGGGGTTGTCACCCGGCTTGCCGAGGTTGATCACGACGAGGGACTTCCACGGCTTGTCCGCGAAGAACTCCTTGTCGATGCCTTCGGCGTCGAATCCGGTCATCGGGCCGGCGGCCAGCCCGGCGGCGCGCACACCGATGATGAAGTAACCGACCTGCAGCAGCGCGTTCAGCTTGGCAGTCTCGACGCGGCCTGCCTCGTCGGCGAACAGGTCCTTGGCACCGGGAAAGTGCGGGAACGTCCGCGGGAGGTTCTCGTGGAACTCGGTGTCGGCGGCCAGCACGACGGTGACCGGCGCGGCCTCGGTCTTGGCGCGGTTGCCTTCGGACATCAGCGGCGCGAGGCGCTTCTTGCCCTCTTCGGTGCGGACGACCAGCGCGCGCAGCGGCTGGTTGTTCATCGACGTCGGGGCCCACTTGACCAGCTCGTAGATCGCGCGGATCTGCTCGTCGGTCACCGGCTCGTCGCTGAAGTTGTTCGCGGTGCGGGCTTCACGGAACAACAGGTCCTGGACTTCCTGCGGAAGGCTCAGGGCTTCGGTCGACTCAACGCTGGTGGTCATGGGTGGATCTTCCTTCCGTACGCTTCCTGTACCCCTGCCAACATAGTTGAGCGCTGAACTATTTCTGGTTCAACTATCGCCGCGTGTGGGCCCGGTCACAGGAAGCCGTCAGTAGGCCCCTCGCCCTTGCACGACGGCGCGGAAGGTCTTCCACAGGATCACCAGGTCGAGGGCGAGGGACCAGTCTTCGACGTAACGCAGGTCGAGCCGGATGCTCTCGGCCCAGCTGAGGTCGCTGCGGCCGCTGACCTGCCAGAGCCCCGTCAGCCCCGGCTTCACCAGCAAACGGCGCCGGGCGTCGGGGGCGTATTTCGCGGTCTCCTCCGGCAGCGGCGGACGGGGGCCGACGAGCGACATCCGCCCGCTCACGACGTTGAACAACTGCGGAAGTTCGTCGAGCGAATACCGCCGGAGCATGCCGCCGACGCGGGTTACCCGGGGATCCTTGCGCATCTTGAACAGCGGACCCGCGCCTTCGTTGTCCGCCTGGAGGCCCTGCTTGAGCTTGTCGGCGTCGGCGACCATCGTGCGGAACTTCAGCATGGTGAAGGTGTGGCCGTCGCGGCCGACGCGGCGCTGGCGATAGATGACCGGGCCGCGGTCGTCGAGCTTGATCGCGACCGCGATCGCCAGCAGCAGCGGGGAAACGAGGGTGAGCAGCAGGGTCGAGCCGAACCTGTCGAGCACTTCCTTGACCAGACGGCGCCCACCGGTGAAACTCGGCGCGCTGACCCGCAGGAGCGGCATGCCGAGCACACCGGAGACGTTCAGCCGGGGGCCCGCCACCTCCATCAGCATCGGAGCGACCACCATCTCGGCGGACGTCCCTTCGAGGTCCCAGGCGAGCCGCTGCAGGCGTTTGGGGTTCCAGTGCTGATCCGCGGTCACGGCGACCACGCGATAGCCACCACGGCGGACGTGGCCCGCCAGTTCGTCGAGCTTCCCGACGACCGGGACACCCTCGACCTCGCCGCTCCCCCGCTCCGCGCCGGCGCCGGAGTAGGTGCAGACGGCTTCGACCCGCCAGCCGACGTGAGGATCGGCCTTGGTGCGGGCGATGAGATCGGCGACCGTGTCGGGACTTCCGGCCGCGAGCACCGGCAGCAGGCATTCACCGAGCCGTCTGCGCCGGTGCAGCACCTGTCTCAGCGCGTACCGCTGCAGGAACATGACGACCGAGATCATCGGGACGACGATGAAGACCCACGGCTGCACGGCGAGCGCGCCGAAGAGCAGGCCGCCCAAAGCGACGAGCACCGCGGTCGTGATCAGGCCGCGTCCCAGTGTCCGGTATTCCTCCGCGCCTTCACCGAGCACACGCGGGCTCCAGGCACGGCAAACCGACAAGCCGAACAGGAAGGCTGCGGCGGTACCGAGCGCGTGCATGTCGTGCGGGTCGGATCGATCGATCAAGAAGGCGCTCATCACGATGAGCACGAAGGCGGTGAAAACGTCACTACCGATCACCCACGCGCGATAGCGCGATTCCCAGGCCGCGTACGGCGGCCGAGCCGAAGTGCCGCCGACCTCGGCGGTACTGCCCGCACCCCGTTGCGGGGGAAGCGGGATCGACTGGAGGTCGATGTGCTGCGGCGTCCCGTTGACGGTGGACGACGGCCGCACCGACTCTTCCATCAGACCTCCCGGAGTGGGAATTCCCGAACGCCGGATCAACACGCTGAGTCAACGAGATCGATTTCGAAGAGTGATCGATTCTCAAGATCCTTCAGCGGCCGATGGGGCGACACACGCCAAGGTATCGGCCACTCTCCGGCCATCGTTACAAGGATTTCCAGCCACATCCTGTGCGGCCTTCCGGCAAATGAATGCCGTAATGATAACAAGGTGATGACGATGCGTAATAAAGCGTATCCACCGAACAACTACGCAAAGTAGTCACGAATTCCCGCGTTTCGCGGCCGCTTGGCGCACCGCACGCCCGAACGGCGGAACGGCCCGGAAAACTCCATAGTGGACGGTTTGAGGGGATCGATCATCAGCCGGTCCACTGTGGATCCTGCAGCCGCGGAGGGCCACTACCTCAGCGGCGCGCCCACAGTGCCTCGACCTACCTTGTCAATCGGTCACCGGAGTGGCGTTTCGTCACATCACGTCAGCATCACGGGAACCCCGGCGCCGGAGCCGTGCGGGTGAGTCGCTCCTCCGTGCCCCACATCACTTCCCGGTGGTCTGAACCTCCCGGCGGGGCACACAGTGCCGAGGATCACAATGTCATCTCGACGACCGGCTTATGCCACATATTCACTGTACAACGCAGTCTTTATGTCAAATGTCCACACCGGCCGGATCGGATCGGCGCCCGATCTTCGAACGCGACAGTCACCGGCCCTCGCCGTCGTGCCGGGGAATTCGGTGCCTTCCCGGACCATCCCGCCACGGCAAAAGTACCGTCCCCGGATAACCCGCGTCCGACCTGGGGATTCCATGCGTCCGGACGGCTCCCTGTCGACACTGTCCGAGAATGAACAAGGCCCCGGACCGAGTGGTCCAGGGCCTTCATCCGGTGGGCGATACTGGGATCGAACCAGTGACCTCTTCGGTGTGAACGAAGCGCTCTCCCGCTGAGCTAATCGCCCGCTCGCGGTGTCCGGCAGACTCTACCCCACGACTTTAGGGGGCCTGCAAACGGGTGGTTCACTCCGACCACACTCCGCTCACCAGCAAATACGGAGCGAACAACCGCGAGCTAGCCAGGGTTGTGCGGACAGGGGGCCGCCCGCGACGCGTTTCGACATTCGTGCGACGGTGCTATCGCGTGACGACTAAACCGCGCAGTATGTACATGTGGACTGCCTGCAGGGCGCATGTGAGGGCTGCGCGTCGCGCGGGTGATGATGGGGTGACGGAGCATGGACCCGGGGTCCGATGACCCCGTCCGGGTGATCTGCGGCAAAACCGCGTTCCGATCGACCGGCCGGTACGTCACATCATCGCCACTCGGTTCGACCGAGCCGGGAAGGAGACGAAGGGTAGGACGATGCGCAACGATCACGTGACGCTCCGCTCGACGGCGGTGTTCGACCTCCTGGCGCCGCGGACCCCCGCGGTCCCGGTGAAGGTGGAGCTGCGATACGACACACGCGACCCCTATGCGGTCGTAGCCGCCTTCCGCACCGGCCGGGCCGGCTGGGTCGAGTGGGTCTACGCGCGGGACCTCCTCGCGGACGGCCTCCTGGCCGACGCGGGCGACGGCGACGTACGCATCCGCCCCTCCGTTGAAGACCCCGAGTCCGTCCTCATCGAACTGAACTCGCCGTCCGGGCACGCCATGTTCGAGGCGTCCGCTCAGGAGTTGGCCGACTTCCTCGATCGGACCTACGACGTCGTACTGCCCGGCAACGAGCACCTGTGGGTCGACGTCGACGACGCCCTGACTCACCTCATCCCCAACGATTTGGCCTGATGACGGGCTTGCGAACAGCAAGTGGCACCCCGGTTGCACGGCCGTTTTCGGGGTCGGATAGTGTTTACACACACCACGGCGACGGGGTGAGGAGCAGAACCGCGAGGTTCTGACCTCCCAGCCCGGCCGAGGATGTGCGGATGTAGCGCAGCTGGTAGCGCATCACCTTGCCAAGGTGAGGGTCGCGGGTTCGAATCCCGTCATCCGCTCGGAAGGCCCTCTCGGGCCTGACACGGTGGAGTGGCCGAGAGGCGAGGCAACGGCCTGCAAAGCCGTGTACACGGGTTCGAATCCCGTCTCCACCTCGCGCGATTAGCTCAGCGGGAGAGCGCTTCCCTGACACGGAAGAGGTCACTGGTTCAATCCCAGTATCGCGCACCATCTGTTTTCGCAGGTCAGAAGCCCTGTCTCTCCTCGGAGGGGCGGGGCTTCGGTCGTTCTGAGACGGCATCCGATGGCCTTCGGAGCCGTCTCCAATTGCCCGTCACGGAAGGTGGCGTGCAGGTGCGGGAACCACTCCCCCAGCTTCGTCCGCTCACTCGGCGTGAGCGCGACCAGAGACCCGATCCAGCGGGTCTCGAGCGCTTGCAGGATCTGGCGGCGCATGAGCGGGGTCACGTGGTCGTAGACCCTCGCGATGCCCTTCATCTTCTGACCCAATCGTGCTCTGCGCGCGACCTCGGGGATCCCGTCCTCGGCGAGCCAGGTGCTGTGACTGTGACGCCCTTCGTGGAAGGTGAAGGTCGGCAGGATCGGCTGCACCACTTCCGCCGACCGCGTGTGCTCTGCATCACTGCCATCCCAGACCGGGCGTCAATACCGGTTACGGAAGTTCGACCGCCGCAACGGCGCTCCCTCAGCGCTGCAGAGCACGAACGGAAGCTGTGGCTGTCCATCAGCTCTTCGTAGAAGACCGCGATGTTCGGCGGCAGCTCCACGCTCCGCGTCCCCGCCGGAGTCTTGGTCCGGCCCTTTTTCGCTCGACCACCCTGTCGTCTCGGCGTCACCGGACGAGTCGGCCGCGCCCCTAGGTCTGCCATCCGCGAGGTGTCGACCCTGCGCCCACCCTTGAACAGACGTCCACCGATCTCCTTCAACGGCTCACGGATCTGAATCGCCCGAGCCTCGCTGTCGTACTCGTGCCGCTGCTGACCGACCAACTCGCCCCACCGGGAACCGGTGTAGAAGTCGAGCAGCCCGAGCACGAACCCGGCGAGCCCGAGTCCGCTCTCGTACAGTCGCATCGACGCGCGCAGAGCCTGCACCGGAGTCGCGACAAGATTCTCGATCTCGAACTCACCCGAGGTGACCCGATGCCAGCGCACGGGTTCGCCGGAATCTTCCTGGCCTTGACCGCGGCGCCGAGGATCGTGGAGAACAGCGAGAAGATCGACGCCACCGACGAGTCCGCGTAATCCTCGTGCACACTTCTCGATCTCCACGTAGCTGTTGAAGATTTCGGCCAGCGGCCAGGACGACCATTGCGGCAGCAGATGGTTGTCCAGAAAGGACCGGTACTTCGCCAGGTGCGTCAGTCTGGATACGACAGTCCCGGAAGTTTCGCTCCCTAGGACAGTCTCGTGATCGTGACCGCCTCAGTGTCCACCATGAACTCGGCTTCGTCGCGGTATGTGTTGTGCCCCGGCAGATGGGCCGGGTCCCCGAGCGCGGTCCAGACAGCCCCTGGGGGGTCGTCCGCCGATACCGGCGTGCGCGTAGGAAGGTGCGACGTCGAGCGAGTCTGTCCACGACCAGCCGGCGCGGCTGCACTCTCCCCCCTTCCTCGGCAGCCTCGGCCCCACCCGCAAGACCGAACGCGCCCGCCTGCAAACCGATCTCCACCGCGCCCTGGGCGTCCTGGATGCCATCGATACCGCCACCAGCCAGAACGAGGAATGACATGCGGATCACCGCAGCACAGCGCACTGCCAACGAGAACCGGATCCGCGCTGCCATGGACCGGCTTCTGCGCGGCGAAATCCCACCCGGCGGCCACTGCGACATCAAGACCCTCGCCGCCGAGGCGGACGTCGACCGCACCGCCTTCTACGGCAACCGGCCCTACGCCCACCTGCGCGCCGAGTTCGAACGACGCCTGCGAACGCTCCAGCAGGCTGGCGAGCTGCCGGACACGCGCGACGCCCAGATCAGCCGACTCACGAATGAGATCACCACACTCAAGCAACGCCTGGCCGAGTCAATCGGCACGATCAACGAGCTCACGGAGGTCCGGACCCAAACCCTCTCGCAACTCGCCGCGCAATACGACGAGATCAGCCGACTTCGCCAAGGCGCCGCAGGATCATCGAAAGTCCGACACCTTCAAGCCCGCTGACCGCCGGGCATGCCACCCGGCCAATCGCCACGAATGTGACGAGACGTTTCATGCTGGCGACAGCGGAGCGACAGGCAATTCAATACCCCCGCATGGAGCGACTGCATAAGGTGCCGACATGGCCGAAACCGACCCGCCAGCCAAGCGCCCAGCCAGCACCGCCGGCTACACCCCGATGGTCACCGAGGAGCACGCCAAGCGCATCCGTCAATGGCATGAGAATGCCTACAACAGGGGGAAGGCGGAAGCCGGCCCTGGTCAAACGGTCACCTACCTGGGCAGAACGTTGGTGATCCCGCCCGAGGTCATGCCCATCACGGGCGTGTCCCATCTCCTCGGTAAGGCTGTCCAGGCCGAGGTCCACGAGAGCGGCCGCGTGCTGGACATGGGGACCGGAAGCGGCGTCAACGCCATCCTGGCGGCCTCGCACGCCGCCGACATCCTGGCGGTCGACATCAACCCTCATGCTGTCGAAGCCGCTCGGCGAAACGCCGAGCGCAATGACGTCGCGGACCGGGTCGAAGTCCGCCACAGCGACGTGTTCAGCAATGTCGACGGCGAATTCGACCTGATCGTCTTCGACCCACCATTCCGGTGGTTCGCCCCTCGGGACCAGTTCGAGGCCGCCGTGACTGATGAGAACTACCGCGCAATGACCGAGTTCTTCGGCGCCGCGAAGCGACACCTCACCCCGACCGGCAGAATGCTGATCTTCTTCGGCACCTCGGGCGACCTGGCCTACTTGAAGCACCTGGCTGATCAGGAAGGCTTCAGGACGGAGGTCATCGCTGAGGAGGGCTTGGAGAAGGACGGCTGGAGGGTCGACTACTTCACATTCCGCTTGACCCAGGACTTCCAGCCAACGTGACATCCGACATGTCACGCAGCCGGAAACGCAACACGAAGCCAGACGACGGTGTCGTCAGCGCTCGCCGCGATCGCACCACGTTAATGGCAACACGAATACGACCGCACACGGCGACCGCGGAGACAAGCCGCTCGTACGTGACTCGGTTGATTGAGTCCGGCTACGACGGGCAGTTCGTGACCGACCAGGACGGTCATTCCCATGCGGCGACCACGGCGATCTACACGACGGTCAGCAGTGATTTCAAGAACCTGAAGGTCCGTGAGCACCTGGACGCCGCCGAGAACGCCGCGTTGCAGCGCGCCTTCGCGAGGGCCGAGACGGAGGCGGAGATGGACGACGACTTCAGCGATCACGCGTCGAGGGCGGCTGCTCTCGAAGCCGACCGAATGGCAGTGCTGCGTCGGCTCCGCGATTGGGAACCGCGATATCGGCTGCTCTTCCCTCACCCCGCTCCCGGTGTCAGCAAGCGGCTCAACAAGAACCTCGATTTATTAGAGAAGTGGCTGGTCAGAAACAACGGTTTACGCCGCGTGCCGTCCACCATCGAAGTTGGCTATCCAGCAGCTCGATGAGACCATCCGCGACCTTCGTGACCTGGCCGACCTCTTGCCCGTTGACGACTACGCCGTCCGGCTCGCCGTCGACACGAACACACTCATCGACGACCCGGACCTGGCGGTCCATGTCGGGACGCTCGGCCCCAAGTACATGGTGCATCTGCTCCCGGTCGTGCTCCGCGAGATCGACGAGCTCAAGCGGGCTGGGCGAAACCAGGGCCTTCGTGAAGCAGCCAAACGCGCCGAGAAGAGACTCAAAGGGCTGAGAACGAACGGAAACATCCGGCAGGGTGTCCGGGTCGCCGGCGACGTGTGGGCTGTCTTCGAGCACCGCGAGCCCACCAGCGACCGGCTCCCGCCCTGGCTCGACCTGACCGTGCCCGACGACCGGTTCGTCGCCTCCACCCTGCTCCTGCAATCCGACCATCCGGGATCCGCACTGTCCGTGGCGACAGGCGACATCGATCTGCACGTGAGTCCCCGGCCTCGCCTCGCGGCGAGGTTTCGACCCTTGTCCTCGTCGACGTCCGTGCCCTGCGTGGGAGGGGGACGTCTCGGAAGCCGGCGCTGCCGGCTTCAAGTCCAGGCACTCGAAGCCAGCAGCGCGGACGCGTGTCCGATTAGCAGCCTTTAAGGAGGGAGCTGATCGTATTGTCCATGGGCGGTAGCACCGGCTCCGTCCAGTCGCCGATCCGCAACATTAGACCGCGACAGTACGGCTCACGGTTGGCTAAACGCGTGGCATCGACTCCCCTGCTCAGCAGCCGCGCAGCGAGCTGATGCGGTCGTTCATGTGGGCGGGCACGTTTCCTCGCCAGTCGACGGAAATACGCCACAGGGTGCCGCCGTAGTTGGCGTCGGTGTAGGTGCACCAGATCCTGTTGGTGCGGTTGTAGACGGAGGAGATCTGGTCGTTGAAGTTCTGTCCCTGGAGATTGGCGGAGCCGGTCTGGAAACGAACCATTCGGCCCTGAGCGTTGGCGTGCTCCCACGCGCAGAACCAGCCGGACGGGCAGTCCGAGTAGGCGGTGATCGACACACCACCTTCTTGCGACGCTGGGGCGGCCCCTGCCGTCGTTTCAGCGCTTGCCGTTCCGGCGAATGCCACCCCGGCGGACAAGGCCGCACCAGCGGCGATCGTGGCGAAAAGTTTCTTCATTTCATCTCCTGTTTGTTGTTGGTGCGCCGTCTGTGGCGGCGCGGTTTTCCGGTCCTCAGCTCTTGACCGGGACGACGAACACATGGCTCATGCCGGCGTTGTGGGTCGTGGACGACCCGCGTGAGTCGGTCAGACCTACCGCGGTTCCCTGCACCCCGCCGTCCATGCCGTCTTTCCACTTCACCAGGACGTAGGCGTTGAACCGCTGTTCGCAGTCGGCCCGGACTGTGAAGTCGGGCAGGTGCAGCGGCACGTAATCGTGGTGCACCGAGTAGGACATCTGGCGGGTCGTCGTGGTGGCGCTGCTGGTCTGGCAGAGTTTGTCGCCGTTCCACTGGTTGACAAAGAGCGTGAAGGTGGCCGTCGAGGCCGGTGGTTTGGTGCAGTCCTTGTCCTTCACCGGGTAGCACGTCTGGTACTCGGTATCGGCGAAGACGCTGAGTTTCGTGAAGCCCTGCGCGAGAGTGAAGTACGGCAACGCGGGCTCGCGCGCCACGACCTCGGGGCCCGGCCCGACACGCACGAGGCCACGGGGCGTGGCACGCTGGGCGGGCAGACCGGCCGTGGTATTGGCCACGGACGTGTCCGCGAACTCGAGGAATCCGTCGTACAACTGGAACCGGGCGTCGAGTTCCTTGCGCATCGTGGCGGCACGGACGTACGCGGTGCAGGTGACCGTCGTGGCGACACCGGGGTGCACCAGGAAGCGCGTGGTGAGCTGGACGTCCTCCTTCTCCGGCTCCAGGGACGCGCCCTTCTGCAAGAGGTTCTGCCCCGTCACGAAGCTCTGTTCGCCGCCAGGCCAGGTACACCGCACCTCGTTGTCGAACAGCGAGCGGTAGGTGGCCGAGTTCGCGCGCATCACCGATCTGACGTACGCGGTCTGCGTCGCCGACATCTCCAGGGATACGCTGCCCAGAGCCTTGACCTCTTGGTCGAACTTCACCGGCTCACCCGGCTTTGTCTCGGGCACCTTCGGCGCGAGCACCTGTTGCGGCGTGAACGTGACATGGGTGGCAGTGCTCGCGGTCGCCGTCGGCGCGAGCACGACCAGCACCACGGCACCGAGAACGAAGGACAGTATTCGCCTCACCCGCGGTCTCCTTTCACCAGTGAGAATTTAGCGTGACGAACTATTCCGGCGATAACACATGGCCCCCTTCATAAGGGGCGAAGCGTCGAGTTTCTGTGGCTACGGATGATCCTGAAGTGAATTTGATTCACGACCCACCAGGGGTGCGGAACAACCATGTCGCGCAACAGGCAGTGGCGGCAAGGGTTGCCGGAACACGAGTCGTCCCGGCATGCGTAAAACGGTCCTGAACAGGGGTTTCCCAGAGGGCGTGGGACGGTGCCATACTGGCTGGCGGCACCGGAGACTTGGGGAGGGTCGATGGATGTGTCGAGCACGCGCAGCGAGCTTGCGCAACTTCTCGCTGCGCTCAAGGAGCGCAGCGGGCTGAGCTATTCAGAGCTTGGCCGAAAAGCACATATCAGCAGTTCCACCCTGCATCGATACTGCTCTGGAGTAACAGTTCCACCCGATTACCGGACGATTGCCGCAATCGCCACCGCATGTGGAGCGACTGACCAAGACCTCGCCGATTTGCTACGGCACTGGCATGTGGCAAACGGCCAGATCACCGTCGAGACACCGGTTTCCTCAGTCGACACTCCGGCCCCGGCCTCCGGCTCTGGCCGGCGGCGCCCACGATCACTCGCGGCCGCCGCTGCGGTCCTCGTGGCGATCGTGATCCCGTCGAGCACGGCATTCAATGATGCAGACCCCTCCACCCCCGTGCCCGCCGCTGCGCCCGCCGACGCCGTCGTCCGATACGACTTCGCGCCACGTCGCATACTCGCGCCGCGGACGCCCAAGGCAGTGCCTGGCGGATCCTGGAAGACCGATCAAGAGGTGGTGGCGCTGGGCAGCGTCGAACTCGAGATGTCGACGACGCGGACCGCGTACGTGGTGTCGGTGATGCGCGCGAGCTCGGCGACCCACCGCTCGCTGGTCGAGAACGAGGTGCGGTGCAGGTGGCCCGGCGGTGAGCAGAACTTCGTGACCGGACAGAACATCTTGCCGGAAGGTGCGTCGTCGGAGCGGGAGAAGGACGAGGTCCTGCTGACCACCCGCTTCCTGCTGCATCCCGGTGTGGCCACCACAGTCGCCTGCACCGCCTACGTCCGCGCCGCCGCGCTCAGGGAAGACCTCGACGCACAGTTCCGGCTGGACAGCGGGAGAATCGAGGTCGCCGACACCTCCGTGGACAACACGACCACAGGCTCGCCCGCCCAGGATGCGTTGCCGGGTGGCCTCCTGCACGTGGGACCGGCTCCCCGCATGATCGCCCGGGAGCCGGTACTCAGGTCCGTCACCTTCGCGCCGGGATTCACCCACCTCAGCGTCGTCGCCGACACCCAATACCAGACCTGCTATCCGCAGAAGGACAAGCACTGCGACACGCCCGTCCCGACCGCGTCGACGGCCACCTTCACTCTGTACGTCATTCAGTGGAAGGGCAACGAGGTCTGCCAGAAGGACCGGGCTACCGGGGAACTCCGCGAGATGTCCTACGCGGTGCACCACCATCACGTACCCCTGCACCTGCCCAACTTCACCATCCGCCCCGACTGTGACCCCCGGTTCAGCGCCTACGTCATGGTGAAGTGGGTAGACGGGATGGACGGCGCGGTACAGGGCGCCGTGGAAGATCTGACCGACTCACGCGGATCCACCTCAACGCACAACGCCAACACGAGCCACATCTTCATGGTCCCCCACAAGGGCTGAACACAGGTCATCGGCGGACCGGGACGTTGTTCAACGACCACACGCACCCTTCTCACAAATCCGCTCGCCGCCCAAACGCAGTCAAAACCGCAGGTCAGCCCATATCTGTCCGATTTTCGGCGGAGACTGCAAACGCCGCCAGGACGCGAGCGAGGTCCGGGCACAGGGCGACCTTCAGCGGGGACGTCCGTCTTCGAGGTCGCCTGAATGTGGCTGGCCGTGTCCAGACCTCGTCAACGTCTGCTGATTCCTTGATATGCATGGCTACGTCAAGTCGGTGAACCTCGCTGGCCTAACCGTCGCGCTTCACTGGTTCTGTCAGTGCGCCGGCAGCATCGGCTGGGTGGGTGCTGATTCGTCGGGGTTGATCGAGCAGAAGCTGATCCGGGGCTGATCCAGCGGCACGGCGAGGGTGAAGATCCGGCTGGCCACCGCCGGGGACATCCTGGCGATCGCCGAGCTGGCTCCGGCCGCCGGGATCGAGCTGACTCCGGCGCTGGCCGAGGCGATCCGCGACGGCGTGATGGGCCGCGCCCACCGCGCCGGCCTGGCCGCGCGCGGTCACAAGCACGGCCAGCCGGGGTTCTCTCGTGCGGTCGCGCAGGCGTTCACCGACCAGGCGTTCGCGGCTGCCTCCTTCGTCCTGGTGGCCGAGCACCGCGAGCACGGAGTGGTCGGCGCCGTGATCGCCCTCCCGCCGCCTAACGTGACCGAGCAGTACACGACCCACGCCGAGCAGATGAACGCCGCGGCGCCGGAGGTCCGCAAGCTCATGCTCGTCGGCATCGTCGGGCTGGCGAAGGTGGCCGTGCTGGCGGTGGCCGAGGCGCATCAGGGCAGCGGACTCGGTGCCGCGCTGTTGAGCAGGGTCAAGAAGGTCTTCTTCGCGCACGGGTACGTCTTCGTCTACGGCCAAATCCGCCCGGACCGCCCCGGCCTGGCCGCGTTCTACCGGCGCCAGGGTTTCGAAGTCCGTGAGCCGGATGAAGGTCTCGACCTGTGGGTCGTGGTCGGGATCCCCGGTCGAATCCACCTTGACCACGGCGAGCGGTTTTTCGTCCGCATTCGGCCCCGCAAAGGCTAAACGGACAAGGCAGCGCTCGGTGGCGCGTCAGGGTGAGCAGCGCCGCTCGTCGGCACTGCGATGGGAGCACGCTGACGTACAGTGGGCCGCTGTGCCCAACAGAAGACTCTCGGTCGGCCTCGTCGTAGCGGCCGGTGCCCTCGTTCTGGCCGCGTGCGACGGCTCCGCCGCGCCGGACGCTGCCGGTCTCGATCCCGCGCAGTGCGCCGACCCGACTTTCGCCCGTACTCACACGGATTTCTGCGCCGACAACGCCTCCGTGCCGGAGACCCCGGCAGCCGAAGCCGCCACCTTGTCCAACGGCTTGAAGGTCCGGATCATCTCCGCGAAGTCCGAGACCGTGGATTCGAACGGCTACGACTCCGGCCCAACCGAGAGCGTCCTGGTAACCATCCTTACCGAGATCACGAATACCGGCAGCGCGACGTTCGTCTTCCCAACGACGAAGAACAATGTCCGCGCAGAGTTGCTCTACGGCCGCGACCACGCCAAGGCGACGAACCCGGCCGTTCAGAAGGGCGACTTCACCGGCCTGCCGGATCAGCTCGTTCCGGGCACATCGGCGACGATGACGTCGACCTTCACGATGCGCGCCGGGGGCGCGGACAACGTCACCTTCCGATTCACCCCGGACACCACCACCATAGACGACATCACCTTCACAAAGGTCCAGACCTTGTACAAGTAGCGCTTGCGCGCCGTCCAGTTGGTGGGGCGGAATCAGCCCGGCGGATCGATTGGCTTCGTTGAGGCGCCGTTGACCTTCGGGTCCTCGGAGTCGAGAAGTTCCACGGTCTGAACACGACCCAGCCGGGACGCGGCGGGGACTGCCCCGAGTTTGGTCGTCACCGGAGGTGTGGTGTTTTTAGGCCGCTGCTGCGGCGGTGTAAATGGTCTCAAACTCGATCGGGGTGAGTTTGCCCAGGCTTCGTTGTCGGCGTTTGCGGTGGTATTTAGTCTCGATCCAGGTGACGATCGCCAGGCGTAGTTCGTCCCTGGTGTTCCAGCGTCGGGTGTCGAGAACGTTCTTCTGCAGCAACGAAAAGAACGATTCCATGGCCGCGTTGTCGCCGCACGCACCGACCCGGCCCATCGACCCGATCAGCCCGTTGTTACGCAGCAGACGCCGGTAGGGCTTCGACCGGAACTGACTACCCCGATCCGAATGCACGATCACCCCGGCAGGGTCGCGCTGTGTGCTCACGTTGCGGAGTGCGGCGACCGCGAGCGAGGATTTCATGCGGGAGTCGATCGAGTACCCGACGATCTTGTTGGAGTAGCAGTCCTTGATCGCGCACAGACAGAGCTTGCCCTGGCCGGTGGAATGCTCGGTGATGTCGGTCAGCCACTACTTGGCGTGTAAGGAAAAGAGCGGTTGCATCGAGCAGATCCGCCACACCCGGTTCTCCGAGGCGGTGAAGCCGCGCTGGGCCAGTTCGTCGGCGATGAACCGGTACCCGTCGCCCGGGTCGTCGGCGTGGATGTCGAGCGCGGCGTCGATCAGATGGGCATCATCGAAGTCCCGCTGCGACACCCGGGCCGAAAGCCACTGGTAGTAGGCCTGCCGGGAGATCCCCAGCACCCTGCACGCACCGACCGGTGCCCTGATCGGGGCGCCGGCCGCGGCCAGGTCACGGACGAGCGGGAACGCTATTTTCCCGGCAGGTTGCCCTGCGCGAGGTACGCGGCCGCTTTCCGCAGAACCTCGTTCTCCTGCTCCAGCAGCCGGTTGCGTTTGCGCAGTCCCGCAGCTCAGCGGACTCATCCCGGGTCACGCCAGGTCGCGTGCCGTCCTCGACGTCCGCGGCACGCAACCAGCTCGCCAGACACGACTCGGAGATCCCGAAATCCTTGGCGACCTGCTTCAACGAGACCTGCCCATGAGGACTTGCCGTTCATCTGGTGGGTCGCCGACCAGATCATGCAGCGCGATCGGCGGGCTTGGTGGATGCGGTACTGGCTTCTGCGCACCACCTGTATCCAGACGCGTGAGATCTTCCAACACAGCGAGCCGATTCTGCTTGTCCAGCACGATGCCGATGACGGCATGTGGCAGCTCATCGGCGCATCCGACGCGGACGGCGGCACGGCAAGCTCGGGCATCTGCGCCACGCCATCGACGACGACCAATGCCTGATCGACATCCTCGATCTACCACACGGCAGCAGCGCGACACGGGCAGGCGTCGACAGTCACTGGGACCGTCACCTCTAGAGTTGCAACGCACTCTCGTGCCGCGAAGCGCACGTTGGACGGTTCCCTGCCTCGTGTCCCTTGTGGATGGTCATCGGGATGTGCGTGAGCGTTTTGAGTCGTTCTTTTCAGGGGAAAGGGCGGAGCCCGGTCACCCGAGGCGGGCGCTGTCCGCGATCCTGGTGAGGTCCTCTTCGGCAGGCGAGTCCGGCATCTGCAGGTCACCCCACACCACGACCAGCAGCGTCCCCTGCGCGGTGGGCAAGGCGACCACCCGGTAGGTGGTCGACGGCGGGTCGCAGTCGTCCCTGCCGTGCGGGGTGACCGTGCCCTGCACCTGCGCCCCGCCGTCCGGGCGGCGTCCGACAGGGCCGGAAGACACCTGACCGCCGCTGCGGAAAGCCCGCGTTCCCCGATACATCAACGCGTCCGCCGCGGCCGCCATCGGATCGGTGGTACGCGCCCGGTCGAGGTACAGCTGGCCGAGGATGGCTTTCGGGTTCGCTGCGCAGTAGCCCGGTTTGTACCGCGCGCCTCGGGTTCGAACGTCCGGGATGTAGGTTCCATCGACCGGCTGCCAGGTGGGTGGCACCTCGACGACCACACCCAGCCCGAGCTCCAGCGTCTTCCAGCCGGGCGCGGGCGGGGTTCGGGAGGTACTGCTCTCGCTGATAGGCCAGGACGAGGCAGCGCTGTCGTCCTTGCTGTTCAGGAACACCAGCAGCCCGGCCACCAGACCGGCGATCACCACCAGCACGCCGACGGTGATCCCGGCGATCATCCCCGTGCGACGCTGTTTCGGCGAAGGCGCCGGGTAGCCGGGCTGGGACGGGAAATCCGGAAACCACTGCTGCTGCCCCTGTCGCTCCACGAGCGCAGGCTAGCCCCCCGGCACGCGGTTCCGGCGCTGCTGTCCGCATCCTGCCAACGTCTTGTCATGCCCACGTGCAAGTGGCAAACCGTGGTCGATCGGAGCACGGCAACCTTCCGACTCCGCGCATCTTGTCGGTGTCGTCTGCGAGGATGCCGATCTTGACTATTGGCCCGCACCGGAAGGAAATCCACCCGTGACCACTTATCTGCTTGTACCCGGCGCCTGGCACGGCGGCTGGTGGTACGACCCCATAGTCCCCGCTCTCAAGGAGGCCGGGCACACCGTCATCGCGCTCACTCCCTTGGGCCTGGATCCGGACGTAAACCCGCCACAACAGGTGATCACCCTGGACGACCATGTGCACCAGGCCATCCAAGCACTGCGGGCAGTTCCGGCGGACGCGGACGGCAAGCGCGATGCAGTCCTCGTCGGCCATAGCTATGGCGGAAGCATCATCAGCGGTGTCGCGGACGCCGAATGCGACCGAATCCGAGCACTGGTCTATCTGGACGCTCTGCTCCCCGAAAACGGGGATTCCAGCTGGTCGATGACCAACGACGAGGAGCACGCCTGGTACGTCGACGGGTCGGCCCGTACCGGAGCTTTCGTTGACCCCTTGCCTTTTTTCGATAAGCGTGTACGCCCGCACCCGCTGGCCACACTGATGCAAGCCTCAAAACTCACGGGGGCGTGGCGCCGCGTACCCATCAAGCACTATGTCGAAGCAACAGGGTGGTCTGGCGAATCCCCGCTCGCGGCGATGACGGCGAAAGCACGCGCCGACGAACAGGTCACTGTGCATGCCTGGGACACCACACACAACTTCATGCACAACGCTTCAGAGCTGGTCCTGAAGCTCATCATCGACCTCTAACCGGGGACCCTGCGCGCAAGTGCCGCGACCCTCGGTGCACACCACACGCGGGACGGGGGTCTGTCGAACGAAACGAACGGTGTAACTCGGGTTGAAGGAAACTACTTGCGTCCGGCGGCCAGGCGGCCGTCGAAGGCGATGTCGAACGCGTTGAGCGCGGGTTTCCACCGCATCGTCCAGCGTGTGCGGCCGGTGCCGGTCGGGTCCAGGCTCATGATCGCCATGTAGACGCATTTGAGCGCGGCCTGTTCGTTCGGGAAGTGCCCGCGGGCTTTGACGGCGCGGCGGATGCGGGCGTTGACGCTCTCGATCGCGTTGGTGGAGCAGATCACCCGGCGGATCTCCGGGGCGAACGCCAGAAACGGCACGAACTCGGCCCAGGCGTTGTCCCACAACCGCACGATCGCCGCGGACTCGATGCTCGTGCCATGAGAGAGTCGGCCTGACCCCAGCGGTATCGAAGCCATTGGCGAGACCCAACTGCCGTGATCGCGGCGCCGCTGGACGAGCCGCCGCCATGTTTGCACCGTCCTACGAATTTCCTGCCGACACAGATCCCGATTTCGGCACTTTGACACGCTTGAGCAAATCTTGAAACCGGGTGACGTGAGGTTGTCTTCATCATTTCAGGCGAAGACTCCGGCCGTCCCCGATCGCAGATCGAAGTACAGTTGGACTTGCTTCGCGGCTGAGGAGCTATAGCGTCGCTTCCCACGCGGTCACCGCACCACCGGTGATCTGGTCGATCCAGGTTCGATAGCCGGGAACGCTGTTGTAGATTCCGGGACCATTGAGGCAATTGCTGCTGTTGTTCCCGGATCGGCTGGTAGCGCCGGTCAACTCACCACCCAAAACGGACGGTCCCCCGGAATCGCCATAGCAGGCACTGGTTCCGGGTGCACCCTGGAAGCAGATCTCTTTGCCGCGCTTGAAATCGGCGGTACACCTGGAGTCCGCGACGGTAGTGGTGTCCACTTCGCGAAGCTGTGGCGACGAGCCACCGCAACCAGGGGCGCCGCACGTCTGCCCGTGACCGATCAGCTTGTTGACGGTGCCCACGGCCGGGCTGGAGGCCGCAATCTTGATCGGCGTGGCAGTGGCTGCTCTCGACAGCTTCACCACGGCGATGTCGTTCGCGCCGAGGGTCGCGCTTGCCGCGGCGATGAGTTCGCCGCCGAAGCCGGTGTTGACCGCGCCGATCCGAGCGGAGAAACCGCCACCGGTGGAGCCCTGGACGCAGTGCCTTGCCGTGACAAGCCATTGCGGGGCAATCAGCGACGCCCCGCAGAAATGACGACCGTTGCGTTGCAGCGACGCGAAGAACGAGTAGGGAGTGGTGACGACCTTGCCGCCGATGATGAAAGATTCGATCGGCGGTCCAGTCGGTGACCCGGCCACTGCCGCGGGCCCCGCGAAGAGCGACCCGGCAACGACGGCAGCGATGATCATGGACATACGTCGGATCCACATGATTCTTCGGCCTCCTGAACAGAAAGAGGAAGTCCAGCATGGGACGGGATTCAGTAGTCTCGAATCGATCAACACCTGACCATAGTGCTCTGTTGAGTATCCGGTACCCCCATTGGTACTGAATCGGACATACCATCGATAGGTAAGGCGAAGGTGGCGTACCGGATCCCTCGCCGTGGCTCACGTCCATGTTGCTCCGCCACAGGACTGTTCCCGTTGACAGGCAACGAGATCAGGCGCCTCCACAGCCAACTCGTCATCGAGCCACCGCATGCCGTCATCGATATCCAAGGCCGGGTCGGAATTGTGGCGTCGACACCAATATCACGGACTGCAGCCAGAGTAGTTAATGAGGGGTAAGGCCAAGGTGGCATGCCCTGTCAGGGCTTGGTGTTGCGAAGTGGCTTCCGCGACACCTCCTTGAGGGCTGGGGAAGGTTGGTCACCCCTGGCGGTGTGAGCAGGCAATCGGGAGGCAGGCATGTCCCCCATTGGGCATTGGAGACGGTCAGCGTCCCCAAAGCCGCATTGGCGGCATCCGGCCGCAGCGCGAACAGGCCCGCACGCAACACGACACGTTTGCCTTACCTCTCAATAATTCAGGCAGGACGGCTCCTGCCCGTAGTCCTGCGCTGTATCTCGTGCGCCGGGCCCGAGCCGGTGCACTATCGGATGTTGTTCGGTGAGCCGATGTAGACGCTGCATATCGGCCTCATCGAGGGCGACCCCAGTATGCCGGAACGGTTCTTCTGCGCCTCGGAATCCAGGGCGGTCGTCCCGATTCCGTCGGTCACCTCTGCCAAGGCGTTCGACAGCGCGGTGCAGTTCAGGCCGACCGTCGATGCCTCGTTCGCGACCGATACCGGTGACGGCCTTGTAGAGATGTCGTGGTTGCCACGATGGCTTCCCGATTGATGTTCGACGAACGGCAACCAATTCACCGCCCGGCGGGTTCTCAGGTGGAGCGCATCAACAGCCACCACAGGGGCGAACCGGACACGCTCCGCTTCGGCCGCGGCCGTGTCACTCTTGCGAACAGCCCAATCGCTCGTATGGCGGCTCAGGGCCGGGTGAGGAGGGAACAATCGCCCGAGTGTTGATCCATCCGGGCCGAATTCCTCACGCGTTCGCGGCATCGACAGATAGGCCATTCGGCCCAAGACTGCTTGAAGAACCCTGTCGCCCGGCGGAATGAGTCGATGTGTCTCGCTCAACGGTATTGGTAGCGCTGGATCGCCCTTCGAGTGGCGCGGTGACGCGTGACCAGCTGGACCGGATCTGCGCCTGCTTGAGCGACGAGGGGCATGCGGTCGCGTGGGCGGACACGGCCGAGGACGCGCTGGCGCTGACGCAAAGCCGGGCGGATCTCTCGGCGGCGTTGGTGTCGTGGAACCTCGATACGCCGGAGACCGTGCTGAAGGCGCTCATGGGGAGGTTCACCAAGCTTCCGGTCTTCTTGGTGACCACGGCGGCCTCGGTCGACGATCTTCCGTTGTGGGTTTCGGAGGTGGTGTCCGGTTACGTGTGGCTGCTGGAGGACACGCCGGCGTTCATCGCCGGCCGGATCGGGGTCGCCGCTCAGAGGTACCTCGACGGGGTGCTTCCTCCGTTCTTCCGGGAGCTGCTCCGGTTCGAGGACACGCACGAGTACTCATGGCACACCCCGGCGCACGCGGGTGGCGTGGCGTTCCTGAAATCACCGGTCGGCAGGGCGTTCTTCGACTACTACGGCGAACGGTTGTTCCGCACCGATCTGTCGATCTCCGTAGCCGAACTCGGGTCGCTGTTCGAACACAGCGGTCCGATCGGCGACGCCGAGCGCAACGCCGCGCGGATCTTCGGCGCGGACTTGACGTACTTCGTGCTGCATGGTGATTCCACGGCGGACCGGATCGCCTGCCACGCCAGCATCGCCACCGACGAGCTGGTGCTTGTCGACCGTAACTGCCACAAAGCGATCTACCATGGCTTGACGCTCACCGGAGGCAGGCCGGTCTACCTCGTGCCCACACGCAACGGTTACGGGCTCATGGGACCGATCCCGCCGTCGGTCATGGCAGCCGAAGCGGTCGCGGCCCAGATCCGTCGCAGCCCGTTCACCGAGAGGGCCGCCGGATCGGAACCCGTGTACGCGGTGATCACCAACTCCACCTACGACGGATTGTGCTACGACGCCGTCCGCGTCGCCGAGTTGCTCGGCGCTTCCGTGCCGCGGCTGCACTTGGACGAAGCTTGGTTCGCCTACGCCCGGTTCAATCCGCTTTACGCCCGCCGCTATGGCATGTCCGTGGACGCCGACGCGCTGCCCGACGACGTGCGACCGACGGTCTTCTCCACCCAGTCGACACACAAGCTGCTCGCCGCCATGTCGCAGAGCTCGATGGTGCACGTCAAGAACTCGCCGAGATCACCGGTCGAGCACCGGCAGTTCAACGAGACGTTCATGATGCACGCCACCACCTCGCCGATGTATCCCATGATCGCCGGGCTCGACGTGGCCGCCGCCATGATGGACGGCGCGGGCGGGCGGTGGCTCACCGACGAGGCGATCACCGAGGCCATCCGGTTCCGCCAGGCGGTGGCCCGGCTCGGCGCGCGCATCCGTGAGGCCGGTGACCGGCCCGGCTGGTTCTTCGGCACCTGGCAGCCGACCGAGGTCACCGACCCCGCCACCGGGCGGCTGCACGCCTTCGCCGACGCCCCGCTCGAGCTGCTGCGCACCGTGCCCGGCTGCTGGACCCTGGCTCCCGGCGCGCACTGGCACGGCTTCGAAGGCATGGAGGACGACTACTGCCTGCTCGACCCCATCAAGGTGTCGATCACCTGCCCGGGTGTGGACGCGCGGGGCAACGTCTCCGAGCTGGGCATCCCGGCCCGAATTCTCACGATGTACTTGGAGGCACGCGGGATCGTCGTCGAGAAAACCGACGCGTACACCTGCCTGATCCTGTTCTCGATGGGCATCACCAAAGGCAAGTGGGGCACCCTGCTCGACGCGCTGCTGGACTTCAAGAGTCTGTACGACTCGGAGGCGACCGTCGCCGACGTCCTGCCGGACCTCGGGAAAGCCCACCCAGACCGGTACCGGAACCTCACGCTGTCCGGGCTCTGCACACAGATGCACACCCAGCTCAGCAAGAGCGAACTGACCGCGTTGCTCGACGAGGCGTTCACCCATCCGACGCCGGCCGTGCTCACCCCGGCGCAGACCTACCAGCGCCTCATTCGCGGTGGAACGGAACCGGTGCGCCTCGCCGACATCGCCGGACGTACCGTCGCGACGCAGGTCGTCACCACTCCACCGGGAATCCCGGTGCTCATGCCCGGCGAGAGCACCGGCGACGCGGACGGTCCCGTGTTGCGTTATCTGCGCGCGCTGGAAACGTTCGACCGGGAATTCCCCGGTTTCCCCAGTGAGACCCATGGCGTCAGCCGGGATCTCGAGGGGAGCTACTGGATCACCTGCCTGCGGTAACCACGCAGATCGTGGCCACCGCATATGGCTTCTCAACTCCAGGCGAACGGGTCCTGCGTGAGGTTCATCGCCGCGAAGAGGTGGTCGCGGGACGTTTCGAGTTCCCGGCGCAGCCGGGTCAGGTCCGCGTCGAGCAGCTGCCCTTTCCACTTGCGCACCTTGCCGGCGACGATCACCGTCTCGACGTTGGTGCGGTCCATCAGCGACACGATCGCTCCCGGCACACTGTTGAGCGGGGCCACGTTGAGTGCGGTGGCGTCGAGCAGGACGATGTCGGCCTCCTTGCCGGGCGTCAGGGTGCCGGTCTTGCCGTCGAGTCCGAGGTGCTTGGCACCATTGACGGTCGCGTACCGCAGCACATCGCGGACGGTGAGCAGTTCGGGCGTGCCCGGGGCTGGCATCGGCCAGTTGTTCGGCGGTACGAGGTCACCTTGGTCCAGGATCAGCTGATTGACGATCATGCGCTGCATGGTCATCGCGGAGCGCATCTGTGTGAACGGGTCCGCGGCCATCGTCGTTTCGACGTCGGAGCTCAGCGAGGGCTCCATGCCGAGTTGCTGCATCTTGAGGATGGGCGGCGTCCCGTGCCGCATGCTCATCTCGATCGGGAAGGCCAGCGAGACCTGCGCACCGGCGTCCCGCAACCGTCGCCAGGTCTGGTCGGACATGCCGGTCATGTGGATGAACAGGTTGTCCGGCCCGACCTCGACCCCGGCGGCGCCCTGGGCGAGGTCGTCGAAGACCGGCCGCATCCCCCACGAGCCGACGGAGTGCGCGGCGATCTTGAGCCCCAGCTCGCGGGCGATCGCCCAGGCGCGGGTGTACACCTCCCGGCCGAGGTGGAGCTCCCCGCCCATGACCATGCTCACCAGCTGGTCGTTCGAGGAGAACCACCGGTCCCGAATGCGATAGGCGTCCTGGGGATACCGGGCTCCTGTGCGGCCGTCGCCCTCGAAGAACCCGAACGCTGAACGCCGCCCGGTGTCGAAGAGCGCCTGGATCGCCGCATCGGTGTGCTCTGGCGAGTGGTGGATCTGCGAGACGTCCAGCACCGAGGTGACACCGGTGTCGAGCTGCGAAAGACCGGCGAACAACGAATTGATGTAGACGTCTTCCGGCCGGTAGACCCGCGCGAAGCCCTGCAGGATGTGCTCGCCGTAGTTCGGGTACGCGCTCGGCGAGCCCGAGCGATCGTCGAGGAGCAGGCCGTTGGCGAGAAGCGCACGCTCCGCGGTCTCGAACAGGTGGTGGTGCGTGTCGACGAAGCCCGGCAGCACGATGCGTCCCCGTGCGTCGATCACGCCGGCGCGGGCGGCGTGGATGCTGGGCCTGATCTCGACGATCTTGCTGCCCTCGACCAGAACGTCGGCGGTCGCGAAGTTCCCGATGTTCGGGTCCATGGACATCACCACGCCGCCACGGATGATGTAGCGGCGTCCCCGCTGCCCGCTGTCCTTCGGCGGCCGGCCACTGGCGTGCGCTTCGGCATCACCGTCCGCGGTGGCCGGGGCGGCCGCGGACAAGCTCGTTCCCGCGGCGGCCACCGTGGTTCTCTTCAGAAAGTGGCGCCGCCCGGTTCGCTCACCATCGTGACGTCGTTCGGTCATGGTGCGCCTTCCAGCGTGCGATGGTTGCGGGAACTAGGAGTTGATGCATCAACTCAAGGTTAGGCCACAGAGTTGATATGTCAACTCGCCGGGTAGGGTGGCGCCATGGATTGTCAGGGATTGACCGGACGCGAGCTCCGCGCGTGGCGGGTGTCCTTCCAGATGCTGGAGCTGCTGCGGACCCGCATCGAGCAGCAACTCCAGGCCAGCAGCGGCCTCTCCAACGCCGATTACACCGTGCTCGCGTTGCTGTCCGAGGCGCCGGACGGGCGAATGCGCGCCTACGAACTCGGCCGAGTGGCCGCCTGGGAGAAGAGCCGCATGCACCACCAGCTCACCCGGATGGGCAAGCGAGGCCTGGTCACGCGGGAACGATGCGGATCGCGCGGCATGGAGGCGGTGATCACGGCGAAAGGCCTCACCGCGCTCAAGCAGGCCGCGCCCAGTCACGCCCAGGAGGTCCGGCGCCTGGTCATCGACCGGCTCACGACCGAAGAACTCGACCAGTTCGCCGGCATCGCCACCACGATCCTCGAGAACCTGCGAGCAGACGAGCCGTCCGCCTAGCGGCGACGGAGGTCGCGGTCAGGCGCGGATCGCGGGATCGGGAGTGATCCCGGTGGCGGTGCTCGTGAGCTGCCAGAGCTCGCTCGCGAGCGCCCGGTCCTGGGCGGCCGCCGAGCGGCGTGCCGGACCGGCCGGGCCGCGGATCTCGAACGGTCCGGTCGGGCCCAGGTAGTCGCCGCCGTCGACCGGTCCGGTGGCGGCGACGAGCTGGGGTGCGATACCGGCGGTGACCGGCTGGGAGAGGTATCGGTCCGGCAGCACGAGGAGACGGGATCTCCACGTGCTCCCGCGGGCCAGGGCGTTGGCCAGCAGCTGTGACGTCGTCAATCCCGGGTGAGCGGCGATCGACAGCACCGGGTCGCCGGCGGTGCGCAGCCGCCGATCGAGCTCCGCGGCGAAGAGGAGGTTCGCCAGCTTGGAGGCTCCATAGGCGCGGGTTGGCGAGTAACGCCGGCGCTCCCAGTGCAGGTCGGCGAGGTCGAGTCCGCCGGTGCGGTGGCCGAGGCTGGACGTCGTCACGACCCGGGCGGGTCGGCCGCGGTCTCCGGCTGCCCGTAGCGCGGGCATCAGCAGCCAGGTCAGCGCGGCCGGACCGAGGTGATTGGTTCCGATCTGCAGCTCGAACCCGTCCCGGGTCCGGCTGTATGGCCCCAGCGATACCGCGGCGTTGTTGATCAGCACGTCCACCTGGTCCCCGGTGCGTTCCCGGATCTCCGCGGCGGCGGCCCGCACCGAGGAGAGGTCGGCCAGGTCGAGCAGAACGGCTTCGGCCGACCCGGCGCCGTCGATCCCGGCTCGCACCTGGTCGACGGCCGCTGCTCCACGCTCGGCGTCGCGGACGGTCATCAGGATCCGGGCACCGGCCGCGGCCAACGCACCGGAGAGGCCGAGGCCGAGGCCGGAAGTCGTCCCGGTGACGACGATGGTGCGGCCCGTCAAATCGGGCAGGAGTTCTCGTGGAGCCGGCATGGATCGATCTCTTCTCGTTCGGTCGGCCGGTTCAGCGCCAGACAACTCATGTGACACTGTCATATGAGCAGCCTGCCCAGTTCGGATGACACTGTCAACTAGAATGGCCGGCGTGACACGCACCGAGACCGCCGAGGCCACGCGACAAGCTCTTGTCCGCGCTGCTTCCGAGTTGCTCGACCAGGGCGGTCCTGACGCTGTGACCCTGCGAGCCGTCGGAGCGCGGGCCGGAGTCTCGCGAGGTGCGCCCTACGGGCACTTCGAGAACAAAGAACATTTGCTGGCCCAGCTCGCCATCAACACGTGGAGTTCCCTGGCGGACGAAGTCGAGCACCTTCGCGAGAACCTCGAGTCCACTTCGGACATACGGCTGGAGCGGGCCATCCTGGCGTTGATCGACGTCGCTCGTCGGTGGCCGCACCGGTACGCGCTGATGTTCAGTGCTCCGGCCGATACGCCTGCCGCCCTGGAGGCCGCGGGCCGTCTCGAGGGCGTGTTCCTGGCCCTCGTCGCGGACATGGTCGGCGAATCCGACGCGCCTCGGTACGGCGCGCTGCTGATGTCGAGTGCACACGGCATCGCGGGAATGGAACTCAGCGGGCATCTGGCCAAGGACACGTGGCAGGTCAGCGTGGAGCAACTCGTGCACATGCTGATCGGCGCGATCCGACACGGCTGAACGGAGGAGCGTGCCGACAGCGAGAGAATCTCGTTATCCGATCAGGTCCAGACCGGCGGCAGGCAGCAAAGAGCTGAAGGGAGCTTTCACCGCGTGACATGCGGTGAAAGCTCCCTTCTTCACGTCAGACGCGCCGAAGGTCCCCTTCGGCTCCCTCGGGACTGGACGACGGAGCGGATTGCCGGTATCGGCGGGCGAGCACCACGCAGGTACCGCTGAGCAGGGCGAGCGCGGTGATCCAATAGCTGGGCGCGAGAGTGGATCCGGTGGCCGCGATCAGCAGGGTGATGGCCAGCGGCGTGACGCCGCCGAAGAGGATGACGCCGAGGTTGTAGCTGATCGACAGCCCTGTTCCCCGGCCGCTGACAGGGAACATTTCGGCCATGGCCGCGGGCAGCGGCCCGGCGTACCAGGCTTTGACCAGGCCCATCAGCGCCAAGGCCGCCACCAAGGTGACCATCGCCGGAGCGGCGCGGATGAGCAGGAACAGCGGCAGGCTGATGACCGCGATCACGGCGGCGGCCGCGGTCAGCATCCGGGCCCTCCCGATCTTGTCGGAGAGATGCCCGGCCACGGGCGTGAGCACGGTGAGGACGACACCGGTCACGAAGGTCGCGGTGAAACTCGTCGACGGGGACATGCCGAGGTGCCGGATGGCGAACGTCGGCATGTAGGTGATCAGGTAGGAGAACCCTGTCGAGATCGCGATCATGCCCATGACCAGCAGCACCCGTGTCTTGTGGTGCCGCAGGAGGTGCGCCAGTGGGCGCGGCGGCCCGGAGTCCGGCTTGGCGCGTGCGGCGACGAACTCGGGCGAGTCGCGCAGCCGGGTGCGGATGTAGTAGCCGGCCGGACCGAGGAGCAGGGCGACGGCGAACGGGATTCGCCATCCCCACGCGTCGAACTGCGCTGGGCTCAGGAAGGCGCTCGTGGTCGCGAGCAAGCCGGTCGCGAGCAGGACCGCGAACGCCTGACTGGCGGTTTGCCAGCTCCCCATGAAGCCACGCCGCCCGGCGTGACTCTCGACGAGCAGTGCGGTGGCGGAACCGAACTCACCGCCCGCGGAGAATCCTTGGAGCACCAGCGCGAGAAGCATCCCGATCGGCGCGAGCAAGCCGATCTTGTGGTAGTCGGGCAGGGCCACGATCAGCAAAGAGCCGAGGGTCATCAGCCGGATGGCCACGGTCAAGGCGGCCAGCCGTCCGGCCCGGTCGGCGTAGACACCGAGCACCACCGCGCCGATCGGCCGGACCAGGTAGGCGGCCACCGCCGTACCCAGTGCCAACATCAACGAGGTCACCGGATCGGCCGAGGGAAAGAACTGCCGCGCGATGACGTCGGCGACCAGTGCGTAGGCGGTGAAGCTCAGCCATTCCAGCATGTTCCCGGTCGAGGCCGCCGCGACGAGGCGCACCGTCGCGTTCATCGTCGGCCGATGCTGGAGAGAACACTGGCCGCGGTCACGATGCCCTGGTGGAACCGATGGAGTTCGAGGTTCTCGTTCGGCGCGTGGTTACGCTCGTCGACATTCGCCAGCGCGATGCCGTAGCAGGGCAACGCCAGCCCATCGGTGAGCGCCGCGATCGGCAGGCTGCCGCCCATCGCCGGGACCGCCAAAGCCTGCTTCCCGTGTGCCTCGGTCACCCCACGCAGCACGAGGTCGGCATAAGGCGCGTCCGGCAAGGTGCGGGACGCCTCCATGGTCGCCCCGAACCGTAGCTCGGCGTGCGGCAGGTGCTTGCCGACGTGTGCGCGGACAGCGTCGATGACCGTCTCCACCCGCTGGCCACAGGCCAGCCGCATATCGCACCGGGCGACCGCGACGGACGGGACGACCGTCCGGTGCTCGTCGTTGTCCATGCAGGTCAACGAGTTGATGTTGAACGTCGGCATCGCGAGTCGTTCGTTGACGTCCTGGCCGCGACCGGTGTCCATCCGGTCCAGCCCCGCTTCCGCCAGCATCGCGGCCGGGTCGATCGGCAGTGCCCGCACCGCGTCGAGCTCGGCGTCGGTCAGGGGCGTCACGCCCGCGTCGTAACCGTCGACGGTCACCTGGCCGTCGGGTCCGCGCATGGTCGACAGCAGCCAGATCAGCTCCCAGGCGGGATTCGGCGCGACATTGCCCCAGTTTCCCGAATGCAGCGCGCTGTTCGCGCCGCGCACGGTGATCTCGAAGGCCACGACGCCACGCACGCCGAGCGCGACCGTCGGCTCGTAACTGTCATGCACCGGACCGTCGCTCCACACCGCGAGATCGGCGGCCAAGTCCTCCCGCATCGCCGCCAGCGTGCCGGTCAGATGCGGGCTGCCGATCTCCTCCTCACCGTCGAGCACCACGGTCACCGAGCACGGCGGTCCCCCATGGATGTCGCGCAGTGCCCGGAGAGCGAGGAGTTGAGCGAGGTGTTGCCCTTTGTTGTCGCCGGTGCCGCGCCCGTACATCCGGCCCTCGCGGACACTCGCCTCGAACGGCGGGCTGTGCCATTCCTCCAGCGGTCCCGCCGGCTGGACGTCGTAGTGCCCGTAGATCACCACATGCGGGCTGTCCGCCGGACCCACCGCGTGCCCGACGACCAGCGGCCAGCCGCCGGTCTCCACGACCCGTGAGCTGAGCCCGCTGCGTTCCAGCAACTCCCGCGCGTACGGCGTGGCCCGTTCCATGCCCTCGCCCGTGGCGCTCACGCTGGGCACCGCGATCCAGTCCGCGAGTTCCTGCTCGTGCCGCAGCCGGTGCTGCCGCACGTAGTCCCTGATCGAGTCCACGTCGACTCCCATCGATTTCATTCAGTGAAATTGATTCCGAGTATGAGAATCGATTACAGTCCTGTCAATGGCCGGACAGATCGAGCCCCCAGCGGCGACGCCGGAAGAACTACGTGCGCTCTCCCATCCGCTGAGCTGGCGCATCCTGCGGTTGTGCCTGGACAGGTCATGGACCAACCAGCAACTCGCCGAACGCCTCGACGTCGCACCGGCCACATTGCTGCGCAGGCTGCGGATACTGACTGCGACGGGATTCCTCGTGGCCGAGAAGCCACGGCGAGGCCCCAAAGGCGCCTGGGAACATCCCTACCGGGCGACCAAGAAGACCTGGCGTCTCGACCTCGAGCCGGGGACCGACCTTCACCTCACGGCCAAGGTCGACCTCGCCATCCTGGACGCACACCGGGCGGAGATCAGCGAGAACGACCCTTTACTCCCCCAGCACACCCGCCGGGCGGTTCTGCGGCTGGACTCCCGCGACCAAGCGGAGCTGAACAGCAGGGTCGGCGCGCTCCTCGACGAGTTCGCCGAACGAGAGAAACCGGACCAGGCACCCATCGCAATCCTGTGGAACGCCGTCGAACGCCACGAGCCGCCCGGACAGCCGTGAGGGCCAGGTCGAAGGCGCCCGGGTAACCCCGCTGAGACGGTGCGGCGCCGATTACACCTTGCCGAAACTCGGCGCTGCGCGGGAAAGGCACCCGTCCACCTTCACCTGGTCGAACGTGACGTCTCCGGTGAAGGCGGCCCCTTTGAACGCGGTATCGTCCAGTTGGTCTCGTTGTTCACCAGGGCATTGTCAGGTTCCCACCGGTGTCAACGCAGGGTGTCTCCGCTTCATAAAAGAAGCCGGCCTCACCATCATCAGTCTCAAACTCGAGACATTTCCTCAGCGAGGCGGTAAGCCGACGACTTCGGCGACCGGGCAGCTGGCTGATCCACCCGCCCGCACCAAGGTTCTCATCGCGGCATGAGAGTGCATTGGCGAGATTTGACAACCTGGAGATCCCTGACTGGCAAGAGAACCACACTCACGATGGTGTTGTTCGGCCGGTCAGGCAGTGCTGTACGAGGGGACCGAACGTGGTGGCGAGCTCGTCGACGGATGCTGACGCGATCGGTTCGATGTGGACGATGTACCGGGCTACCGCGAGACCCAGGATCTGGACGTTGACCATGCCCGCCCGTAGCGCGGCGTCCGGCGTGTCGAGCAGTGCCGCGAGCCGGTCGGTGATCTCCCGGTCGATGAATTCGCGCAGCAGCGCTTCGGACTGTGGGTCGGCGGGCGCCGACCTAGTCAGCATCACCAGCGGCGTGCGGTCGGACTTGTCGAGGTTCTCCACGAGTGCCCGCACGATGCGCTCGCCAATGGTCTCGAGGCTGCCGGCGAAGATCGACTCGATGGCCGGTGGGACGTTGTCGGACATGTCGATCACGGCGCTGAACAGGCCCTGTTTGGTGCCGAAGAAGTAGAACACCATCGCCGGGTCGACTCCCGCCGCGGTGGCGATCGCTCGCACGGTCGTGCCCCTGTAGCCGTTGCGGTCAAACAGCTCGCGGGCGACCTGCAGGACCCGCTGCTTGCTCTCCGCGCCGGTCCGCCAGCGTCCGGGGCGCCGATGGTTGTCGTGTTCTGTCATGGCCGCTGAAGCCTAACACCCTTTCTTCATCGTTCGGTGGAGTTTTGCTGGAACTCGCCGTAGTGTGTTCTTCATCAGGCGATGAAGAATGGGTGTGAGCTGATGAGGGTGGTTGTGGTCGGCGCTGGCCTGGGCGGGTTGACGCTCGCTCACGGGTTACGTCGGGCGGGGATCGATGTCGTGGTGTACGAGCGAGACGGCGCGTCGGGGCGTCCGCAGGGCGCCAGCCTGCACGTCGACGACCGTGGCGCGTCGGCGCTGCGTGCGTGCCTGCCTCCGGCGCATGTCGCGATGGTGGAGGCCACCATGGGAGGACGGCGCGAGCAGACCTTGGCGCTGTCCGACGTGGATGGAGAGCTCACCATCACGGGTGCTCGGCCGTCCGACGGCATGGCGGGCCGGGCGCGGTCTGGTCGGCAAGTCGACCGGCCGCTGCTGCGAGCGGTGTTGCTGACGGAGCTGGACGACGTGGTCCGCTTCGGGGCGGAGTTCACGAGGTTCGAGCAGGGCGCCGACGACACAGTTCGAGTGTGGTTCGCCGACGGCCGCACGGACATCGCGGACGTACTGGTCGGCGCCGACGGAATCGGTTCGGCGGTCCGCCGCCGGTACTTGCCGGATGTGCGGGTGGTGGACACGGGACGACGCATGATCATGGGCGCGACGCCACTGCGTGCTGTGGCCTGTACCGGGCTTCCCGACCTGATCGGCGACAGCGCCACCAGTGCACACGTGCGCGGCACGACGATGGCGTTGGGCGTGCTGCGGTTCACCCAACCGCCAGTGGCAGCGCGACGACAGTGGTTGCCCGCCATGCACCACAGCGCGGTCGCCGAGATCGAGGACTACGTGATGTGGGCCGTGCCCGTCACGCGGGAGCGGCTCGGTTCCGCCACGGTGTGGCGCCGCGCCAAGGAGCTGACCGCGGATCTGCCTTCCGCCCTGCGGGCGGTCGTCGCCGAGGCGTGGCCAGACGTCACGGTCGCACTGCGTATCGGAATGATCCCGCCGACGCCGGCCTGGCCCGCCAGTCCGGTGACGGTCATCGGCGACGCCATCCACCTGGCCCCAGGTTTCGGCGGCAACCTGGCGATGCAGGATGCGCGCCACCTCTGCGAGGCACTGGTCGAGGCGCACCGTGGCCAGCTCGACTTGCTCGACGCGATCGGCGCCTACGAGGACACGATGCGCCACAGCAGTTTCCCGTCTGTCGGCGCGAAGGCGAGCACGTGAGCCTCGACATGCTGACGCAGAAGTCGCTGTCGTTGTTCAGCGCGGTAGGCGGTTGGCGCACGGTCGCCGAGGGCGTCGTGTCGCGAGCGCTGTTCCTCGTCGCGTACCTACTGACCGGACAGGTGCTGGCGTCCGCGCTGGTCGCGGTCGGTGGCGTGTCCGTGTTGGCCGTGGTGCGGCTGTGCACCGGCGGTAAGGTCTGGCAACCGGCGATCGGATTGATCATGGTCGGAGTGTCCGCACTGCTGGCTGGGAGTACCGGGCAGGCGGTCGATTTCTACCTCACCGCCGTCCTCCTGCAAGCAGGCGGCGGCGTGCTGTTCCTGGTATCCATGCTGGTGCGATGGCCGGTCATCGGATTGGTGATGAGCACAGTGCGCGGCGAACGCCTCGCCTGGCGACACGATCGCCGGCAGCTGCGCCGCTATTACGTGTGCACGGCTGTATTCCTGGCGAAGTTCACCATCGCCACCGCAGTACTGGTACCGCTGTACTTGGCCGGAGCAGTGATCCCGCTCGGCATTGCCGCCACACTGCTGGGAGGTGCACCCGCCGCCGGCGTTTGCGTCTACCTGTGCTGGCGAATCCTCCGTAAGGACCCACAGACCGCCCAGTAGCCCACGGCGCGATCAACGGGTCACACGTATTCGGTTCTCATCCGGTCATCGGCATGTCCGGACGTTGGGCGGCCAGGGTGTCGTTGCCACTCAGCCCCTCTTGGCGCCGGCCGGTACCGTCTCCTGGCATGGACACATCGGCCTTCGCACTGATCTTCGGCGATGGAGGCATACGGGCGAAACTGGACTGGCAACGGGTCGCTGCCGAGTGCGCGATCGAGGAACGGTACAGCCGTTCCCGTAAGGAACTCGGCGAGCTGTGCACCGTGTGGTACGCAGATGAATCCGGACGCGACGCTGGCTACGACCACCAAGGCGTTCGCCCGCTGCGGGTGTCAGAAGTCGCGATCACCGAAACATCCTGGCCGCGTGCTCGTGCGTCCACGATCGCTGCGCTGCGACAGGAGTACATACGCGCCGACAGGCCCGTGCATCTGGCACTTCCGGGTTACCGAGTCGGTGACGAGGTGGTACTGCTCGACGGCAATCATCGCGCGGCGGCGGCGTACCTGGCCGACGCCGATACCCGGTTGCTGCTCTACATTCTCTGCGGCCCAACAGATTCCGGCATGTTGCCCGATCTTCGGCACTACTCGCGCTAGGACGCTTCCTCTTCATCCCGCCGTTCCGCGGTCGGATACTCAGCCTCCGCCTCGCGCATAGCGAGGTCGAACGCCAGGTTGCGCAATGCCTCGCTCTGCTCTGTCCTGCGCAGGCGCCGCACAGCGGTCATGACCGCGAGGCTGATGAGCACCGCTCCAGGCAGGGCGATGATCTTGATCGAGACAGGTGTGCCCGACAGCACGGTCGCGTCGAGGGCGAGGAGGAGCACGGGCATGATGGTCGACACCAGGATGTTGATTTCCACCTCGATGTTGTCGACGCTCAGCGCAGGCACGCGCCCGCGGAGCCACAGCTTGCTGTAGGTGAACAGGTACAACGACGCGTTTGCCTGATGTCCGCCGCCCACGGGCAGGCTACGACCACGAGCGTCGTCTCGGTGCAGCTCGTCGGAATCGAGGTGTCGCAGGATCGGGTGCAGCCCGGTGAGACGCTCGGTGAAGTCGTCGCCGAAGGTGTCTCGAATCTTGGCCCACGACGCCGTGAACGCGGGCGCCGCTTTTCGTCGGTTGAACCGCTCCCACAGGGCGGTGATCTTGAAGCCGACCTCTCTGGCCAGATAGCCGATCACGAAGCTGGCTGCGATTGCCACCAGGACGAGCACGACAATGCCGGCCCCTTTCACCTTGGCCAGCGTGTCCAAGATGAACCCGATGTCGGCCTGGCCGCGTCTCGCAAGGTGTACGCAGAGGACAAGGAGCTCGGTCACCAGTACGGCTCCCGGAAGTAGCACGCTGGTCAGGTAGATGGCTGTGTAGAAGCTCATTCTGCTTGACGCGAACTTGGTGGCGAGTCCGCTGACAGGCTCCATGCGGCCCAACTCTAGAACGACCAGAGCGGCCGGGGTAGCCGGTCAAGGATTGCTTGTTCGAGCTTCTACCTGATAACACCAAAATCGTCGCTCCAGGCGTGGACTGCTCAGACTTGGCGCCCTTGCTCCTAGTCACACTTCCGAGACGCGTAGCGTTCGCTTACCATCACGATGAGCCCGCCCAAGGCGCGTCTACCCGGTAAGGGTGCGTCCTGCCCGTCGCATGGTGAGGGTGGCAGCCCGTTCGAGCCGGGCCGGGCCCGGGGAACTCACGCCTCGACGGGAGGTGTCGGGGTTCCCGTCCCATCCGCATTCCTCCGCACCGGCGGGCATCGTCACAGCTCACGATCTCGACTCAGGGTGTCCGGGAGCCGGCGAAGAGTGCCATCTCAGCAACGAATACCCCGAGCCGAATCGTGCGCGAGTTCCCGCACAAGAGCGTCGACATCCCCCGCCGGCCACCACCCCCCGGTGGCGTCCTTGTCCTCGTAGGTTTCCGGCACCGCTGAAGTGCTGTAAAGGCCGGAGCCAGCGGCCTTCTTGATTTCACGGCGTTCGCGGACTCGGCGCTGATGAGGAGATCCGCTCACTCCAGGCATATCAGTACTTGGACATCCTCGTTGGGGGGCGCGGGTCAGACATCGATGGCGGACGTCTTCTGGAGCGTCGCCATCTGCGAGCGGCGGGTTCGACCACACGTGCATCGAGGGGAAACGAGCCACGTTGATGCGCTGGGGCGGCAACACGTTGATGGAACAACTACGAAGATTTCGTGCTCGCGGGTCTCGCTAAGATCGCCAAGGGGTGACACGTGATCGAGAAGGGGACGGGCGATGTCGGAAACCATCTCGGCCATGCGCTTTCGGCCATCGCCGCCGCTAGCCTGGCCGTGGTTGCCGCGTCGCGCGGTGCACGGTGCCGGCGGAACCGAGGTCCTTCCAGGAGACGAGGCCGCGCAGCGGCGGGCTTTGCGATGGGCGGCACGTAGACGACTGACGCTCATCGGTCTGCTGGTGATGTCCCTGCTTGGCGTGGCTGTGTTGACCCTCATCGTCGACTGGGATTCGCTCACGTGGTCTGGAGGCGCGTACTCTCCGGTCTTCGAGGTCGCCGCCGTCCTGTGGTGGTTGGTCCTCGCCTTGACCGTGCGGGAGCGGATTCGTCGCAAAGGGGAACCCTGCTCACCGATCGAGTACACGCACGGCCTGCCCGTGCCAGCTGACCTCCACGAAGATCTCTGGAGCTACAGCTACGAGGTCCACCGGCTCGCCGAAGAGATGGCCCGACCCACAGAATTGAAGCGCTACCGGCGTGAGTGGCGCCGATATGTGCGCGCGCAGTACGACCTCTACGGACAGGCATACTTCGCCGCCGGTCGCAAAGCTCGTGCCTGCTGGCTGGGTGGCGACGACGAAGGCTGGCGCGCCCACGTGGCCACCATGATCGAGTTGGCGAGAAACCTGTCCGGGCTCCTCCTGGCAGACGACTAAGACCGCACCGGATGGTGGTTCGGGTACTCCTGTCGTTCGGGCGTGAGATCCACCGTAGTGCCCGCCGGAATCGCTGGCACGTTCCCGAAACCGTGTCGACGCCATTACCTCACGCGCTGCTGGTCCGGATATGGCTATGGCCAGCGGGGGGGGCAGTGGTCCATCGGTCCTGATCTCCGGTACTCCGCGGTGCCCATCAGCGGAATGTGCCTTGAGAAATGGTCAGGTCGTGGTGTTTCCCGGTGGCCGCCAGCCGGCCCACTGGGTCGCGTCCACAGCCTGGATGAACAACTCCGTGCACTCTGGTAAGGCCAGCGGAGCGCCGGGTTTCATGTCGCCGAGGAAATGCACGATCCCGGCATCGTCGAGGGCTCGCTCCGCGTAGTGATTCCAGCCCGAGGGCAACGCGGTCCAGCGATGCTGGAGTACGACATTGAAGCCGTACTGATCGTGCTGGTTCCACCGGTCCTGGATGAGCAGCCGGTGCCGATTCTCCTGACATTCGCGCAGGACCCGCTCACCGATGTTCTCGGCCCGCCAGCGCGCCAGGTCGATCACCATCACACCGGCATTGAAATACGGCGCATCGGGATCGAGTCCGATCTCCTGCCAGTGACTGATGGCATCACTTATCACCGACACCAAATCCCCCGCGGCAGCAATCGGGTTCCCGTAGAGCGGCCAGCTCCACAGCGATCTGAGGTCCTTCAGGATCACGGTGTCGGAGTCGATGTAGACGGCTCGCTCGACCGTTTCGGGATAGATTCTCGCGAGTAGACAGCGGAAATAGTGCGGGTCGAGAATCATCGGTTCCGGCTCGACCCCCCAACGCCGGTAATTGTCCGGATGCATCGACACCCACCGTACGGTGATTCCGTCGATGACGGCTTCGACGCGAGCCCGGTCCGCGGCTGATACTCCCGCATGCATGACGGTGAACTCGAGTTCGGTGTCCGGGTGCCGTCGCGCGGCCAGCGACCAAGCCATGGCCGCCACATAAGGCAGGTACGTCTCGTCCGTCGCGGTCGCGATGTGGACGACGGATTTCGCGAGATGATCGCCGCCGTCTCGTCGAGCTTCCTGTCGAGCTTGCGCCACCATCGGCCTTCCTGATCTGCTGAGGTCGGACCAGAACGATCTTCCACACTTCTCGATATTGGAGCAATAGTCGATCGCCAAACCCCGCGCCGCTCCAGGCATCTCGGTCCCCGGGTACGTATCGGGCGTCGAATCTCATCTCGGAGACCGCGGGCAGCCGCGCGGGCACCAGCTGCCGCTGGAGGGCGGCCGCGACCGCCCGGTCGGCGGTGGCGTTCCCGATCTGCGCCGCCAGTACGCGCTGGCACTCCGTGATCGGGATATTCGGTCCCGGCAACTTCGAGCAGTCACTCCAAGCGGATGCTTAAACCTTCGCCCCAAGCCTCGCCTGGCGGAGCGGCTACCTCAGGTCTATTTCCGCGTCACGAGCCGGTCCCATAATTGGAAGTTATGCAGTTTCGCCCGATCGACCTTGCCGATCCTGGACAAGTCCAGACCTTGGACGTAGTGAGTGTCCGCGGTCACGGGATGCCACGGCGGGAGCCCGTGCCTATTCGGGTCGCCGGCCGAAGCGAACCGTGACCAGTAGTCGATCATCCGGTCCCCCAACCGTCGTTGAGCAGCCGTCAACGGGCGATCGTCATACGGAAAATCAAACAGGTACTTCAGCTCGGACGCGTGCCCGGCCAGCGGCTGGACACCCACCGGAAACTCGAGAATCGGCGGTGCCGTGCGGTCCAGGAATTCATAGGCGTAGACCGGCACCGTTGCCGAGAACCGTCGTTCACTCGCCTGCTGAGCCCAAGCCCAGTCCAGATCACTCATGACCGCACCGATGGCCTGTGCCGCAGTGCCGTGCGCCGCGACGGGGTACTCGGCGGCAACCACCGCGGCCTTGTCACCGAAATAGGTGTCCAACGCCTTCCGGTAACCCGCCTCGGTGAGTCCGGGGAACATCGACGGCGAGAACAGGGTTCCTTCGTCCCTGGTGACGCCGGTCAACAACGGCACGCGCTGAAAACGGCCTGCGGGCACGGCGACTGCGGGATTCTCCGGAAGCACGGCGTTGCCATAGGCCGGCAGGGGCAGGACCGGCGCGGCCAGCAGGTCCGCCACCGGCACCTGCCGCAGACAGTCCAACGTCGTGCAGCCGAACCGGGTCGCCAAATTCTGCCCGTGTCCCTGCTGCCACTCCGGCGGCACGAAGTACGGCACGTCGAGCAGCGGCCGGACACCCGTGCCGGCGAAGGCATCAGATACGCACGGCGTGCTCTGTCCGATGGCCCGCTGAAACAGCCCCGCCGAACCTGGGGAAGCGAGCAGGCCACAGACCGAATGGGCGCCGCCCGACTCACCCGAGACCGTCACGTTCCCCGGGTCGCCACCGAAAGAGGCGATGTTGCGCTTGACCCACCGCAACGCGGCCTGCTGATCGTCGAGGCCGAACGCGCCACCATCGGCGAGACCGGGAAAGCCCAGGAACCCGAGGTTCCCCAGCCGGTAGTTCACCGTCACGACGACCAGATCACCACGTTCCGCGAGCCGGGACGGATCGTAATCACCACCGGCACCGGACACCAGTCCACCGCCATGCACCCATACCAGCACCGGCGCCCTCCACACGCGCTTCTTCGCCACCACATTCAGGTACAGGCAGTCCTCGGTGTCACTGGCTGGTCTGTTGGGCAACGCGGCTTGCGGACAGCGATCGGCCGGTCGGGTCGCGTCACGCACACCATCCCACCGCCGCGGCGCGACCGGCGCGTGCCAGCGCAACTCACCGACCGGCGGGGCCGCGTAGGGCACACCTCGATGAATCCGGAGACCGCCGGTCACCTCACCCCGCACCAACCCGGATTCGATCCGCACCACACCGGCCGACGCCGCCACCGCAGGCGCTGTTCCCACCACGAGTCCCACGACAACGAACAGGGCCCCCAGATATCGCCTCATGCAGTCCACGGTGGCCATCCAGACGCAGCTTGGCATCAACCAATCAGTTGATTTCGGGCCGCTTCTCGCCGTGCATGAGTTTTGGTGGAGCGCAGTTTCCATGGCGGCGGGGTCGGCGCGGTACTGAGGCACTGTAACCGGACCGACCTAGATCAGGGCCGTGGCGACGCTCCGGCGTACGATGAGGCGATCGCGGACGGGAGAGAACAGGCGTGGGGCCGTCGAACGCGAAACGGCCGATCGCGCCGAAATTCCAGTCAGGATGATGGTCATAGGCCACGACGCCTACAGCGGGGCAGTTCTGGCGACCCTAGGTCCGGGCCGACAGTGATATTCGCCCGGTGCGCCCAGGACGTCACCCACGCCAGCTCAGCGCCGACGCGCCCCGCGACGTCCGTCAGCGCAGCACCATGCGCCGGATTGAGTCACGCTCGTCGCACCGCGCTTCCCTGCCACCGCGACAAGCACCACAGATAGTCGACATGGCCCGGCGGCGGCGCCGGAGCGGCAAACGGAATCGAAAGCCCGTCCACATTCCCCAGCAAGCGCGGCTTCACACGCCCACGCTACTCACCTCACCCGACATCCCCAGTGCGGCTAATGCTGCAACGGATGGTCGTCGAGGTGAGATCTTCAGTCGAGCAGCAGCTTGGCGGCCACTGTGGCGCCATCAGTCCGGATCGTGCCCGCCACGGCACGCGCCCGCTCGCCGGTCTCGGTGGCCAGAGCCGTGCCGAGAGCGGTGGACAGGGATTCGATGGTCGGTACCGGACCGTCGTGAGCCACGCCGATCCCCAGCTCCGCCACCCGGCCTGCCCAGTACGGCTGGTCCGTCGCCTGCGGGACAACCACCTGCGGCGCACCGGACCGGGCGGCCGTCAGCGTGGTGCCCGCCCCGCCGTGATGAACCACGGCGGCGGCCCGGGAGAACAACGCGAACTGGTTGACCTCACCGACCACGAAGCAGTCGTCCCGATCGTCGATCAGCGAGAGGTCCGCCCAGCCGCGGCCCAGGACGATGCGGCGGCCGTGCGCCCGGACCACGTCGATGGCCACCTGGGCGACATCGGCCGCGGCGTGCATCGGCATGCTGCCGAAGCCCACGTAGACCGGTGGTGGGCCGTCGTCCAGGAACGCCGTGAGGCCGGCAGACAACGGGCGCTCATCCGGCATGATCCACGCGCCGGTCTGGACGACGTCGAAATACGACGGCTCCCGCCACGGGTCCAGAACGGGATCCGTGGCAAGCCACGGCCGGTCGCCGATGACGTAATCACGGACACCGTCCACCGGCGGCAGGCCGTTGGCCACCCGGCTCGTGTTGAGCGCGGCCCCGAACAACTCGTCGTTGGTGCGCGCGTCCAGCTCCCACAGCTGCCGGTTGCCGGTCAGCTCCGGTGGAAATGGCTTGCCCTGGTACGTCAACGGTTCGTGGTGTGGCGAAGGCAGGGTGAGCTGCTGGAAGGTCACCGACACCGCCTTGATGCCCAGTTTCTCAGCCACCGACAGCGCGCCCGCCGCGGCGGGGAGCATGCCGGTCACCACCATCACGTCGCAGCCTTCGGCGGCCTTGGTGACCGCCTCGAACTGGTCGGCGATCAGGGCGGCCGCGTACTCCGGCAGGGACGACGGTGCAGGCGCCGCAACCGTCAGCGCATTCGCCGATGGGCCGACCGGAACCATCGACACCCCGATTCCGGCCAGCAGGCCCGCGAAGTCGGGCGGCGCGCACACCCGCACCTCGGCGCCGAGTTCCCGCACCCGCGTCGCGAGGCCCATGATCGGTTCGACATCCCCGCGCGACCCATACGTCGACAACAGCACACGCACTTTAGTAACTCCCATTTCCGCAGGTTTCAGCTTCGGCTGGCGATTCTGCGGCATCACCTGGGTCTTGCCACAAGCCCCCAGGCACGCTATAAGTTGACCATGGAAGGAGCGAATACGCCCTTCTTCCACACTCATTCGAGGTTTTAGATTCGCAAGGTGATGCTCAGCCCCAGCTAACCATTCCGGCACGCGCGGTCCGGACAGGCATGCAGTGAGATCTGTGGTAGGCCGCAGGCGCGCGTGATACAACCTCTGGGAAAGCAATAGAGATTCGAGACGCTTGCCCGCGACGACCGACCTCCCCGACTGTCCTCACATGCAACGTCCACCCATCAGCTGATCGAAGTGGACGGTCGCGCAGTCGGATTGACGGCCTTCAGTGTCACACATTCTCGAGGGTGATCTTGTTGCCGTGTTCGAACGCGGTCACGAGGACCTTCTCTTCCAGCACTTGCCGGGGGCTGCCGCACAGAGACCTGATCTCGCCCGCCACCGTCCCTGAAACGCTTGGCATGGCGGCCCTTCGCCGACTGCTTCTTGGCATGCCTGTCCTCGAGCGCGCAGTCGAGGCTGTGAACGGGTGTGCAAGGCTCCCCACCTGACGGCGCTCCTTCCCTTCAAAGGGCGGGGTCTCCACTGGGCGCGACACGCCGGGAATAAGGCCTCCAAAGGCGTAAGTATCTTCGTAGGTAAGTGCGCGCTGGCCACGTGTTTTGCCTTTAGTGACGGCGATGGTGCGGGAGGATTAGCGGGGCCGCGCGCCGAGCGTGATCGCCACAGTGATGATGATCGGTGGCATGGCGGTCCGCCGCTGGGCGGACTGGTCACCGAGACCTGGGGATGGCGTGGGCTGTTCGTGGCGAAGGTGCCGGCCCTAATGCTGTTGATCGGCCTTGGCCCGCTCCGTTGCGCGGTGCCCAGGCCGGGCGAAGAGAATCTGGAACTCGCCCACCATCGCCTCAGGTCTGTTTCTCGAGGGCAACCGTGATTGAGTGAGCGTGCTCGAGCTGAGTGCCGAGACTCACCGCGAAGACCGTCTTGGCGTGCTGGGTCACCAGGTCGGAGCACCGAGGCTGCGGGAGATCGAGCGGGCGGTTTCACGAACGGCGGCGACGAGGTCGCGGCGGGGCTGGCGGTCTTCGTCACAGATCCGCTCGATGGCGCCCGTGATCGCGATCGCGCCCACGGTCAGGTTGCGCTCATCGTGGATGGGCGCGGCGATGGAAGCTTCGCCGTGCACGAGTTCGTCCCGGTCCATCGCCCAGCCCTCCGCCCGGATCAGAGTGATCTGGTGGAGTAGTTCGTCACGCTGGATGACGGTGGCAGGTGCCATGCCAGGAAGGTCGATGCTGCCGGCCAGGATGTCACCGCGCAGGTCGAAGCTAAGCAGGGCTTTGCCCAGCGCGCTGGCATGGAGCGGCAGCAGCGTCCCGACTTCCAAGACCTGGAGGCTGTCATCCGGGCGGAACACATGGTGGATGACGAGCACCTTGTTCTCGTGCACGGTGCCGATCCGGACGCTTTCACCCGAGCGAGTGGCCAGGGAATCCGCCCAGCTGAGGGCTCGGGAGCGCAGTTCATTGACGTCGAGGTAGACGGTGCCCAGGTGCAGCAGCGTCGGACCCAGCCGGTACTTCCCGCCGGCGCCGACCTGTTCGACGAACCCGACGTACTGCAGCGTCTGCAGGAGTCCGTGCACCGTGCCTTTGGGCAGGTTCATCGCGTGGGCCAGTTCGACGACGCCGAGCTGGCGCGACCCCGAGGCGAGCAGTCGCAGGATGGTGGCGGCGCGTTCGACCGACTGGATCCGTTCTGGCACGCTGCCACCCTAACGATGCCGCCTGCGCGACCGGAGATCACGACCCGTCCGACGCCTCCTCGAACGGGGCCTGTCCGGTGAAGACCCGGTTGGCGCGTTCGCGGTCGAATTCCTTGGTCCAGGTGCCGACCAGGACGGTGGCGACGGCGTTGCC
>NZ_JBVISU010000030.1:80045-100863 GCF_055575355.1 Amycolatopsis sp. NPDC034160 | reverse complement strand
AAGGGGGCCATCATGTACTTCACGCCAGCAAGGCCGTCGGTCCAGGTGGTCGTGGGTGGGGAGTCGGGTTGGAACCCGAATCGCCACTCACGACCGTCCCGACCAACGCCTCACCGCACGCGGTCTTCGCCTCACCACATTAATTCGGTTGCGGCCGCCGGGAGGCGTCCGTCATGATCGTGCGCGATCCGGCAGGAGCCGGTGGATGCGACAGGGAGGTGCCTCGTGCTGATGACTGTCCGGGGCCTTTGCCGCCCCCATCCACTCGCCCCTCGAGGCTGAGCGCGACCACGCTCGCCCGGTGGGGCACCCTGACTAGGAGAACCCACCAGTGCGCAAGCACGATCTCGAAGAATCACACGCTTTCGAAAAGATCGACCGTCCTCGTCGTGCCCGGCGCGGCCGGTTCGACGACGAACCCGAACCCACCCGCGGCGGACGGCTCACCGAGGCCGAACGCGTCCGGCTCGCCCGGCTGCGTGAAGACGCCTACACCGAAACCGCCATCCCCGGTGGCGGCGACCGCTGGAGCACCTGGGGCGAAGCCGAGCACGGGCCGTATCCGCGGCCGGACTGGGTGATCACCGAACTCGCGGCGGTGGACACCGAACTCGGCATCCTCAAGACCGGCAAGGAGGCCGACGTCCACCTCGTGCGCCGTGGCCTGCCCGACACGCCGGGCACGGTGCTGGCCGCCAAGCGGTACCGCAGCGGGGAGCACCGGCTGTTCCACCGTGACGCCGGTTATCTCGAAGGCAGGCGGCTGCGGCGGTCGCGCGAAATGCGGGCGATGGAGTCGCGCAGCAGCTTCGGTCGCAACCTCATCGCCGAACAGTGGGCGGTGGCCGAGTTCTCCGCGCTGAGCAAACTCTGGGCGGTCGGCGCGCCGGTGCCGTATCCGGTGCAGCGTGACGGTACCGAGCTGTTGCTGGAGTTCCTCGGCGACGGCGAGACGGCCGCGCCGCGGCTGGCACAGGTCCGGCCGGAGCCGGAGCAGTTGCGGGAACTGTGGTTCCAGACCTCGGCGATGCTGGAACTCCTGGCGTCGCAAGGGCTCGCGCACGGCGACCTCTCGGCGTACAACCTGCTCGTCCACCGCGAGCGGATCATGGTGATCGACCTCCCGCAGGTGGTCGACATCGTGGCCAACCCCGGTGGACTGGAGTTCCTCGCGCGCGACGTGCGGAACATCGCCACCTGGTTCCACTCGCGAGGACTGCCGGAGCGGCTGACGGCGGTCCCGGAGCTGATCGAGGAACTGCGGGAGATCGCCGGGCTGCGCTGACGTGTGCCGACGTGTCATAAGGGGTCCCCATAGGACGAAATCGGTCCGATGGGGACCCCTTATGACACTCGCGCTTCGAGACCGCTGAAAGCTCTTCCCCGCCACCCGGAAGTGTCATACCCTCCCTACTGGGAGCGCTCCCATACACACCGGCCGCCACCACCAGGCGGCCATGTCCGCATGGGAGAAGGGCGAAGCCGACGTGACGAAACAACGAAGTACCGTCCTGGCCGTCGTGACCGTGCTACTGGCGAGCGTGCTCGCCGTGGTGCTGAACACCGGCACCGCCGCCGCGCACGGCGCGATGATGAAACCGGGCAGCCGCACGTTCCTCTGCTGGAAGGACGGCCTGTCCCCGACCGGTGAGATCGTCCCGCACAACCCGGCGTGCTCCGCCGCCGTCCGGACGAGCGGCGCGAATTCGCTCTACAACTGGTTCTCCGTCCTGCGCTCGGACGGCGCCGGGCGTACGCGCGGCTTCATCCCCGACGGTCAACTGTGTTCGGGCGGCAATCCCGGGTTCGCCGGGTTCGACGGCGTCGGCGACTGGCCGCTCACACATCTGACGGCCGGGGCGACGTTCGACTTCTCCTACAACGCGTGGGCCGCGCATCCTGGCTGGTTCTACACCTTCGTCACCAAGGACGGCTGGGATCCGAACCGGCCGCTGCGCTGGGACGACTTGGAAGACCAGCCGTTCCTGACCGTGGACCATCCCCCGGTGACCGGTCCCGTCGGCAGTGTCGAGGGCCAGTACAAGTGGAGCGGCGCGCTGCCCACGAACAAGACGGGACGGCACGTCATCTACTCGGTGTGGAAACGCTCCGACAGCGCCGAGACGTTCTACGGCTGCTCCGACGTCGTCTTCGACGGCGGCAACGGCGAGGTGACCGGCATCAGCGAACCGGGCACGCCGCCCTCGTCGACCACGCCCACCTCCCCGCCGCCCACCGGCGGTTCGTGCATGGCGATGTTCGCCGTCACGAACTCGTGGTCCGGCGGCTACCAGGCGACCGTGACGATCATGAACCACGGCACGACCGCCTACGGTGGCTGGCTGGCGGGCTGGGTGCTGCCCGCCGGGCAGCGGATCGCCAGTGTGTGGAACGGGACGCTGAGCCAAGCGGGGAACGTGGTGAACGTCCGGAACGCGAACTGGAACGGCGCGATCGCGCCGGACGGGGAGACGACGTTCGGTCTCGTCGTCGAGTCGGCGGGGACGAATCCGGTGCAGCCGCCGGTGACCTGTCAGGGAAGTTGAGCGACTGTCCACAGTGTCAGGAAAGGGTCTTCCAGGGCGGAATCCGGCACGGAAGACCCTTTCCCGACATCCCCGGCGAGCGCCGTCGTGGAGACCCTGCCCACAATCGGTCCCTCGCGTTGGGCGGCCGGATAACGGTCCGGTACAGTAGTGCTAGACCGCAATCGGCGGCGTGGATGAGTGGTGTCCGTCGCCTCCAAAGCCAACCGAATGGCTCGCGGTATCCGTATCAACCAATTGGCGCGCGGTGTCATGCAGACGCGGTGTGCCGGGTTCGTCCCTGTGAACGCCCATCTGTGCACACCATCTTGCCCTGCTTGCGCGCGGGCAGCCCGGGCCTCCTTGTGACGTACCACGTCCGAGAGGTATTTGTGACAGTCACGTTCAACTCCGGCCCCACCTCGCCGTCGGCTCGGCAGCACCGCCAGCCGCGCACCCGCCCCTCGGGTGACTCGATGCTGCACAACGACGCCGTCGAGAGTGTCAAGGCCACGACCTGGGCGGAGCTCGGGCTTCCCGACCCGCTGCTGAAGGCCTTGGCCGAGGGCGGGATCACCACCCCCTTCCCCATCCAGTCGGCGACCATCCCCGACGCGCTCGCCGGCCGCGACGTGCTGGGCCGCGCCCAGACCGGTTCCGGCAAGACCCTGGCCTTCGGCCTCGCGATGCTGACCCGGCTCAACGGCGGCCGCGCCCGGCCGAAGCACCCCCGCGCGCTGATCCTGGTCCCGACCCGCGAGCTGGCCATGCAGGTCGCCGACTCGCTGACCCCGCTGGCCAAGTCGCTCGGCCTGTGGTGCCGCACCGCCGTCGGCGGCATGGCCTTCACCCGTCAGGCCGACGCGCTTTCCCGCGGCGTCGACCTGCTGATCGCCACCCCCGGCCGGCTGTCGGACCACGTTCGGCAGGGCACCGCGTCGCTGTCGGACTGCACCTTCATCGCACTCGACGAAGCCGACCAGATGGCCGACATGGGTTTCATGCCGCAGGTTCGCGAGATCCTCGACCTGACCCCGCGTGACGGCCAGCGCCTGCTGTTCTCCGCCACCCTCGACGGTGACGTCGACCGCCTGGTCCGCGCGTATCTGACCAACCCGGTCACGCACTCGGTCGCCCCGTCGACCGCCAGCGTCACCACCATGGATCACCACGTGCTCCAGGTGTCGCACCAGGACAAGCAGGACGTCATCACCGAGATCGGCGCCCGCGAGGGCCGCACGATCATGTTCGTCCGCACCAAGCACCACGTGGACCGTCTCACCGAGCGCCTGCGCGAAAAGGGCGTCCACGCGGCCGCACTGCACGGCGGCAAGACCCAGGGGCAGCGCAACCGGGTCCTCTCGGACTTCAAGGAGGGCTTCGCCCCGGTCCTCGTCGCCACGGATGTCGCCGCGCGCGGTATCCACGTCGACGACATCTCGCTGGTGCTGCACGTGGACCCGGCCGCCGACCACAAGGACTACCTGCACCGCGCGGGCCGCACCGCGCGCGCCGGGGCGTCCGGTGTCGTGGTCACGCTGGTCACCCACGACCAGCGCCGCATGGTGCGCCGGATGACCGACCGCGCCGGTGTCCGCGCCGAGCAGACCACGGTCCGCCCGGGCGACGCCGAGCTCGCTCGGATCACCGGTGCGCAGCAGCCCAGCGGCGAGCCGGTCATCGAGCGTCGTCGTGAGTCCCCGCGTCGCGGCGGTGGCCGCGGCTACGGTGGCGGCGACCGCGGCGGCTACCAGGGTTCCCGCGAGGGTCACGGTCACCGCGAAGGCGGCCGTCCCGGCGGCTTCCGCGGCCGTCCGCGGCGTAACGAGTCCGGCGGCGGCAGCGGCCGTCCGCAGCGGCCGGGCGGACGCCCGCGTCGCAGCTTCGACAGCTGAAGTGACTGAAGCCGGTCTGGTCCGGCTCCAAGCGTGAAATGAAGGGGCCTTTCATCGCAAAATTTGCGATGAAAGGCCCCTTCATTGCGTTCGCTGTGGGGACCACCACGCCCGGCGCCGAACGCCGGATGGGAGACTGCGGGACGTGAACTCTCCCGCCCCCGTTCCCCAGTACCTCCCTGCCGACCAGGTCTTCGACTGGCTCGACGTGGAGGCGGAGAAGCGGGCCGAGGCCGGGCTGGTGCGCAAGCTGCGCGTCCGGCAGGCGCAGGAACCGGAGCTGGATCTCGCCGGCAACGACTACCTCGGGCTCGCCCGCGACAAGCGCGTCGCCGGTGCGGCCGCGGCCGCCGCGTTGCGCTGGGGTGCCGGGTCGACGGGCTCCCGTCTCGTCTCGGGCACCACCGAGGTCCACGTCGAACTCGAGCACGAACTCGCCCGCTTCTGCGGCGCGCAGGCCGCGCTGGTCTTTTCGTCCGGCTTCACCGCGAACCTCGGCGCCGTCACGGCCCTGTCCGGCGCGGATTCCGCGATCGTCACGGACAAGTACATCCACGCTTCGCTGATCGAGGGCTGCCGGCTGTCCCGCTCGGACATCGCCGCGGTCGCCCACAGCGATCCGAACGCTTTCAAGCACGCCCTCGCGACCCGCCGCAAACCGCGCGCGCTCGTGGTCACCGATTCCGTGTTCTCCGTCGACGGCGACATCGCGCCGCTGGAGCAACTCTCGGCGGTTTGCCGGGAGCACGGCGCGTCACTGCTCGTCGACGACGCCCACGGCTTCGGCGTCCTCGGCGAGGGCGGTCGCGGTGCGGTCAACGCGGCGGGACTCTCCGGCGCGCCGGACGTCGTCACCACGATCACGCTGTCGAAATCCCTTGGCGCACAAGGCGGAGCGGTACTCGGGCCGCGTCGCGTGATCAAGCATCTCGTGGACACCGCGCGTAGTTTCATCTTCGACACCGCGCTCGCGCCCGCCAGTGCCGCCGCCGCGCTGGCCGCGCTCACCGCGCTGAAGGCCGAGCCGGAACTGGCCACCAAGGTGACCGACGCGGCTGGAAACCTTGCGATGCAACTGAAAGCGGCGGGGTTTCGGGTCAGTCTCCCGGACGCCGCGGTGATCTCCGTGCAGGCGCCGTCCCCCGAAGCGGCCGTCGCGTGGGCCGCCGCGTGCGCGGATCAGGGCGTCCGGGTCGGCTGTTTCCGTCCGCCGTCCGTACCCGACGGCATCTCCCGCCTGCGCCTGACCGCGCGGGCCGACCTCACCGAGGCCGATGTGGACCGCGCGGTCGGGGTGATCACGGCTACCGCACCTCCCGGCGCCACATCGTGATGTGCGGGATCCCGTCCTCCAAGAACTCGTCGCCTTCGGCCACGAATCCGTACTTGGCGTAGAAGTCCTTCGCGTACGTCTGCGCGTTGAGCACGCACGCCGCGTTCCCGATCCCCGCGAGCGCGGTCTCCATGAGCCGCCCCGCCAGTCCCTTCCCGCGGGCGCGGACGGCCGTGCACACCCTGGAGATACGGAAGGTGCCGCCCGCGTCCTGCAGCACCCGCAGGTACGAGTCGACGGCGACGGAACCACCGATCCAGAGATGACGGGTGCCGGGCAGGAGGTCGCGCCCGTCGATCTCGGGGTAGGCGCACTCCTGCTCGACGACGAAAACGTCCACGCGCAGGCGGAGGATGTCGTGCAACTGAGCGGCGGTGATCTCGTCACCGGCGACGGACAGCGGAAACGACGTGGTCTCGGTGATCGGGGTGTCGGTGGTCACGCCCCACTTGGTAGCACATCGGGCGTGAAGAAGGCATCGATCAGCCGATCAGCCCTCGACTGTTCTGCCGGGAGATCTCGTTCGCGTAGTGCGAGACCCGGGTGTAGACGCCCGGCCTGTTCGGCTTCGCGCAGCCTTCGCCGAACGAAACGATCCCGATCAGCGTGTCACCCACGACGAGCGGGCCACCCGAATCGCCCTGACAGGCGTCGATCCCGCCTTCGGGGTACCCGGCGCACACCATGTCGCTCGGGTCGTAGCCCGAGTACGCGCTTCGGCAGGTCGTGTCGCTGACCACCGGAACGACCGCGCTGCGGAGGTAGTCCGAACGCGCGCCACCGTCGGCGACACGGCCCCAGCCGAGGACCGTCGCCTTCGTCCCCTCGCTGTACAGGCTGACGTCATCGCTGTTCGCGACCTTCGCGGGCCGATACGGCAGCTGGCCGCTGACCGTCATCACCGCGATGTCGTCGCCCTTGGCGGGATCACCGCTGTAGTCGGGGCTGACCCAGACTCGCGAAACGCGCAGTTCCACCCCGTCCTTCGTACGTTTGTCCTCGCGTCCCGCGACCACCCGGACGTCGGCGCGGTCGACCGCGACCGCGCAGTGCGCCGCCGTCGCGACCGTCGTGGAACTGACGATCACCGCTCCGCAATACTGGTTGCCGCCGCGGTCAGCCAGGTAGACCGAGTAGGGGTACTGGGAGACCGAAGCCTTTTCACCGCCCACGATCCTCGGCTCGGCCGCCTTTTCCGGCCCGCTCACCGCACTGTCGTCCGCCGACGCGCTGGTGACCGCGATCGGCACCATCACGGCCGTCGCGAGTACCGCTCCGACAGCTAGCAGCAGGGTGCGATGTGACTTCTTGGGCATGTTCTGTCCCTTCACCGGGGCGTACGTACTGCCATCTGGTGGCAGGGGCCGGGGCGCCGCGGCACTGGGCCATCGCGATCATGGTGGTCGTGATCAAACGACTCCAGCGCGTACACAAGCGATCGCGAATACCCTAATCGGAGAAGGCCTGATGCGGTGTCACTGAAACGGGTGGACCTTCGTTCGCGAGCGGGAACAACCGGTCACCGTGACAGGTTGGCTAGAGTCGGAACCACCCCGCTCCCGCCGCAAAGGAAGACAGCGTGCCCCACTACGACCTGGTGATCGTCGGTACCGGATCGGGTAACTCGATCCTCGACCCGCGTTTCGCGGACTTGAACACGGCGATCGTGGAGAAGGGCACGTTCGGTGGCACCTGCCTGAACGTGGGCTGCATCCCGACGAAGATGTTCGTGCACGCCGCCAACGTCGCGGCCACACCGGCGTCGTCGGCGAAATTCGGCGTCGACGAGGAACTGACCGGGGTCCGCTGGCGCGACGTCCGCGACCGTGTCTTCGGGCGGATCGACCCGATCGCCGCCGGCGGGCGCGAGTACCGCGTCGAGCACGAGGACAACAAGAACGTCACCGTGTACGAGGGCGAAGGCCGCTTCACCAGCCACAAGCAACTCCGGGTCAGCTACTCCGACGGCCGCCCGGCCGAGACGATCACCGCCGACCGGTTCGTGCTCGCCGCCGGCGGCCGCCCGGTGATCCCGGACATCCCCGGGCTCGCCGAAACCGGCTACCACACCTCCGACACGGTGATGCGCCTCGACGAACTGCCCGCCGACATCGTGATCCTCGGCGGTGGGTACATCGCGGCCGAGTTCGCGCACGTCTTCGCCTCGTTCGGGGTGAAGGTGACCGTGGTCAACCGGTCCGGCGCGCTGCTGCGCTCCGAGGACGACGACGTCAGCGCCCGGTTCACCGAACTGGCCTCGCAGCGGTTCGACGTCCGGCTCGACCGGAAGACCGTCCGCGCCCGCAAGACCTCGTCGGGGGTCGCTTTGGACCTCGAAGGACCTCAGGGCGCCGAGACCGTCGAGGCCGAGGTGCTGCTGGTCGCCACCGGCCGCACGCCGAACTCGGACCTCCTCGACGTCGCCGCCACCGGCGTCACCACCGGCGAGCGCGGGCACGTCGTGGTCGACGAATACCAGCAGACCGTGGTCGACGGGATCTACGCGCTCGGCGACATCTCGTCGGTCTTCGAGCTGAAGCATGTCGCGAACCACGAGCAGCGCGTCGTGCAGCACAACCTGCTGCATCCGGACGAGCGGATCGAAGCCGATCACCGGTTCGTGCCGCACGCGGTGTTCACCTCGCCGCAGGTCGCTTCGGTCGGGCTGACCGAACGCGAGGCGCGCGAGCGAGGCGTTTCGTACGTGACGTCGCACCAGGACTACGCCGGTATCGCCTACGGCTGGGCGATGGAGGACACCACCGGCTTCGCGAAGCTGCTCGCCGACCCGGCCACCGGGCAGCTGCTGGGCGCGCACATCATCGGCCCGCAGGCGTCGTCGGTGATCCAGCCGCTGATCCAGGCGATGAGCTTCGGTCTCGACGCGAAGAGCATGGCCCGTGGACAGTACTGGATCCACCCGGCGATGCCGGAACTGGTCGAGAACGCGCTGCTGAACCTGCCACTGGACTGAGCGCCCCGCATTTAGTCCTCTAAATGCGGAGGCAGGTCATGAGGGGTCCCCATACCTATGGGTACCCCTCATGACACTTCAGATGACGCGTTCGCAGGCGCGGGCCCCGTTCCGCGCCGCGAGCTCGCTCACCGCGTTCATCTGGGTGTCCGAGGCGCCCATCAAGGTGGCCGAGCGGGCCCCGTCACGCTGGAACCGCTCGCCCGCCTCGACATACCGGCGGATCGCCGCCAAGAACTCCTCACGCGCCGATGCCGCCCCTCCTGCCACCGCGCGGACCCCCGTCGCCCCCTTGAGGACGTCCTTGGCGTCGTCCACCTTCGTCGCGACGTGGTGCTGCCACTTGCGCAGCTCCGTCGCGGCGTCCCCCTTCGGATCCGGCCAGTAACGCTCGAAATCCGCGCCACTGTCCTTCCACACCTGGACGCACACCCGGTCCACGGCGCGGTAGAACTCGAACGGCGAAACAGCGGGCGCCTCCCGCACCGGCGCCACCGCCACGCACACCGCGGCGAAGCAGGCCAGAGCCGCCCCGAACGCCAGGTCCTCCACCCCGCCGACCCCCAGAACCGAGTTTTTGAACAGGTTCAACTCGCTCAGCGTATGGCTCCGCCAGGCGTGGGGTCAAGAAGTTTTTTGAACGCGTTCAGACGAAGCGACGACGACCGGCGAGGGCGCCGAAGGTCATCTGCGCGGCGAAGACCACGAGCATCATGATCCAGGGAACGGTCCAGTCGTGGGTGAGGTCGTGCAGCAGCCCGAACAGGAACGGCCCGACGGCCGCCATCAGGTAGCCGATGCCCTGCGCCATCCCGGAGAGCCGCGCGGTGTCCGCGCCGGTGCGCGCCCGCAGCGCGATCACCGTCAACGCGAGCGAGAAGACGCTCATCCCGAGGCCGATCAGGATGCTCCACAGCAGCGGCGAGGCGCTCGGGGCGAGCATCATGCCGACCATTCCGGCGAAACCGAAGACACCCAGCCCGACGATCCACGCGCTCTGACTGCGGTGTCGTGCCGCCATCGGCGCGACCACGAGGCTGATCGGGACGGCGATCAGCGAGATCAGCCCGAGCAGCAGGCCGGAGTCGCCCTTGCTCACCCCGGCGTCGATCATCACCTCCGGCAGCCAGCCCATCACGACGTAGGCCAAAAAGGCCTGAGTGCCGAAGAAAAGCGTGACCATCCACGCAAGCGGGCTACGCAGGAGCGATCGCCCGCTACCCTGCTTGCCTGCCTCGTCGACGGTCGCACGCCCCGCACCGCGGGCTGCGAGAATCCAGACGAGGAGTGCGAGCACCGCCAGGATCGACCAGGCGCCGAGACCTTGGCGCCAGCCGCCGAACGCGTTCTCCAAGGGAGGGGTGAGCGCGGACCCCAGGGCGCCTCCGCCCTGAAGAGCGGCGGTGTACACACCGGTCATCATGCCCACACGCGCCGGGAAGGAGTCCTTGATGACGACTGGGATCAGTACGTTGGCCAAGGCGATCCCGGCCGTGGCGACCAGGGTTCCCCCGAGTACGACGTACGGCCCGTCGAGCACCCGCAACACCAGGCCGACGGCCAGGATCGACAGCGCGGCCGCGATGGCGGCGCCGACCCCGAACCGGCGGGCCAGGAAGGGAGCGGTGAGGCCGGCGGCGGCGAAGCAGAGACCGGGGAGCGTGGTGAGCACGCCGGCCCAGGTCGCCGTGGCGCCGAGGTCGGCGCGCATGTCGCCGAGCAGCGGGCCGACACTGGTGATCGCCGGACGCAGGTTCAGGGCGACCAGAATGACCGCGACACCGAGCAGGAGGCCGCCGGTGAGCACTCCCGGTCGCCATTCCGTTTCGATCGCGCCTTCGAGTTCAAGACGGTCATCGAACGGGGATGTGGATTCTCGGGAGTCGACACGCACGTCGGCTAGTATCACATACATAGGATGATTGGATGAAGGGACAACGCTGTGCCATTGGCCACCACGCGCCGTGCCGGCCTGGTCGATCAGGTCATCGAGCAGCTGCGTGACGCCGTCACGCAGGGAGAATGGCCCATCGGGCAGCGGATTCCGACCGAACCGGAGCTGGCGGGACAGCTCGGGGTCGGGCGTAACACCGTCCGGGAGGCCGTCCGCGCGCTCGCGCATACGGGGCTGCTCGAGGTCCGGCAGGGCGACGGCACCTACGTGCGGGCGACGAGCGAGGTCTCGGGCGCGATCCGGCGATTGTGCGGTTCGGAGCTGCGTGAGGTGCTGCAGGTGCGGCGCATTCTCGAGGTCGAAGGCGCCCGGCTCGCGGCCGTGTCGCGGACCGAAGAGGAGGTCACCGCTCTCCGGTCACTGCTCGAACGCCGCAACGAAGAACTGCGGGAACGCCACTGGGAGGAATTCGCCCGTCTCGACGCGGAATTCCACTTCGCCGTCGTCCAAAGTGGTCACAACACGCTGCTGACCGAGATGTACCGCGGGCTCACCGAGGTGATCACGGCCAGCGTGGCCGCGACGTCGAACGTGACGCCGGGACGCGAGTACCTGCCGGAGATCGGCCACGAGGGGCTCGCCGAGGCCATCGCCGACGGCGACGCCGACCGGGCCGCCACCGAGGCGTGCGGTTTCCTCGACGAACTCCTGGCCCGGGTGGAGCGAGACGAAGACTGAGCAGGTGGGCTCGTGAGTGGTAATGACGGTTCTAACCGTCATTACCACTCACGAGTCCAGTTCACGGCAGGGTGAGGATTTCGGCGCCGTCCTCGGTGACCAAGAGGGTGTGCTCGAACTGGGCGGTCCACTTCTTGTCCTTGGTGGTGACGGTCCAGTCGTCGGCCCAGATGTCGTAGTCGATGGTGCCGAGGGTGATCATCGGCTCGATCGTGAAGGTCATGCCCTGTTCGATGATCGTGTCGACCGACGGCTCCTCGTAGTGCAGGACGGTCGGCGCGGTGTGGAACGCCGGCCCGACGCCGTGGCCGGTGAAGTCACGCACGACGCCGTACCCGAACCGCTTCGCGTAAGCCTCGATGACCCGGCCGATGACGTTGAGCTGCCTGCCCGGCCGGACGGCCTTGATGGCCCGCATGGTGGCCTCACGCGTGCGCTCGACCAGCAGCCGCGCCTCCTCGGAGACGTCACCCGCCAGGAAGGTCGCGTTGGTGTCGCCGTGGACGCCACCGATGAACGCGGTGACGTCGATGTTGCAGATGTCGCCGTCCTCGATCACCGTCGAGTCCGGGATGCCGTGGCAGATCACCTCGTTGAGCGAGGTGCAGCACGACTTCGGGAAGGCGCGGTAGCCCAGTGTCGACGGGTAGGCATGGTGGTCCAGCAGAAACTCGTGGATCACCTTGTCGACGTCGTCCGTGGTCGCGCCGGGTTTGACGGCCTTGCCGCCCTCCTCGAGCGCCTGCGCCGCGATCCGGCCCGCGACGCGCATCGCCTCGATCACCTCGGGCGTGCGGACCCCGTTGCCCGTGTCGCGTTTCGGCGCCGGCCTGTCGACGTACTCGGGGCGGGCGATGCTGGCGGGGACGAGTCGCCTCGGCGTCTGGACGCCGGGCTTCAAGGGGGAACGAACGGACATGAGCCCAGCCTACGACCTGCTCGCTAGCCGAGTCCCGTCAGGAAGCGCTGCGCCGCCTCGACCGCCGGTTTGGACGTCCCGCCGTCGGTGACCAGTACCGCGAACGCCAGGTCACCGGTGTAGCCGACGAACCAGCCGTGCGCACGCGTCCCGTCGCCGAACTGGGCGGTCCCGGTCTTGCCCCGGACTTCGGGCAGGGGTTCGAGCAGTGTCGCCGTGCCGTCGGTGACGACCTCCCGCATCATCCCGCGGACGGCGTCGAGCACCTCCGGCCGGATCGGTTTGCCGAGGCCGGACGACGTCGCGGCCATCCCCCGCACCAGCGTCGGCAGCGGAACCTTCCCGGACTGGACCGTCGCGGCGGCGACCGCCAGCCCGAACGGGCTCGTCACGACGGTCCCCTGGCCGAAGCCGTTCTCGGCGCGCTGCGCGACGGTGTTCGCGGGCGGCACCGAGCCGGTGATCGTGGTCACGCCGGGGATGACGAAGTCGGCACCGATGCCGAGGTCTCGCGCCGCGTCGGTCAGCGCCGCGGGCGGGAGGTCCGTCGCGAGCTTCGCGAACGTCGTGTTGCACGAGTGGGCGAACGCCTTCGACAGCGGGACGACACCCAGGGCGAATTTGCCCTCGTTCGGCACCGTCCGGTTTTCGAAGGTGGCCGTGCCAGGGCAGTCGACCGGACTGCCCGGCTGCACCGTGCCCGCGGACAGTGCCGCGACGGCGGTGGCGACCTTGAACGTGGAACCCGGCGGGAACCGGCCGCTGAGCGAGATCGCGCCCTGCGCGTCGGCCGGGGCGTTCTGTGCCACGGCGAGGAGTTCGCCGGTCGACGGCTGGATCGCGACCAGCGCCGAGGCCGTCGGGAGCGCGGCGAGCGCCCGCTCCGCCGATCCCTGCGTCTTCACACTGAGCGTGCTCACGACCGCGGGTGCCGGTTTGGGTTGTTCGTCGTGGAGGTCGACGATCTCGCCGCCGCTCACGTCGAGCGTGACCACGCGCCAGCCCGCCGCACCGTCCACCTGGTCCTCGACGAGCGAGCGGACGGCGGGCAGCACCTGCTTGCCGGAGTTCTTGTCATCGGGCAGCAGCCTGTCCTGCTGGCTGAACCGGACGCCGGGCAGGTCGTAGATCTCGGGTTTCACCTGCTGGTAGTCGTTCGCCCGCAGAATCATCACCGGATAGCCGGCGCCGGGCTTGACCGTCTTCACCCCGTCACGGATGGACTGCCCGGTCACCGACGGTTCGAAGCGGTTGAGCGCGGCGCCGAGCTTGTCGGAGACCGCGACCAGATCCCCCGCCTTCGCCGGGTCGAGCACCACGCTGACGACGGTCTGCGGGCGCAGCAACGGCAATCCGTCGCGATCGAGGACCGGGGCGAGAGCCGGCGGCTCGGGCTTCAGCGCGATGGTCTGCTGCGCGGCCAGTTGCGGGTGAAGCGCCGTCGGCAGCCACCGCACCTTCCACCCGTCCTGAGTGGAATGCACCTGGGCGTCGGCCTTGTACGTCCAGACCCGGCCGCGCGGGAGGTTCCAGGTGAGCTCGTAGGTCGCCGTCCCGTTGTCCGCGCCGGACGTGTGCTGGACCTTCTTGGCCGCGACCTTGATCGACTCCGGGGAAAGCGCCCTCCGCGCCATCTCCAGGGACGACCGCGCGGCGTCCGGCGAATCGGTGAAGAAGGCAGCGGCTGCGGTGTCACCGGAGGTGAGGCCGTCCAGGAAGCCGGTGATGGCGTCTTCTGGACCGGAATCGGCGAACAGGCCGCAGCCGGCGGCCGCGAGGCCGACCACCCCCGCGAGCATGACGACGGAGACACGGCGACCTGCTGGCATGCACCGGATCCTGCCAGTCCCGGCGGTTTCCGCCCGGTCGAAACGCCGACTCAGAAAAGAACCGTCGCGTACTGCCCGACCTGCTGGAAGCCGATCTTGCGATAGGCGGCGAGCGCCGGGCCGTTGTAGGCGTTGACGTACAGGCTCGCGGTGCGGTTCATCCCGCGGACGAGCCGGGTCACGACGGACGCCGTCCCGGCCGTGCCGAGACCGCCGCTACGGCGTTCCGGATGCACCCAGACACCCTGGATCTGGCCGACCGTCGAAGACATCGCGCCGATCTCGGCCTTGAAGACGACCTCACCCTCCTCGAACCGCGCGAACGCGCGACCGGCTGCGATCAGTTCCGCGACCCGGGCGCGATAACCGGCGCCGCCGTCACCGTTGCGGGGATCGACACCGACCTCTTCGATGAACATGGCGATCGCGGAGGGAAGGTATCGGTCGAGTTCTTCCGGGCGCACCGGGCGGACCAGCGGATCCGAGGCCACGGCCGGGATCCCGTCGAGCGCCATCAGTGGCTGGTCGTGCCGGACTTCGCGGGCGGGGCCCCATTCCGGCTCGAGTTCTTCCCACAGCCCGAGGACCTGTTCGGCCGGGCCCACCAGCGAGGAGCAGCTGCGCTGGCGGCGCAGGGCGCGATCGGCGAAGGAACGCAAAGCGGAGGCGTTGCCGCGCAAGGGGATCAGATTCGGCCCGGAAAAGCACAGGCCCTGGAGTCGGCCGGCACGGACCGGACGGGAATCGGCCGCCCAGAGCTCACCACCGAGCCGCCAGGGGTCGAGACCCGCCGTCTCCACCCTGGCACTGACCATGCAGCTGCCGACCGGGTCTGCGGCGAGCGCGGCACGGACCGCCGGATAGTCCCGATCATCGAGCAGCCGTGCACCTGCAAGCCGCAACACCACTCCAGGGTGCCAGATGAGCGGCTTAAACGGAACGCAAGCTTTAAGACACGCTGAGACAACCTCGGCTGGTCGGGGCCACCAAGCGCCATGAAAGGTCCTTTCCTTGCAAAATTTGCGAGGAAAGGACCTTTCCTAGCGTGGTCTCGACCAGTCAGCCCGTTCAGCCGACGCTGACGATGGGCTCCCCCTCGCCGATCGTCTGGCCCGACTCCTCGGCGATGCGCATGGCTTCTTCGATCAGCGTCTCGACGATCGCGTGTTCGGGCACGGTCTTGATGACCTCGCCCTTGACGAAGATCTGGCCCTTGCCGTTGCCGGACGCGACCCCGAGGTCGGCCTCGCGCGCCTCGCCAGGTCCGTTGACGACGCAGCCCATGACCGCGACGCGCAGCGGGACCTCCATCCCCTCCAGCCCGGCGGTGACCTGCTCGGCGAGGGTGTAGACGTCCACCTGCGCGCGGCCGCACGACGGGCAGGACACGATCTCGAGCTTGCGTTCCTTGAGGTTGAGCGACTGCAGGATCTGGATCCCGACCTTGACCTCTTCCACCGGCGGCGCCGACAGCGACACCCGGATGGTGTCCCCGATGCCCTGGCGCAGCAGCGCACCGAACGCCACAGCCGACTTGATGGTGCCCTGGAACGCCGGGCCCGCCTCGGTGACGCCGAGGTGCAGCGGGTAGTCGCACTGCTCGGCCAGGATCTCGTACGCGCGCACCATGACCACCGGGTCGTTGTGCTTCACGGAAATCTTGATGTCGTGGAAGTCGTGCTCGGCGAACAGCGACGCCTCCCACAGCGCCGACTCCGCCAGGGCCTCCGGGGTCGCCTTGCCGTACTTGTCCATGATCCGCTTGTCCAGCGAACCCGCGTTGACCCCGATCCGGATCGGCGTGCCGTGGTCCTTCGCCGCCCGCGCGATCTCCTTGACCTGATCGTCGAACTTGCGGATGTTGCCCGGGTTCACCCGGACCGCCGCACAGCCCGCCTCGATCGCGGCGAACACGTACTTCGGCTGGAAGTGGATGTCGGCGATCACCGGGATCTGCGACTTCCGCGCGATCGCGGGCAGCGCCTCGGCGTCGTCCGCCGACGGGCACGCCACCCGCACGATGTCACAGCCCGCAGCGGTCAGCTCGGCGATCTGCTGCAGGGTCGCGTTGACGTCGGAGGTGAGGGTGGTGGTCATCGACTGCACCGAAATCGGGTGGTCGCTACCGACGCCGACCGGCCCGACCTGCAGCTGTCGGGTCTTACGACGCTCGGAAAGGACCGGAGGAGGAAGCGCTGGCATACCAAGAGCGACAGTCACGCCTTCAAGCGTACCTACCCCGATCGGCGGACACGCACGACGTCAGCCGTCACGGTGAGCAGCATTACCCGGGCAGCCCAACCGTCCTGACAGCGCGCTCCGTAATCGACGGCCCCCGTCACTGGAACAGCTTGACCGGGTTCACGATGTCGGCGGTGACGGTGAGCAGAGTCACCGCGCCGCCGATGAAGACGAGCACCATCGTGATCGCGGAGAGCTTCGTGTAGTCGACCGGACCGCCCGCCGCCTTGCCGCGCATTTTCCGGAACCAGTCCCGGACCCGCTCGTACCAGACGACCGCGATGTGCCCGCCGTCGAGCGGAAGCAGCGGCAGCAGGTTGAACACGCCGATGAAGAAGTTCAGGCTTGCCAGCAGGAGCACGAAGATCTCCCACAGGCCACGCTCGGCCGCCTCGCCGCCGATCCGGCTGGCGCCGACCACGCTGACGGGGGTGTTCGGGTCACGCTCGCCGCCGAAGATGGACTCCACCACCGCGGGGATCCGCGACGGGAACTCGATCAGCCGTTTGGCGGTCTCGGAGAACATCGTGCCGGTGAAGGAGAACGTCGCCCCGACCGCGTCGACCGGGCCATAGGTCAGCAGCGGGGGCGCGGTGTTCTGGACCGGCGAGGCGCCGATCATGCCGACGTCCTTGACCGTGGTGTTGTTGGAACCGTCGGCGACCAGTCGCTGCACCCTCGGCACGTCGACGGTCAGGTCGAGCCGCTGCCCGTTCCGCTCGACCACGAACGGCGTCGGGCCACTGGCGACCTGGACGGCGGCGAGCATTTCGCGCCAGGTCTTGATCGGCTTGCCTGCGACGGAGACGACCTTGTCGCCTGCCTGCAGGCCGGCGGTCTTCGCCGGAGTCGGGGCGCCGGGCGGGCAGCTGGTGTCGTTGAGCTGCTCCATGGTCGTGGCCGCACGGGCGCACGACGTACCGCTGATCACCGCTTCGGTGGGGGCTGCCTGCGCGGCCGGGTTCGGCAGGCCCATGGTGACGGCCATCAGGTACAGGATGATGAAACCGAGGATGAAGTGCATCGCCGAGCCCGCCGACATCACGACGGTGCGCTTCCAGGTCTTGAAACGCCACATCGCGCGCTTCGACTCCTCCGGCGTCACCTCGTCGAGCGCGGTCATGCCGGCGATGTCACAGAACCCGCCGAGCGGGATCCACTTCACGCCGTACTCGGTCTCACCGCGCCGGAAGGAGAAGATCGTCGGCCCGAAGCCGATGAAGTAGCGCCGGACCTTCATGCCGAAGGCCTTGGCCGCCCACATGTGACCGGCCTCGTGCAGTGCGACGGACAGGCAGATACCCAGCGCGAACAGCACGATCCCGAGAATGAACCAGAGCACGCGCTATTTCCCCTTACCGATCAGCGCACCGGCACGCGCGCGAGCCCAGCGCTCGGCAGCTAGTACGTCATCCACGTCGCGAGGTTCGCGACGCCATTCATCGGCGGCTTCCACCACCTGGGCAATAGTGTCCACAATCGAGGTGAAGCCGGTGTTCTGTGCCAGGAACGCGGCCACCAGTTCCTCGTTCGCCGCGTTGTAGACCGCCGGGACGCAGCCGCCGACGGTTCCGGCGTGCCTCGCCAGCTCGACGGCGGGGAACGCGTCGTTGTCCAGCGGCTCGAACGTCCAGCTCGCGGGCTTGTCCCAGACGCAGGCGGCCGCGGCGCCGGGCACGCGGTCCGGCCAGTGCAGGGCCAGCGCGATCGGCAGCCGCATGTCCGGCGGGCTGGCCTGGGCGATCGTCGAGCCGTCCACGAAGGTCACCATCGAGTGAATGATCGACTGCGGGTGGACGACCACGTCGATGCGGTCGGTCTCGATGTCGAAGAGGAGCTTCGCCTCGATCAGCTCCAGCCCCTTGTTGACCAGGGTCGACGAGTTGATGGTGATGAGCGGGCCCATCGACCAGGTCGGATGCGCCATCGCCTGCTCGACGGTGACGTCGGCCAGTTCGGCGCGCTCACGGCCGCGGAACGGCCCGCCCGACGCGGTGAGGACCAGCCGGGCGACCTCGGCGTCTCGTCCGGCGCGCAGCGCCTGCGCGATCGCGGAGTGCTCGGAGTCGACCGGGACGAGCTGGCCGGGCTTGGCCGCGGCCAGCACGAGCGGACCGCCCGCGATCAGCGACTCCTTGTTGGCGAGCGCGAGGGTGGCGCCGGTGGCGAGCGCGCGCAGAGTCGGCGGGAGCCCCTGTGATCCGGGCAGCGCGTTGAGGACGACGTCGACGGGGACGGCGTCGATCATCTCGAGCGCCGCGTCGGCCCCGGCGAAGATGCGCGGGAGCTTGAAGTCGCCGCGGTTGTACCCGCGCTTCTGCGCCTCGGCGTACAGCGCGAGCTGCAGGTCTTCCACGGCCGTCGGCCTGCTGACGGCGACGGCGTCGACCTGGTGCGCCAGGGCCTGCGCGGCCAGCGCGGCGGGGTCGGAGCCGCCCGCGGCGATCCCGGCGACCCGGAACAGCTCCGGGTTACGGGCCGCGACGTCGAGGGCCTGGGCGCCGACCGAACCGGTCGAACCGAGCACGAGCACACTTCGCGAGGTAGTCATCGGGGGTCATTGTCGCGCGGGCCCCGTCGGGCGCGTGCAGCCAGGTGTGGGATCATTCGCGGGCAAGTGAACCACCGGGTCTTGAGGAGTTGATCGTGGCGAGCAAGGCGGTCGAAAAGCGCGGCCGGGTGGGCGTCGACACCGTCGATCCCCGCGACGAACCGTCGGCCGAATGGGGCTGGCACGGCTCCTTCCCGAAGGCGACGCGAGTCGCGGGATGGCTGACCGCGATCGTCCTGCTGGTGATGCTGTACGGCAATCACCACGGCTGGACCGAGAACCTGTGGCTGATCGGCCTGTCGCTGGTGGTCATGTTCGCGCTGGTGCTGGACATCCGCAAGCGGCGCACGGCCTGGCGCAAGTAGTTCCATCACGGCTTCAGCGGCCCCCGCTCTTCTTCGAGGACGGGGGCCAATTGCCGTCCTGGGCCCACAATTCGTTCACGATCTTGACCGCGTCGCCTGCCTCGACCCCATAGCGATGCCGGTATTTGGCGGCAGGCCGCTGGACCGCCGCGGCGACGTCCCCGATGGGGGCCGTCTTCCACGAGTCGTTCGGGTAGAACTGGCGCATCACCGCGAGGAACTTGCCGGTCGCCCAGACCGGGTCGGTCCGCTGCGCGAAATTCCCCCAGCTCGCGCGTTGCTGGAACAGGCCGACGGAGTCACCATGCCCGCCGTCGAGGTTCGCGATGCTCGACTCGACGATCACCGTGGCGATCGCGATAGCCGCCGCGTAGTCGCTGAAGCCCGCTCTCTGGACGGTTTCGACCACGACTCTGGCGCATGAAGTGTTGTAGGGGTTCATGTAGCCGCGCATCTTGGTGCCGAGTTGCTGGTTGAGCGCTTTGGCGGTGTCGCCGTCGTCGGCCGACGGGCCCGCCTGGACGCAGGGCAGGGCGACGTGGTCGACCTGGTGAGGCTGGATCTCGGTCAGGGCGAGACCGAGGGCGAGGAAGGCGGCACTGAGCATGGGCGGCTCCTTGTCGTGAGTGATTTGGGTCGTTCTAACGGCCTGAATCACTCACGACCCCCAACGCGCGTGAACCGCTACCCGATGACCACCCTTTTGAGTTAGGTTCCCCCTCATGAAGCTGCGCTGGGGTGCTACCGCTGTCGTCTCCGCTCTCGCCGCCATCCTGCTGCCAGGAGTGGCCACCGCCGCACCCGCGTCTTCGGTGCCGATCGTGCGCTGCGAGTTCACGCCGACGCCGGAAAACCCTGCGGCCCGCCCGGTGCTGCGCCCACTCCCCTTCGCGTTCACGCGTGGCACCGTCGACGTCACCTTCCGCTTCAACTACGGCCCCGTGACCGTGCGCCTGAACCGCGCGGGCGCCGCCCCCTGCGCCGTCCACAACCTGGCGAGCCTGGCGCTGCAACGTTTCTACGACCACAGCCAGTGCTGGCGCCTGACGAACTCCTCGCGCCTCGGCGTCCTGCAGTGCGGCGATATCTACGAAGCCGAAAAGGGCGGGCCGGGCTACAAGTTCCCGGACGAGGTCGACGGCACTGAGACCTACGAACGCGGCACCATCGCCATGGGCAACCAAGGCCCCGGCACCAACGGCAGCGAGTTCTTCATCGTGCACTCCTTCGCGAACATCCCGAAGAACTACTCGGTGATGGGCAAGGTCGTGCGCGGCATGGAGGTGCTGGACCGGATCGTGGCCGCCGGGATCATCCCGACCGATCCGAACGGGCCCGCGGATGGGCTGCCCGCCAAGCCGGTGAAGATCCAGAAGGCGACTGTGGGTTTCTGAGGGACGCTCGCTACTGGAGTCGGACCGCCGACGGTAGGGCGTTCGGTCGCGTTGGTCGTGGGGGGGGGGTTTGGGTTGGAACCAAACCGGCCCACCCACACCCCACGACCCCAAACCTTTTTTCCCGCCAAGGCTTCTTGGAGAAACCGGGAAACCAGCC
>NZ_JBVISU010000030.1:0-80035 GCF_055575355.1 Amycolatopsis sp. NPDC034160 | reverse complement strand
GGTTTGTGCTGCTCGCCGCCGTCGCCTACGACGTCTGAACAAAATGGCGGGCCCGGACCGCCGCCTGACGGTCGTGAGTGGCGATTCGGGTTAGAACCCGAATCGCCACTCACGACCAACGCGCCCCAGAATTTGTTCAGCGACAGAGCTTTCGGGACGAACCGGGAGCATCGCACGGTCATTGCCGGGCAAATAAAGACCGCGGAACATGAAGGCTCGTAAATTTCCAACCGAAGTGTCGAGGTCGACACTGGAACACAGGAAATCCATAGCCCCCTCACAGGTACCAGAAATTCACCCTTTAGAGTGGCGTGTCCTTGCCGGTCAGGCAGCCGGTGACGTTCCTGGGGGCCAGTGATGATGACCCACGAGCAGTACCTCGCGACGAAGAGATTTCCGGCCCTCGACGGCCTGCGCGCGATCGCCGCGCTCCTCGTCGTGGTGTACCACTACGGAGGGCCGACCTGGGCCATGGCCAACGGGTGGATCGGCGTACACCTGTTCTTCGTCCTGTCCGGCTTCTTGATCACCACACTGGCCCTTCGCGAAGAGGATCGGAACGGCAAGATCTCGCTCGCCGACTTCTATATCCGTCGCGCGTTCCGCATTCTTCCGGTGTATTTCGCGGTACTGGGCATCGTCGTGGCGTTCACGTATCTGCGCGGAAAGTACTCCACCAGCGGACTTTCCGATGCGATGCCGTACTTTCTCACCTTCACGAACGAGTTCGCCGCCACCGCGCCCTTCGGTCAGTCGTGGACGCTGGGTGTCGAGCAGAAGTTCTACCTCGTCTGGCCGTTCCTGGCCTTCGGCATCGCCGCACTGAGCTTCCCGAAACGACTGGGCCTGGCGATCGGCCTGATCGCGCTGATGATCGCGCTGATCCCGGTGATGCCGTACGCCGGCGCCTACTCGCCCATCATCATCGGCTGCGCGCTCGCCATCGGCCTCCACTATCGCAAGGGTTTCGCGATCCTCCGCGTCTTCACCCACCCGATCGCCGGCTTCGTGCTGCTGGCGGCGCTCGTTGTTCTCCAGACCCACGTCACGGACGTCGAAGCCTTCCTTCAGGACGGCGGCACGGTCGGCGGCACCAGCTACGCCGTACTGGTCGCCTTGTTCATCACCTCGTTGCTCCCGCGCGGCCCGATCACCTGGCTGTTTTCGACGCCACCGATGCGTTTCATCGGCGAACGGTCGTACTCGGTGTATCTGCTGCAAGGGGTCGCCGCGACGGTGGTCACGCTGTCGATTCCCCAGCTGGGTACCCACCGGACACTGACCGCGCTCGCCGTGACCGTCGTCGCCCTCGTCGTTTCCGACGTCCTCTATCGCTGGATCGAGGTGCCGATGATCGACGTCGGCCGCAAGGTGGTCGCCTGGCGCAAGGCCCGTGGTCGCGGCGAGCCCGAGCCGTCGAATCCCACACTCCGGGAAGCCGAACCCGTTCTGGCCAGCGGCTGAGCAATTCCCGCGAAGCGCCCTTGTGTGAGTCCGGTAAGCTCGTCGCCAAGGTCGAGAGGCGCTGCAACGGACCACGGGTCCGCCACGCTCGGCCCCGGACTTCATCGCAAGGGCGCCTCCCACCACATGGGAGGAGCGCTGGATGGAAACGACCGCCTTGCGAAAGCTGCTGGATGAGCGCATCGTCGTGCTCGACGGCGCGTGGGGGTCGATGCTCCAGTCAGCCGGGCTCAAGCCGGAGGACTACCGCACCGAGCGGTTCCAGGAACACCCCCGCGACATCACCGGCGACCCGGACCTGCTGAACATCACCAGGCCGGACGTCGTGCGCGACATTCACCGCCAGTATCTCGAAGCGGGCGCGGACATCACGACGACGAACACGTTCACCGCCACCACGATCGGCCAGGCGGATTACGGGCTCGAGGACCTCGCGTACGAGATGAACCTTTGCGGCGCGCGGATCGCGCGTGAGGCCGCGGACGCGGCGGGCGGAAAGTTCGTCGCCGGGTCGGTCGGACCGCTGAACGTCACGCTGTCGCTGTCGCCCAAGGTCGAAGATCCCGCGTTCCGCGCGGTGAGCTTCGACGAGGTGTACGCCGCGTACGCCGACCAGATCAAGGCGCTCGCCGAGGGCGGCGTCGATCTGCTGCTGATCGAGACGATCTTCGACACGCTCAACTGCAAGGCCGCGATCTCCGCCGCGCGCGACGTCGCGCCGCATCTGCCGCTGTGGATCTCGGTCACGATCGTCGACCTGAGCGGGCGGACGCTGTCCGGGCAGACGGTCGAGGCGTTCTGGAGTTCCATCGAGCACGCGGAACCGTTGCTGGTGGGCGTCAACTGTTCGCTCGGCGCCGAGGAAATGCGCCCGCACATCGCCGAACTGTCCCGCCTGGCGGGGACATACACCGCTTGTCACCCCAACGCCGGGCTGCCGAACGCTTTCGGTGGCTACGACCAGACGCCCGAGGAGACCGGCGGACTGCTCGGCGACTTCGCCACGGCCGGGATGGTCAACGTCGTCGGCGGCTGCTGTGGCACGACTCCCGCGCATATCAAGGAGATCGCCGACGCCGTACGCGGGATGGCGCCGCGGGTCGTCCCGCAGCCGCGGCCGAGCACCCGGTTCAGCGGGCTGGAGCCGTTCGAGATCGGCAAGGACACCGGGTTCGTCATGATCGGCGAGCGGACCAACGTCACCGGGTCCGCCAAGTTCCGCAAGCTGATCGAGGCCGACGATCATCAGGCCGCCGTCGACGTCGCGCTGGAGCAGGTCCGCGGCGGGGCGAACCTGCTGGACGTCAACATGGACGCCGACCTGCTCGACAGCGAAAAGGCGATGACCACCTTCCTCAACCTCATCGCCACCGAGCCCGAGGTCGCCCGGCTGCCGATCATGATCGACAGCTCGCGCTGGACGGTGCTCGAGGCCGGGCTGAAGTGCGTGCAGGGCAAGGGGGTCGTCAACTCCATCAGCCTCAAGGAAGGCGAGGAGCAGTTCCTCCAGCAGGCCCGGCGCATCCGCGATTACGGCGCGGGCGTGGTCGTGATGGCCTTCGACGAACAGGGCCAGGCCGACACCGCCGACCGCAAGGTCGCGATCTGCGGCCGTGCCTACGACCTTCTGACGCAGAAGGCCGGTTTCGCCGCCGAGGACATCATCTTCGACCCGAACGTGCTCGCGGTCGCGACCGGCATCTCCGAGCACAACGGGTACGCCAAGGCGTTCATCGACGCGTTGCCGCGAATCAAGGAACGCTGCCCCGGCGTGCGCATCAGCGGCGGTATCTCGAACCTCTCGTTCTCCTTCCGCGGCAACAACGTCGTGCGTGAGGCGATGCACTCGGCCTTCCTCCTGTACGCGGTGCGCGCGGGGCTGGACATGGGCATCGTCAACGCCGGGCAGCTCGCGGTCTACGAGGACATCCCGAAGGATCTGCTGGAACTGGTCGAGGACGTCCTCTTCGACCGCCGCGAGGACGCCACCGACAGGCTGGTCACGTTCGCGGAAACGGTCAACGGCAAGGGAACCCAGCGCGTCGTCGACCTTTCCTGGCGGGAGAAGCCGGTCGCGGAGCGGCTCAGCCACGCGCTGGTGCACGGGATCGTCGACTTCATCGAGGAGGACACCGAGGAGGCGCGGCAGCTGCTGCCGAAGCCGCTCGAGGTCATCGAAGGCCCCTTGATGGACGGCATGAAGATCGTCGGTGACCTGTTCGGTTCCGGCAAGATGTTCCTGCCGCAGGTGGTCAAGAGCGCGCGCGTGATGAAGCGGTCGGTGGCCTACCTCGAACCGTTCATGGAGGCCGAGAAGGAGAAGGCTCGCCTCGAAGGCCGGGTCGAAACCCGCCAGGGCAACGGAAAGGTCGTCCTGGCGACGGTCAAGGGCGACGTGCACGACATCGGCAAGAACATCGTCGGCGTGGTGCTCGGCTGCAACAACTACGAGGTGATCGACCTCGGCGTGATGGTCCAGGCGTCGGTCATCCTGGACACCGCCGTCGCCGAGGGCGCCGACGCCATCGGGCTCTCCGGCCTGATCACGCCGTCACTCGACGAAATGGTCAACGTCGCCACCGAAATGCAGCGGCGCGGGCTGAAACTGCCGCTGCTGATCGGCGGCGCGACCACGTCACGCCAGCACACCGCGGTCCGCATCGCGCCCGCGTACGAAAGCACGACGGTGCACGTCCTGGACGCCTCGCGCGTCGTGGGCGTCGTCGGTGACCTGCTCGACGCGGACCGCGCCGAGATCCTCGACAAGAACAACCGCGAGGACCAGGAAAAACTGCGGGAGCAGCACGCCAACAAGCAGCGGACCCCGTTGCTCACGGTCGAGCAGGCCAGGGCCAACCCGGAGAAGGTTTCGTTCGACGAGATCCCGACGCCCGCTTTCACCGGCGTCCGGTACGTCTCACCGACGCTCACCGAGCTGCGCGAGATGGTCGACTGGACCTTTTTGTTCCTGGCATGGGAGCTGAAGGGCAAGTACCCGGCGATCCTCGCGAACCCGGTGGCGCGGGAGCTGTTCGACGACGCGAACACCCTGATGGACCAGATCATCGCCGAGGAGCGGTTCCAGGCCAAGGGCGCGTACGCGATCTGGCCCGCGCATTCCGAGGGCGACGACATCATCCTCGAGTCGGGCGTCAAGTTCCCGATGCTGCGGCAGCAGACGAAGAAACCGCTGTCCCGGCCGAACCGCTGTCTGGCGGACTACATCGCCCCGGCGGGCGCGGGCGACCACCTCGGCGGCTTCGCGGTCACGATCCTCGGCGCCGAGGACTTCGCCGCCGAGTTCGAGGCGAAGCAGGACGACTACCGCGCCATCATGGTGAAGGCCCTCGCGGACAGGCTCGCCGAGGCGTTCGCCGAGCACATCCACCTCCAGGCACGGCGAGACTGGTTCGAGCCGGACGCCGAGCCGAAGCTGGAGGATCTGCACGCCGAGAAGTTCCGCGGCATCCGCCCCGCGCTCGGCTACCCGGCGAGCCCGGATCACAGCGAGAAGCAGGAGCTGTTCGACCTGCTCGACTCCGACAAGCTCGGGATGACGCTGACGGAGTCCTTCGCGATGTCGCCGGCGGCGAGTGTCAGCGGGCTGATCTTCGCCCACCCCGATTCGCGGTACTTCACCGTCGGACGGCTGGGCAAGGACCAGGTCGAGGACTACGCCGCCCGCCGCGGCCTCGAACTGTCCACTATGGAGCAATGGCTGCGCCCGAACCTCGCCTACGAGCCCGAGTGACACAATGATCAGGTGACTGCCGAGGGCTCGGACTTCCTGCAGCTGGACATCGGGGACGCACCACCGGGGCGCCGGTCGGACTGGCTGGCGTCGCGGCTGCGGCACGCCATCTCCGACGGCCGCCTGCCGGTCGGCAGCAGGCTGCCCGCCACCAGGGCACTGGCCGCGGACCTGCGGGTCTCCCGCGGTGTGGTCACCGAGGCCTACCAACGGCTGGTCGAGGACGGCCACGTCGCCGGACGCGGCCGGGCGGGCACGGTGGTCGTCGCCGCGCCCGCGCGGACGAAGGAGCAAACGACACCCGGACCACCATCGGCGGGCACGATCTTCCAGCCCGCTCCCGGGATCGGCGTCTTCGACTCGCTGCGGTCGACCCCGGCGAGGATCGACCTGTCCCCCGGCGTACCGGATCTGACGGCGTTCCCGAGGACGGCTTGGCTCCGCGCGGAACGCACCGTGCTCAACGACCTGTCGGCGGCGGCCTTCGGCTACGGCGATCCGCGGGGCGCTCCCGCGCTGCGGCTGGCCATCGCGCACTGGATCGCGCGCACCCGCGGCATCACCGCGGACGCCGACGACGTCCTGATCGTCGCCGGGGTCGCGCAAGGCCTCGGGCTGCTGGCGCAGGTGCTGTGCGACAACGGGATCTCCGAGATCGCCGTCGAGGACCCGAGTTCACTGGGCGCCCGGCAGCATCTGCACGACCGGCGGCTGGCGACCCCACCGATCCGGGTCGACGACGAGGGGATCGACGTCGGCGAACTCGTCCGCAGCGGGGCGCCCGCCGTGCTGCTGACACCCGCGCACCAGTTCCCGACGGGTGTGGTGCTCGGCGGCGAACGGCGGCGGGAGCTCATGCGCTGGGCCGCGGACGGCGGGCTGATCATCGAGGACGACTACGACGCCGAGCACCGCTACGACCGCCCGCCGGTCCCCGCGCTGCGCTCGATGCTCGCCGAACAGGTCTGCTACGCGGGCAGCGTGTCGAAGTGGCTCGCACCCGCGCTCCGCGTGGGCTGGATGCTGGTGCCGCCGCGCTACCGGGACGAGGTGGTCGCCGCCAAACGGTTCGCCGACCTGGGCAACGCCGTCCTGCCGCAGCTGGTGCTCGCGCATCTCATGGAGTCCGGCGAGATGGAGCGCCAGCTGCGGTTCGTGCGCAAACGGCACCGGAGGCGGCGGGACGCGATGATCGAGGCGCTCCGGACGCAGCTGCCGGACGCCGTGGTGCACGGCGCGGCCGCCGGGCTGCACCTGACGATCACCTTCGACGCCGAGTTCTCCGACCTCGACTTCGCCGCCGCCGCGCTGGAACAAGGCGTGAAGGTGCAACCGCTGTCGTGGCACTGCCAGCGGCCGATGAATCCAGGGCTCGTCCTCGGCTACGGGGCGAGCCCGGCGAGCGACATCGCCGAAGGCATCGCCGTCCTGGGCCGCCTCCGGCGCTAGCGACCCCCGCGTTTCGTCCTCTGAACGCGGTGGTTCGTCGTCGAACTACCGCATTCAGAGGACGAATTGCCCAAGGAAGGCGAGTAGCACGGCCGGGTCTTCGACGTGGGCGTTATGGCCCAGCCCGGGAAGCTCGGCGGAAGCCGGGCTGAGGGCGCGAAGCTGGTCGACGCTGCTCATCGGGTCGTGCGTCCCGGCGGCGAGGGCGACCGGGCAGCGCGCCGCGCCGAGCAGGCCGGGCATGTCGGGCGCGCCGACGGCGAACGCGCGCGGGTCCAGGGTCAGCCGCCAGCCGCCTTCCGTTTCGGCGATGCCGTCGGGGTCCGCTTCGGCAAGCCCCGTCAGTCCGGCGATCTTGAGAAACGCTCGTTCGGCGTCCTCGCGGGTCTGGAACACCCTCGGCGGTTTCGCCGCCATGTCAGCGGCCTTGGCGAGGTCGGACTCGCTCCATTCGACCTTGACCCCGATCGCGAGCAGCCCGTCGATCCGGAGCCCGAACCATCCACTGGCCAGCGCGAGCCCGACCACGCCGCCCAGCGAGTGACCGATCACCAGCAGCGGACCGCGTTCCGGGAGCGCGTCGGCGACCGCCCCGGCGAGGCTTCCGAAGGAATAGTGCGCCAACCGCGGCGAGGCACCGTGCCCCGGCAGATCGGGTGCCAGCCAGCGGTACCCGGGCTGCAGCATCAGGCCGTCCCACACCGCGCCCGTCGCGCCGAGGCCGTGCAGCAGCAGGACGGCGGGACCGTCGGTTCCGGCGGTGCGCATCTTCAGTGTCTCCACAGTTACCGATCTTTCCCCAGCCACCCGCCCGCGAGCTAGTCTCGGGGCGTGATCACCGATCCTGACGTGTACACGCGCGGCGTGCCGTATGAGCACCTCGCGTCGCTGCGCCGGGAGTCACCGGTCGTGCGCGTGGACGATTTTTGGGCCGTGCTGCGTCATTCGGACGTCAAGTACGTGCTGAGGAACCCACGCCTGTTCTCCTCGCATCTCGGCGGGACGCAGATCCGGGATCCGGCGACCGGACAGGACCTCGCTTACGTCCGCCGGATGATGCTGAACATGGACCCGCCCGAGCACGCCCGGCTGCGTGGCCTGCTCACCAAGGCGTTCACCCCGCGCGCGGTCGGCAGGCTGACCGAGCGGATCCAGGGCTGGGCGAGGGAGCTGATCACCGCGGTCGCCGCGGACGGCCGATGCGACTTCGCCGCCGTCGCGGCCGATCTCCCGCTGCTGACGCTCGCCGAGGTCTTCGGGATTCCCGAACAGGACCGGCGGTTGATGTACGACTGGAGCAATCGCGTGATCGGCTACCAGGACGCCGACTACGCGGTGAGCGCGACCGTCGAGGCGGACCAGGTCACCGATCTCGCGCGGGCGGCGCTGGCCGTGCGGCCGGTTCCGGGGCCGGACGGCGCGATGCCCGATCCGCGTACCCGCGCCGGAATGCCGGATCTCTACACCTACGCCACCGCGCTCGGCGAACACAAACGGCGACACCCCGGCGACGACGTGATGAGCAATCTCATGAGCCACGTCGACGACGGCGGACGAGTCTCGATCGCGGAGTTCGAGAACCTGTTCTGGCTGTTTTCCGTGGCGGGCAACGAAACACTGCGCAACGGCATTCCCGGTGGGATGCTGGCACTGCTGTCGCATCCGGAGCAGTACCGGCGTCTGCTGGCCGACCGCTCACTGCTTCACGGTGCGGTGGAAGAGATGCTGCGCTGGTGGACGCCGGTCATGCATTTCCGCCGGACCGCGACCGAAGACGTCCGGCTGTCCGATGTGGACATCCGGGCGGGAGACAAGGTCGTCGTCTGGTTCTCCGCCGCGAACCGCGACGAGTCCGTTTTCCCCGACCCGGACCGCTTCGACATCGGCCGCACGCCCAACGACCATCTGACCTTCGGGCACGGCCCGCATTTCTGCCTCGGCGCCCAGCTCGCCAGGGTGCAGCTGCGGGCGATGTTCGAAGCGGTACTGGACCTGCTCGGCGAGGTGGAACTCGACGGCGCCCCGGTGCGGTTGCGGTCGAACTTCCAGAATGGCCTGAAGTCCTTGCCGATCCGCTGGCAGCGATGAGTCCCTTCCCGCGCCCCCGAGCGCGGGAAGGGACCGATCACCCCTCGATCATTCGGCCGCGGCGAACTCCGGTTCGGCGACGGCGGAGCGGGCTTCGGCCTTGCGCAGGCCGACGACTCCGGACAGCGCCACCAGGACACTGATCACGGCGATGCCGGTGACTACGGTCAGCGCGGGCGCCAAGCCGTTCAGCAGTGCGGCCGGACCGGTCGCCCCACCCGAGTTGCCGGTCAGGACGGCGGTCACCACGGCGAGGCCGATCGCGCCGCCGACCTGGATCGACGTGTTCAGCAGACCGCCGGCGAGCCCCTGCTCGTCGTCGGAGATGCCGTTGGTCGCCTGGATGTTCAGCGACGAGAACGCCAGCATGAAGCCGATACCCAGCAGGATCATGCTCGGCAGCACCGAACCGGCGTAGCTGGAACTCTCGTCGATCCGCAGGAACAGCGCGTAGCCGATGACGTGGGCGACGACGCCGGCGAGGATCGTGCGCGATGTGCCGAGCCGGTCGATCAGCGGCTCGATCCTGGGCGAACCGAAGGCCACGATCAGCGCGGCCGGCAGGAAACCGAGCGCGGTCTGCAGTGCGGACCAGCCCAGCACGTTCTGCAGGTACAGCATGACCACGAACTGGAAACCGATGTAGGCGCCGAAGAACGTCGCGCCGCCGAGGTTGGCGCGGGCCAGCGGGCCCGAGCGCAGGATGCCGAGGCGGAGCAGCGGGTGCTTGCTGCGCTTCTCGATGAACACGAAGGTGACCAGCAGAGCGAGCGCGAGGGCGAACGAGATCAGCGTCCGCGGGGCGGCCCAGCCGATTTCCGGCGCCTCGACCACGGCGAAGACCAGCAGGAGCGAACCGGCGGCACCGGTGATCGCACCGGGGAAGTCATAGCCGCCACCGGTCTGCGGCTGGTAGGACGGGATCAGCTTGATCGCGGCGACCAGCGCGGCGAGCGCGATCGGCACCGGAAGCAGGAACGTCCAGCGCCAGCCCACCTCGGTGAGCAGCCCGGAGAAGACGAGACCCGCGGAGTAACCGCTGGCACCGAACACGGCGAAGATGCTGATCGCGCGGTTACGGGCGGGGCCTTCGTGGAAGGTCGTGGTGATGATCGACAGGGCCGCCGGCGCGGTGAACGCGGCCGCGAGTCCCTTGATGAAGCGGGTGGCGATCAGCAGCGCGCCGTCGTCGACGAGGCCGCCGAGCAGGGAAGCGAGCGCGAAGACCGCGACGGCGACGAGGAAGACCCGGCGCCTGCCGAGCAGATCGGCGGTGCGCCCGCCGAGGAGCAGCAGCCCGCCGTAGCCGAGCACGTAGGCGCTGATGATCCATTGCAGAGCACCGGTGGAGAGGCCGAGTTCGGCCTGGATGGACGGGAGGGCGACGGCGACCATCGACACGTCGAGCGCGTCGAGGCCCACGACGACGGACACAGTGAGCAGGACACCCCAGAGGCGCGCGTCCCACCTTGTCGAGCTGGTGGACAGCTGCACGGAAGAACTCATGATCCGTACACTACATGCACGCGCATCTAATGCAACTGCATTTAATGACTTTGCATAAAATTCATGCGCATGTTATATTGGGCCGCGTGAGCGACGTCGCCGAGCAAGACCTGCTGCAGGAGTGGCACGCCCTGTCCGCACGGCACGCGGCGGTCTTCGGCCTGCTCGAGTGCCGCCTCCAGGAGCGCCACGGCCTCGGCGTCACCGAGTTCGAGGCCCTCGAACGCCTGGTGACCTGCGTCGTCGGCAAGTGCCGCGCGGCGGATCTGACCGAGGTCGTCCACCTGAGCCAGAGCGCCACGTCGCGGCTCGTCGCCCGCCTCGAACGGGAAGGGCTCGTCCAGCGCGCGCTCTGCGAGTCGGACAGGCGCGGGATCTTCGTCGTCGTGACCGACGAAGGGCGCCGCCGCTACGAAGAGGCGAAGCCGACCCATCGTTCGACGCTCGAAGAGACTCTCACCGAAGCCTGATCCCCTACTCGCACGGCAAGGGTCCAGGCAAGGTCGCATAACCGCTGGTCGGCACCACTGCCGCAGCGGGACAGAGCAACGTGCCGCAGGGGAGTTGACGGGAGCGGGCTCCCTCAAAAGGCTCGTGAGCGGCAATAACGGTTCTAGCGAGCCCTCTCTTGGGTACCTACTCGTGGCCTTCGGCCTTGTTTGCGTGAAGTACGCGATGGCCTCCTTCCTCCCTTGAGAGTCAGGGGCCCGGCAAAGCCGGGAAAGCGTAGGCCGATTCTGGGCGCCGACCGGGCTTTAGCGTCCACAAAGGACACATCCTGGCGACTGGGTGCCCGATTGATAGTTCCTTGACCGGTTCCGCGCAGGGTCGTGAAACCGTGCAAACCACCTGAAACGGGCGCCACGGTCGCGAGAAGCGTCCCTTGTGGACAGTCAAGAGCGGGCCGATCCCGGTCTGGAGGCCGACGTGACCGACCGGACGTCGATCAGTCGATCAACGGAGGATCGAGGACACCCAAGTAAAGAATATTTGACATCGTGTCTGGAACTCTTTACCTTCGACCTTGTGGCCTTGGAAGAGAAACGCGCGTGGATCATGGTCGTGGTTACGGTCTTCGGCTACGCCGCGTACCTGATCGTCGTCCTCAGCCGGGCGGGCTCCGGCCCGCTCGCCGACGTCTCCTACGTGGCACCTTTGCTGTGGACGGTCGGGGCGGCCATCGTGGCTTCGATCGTGCTGCACATCGCCGCGTCGCTGCTCTCACCTGAGGACGCGGGCCGCAAAGACCAGCGAGACCGCGAGATCGGCCGGTTCGGCGAGCACATCGGAGGATCGTTCGTCGTGATCGGCGGGGTCGCGGCGCTGGTCATGGCGATGGCCGAACTCGACCACTTCTGGATCGCCAACGCCGTGTACCTCGCCTTCGTTCTCTCGTCCCTGCTCGGCTCGATCGCGAAGATCGCCGCGTACCGCGGGGGATTCCAGACATGGTGAAACCGACCAAGGTCACGAACTCCATCCGCGCCCTGCGGTTCGCCACCGGCGAGATGACGCAGGCCGAACTCGCGGACCGGATCGGCGTCACCCGCCAGACGGTCATCGCCATCGAACAGGGCCGCTACTCGCCCTCCCTGGAGATGGCCTTCCAGATCGCCAGGGTGTTCGGCGTCGGGCTCGACGACGTTTTCCAGTACCCAGACTAGGAAAGAGGCCGCCGTGAAGGCGATCGTCCAGAACGAGTACGGCACGACGGATGTCCTGGCACTGACCGACCTGCCGGAACCCGAGGCTGGGCCGGACGGCGTGGTCGTCCAGGTGCACGCGGCAGGCGTCGACCCCGGCGTCTGGCATCTCATGGAAGGAACGCCGTACCTCGTACGGCTGATGGGATTCGGGGTCCGCAGACCGAAAGCGCGGGTCCGCGGGCTGGACTTCGCCGGTGTCGTGCACGCGGTCGGCGAGAACGTGACCGCGTTCCGGCCCGGCGACGAGGTCTTCGGCACCTGCCCGGGTTCCTTCGCCGAGTACGCACTGACCACAGTGGACAAGATCGCCCGCAAACCCGAGCGGCTCGGCTTCGAAGAGGCCGCGGCCGTCCCGATTTCCGCGTTCACCGCACTTCAGGCACTTCGCGACAGAGGCGGCGTCCAGCCCCGGCAGAAGGTCCTCGTCATCGGCGCGGGCGGCGGGGTGGGCACGTACGCCGTGCAGCTCGCCAAGGCGTTCGGCGCCGAGGTGGACGGCGTATGCGGCACCGGAAAGGTGGACCTGGTCCGCTCGCTCGGTGCGGGCAGAGTCTTCGATTACACCCGCGAAGACATCACCGGAAGCTACGACCTCATCCTCGACACCGCCGGGAACCGGCCGCTGAGATCGTTGCGGAAATCCCTTACCCCGCGCGGGACCCTCGTGATCGTCGGCGGTGAAGGCGAGGGGAAGTGGATCGGACCGGTCGGCCGCAACCTGCGGGCGCTGCTCATCGGCCCGTTCGTGAAGCACCGGCTCCGCGGCCTGTTCTCCACGGAGAATCACGACGATCTCGAGACGCTGCGTGCGCTCATCGAGGAAGAGAAACTGACCCCCGTCATCGATCGGAAATACCCACTGGCCGACGTTCCCGAAGCCATCCGCTACGTGAGCGAGGGCCATGCGCGCGGCAAGGTCGTCATCACCGTTTGAACGCGGCTGACAAGAGTTCGCCCGCGTGTTCACCCCCGGCCATCTTGGGAGTGTTCGGTGTCGGAGAGCGATCCGCCGAACGCCGAGGAGACCACCGATGTCCGTCAACCGCCGGGACCTGTTGCGAGGCGCCGCCACCGCCGGTGCGCTGGGGCTGGCCTGGCCGTTGAGCTCGCGGATGACCGTCGCGCAGGCGGAGGAGGCCGCCACGCGACTGGGTGCGAGCTGGGACGAAGCGCCTTTCACGCTGGGCGTCGCGTCCGGCGACCCGGTCCCGTACGGCATCGCGCTCTGGACGAGGCTCGCGCCGAAACCGATGGAGTTCGAGCAGCCGCTGGACGACACCGTCGAGGTCGGCTGGGAGCTCGCCACCGACCGCGGTTTCCGCCGCCGGGTGGCGAGCGGGACCGTGGCGGCCACCGCCGGACTCGGGCACAGCGTGCACGTACCGGTGTCCGGGCTGGAGCCCGGTTCGCAGTACTACTACCGTTTCCACGCGCTCGGCAAGGTCAGCCGGATCGGCCGGACCCGGACCGCCCCGGTCGGGCCGGTCCGGCGGGTGCGGTTCGCGTCGGCGAACTGCCAGGCGTTCCACGACGGGTTCTACGCGGCGCACGCCGGGATCGCGCGGGAGGACCTCGACTTCGTCGTCCACCTCGGCGACTACATCTACGAACACGGCCAGGTCGGCGGAAATCCGCTGCGCGACCACGAAGGTCCCGAGGTGCTGACCCTGCCGGCGTACCGGCGGCGGCACGCGCTCTACAAATCCGATCCCTCGCTGCGGGACGCCCACGCCGCCCACCCGTGGTTCATCACCTGGGACGACCACGAGGTGGTCAACGACTACAGCGGCACCACCCCGTCGCTGCGGGCGCGGCGCTCGGCGGCGTACCAGGCCTGGTTCGAGCACATGCCGGTGCGGCCCGACCACCCCTCGACGCCGAGGATTCACCGGCAGCGCCGCTGGGGCGACCTGCTTGATCTGTCCATTTTGGACCTCCGGCAGTACCGGTCGGCACAGAACCTGCCCGACGGCACGATCCTCGGCGCGGAGCAGAAGGCGTGGCTCAAGGACCAGGTGACCGGCGCGGGCGAGGCGTGGCATTGCTGGGTGAACTCGATCATGCTCAGCCAGCTGGCGAAGCCGGACGGTGGCGGCTACCTGTTCACCGACCAATGGGACGGCTTCCTCGCCGAACGCGAGGAGGTGCTGACCCATGTGGCCCAAAGCGGGCTCGAAGACCTCGTGGTCATCACGGGTGACTGGCATTCCGCGTTCGTCGACGACATCCGCCCGGACTTCGCGGACCCGTCCACCCCGGTGATCGGGACCGAGTTCACCGCGCATTCGGTGTCCTCCGGCGCCTACTCCCCCGAATGGAACGCCACGAACGGGCCGAAGATGGGCGCGGCGAACCCGCACCTCAAGTACTTCGAGGGCAACCGGTACGGCTACGACGTCTACGAGGTCACCCCGCGCCGGTGGAGCACCCACATGCGGGTGATCGGCGACAGGCGCGACCCGCGTTCACCGGTGAGCACCCTGACCACGTTCCACGTCGACCGCGGCAGGCCGGGGTCCTATGAGGATCGGGGGACGATCACGTCTCCGGCACAATACCGGCGTGACTAGGCCGAAAGGGGAGGCGGGTTACTCAGAAGAGGGTCGGGGGACGTTCTTTTGGCGCAGCACGGTTCACCGCACGCGTTCTGATTTCACCTGCACGATGAATTCACGACAACTCTTCCGTGCGGCCAATCTGGGCTTTCCATGGGGAACGATCCCCGGGACAAAGCAATGAAGAAGAAAAACGCCGGTTTAGTCATGGCCGCCTTTTCGGTGGCCGGATTCCTGGCCGGCTCACCCGCCTCCGCGTCGACCGAGGACCAGTTCCCACCCCTTCGGCTGCGACACCGGTCGCTACGGACTCCTCTTCGGCCAGTGGATTTTCATGACTGCTTCTCCCTGCCCCACCCGTCACAGACTTACCGGGTGGTCGCGCACTGCACGACGGGACCGTCCTAATTGGTACACCGTGGGACATGGGGTCCCGCTCGGCTTCGGCCCCTCGAGCGCGGAATGCCACGGCGGCCTTCTTTCGAACGCCTACGTCGCCGGATATCACGTGGACGATTACTGATACTTCAATGAGACGATGTCGATCTTTCCCGGCGTCCGGGTTCCCGCCGGTCAAGACGAAAAACGCCCCGGTTGTGTCGCGTCACGGTGTTCCGTGACGCGGCACAACCGGGGCGCCCTCGCCGCTTATTCGGGCAGTTGTAATTCCGCATGCCGTTTGGACAGCATTTCCGCGAGTTCCCGGAGTTTGACATTCATGTTCTGCGACGTATGCCGCAGGACTTCGAACGCCTCCGCCGCGTCGATCCCGCGCCGCGCCATCAGGATGCCCTTGGCCTGCCCGATCGCGTCCCTGCTGTCCAGCGCTTGCTGGAGCTGCTCCTCTTGAAGCTGACCGCGCGTGACCGCCTGCGTGGTCGCCAGTGCCAGCGACGCGTGCGTCGCGAGCAGCAACAGCACGTCCCGGTCCTCCCTCGCGATCCCGTGCGGCTGCCGCGAGTAGACGTTCAACGCTCCCGACAGCTGCGAACTCGACGCTTCCGGCAGCAAAGCCGTCGAAACCAGCGAGTGGAAACCGAGCGTCGCGGCGGCAGGCCCGAATCGCGGCCAACGGGCGTCTTCGGCGAGGTTGTCGCTGAAGGCCGCCGCCGGTCCCGAAACCCGCGCCGCTTCGACGCAGGCGCCTTCCCCGTACTGATACTGCAACTGGTCCAGTTCACCGGCGATCTCGTCGGTCCCCACGGGCGTGTGGAACCGGCCGTCGGGATCGAGGAGGGTGACACTCACCAGATCCGCGCCCGGTACCAGGTCCCTGGTCGCGAAAACCACGCGTTCGAGCACCGCCGCGACCGAGCCGGAATCCAGCAAAGCCCTGGTCAGGGACACGAACTGCGTAACCAGTGGCCCGGCGACGAGCCGGGGACCGTTCTCGGAGGTCACCGGCAGTTCGCCGACATCCTCGACGAATCGGTTCTTGTCCTGCTGCCAGTCGATTTCATCGGCCAAAGCCCGCCTCTCCCACTTCTGCACATCGGCGTGATGCAGCACGGGGAGTCACCGGAGGGAACCGGCGCCGAGCGCGCACCATCAACCGCCGCAACCAACCCGGTTACCGGCGGATCGGCGCTAACTTCTCAACGCTCAGAACCGCTTTCTGAAGCCGACCTTAGCCGAATGCGATCGCCCCGCCTACCGCGACCCGCGTGCTGAGCGCCCCTCGTGAGTGGTAATGACGGTTCTAACCGTCATTACCACTCACGAGACCTGCGGGTTACGCTGGCCGGGTGGAAGCCGGGGAGTTCGTCCACTACCGGTGTCATCCGTGCTCGCCCGAGCTGGGCGTCCTGCACGCCCGCTACCGCCGCCACGTCTTCGGCAGGCACGCCCACTCGACCTACACGATCGGCGTGGTCGTACACGGGTCGGAGGAACTTTCCTATGGCGACGATCGCGAGTACGTCGGTGCCGGTGGCGTCGTCCTGATCAATCCCGAGACCATCCATACCGGTCGGGCGACGACCGCCGAGGGCTGGACCTATCACGCGCTCTACGTTCCCGTGGAGTTCGTGCGGTCCAGTTTCGGCGGAGCCCCGGCCCTCACCAGGAGGATCGCGGACGATCCCGTGGTCCGGAACGCGCTGCTCGCGGCGATCCGGGCGATGGAGGAGGACGCCTGCACGGCGGACACGCTGCTGTGCGCGGCGCTGGCCCGCGTCTTCGGCCGGTACGGCGGACTGCCGCGGGAGCAGGTTCCGGCGCGGCCGGTCGCCGCCGCGGCACGAGACATCCTCAGCGACGAACACCTCGCCCCGCCGAGTCTCGGCGAACTCGCGGACCTTCTGGGCACGACGCGGTTCGCCTTGTCGCGCGCCTTCCGCGCGACCTACGGCCTCCCGCCGCACGCGTATCTGACGCAGTACCGAGTACGGAAGGCGTGCACCCTGATCCGGCACGGAGCCGGTCTGGCGGGAGCGGCCACGGCCGTCGGCTTCGTCGACCAGGCGCATCTGAGCAGGCACTTCCGCAAGATGCTCGGGATCACCCCCGGCCAGTACCGGCGCGCGGTGCAAGAACGTACAAGATCGGCGCGGTGAACACCGCTTGACTGCGGGACATGCTCCCTCTCGAACCCTCTGAGGCCGAACTGCGCGAACTCGGGACCGCGGCGCTCGATTTCGTCACCTCCTTCGTCGCCGGGCTGGCCGACAGGCCCGCGCACGATCCTTCCCCCTTCGACGGCGACGTCTCCATCACCGACGACGCGCGGCCGCTGGGCGAACTGCTCGATACCGTGGGCGCGGCGGCCGCGGTCGGCGTCGAGACCGCCGGACCGCGCTATCTCGGGTACATCCCGGCGGGCGGACTGATCACCTCCGCGATAGCCGGACTGCTCACCCTGACGATGAACCGGTTCGGGACGATCGCCGACATGGCACCCGGTCTGGTCGCGATCGAGGAAAGCGTGCTGCGGTGGCTGTGCGCGGAGTTCGGCCTTCCCGCCGGTTCGGGCGGGGTGCTGACCTCCGGCGGTTCACTGGCGACGCTCACCGCCGTCGTCGCGGCGAGACGCACGCCGGACGGCACGCTGTACGTCAGCGAGCACACCCACGTCTGCGTGGCCAAGGCCGCGTCGATCGCCGGGCTGCCCCCCGGAAGCGTCCGGGTCGTCCCGGTGGACGACGAACTGCGGATGGATCCGCTCGCCACCGCCCGCATGATCGCCGAGGACCGGCGTCGCGGACTGGTTCCCTTCCTGATCGCCGGAACCGCGGGCACCACGGACACCGGCGCCGTCGACCCGTTGGCCGAACTCGCCGACCTCGCCCGCCGCGAAGACCTGTGGTTCCACGTCGACGGCGCGTACGGCGGCGCGTTCCAGCTGACCGAACGCGGACGTGCTCGCTTCGCCGGGATCGAACGGGCGGACTCGATCACCCTCGATCCGCACAAGGGCCTGTTCCTGCCCTACGGGATCGGCGCGCTACTGGTGCGGGACACCGCGACACTCGATCGCGCGTATCACCGGCAAGCCGCCTATTACCAGGACCTCGGACAGCGTGAGGAACTGCCCGACTACGCCCATCGCGGCCTCGAGTTGACCAGGGAGCACCGTGGGCTCTGCGTCTGGCTTCCGTTGCGGCTCCACGGTGTCCGGTCCTTCCGGGACGCGTTGGACGAAAAGCTCGACCTCTCCTGGCGTGCCTACGAAGAGCTTCTCCGCATCCCCGGACTGGAACTACCTTGGCCACCCCGACTGTCCACTGTGGTCTTCCGATCGAGCGCGGGTGACGACGCCACGGCACGGCTTTTCGACGAGATTCGCGCGCGGGGACGGTACCTGCTCACCAGTACCAGGATTCGCGGGCGATTCTTCATCAGATTTTGCGTGCTCAGTCACCGCACGCACGCCGAGCACGTGCTTGGCGCCGTCGAAGAGATCCGGTCCCTCAGCTGAACGCCACCAGTCCGTCCAGCAACCTGTCGACGTCCTCGGCGCTGGTGTACGGCGCGAGCCCGACCCGGAGCGCCGGATCCTCCAGTTCCAAGGCCGCGAAGACCTCGTAGGCGTAAAAGGAACCCGCCGGGGCGACGATGTTCCGTTCGGCGAGCCGCCGTTGGGCCTCGCGCTCCCGGCCGCCGAGGCTCATCAGAATGGTCGGGGTCCGGTCGTCCGCTTTGCAGTGGACGGTGATCGCGCCACCCAGTCCTTTCTCCAGCCTCGTGCGCAGCGAGAGTTCGTGGTCGTGCAGGGAGTTCAGCGAGTTCGTCAGCCGGTCCCGCCGCGACCCGCCCGCGCCCGGGTCGATATCGGCGAGGAAGTCCACCGCAGCGGTGGCTCCCGCGAGGATCTCGTAGGGCAGGGTGCCGAATTCGAACCGCTCGGGCACGGTGCCGGGCGACGGCACCAACTTGTCCGGCTCGACGGTTTCGAGCAGGGTGGGCGACGCGCCGAGCACGCCGCAGTGCGGGCCGAGGAACTTGTACGGCGAGCAGACGAAGAAGTCCGCTCCCAGCGCGGGAACGTCCACCCGATCGTGCGCGGCGTAGTGCACGCCGTCGACGAACACCAGCGCTCCGGCGTCGTGGGCGAGATCGGCGATCCGGCGGACCGGCGGTTTGGTGCCGAGGACGTTCGACGCCGCCGTGACCGCGACCAGCCGCGTCCGGTCGGTGAGGACGAGGGAATCGAGGTCGAGGTCGGTGGTTTCGGGGTCGATGCCGATCCAGCGAACGGTCACCCCGGCCCGTTCGGCGGCCTGGACCCAGGGCCGGACGTTGGCGTCGTGGTCGAGGCGGCTGACGACGATCTCGTCGCCCTCGCGCCAGGTTTTGGCCAGCTGCCGGGAAAAATCATACGTCAGTTGGGTGGCGCTGCGGCCGTGGACGATCCCCTCGGCCGGAACACCGAGGAACTCGGCGTAAGCGGCGCGGAAGTCCGCGACCGCGTTCTCGGCGTTGAGTGCGGACGGGCTGCCGGTGCCCCGGTTCGACAGCGGATCGGTCAGCGTCGCGGCGATCGCGTCGCCGACTTGCCGGGGTGTCTGTGTACCCGCGGGTCCGTCGAAGAAGGCGGTTCCGGCGGCGAGGGACGGGAAGTGGGCCCGGAGGGCGGCGACGTCGATGGCCATGACCTCGACTCTGACATCCGGTGGCGGACCGAGTAAACGCTTCGTGGCCGGAACTTTCTCCGGCCACGAAGCGCCTCGGCTCAGTACAGCGTCAGGCGGTACGCGCCGGACTGCGCGGTGCCGGCGAACAAGTACCGGCCGTCCGAGCTGGCGGTCAGGGAGAGCACCCTGGCGTCGGGCAGCGCACCGGGCATCGGCGACCAGGTGCGGCCGAAGTCAGCGCTGCGCAGCACGCCTCCCCCGGTCGAGCTGCCGGCGAACCACACCCGGAAATCGAACGGATGCGGCAGGATCCGGCTGATCTCCCGCGGATCCTCACCGTCGCGGACCCGGCGGAACGTCCGGCCGTTGTCCTCGCTGAGCAGCAGGCCCGCCCCACCGACGAGAACGCGGCCGCCGCCCCAGCGGCTCACCGAGATCGAGCTGACCGGTTCGTCGGAGACGTGGGTCCAAGTCCTGCCGCCGTCGTCGGACCGGGACAGACCATCGGAGTCCCCGCCCCAGACACGATCCGCGTTCCACGGGTCCCCGGCGAAGGCGATGAAGCCGTTGTCGGTGGGGAGCTTTTCCCAGGTCTTCCCGGCATCGTCACTGCGGTAGAGGACGTAGCCGCTGGGGGCGAAGGCCGAGACGAGCAGCCTGTCCGGGTCAGCCGGATGGGCGAAGATCGTGCGAGGAAGGCCTTCCTTCGCCTTCGCCGCGAACTGCCAGGTGCGGCCGCCGTCACCACTGCGCAGCACGTCGAGCGCGAAGCCGTTCCGGGTGACCTGCCAGACGACGTCCGGGCGGCTCGGCGAGACGGACAGGCGCGCGTCTTCGTGCAACCGGTCGGTGGGGTGCGACTGCCACATCCGGGTCGCCGCGGTGACCTTGCCGCGCGGCAGCGGGGTGTTGTAGATCTCCTGCATCCCGGCGGCGACGACGTTCTCACGCAGAAGGTTCCCGCTGGTCACAAGGTCGCGAATGGACTCGCCGGGCACGCCGATCTGCTGGTAGCCGCTCTTGGCGCCGTCGGCGTACACCCCTCGGTACACCGAGGAGATCAGCGTGGTGGCGGGTTTGCCCGCCAGGGCCGGGAGTTCGGCCATGTCGCTGACCCCTTCGCCCGGCGCGGGCACCGGTTTGCGCGTCCAGGTACGACCGCCGTCCGAGCTGACGTCTATGTCGTTATACGTCGCGATGTACAGACGGCCGCCGACGAAGTGCGGTTCGCGCAGCGGCTGCCCACCGGGATCGCGGCGCAGCACCGTCCAGGTCTTCCCTCCGTCGGTCGAACCGTGCAGTTCGGGGCCGACCGTGACCACGAACCGTTTGCCGTCCGAAGCGACCTGCCCGATCTCGCCGTTGACACGGTAGACGAGTTCGGCCTTCGGCCCCTTGCCGCTGACTCCGCGGACCACCCACAGCGAGTACTCCGGATAGACCGTCGTGAAGTAGGCGTCGTCGCCGACCAGGGTGAGCTTGAGCCCGCCGACCGGCGCGGCGAGCCCTTCGCGGGGCCAGGTCCTCGGTACGTCGTTCCAGTGCACGCCGCCGTCGGTGCTGACGCTCAGCGAGTCGAGGTTCTGCACCACGACGACGCGACCGGTCGGGTCCGTGGCCAGGCCGAACGCGCCGTCGGGGTACCACTCGCGCAGGGTCTCCCAGGTCTGGCCGCCGTCGCTGGTGCTCAGCAGCAGCCCTCGCCACTCGCCCTGCACGCCCGCGGGTTTGTTGCCCACCGCGAGCATCCGGTCGGGGTTCACCGGATCGGCGAAGAACCCCTGGATGGCGGTCTCCGCCGGGAGTCCTCGGCGCGCCGTCCACGAGGCGCCGCGATCGCCGGAGAGCCACAACGCCGGCGGGCTGGGCTGCATCATGAGGAGACCGGCGGGGGAAACCGCCAGCAGTCCGCCGATGCTGTTCGGACCGACCGGTTCCCAGTCGCCCCGCGGCAGCCCGGTCGCGTTCACGTCCGGGGAGGCGGGCAGCGGGTCGGCGGTGGCCGCGGACGGGATCCCGGTGGTCCCGAGGACCGTCAGCAGCCCGAGAACGAGCATGCGTTTGGTGATCGATCTCAGCTTCATGCGGAGAATCTTGGCGCAAGATCCGGCAGAGGGATAGAGGATTCATCGGATCTATTGTCCGTGAGACACGCTTTTGTCCACCGAGACAGTGCTGAGGGTATCGACTCATCGGATCACTGACGCAGGACGACCGCGATCAACGCCGCGGCGAGCAGGACAAGGTACGTGATCGCGTGCGCGCGGTCCGGGATCCGGCCGGCCACCCGGCGCGTCACGGCGATCGTCGGCAACGACCCGCACAACAGCGCGGCCGCGGCCACCAGATCGATGTATCCGAGGTGGGCGGCACCCGAAGAAGCGCCCGTCGCGGCGAAGGCGTAGACGGCGGTGCCGATCACCGCCACCGGCAGGCTCAGGGGGTTCGCCAGCGCGGCGGCGTCGGCCATCGGCAGCCCCTTGCGCCGCATCAGGGGCACAGTGAGCACGCTGCCGCCGACCCCGAGAAAGCTCGCCACGGCACCGATCCCGGTCCCGCCCGCGGTGGTGGTGAGCCCGCCGAGCGCACGAGGTCGCGTGTCCTCTCCCCTGTTCACGAATCCTTTGCGGAGCAAGCTGTCGGCGATGGTCAACGCGAGATAGGCGATGAAAAGCCGGCGCAGGACGCTTTCGTCCGCGGCGGTGGCGGCGAAGGAGCCGAGCACGGCTCCCAGCCCGATGAAGGCGATGAGCGGCCACAGGTAGTCGCGACGAAGCCGCCCCGACCGCAGTTGCGCGACGGTCGCGCTCCCGGCGTTGACCACCATCACCGCGGTCGACGTCGCCACCGCGACGTGCATCGCACCCAGGGCGTTTCCCGGTTGGGCGAGCGCGAAGGAGTAGACGACGGGCACGGTGATGAACCCGCCGCCGAATCCGAAAAGGACGGTGGTCACGCCGCTCAGGCAACCGAACCCGAGCAGCAGCAGGATCTCGATCAGCACTTCTTCGACGGTAGGCGTCGCCGGGGCGGCGGGCATTCGAAAGAACGCCAGTTTCTTTCGCGTATCGGACAGCTCGGGTAGCCTCGGTGACGTGCGTGACATCCCCATCGACCAGGTCGAGGACCTCGACCGGGCAGTGGTGGCGATCCGCACCGATTACCCGCCGGGACACCGGATTCCCCGGCATCGGCACCGGCGGGCGCAGTTCCTCTACAGCGCCACGGGGTCGATGCGGGTCGAGACGGCCGACGGCACGTGGACCATTCCGACCCGGCGCGCGGTACTGGTCCCGCCGGGGACCGATCACCAGGTCTTCACCACGACCGTGAGCACCAGGAGCCTGTACATCGAACCGAAGGCGGTGCCGTGGTTTCCGCGGCGCTGCCAGGTCGTCGAGGTCTCCGCACTGCTGCGTGAACTGCTGCACGAGGCCGTCGACGTGCCGTCGCTGTACTCCCCTCGCGGACGGGACGCCGCGGTCATCGGCCTGACCCTGCACGAGATCCGCCGGTCCGCCCCGATCCGGCTCGATCTCCCGCTCCCGAGGCACGAACGACTACGCGCCCTGTGCGAGTCCTTTCTGGACGACCCGGATATCCACGATCCGGTCGACGGCTGGGCCTCCCGGTTGCATGTGAGCGAGCGGACGGTGAACCGGCTCTTCACCGCCGAGACCGGGTTGAGTTTCGCCCGCTGGCGACAACGGGCCTGTGTCCTGCATTCCCTGTCGCTGCTTTCGGACGGCCGTCCCATCGCCGGGATCGCCGCCTCGCTCGGCTACGAGAGCCCTGCCGCTTTCTCCACCATGTTCACCCGGCTACTCGGCACCTCGCCGAAGGACTACCGCGCGGCGTCCGCGCTCTGAACGCAAAGGGTTGCGCCTTCAGTTCCGCAGCCAGCGATCGAACCAAGCGAGGTTCTGGTTCATCGCCGCCGCCCGATGCCGCGGCTGATGGAAGACATGCGTCTCGTCGCCGAAGAGCACGAATTCGGCAGGCACGTTCTTTCCCTTGACGAACCGGTGGATGCTCAACGTGAGCGAACCGGCGGCGGGGCCCACCTGCTGCAGCACCGGTCCGTTGACGTGCTCGGCTGTCTGCCCGGAGCCGGGGATCAGCGACGGACTGCCGCCCTCACCGGCGGACGCGGCCTTGAACACGGTCGAGCGCGCGATCGCCTCCTCGCTGACGAACGCGCCCCGGCTGTAGCCCATGATGCCGACCTTGCCCTGATCAGCGGTTCCACTGTCCACTGCGGACTTGACCGCGGCTTCCATGACCGCGACGGCGTCGCGCGGATCCTGCGTCGACCGCGACTCGTTGACCAGCAGGACGACATACCCCTTGGCGGCGAAGACCTGCGACGGGTACTGCCATTCGTTCTCCTCCGCCATGAACCGCTCGGTGGCGTCGTAACCATGGGTGATCACGACGGCCGGGCAGCGGCTCTCCCGGCCACAACGCTCGGGAACGAGACGGTAGCCCGTCGCCCGATGTCCGGAAGGCAGGGTCCATTCCGCGCTTCGCGGGCGGGTCAGGCGGACACCGGCCGCCCAGCCGTTCGGGTCGTGACCTTCGCGCACGGACCCGGTCGCGGCGTCCACGACGACGAGGCGGGGCGGCGAGGTGACGTCCTCCCGGACGCAGAGACCGAGACGCCGGGCCGGGTCGAACGAGCAGCCGGACAAGGTACCGGCAGCCGGGGAAACGGGCGCCAACGTTCCCGACCGGCTTGCCGCGTAAAGGGTTTCGCGGCGGTCGTCGCTCGCCATGGCGAACACCCGGTCACCCGCCGTCGACCACCACGCGCTGCCCGACGACGACATCCGCGTTCCGGCGGGAAGTGTCGCGACCGGTTCCGGAGTCCCCCCGCCGACGGGGACCGCCAGCAGCCTGTCGTCCTTCGAAGCGAGGATCGAACGTCCGTCCGGGGACCAGGCGGACGGCAGCGGCCGTGCCTTCGCGGTGTCCACAATGGTCACTTGACCGGTTGCCGCGTCCAGAATCCGCGCCGTGTCGAGATTGTCGGTGGGCTGCTGGCTCTCCCTCGTCGCGAACGCGAGCCGGGTACCGTCGGGTGACCACGCCATTCCCGGTTTGCCGGGGACGGCGAGCGGGCCCATCACGAAGTCGGCGATATGCCGCTGCTTCCCGGTCGCGGTGTCCAGCAGCCACAGTCCGTTCCGGGTCAGGTCGTACTCCCCCGTCTCCAAGGTCCGCAGGTCCATCGTCCGCTCGTCGAAGACGACGCCGTCGGTGGTCGGCCTGCCGCCGGGCCGCGGCGTGGTGAACGCCAGCCGCCGCCCGTCCGGTGACCATTCGAACGCGAGGATCTTCGCCGGATGCGGCGGCACGTTGGCCAGCCGGAACGCCTCGTGCTTGCCACCGATCAGAACCGCGGGCCCGGCGAAATCGAGCGGTTTCGCCGGTTTCCCGCCCCGCGACGGCACCTGCCAGATCTCGTCCGCGCCGTCGCGAGCCGCGAGGTAGGCCAGCGAGGTTCCGTCCGGCGACCAGCGCAGGTTCGTGATCCGGGCGGTCGTCCCGGTCACCGTCGCGACCGTCCTGACCTCCGTCGGTTTCGCCAACGGCAGCACGAGAACCCGGCTGGTGACGGTGTTGTCCGCGACCGAAGGCTCGGTGACGACGACGGCGCCGAACCGGCCGTCCGGAGACGTCCGGAGTTCACTGATCCGGCGGGTCTGCACCACGTCCGTCACCCCGATGTCGGGTATCGCCGCCACTCCGGGCGTCGAGCCCGCCACCACGATCGTCGTCGCCACGGCCAGCGCCGTCGCGGCCTTGCCCAGTCTTTTCCCCATCGCCGTTCCCCTTCGCCCAGTGGAAGATCACTGCGACGTCAGGCTAAAAACGACGCTGCTGCGCGCACATCGTCCGGCGGGGCCGGACGGAGTCCACTTGAGGAGGAGGATGTTCTGTCCCCCGCGGGGGACTCAGCCGCGCTGTGCCCGCGCGGCTCCGCCGCAATAGACACCGAAGGCGGCGACTCCGAGGGCCACCACGAAGAGCAGCACCGTGCCGAACGGCTGAGCGGCCAAAGTGCGCAGGGCGGCGTCGAGGCCGCCCGATCGGGACGGGTCGTGCGTCAGCGCCGCGTATCCCAGCAGCACCGAGACCATGCCGAACACGACACCCCGTGCCACGTAACCGATCTGTCCCAGCCGCTCGACCCAGCGCCGGGTACCCGACGGCAACGACGAGAGGTCGAGATCCCGCACGAAGTTCCGCCGCACCCCGTTCACCACCGAAGCGACCGCGACCCCGAACACGATGACGGCCACCACGATCACCAGGAACGGACCGGCGGGCAACGCGAGCAGCCGCGCGGTGAACTCCTGCTGCTTCTGGTCACCGCTCTGCTCCCCCGCCCCCGCGGCCAGCCGGGCCGCGTACAGGCCCAGCCCGATCCCCACCACGCAACGCACTCCGGACGTCACCCGCTTGACGGTGCGGCGCCACTCCTTGTCGATCCAGGTGTATCCGACCGCGGCCAGCAGCGCCTGCCACAGGCCGTACGCCACCAGCCCGGCCGCGAGCACCCACAACAGCGCACCACCGAGCGGCGTCGAGCCGACCTCGGTGATCGCGCCGCGCCCATCGGCCTCCTGGCCGCCGCCGCCGACGGCGATCCGCACCGCCAGGTACCCGATCAGCAGGTACACCAACCCATAGCACCCCATCCCGATCCGCCCGAGCACCTGCACGGTGTCGCTGTGGCGAACCTGTCTCGCCTTCGTCCCGGACATCTTGCGCACCTCCGCCGTCGACATCCTCCGAGTGTCGCGGCCAACGGCCGGGTCCGCCGCGCGACTGGGCCATCCGGCCCAGTGCGGTGAGCACGACACCGAACGCCGGTCAGGGCTCGAGGTCGGTCATCCCTTTACCGCCGGCGATGTCGAGCGGGACCGAAGCCTGATCGTGGGTGATCAGCCAGCGCCCGTCGATCTTCCGGAAGCCGAAGGTCCCCCGGACCCACATCCCACCCACCGCGATCCCGTCCTTCGTCGTGCCGCTGAGCCGCCCGAAGCAGTGTCCGAACGCGACACTTTCATCCACCGTCAACCGCAGATCGCGAACCTCGTAGGTGACGTCTTGGAAGAACATGAACACCCTCGCCCAGTTCTTCGACTTCGCGTCGATGCCGACGTGCTGCAACGGCGGATCGATGTCGAAGGACACGACGTCGTCGGAGTAGAGCCGCCGGAGACGGTCCAGATCCTTGGCTTCGATTCCTTCGACGATCTCGCCGATGTGCCGCCTGAGTTCGGCTTCGTCCGTTTCCCGCATCATCAGTCCTTTCCGGAGGATCAAGCGACACGCAGCGGCGCGAGGGCGGTACTCCAGGCGACGACCTGGTCCAGCATCATGTCCAGTGAGACGACGTTGTACTCGCCCGGCAATTCGGCCAGATCCGGACGGGTGCGGCCGAGGACGATTCCGATCCTGATCATCGGTCTCCTTGATTCGTAGCGTCACTTCCAGCACTACGACGACGCAGCACCGGAAAACGTCAGGCGCCGTCCCCTGACGGCGCGATCGCCTCACCCGGCGCCTTACGTCGGCGAGTGGATCCCGAGCCACTGCCCGACCACACCGAGGGGTGCCCGGCCGATCCGGCCGACAGCATCACCCTCGACGAGTCGGTCAGCCTGGGCCCTCAGGCGACGCGGTGAGATACCCGCAGACAGGAGATCGCCGCCGCCTGCGGCTAGTGACCCCTGCTCCAGTCGTACTAGCATTGAGTGCATGGGAGGTGTCGGATGGCGAATCTGACTATCCGTGATTTCGACGAGGGGGTTGAAGGCAAAGCTGCGGGTCCGAGCTGCCGAACACGGCCGGTCGATGGAGGCTGAGGTGCGTGCGATCCTTGCCTCCGCGCTGACCAAGCCGGCATCGGGACCAGGGATGGGGACGAGGATCCGGCAGCGTTTTGACGGCCTGGATGAGCCATCGTTCGAGCTTCCGCAACGAGTGGAGCAACCACGAGCGGCGGAATTTCCCGAGTGATCGTTCTTGACACCAACGTTGTCTTCGAACTGATGAGGCAAGCTCCGGATGGCAACGTGGTCCGCTGGGTCGATCATTATCCGGCCGATGAGGTCTTCATTACGTCTGTGACGGCTGCCGAACTCGCATACGGGGTCGCTCGGCTGCCAGATGGCCGACGAAAGGCCGCACTCGCGGCGAAGGTCTCGGAGTTGCTGACCGAAGACCTCCAGGATCAAATCTTGCCGTTCGACAGTGTGGCTGCCGAGTACTACGGCGCGATCGCCGCAGCGCGCGAGGAGCAAGGTCTTCCGAACAGTATGGCTGATGCGCAGATTGCCGCTGTCTGCAGACGCTTCGTAGCGTGTCTCGCGACCCGCAACCTCAAGGATTTCGTCGACACCGGTATCACGCTGCTCGATCCGTGGGACGACACGCCCGAGTAGTCTTGAGAAGAAGGCCAAACGTGTCGTGATCGTGGGCGGCCTGTTCGTCGGGGTGGCGGACAGTACGAAGGCGTAATTCGCGTGCTCAGACACGGGACTCGCGTGCCAGGCTCCCGCACTCGGGTGTTACGCCTCCAAGCACGCGAGTGCGGCGCCACGTCACCCAGACCACCACCCCACCCGAACACGCCACATTTGCCTTACCCCTCACTAAAAGCGTGGGCATGGGCGAGCCGCTGGCGAATTACAAGCGGGGGTTGCGGCGGTGCGGCGGATCACAGATCCCGTGCCCCACCGTCGGCGTTCACGAACCGGACGAACGATCTTCCGCTTCGCCGACTTCGGCGACGCACCCCGCTTTAAGCCGACGCCGGATTCAGCGGAATGACCTTGACCTGTTGATTATCAGGCTAAAGGTCCGCCTTCGGCGGTGAACTGACCGCACAAGGCAAGTTTGGCAATGTTGCCAGCACAATCAGCCAAACCCCCTAGAACATCCAGCACTTATGTAAGACCCGAGCCATAGTCATGTCGGCAATCCGCGTATTTCTCAACACGCGGCAATGTTGACATCTCGCAGTGATCAAGCAACAGCGGGATCACATGCAGGCGACCACTGTTCGTTTCAGCCCAATATTGGACAGTCCCAGCAGGGAATCGACTCGCCGTCTGCAGCTCAAGACGCCTGCCCCCGGGCGCCTTCGGCCCATATAGTCGTCATCATCGTAGTAGCCGATCCGCGGGGTCGCCTTGGGTTGGCGTACCGACACAGGTCCGAAATCGGGATCATCTGGCACAGTCAGTTCTCGGCGGCGAGCTGGCCGCAGGCCGCGGCGATCTCCTGGCCGCGGGTGTCCCGCACCGTGCACGCGACCCCACCGGCGTTGACCAGGCGGACGAACTCGCGCTCCACCGGCTTCGGCGACGCGTCCCACTTCGAACCCGGCGTCGGGTTCAGCGGAATCACGTTCACGTGCACCAACTGACCGAGGTGCTTACGAAGACGCTTGGCCAGCAGCTCGGCACGCCAAGGCTGGTCGTTGATGTCCCGGATCAGCGCGTACTCGATCGACACCCGACGGCCGGACGTGTCCGCGTAGTACCGCGCGGCCGAGAGAACCTCGTCCACCGACCAACGCTCGTTCACCGGCACGAGGGTGTCCCGCAGCTCGTCGTCCGGCGTGTGCAACGACACCGCGAGCCGGACCTGCATCTTCTCATCCGCCAACTTACGGATCGCGGGCGCGAGACCGACGGTCGACACCGTCACCGAACGCTGACCGATACCCAGCCCCTCAGGCGACGGATCCGTGATCCGCCGCACCGCCGCCACCACCCGCTTGTAATTCGCCAGCGGCTCGCCCATGCCCATGAAGACGATGTTCGAGAGGCGACCGGGGCCGCCGGTCATCGCGCCGTCACGCATCACGGCGGCGGCCGCGCGGACCTGGTCGACGATCTCGGCGGTCGAGAGGTTCCGGTCGAGGCCGCCCTGCCCGGTCGCGCAGAAGGGGCACGCCATGCCGCAGCCCGCCTGGCTCGAGATGCACAGGGTCGCGCGGTCCGGGTAGCGCATCAGCACGCTCTCCAGCAGCGTCCCGTCGTGCGCGCGCCACAGGGTCTTGCGGGTGGCGCCGTCGTCGCACGCGAGTGCCTTGATCTCGGTGAGCAGCGGCGGCATCAGGTCGGCGACGAGCTTCTCGCGCGACGCGGCCGGGATGTCGGTCATCTCCTCCGGGTTCACCGTGAGCCGCGAGAAGTAGTGGTTCGACAGCTGCTTCGCGCGGAACGGCTTCTCACCCAGCTCGGCGACGGCCTCGGCCCGCTCGGCGGCGGTGAGGTCGGCGAGGTGGCGCGGCGGCAGGCCGCGCTTGGGCGCGTCGAAGACGAGAGGGAGGGCAGTCATAGCCCACTCAGTCTCCCATGTCCACCTCCGACGCGCCCGGGCCGCCCTCCATCGCTGTTCCCCAGGTCACGTGACCTCCGCACAGCCGGGGCCGGGCGGATCGCATACGAGGAGACGCCCGCGCGTCATGCCCCGCCCGAGACTTGGCCAGGTACGGCTACGCGGAGGTGGTGCAGATCATTCCCGAAACGGCGATTCTCCTCACCGGATCCCCGGCCCTCACCGAACCGCTCGCCGAAATCCTCGCCGTCAGCGGCTACGCCGTCGTCGAAACCGTTCCGTTCACCCCGGATCTGTCCGAAGTAAACACCGAGAACACCGTCGTGGTCGCGGCTTTCGACCACCCCGCCTACGCCGAGCTGACCGCGCTGGACGCTTTGTGCGCCGCGAGCGGAGTGCGCTGGTTACCGTTGCGCCGGGAACGCGACCGGGTGATCGCCGGGCCCGCGCTCACGCCCGGCGGGATCGACTTCGCCGACGTCGTCGCCCGCCGACGCTCCGCCGCCTCGGATCCTCACCCGATCGACGTGCTCGCGAACGGACCGTCGCTCGAGCCCGGCGACGCACGCTGGGTACTGGCGATTCTCACCGCCCACCTCGAACGCTGGCTCTCCGGCGGACGATCCGCCCTCACCGATGGCGAAATCGACTTGAATCCGGCGGAGCTGACCGAGACCCGCCACCCGATCCTCCCCGTTCCGGACCGCGTCCGGCCCGTCCCGGCCCAGACCGACCCCGCACGGCTGGTCGACGCTCAGACCGGGATCGTGACCGGCATCGAGGAAATCCCGCCCAAGCCTGGGACGCCCGCCCGGCTGCGCGTCTGCGCGGTCGACGTCGCGGACATGCGGCGTGTTACGAACTGGCCCAACGACAGGCAGGCCCTCGGCACGTCGTGGCACGACTTCGACCTCGCCCGGCAGTCAGCCATCACAGAGGCCGTGGAGCGCTACTGCGGCAGCTGGCTCTCCCCAGACCGCGAAGTACGCTTCGGCAGCTACGAGCAACTCGCGCGCTACGGCGTCCCGGCGCTCGACCCTCGCCGGCTGAACCTCTACTCGGCCGATCAGTACCGGTCGTCCGGCTTCCCGTTCGAGCCACTGACCTCGGGGACGGACTGCTCGTGGGTCGAGGGCTTTTCCCACACCGCCGAGAAATCCGTCTGGATTCCGGCGTTCCTGGTGTCACACGAACGACAAGCGGGGGAAGCCCGCTTCGCCGATCCGCCGATCACAGGCCTCGCCGCAGGGACCTCCGAAGAACAGGCCGTCACGTTCGGCCTCGAAAGAGTCCTGGAGCACGACGCCACCATGGCGTGGTGGGCGAACACACCTCGCCTCGCGCGGCTTCCGATCCCCGGGGAGATCCGGTCGCTCATCGTCGACACCGCGGACGGGTACGAGGTCACGCTCATCCATCTGGACAACGAATTCGAGGTCCCGGTGATCGCGGCGGCGGTGCTCGACCGGGTGACGCGCTGGCTCTCCCTCGGTTTCGCCACCCGGCCGGACGCCCTCGAAGCCGCCAAGAAGGCACTCGCCGAAGGGTTCGCGCTGCAGCACACCTACCGCGCTCTCGACAACGAACACGAACTGTCCGCTCTGCGACAGGAATGTGGCGACCTCAAACCGTATCGGGCCGACCGGCGCTATCTCGGCTCCTATCGCGACGACTTCGCCGACGTCACGGATCTCCTGTGCCAGCAACAGATCTACCTCGATCCCCGGGCCGGGAAGCGGGTGACCCCGTGGGTCCGCGACCTCCCGGACCGCGGCTGGGCCGACCTCCCTTCGCTCGGCGAACGAGGACTCAAGACCTATCAGGACCGGGTCGAAGCACGCGGGTTCGAGGTGATCAGCGTGGACCTGACCACCTGCGACGTCGCCGCCGCCGGTTTCCACGTCGCCCAGACGCTGGTGCCCGGGCTCGTGCCGAACTTCCCCGCTGGATTCCCGTTGTGGGGCAACGGAAGGATCGCTGACGCCGCCGTCGCACTCGGCTGGCGCGGCGAACCGCTCACCGAGCGGGACCTCAACGTCTTTCCCCTTCCCCGCGCCTGAAGGAGGCGGTGCCGGGTCGTGGCGTGGGCGACCGTGGTTCTGGGCAGACTGAACCGTGCTCTTCGAACCAGCTGAGCTCGCCGACGTCTAACGCCGCGTCTATCACGGCCGTGCCCTGCTCGACGATCTGCTGAAAGACCGGCTGGAGCGGTTCGCGTTGCGGGGGTCCCGCGTCGCGGCGCCTGCCAGAGCGCTGTACCGCCGCTGGGGCTGGCGGAAGGTCGGCGAGTTCGACGCGGGTGGCGTTGACCTGCTCGCCCTCGACCTGAGCTGAGACCTGCGTCACGAAGATTCAGTTGCCGTACGACTGTTTCCGATATATCGTTAACGTGTCGGAACATTACGCAGAGAGGATCCACATCATGCGAGGACGACCTTTTCCTCCCCAACACGGCCGACCCGCCTTCGGGCCATGGGCACGCGGCGGCTTCGGCGAATTCCCCCCGCCGCCCGGCTGGGGCCCCGGCGGACCCGGGCACCGACATCGGCACGGCCGTCGCGGTGGCCCCGGTGGCCGTCGCGGCAAGCGCGGTGACGTCCGCGCCGCGATCCTCGCGCTGCTTTCCGAGCAGCCGAGGCACGGTTACGAGATCATCCGCGAGATCGGCGAGCGCAGCGGCGGCTTCTGGAAGCCCAGCCCCGGCTCGGTCTACCCGACCCTGCAGATGCTGGCCGACGAAGGGCTGGTGATCAGCAAGGACGAGAGCGGCAAGAAGCTGTTCGAGCTCACCGCATCCGGTCGCGCCTCGGCCGAGCAACAGGACGCCGTCCCGCCGTGGGAGCAGATCGCCCACGACGTCGACCCGGTCGAGGTGAACCTGCGCAAGGCGGGTGCCACCCTGGCCGCCGCGGTCATGCAGGTCATGCACGCCGGCAGCGAGGCACAGCAGTCCCGCGCCGTCGACGTGCTCAACGAGGCACGCCGGACGATCTACGGCATCCTCGGCGAGGCCGACGATGACACCGCTCCGGACGAGGCGTCCCCCGAGGACGCGGAGTGACTTGGCACGACGAGGCCGGTGGGCTTGGTGCGCGTATGCACGCGATAGCCCACCGGCAACGTCATCCGCTTCTCCCCGGCTCCTGACGAAACCTCGTTGAGGCGCCGGACCTCCGCGATCGCCTTCGCCGCGACCGGAGCGCTGAACTCGATCTTCAGCACCGCTTCCATCGCGGCGGCGTCCTCGAACAGCCATCGCGTCATCACCTTGCGGCAGCCGAATCCCTGACGGGCGAAGAACTTCTCGACGCCGGGCGGGTCGTAGTGCGGCAGATCCTGTCGCATCCAACGCCCGTAGGGCTCGCTCGTCACATCGAGATCCACGATCATCAACGTCCCGCCGGGCCGCAGTACCCGCTCTGCCTCACGAAGGCCTGGTTCGCAGCCGGGGCCGAAAAAGTACGCCGTCCGCGCGTGAACGACGTCGAAAGCCGCGTCCGGCACTGGAAGCCGCTGAGCGCGGCCTTGCCGCACCTCGACATTCGCCAGTTCCCCGACGCGGTGCCGCGCATCACGGACGAGCGGTTCGTGGGGTTCGACCCCCAGCACCGACCGCGCCGTCGCGGCGAACCGGGGCAGGTGGAAACCGTCACCGCAGCCGATGTCGAGCACGTCCGCCCCGGACCAGTCGTGATGCTCGGCGAGAACCCGCCAGATCTCGTCGTCGACGTCTTGCGCGCGGTTCTCGATCGCGTAGGCCTTTTGGTAGTACCAGATGTTCGGGCTCGGCAGCACTTCCTCACCACCGCGACGGAAGGAGGAGACGGATCGGGGAAACCAGCGCACGGAAACTCCAACGACGGGACACCGGGCCGGGTTCCTGACCACCCGGGTCCAAATCTTTAACGGGAACAATGCGGAAAGCGACTAGACTTTACCCCCACCGGTAAGGGAGAACCGCATGTCGCTTGGCTCGGCCGCTCACACTTCCGTCATCCCTTCAGGAATCCCGTGCTGGATCGAACTCGCTTGCAGAGACGAAGCGGCCACACAAGCTTTCTACAGCGGGCTTTTCGACTGGGAGTTCACTGTCCAACGTGATCCCGCGACGCCGACCGGACGGTACTCGATCGCGACACTGCACGGCGCCCCCGTCGGCGGGTTGTACCGCTCAGGCACCGGCGGGCCGAGCGGATGGAGCGTCCACCTGTCGACCCATTCCGCCGCCGCGTCCGCCGAATGGGTCGACAGTCTCGGTGGCAGGGTCACCCTCGGGCCGGTGGCGATTCCCCAGCGGGGCACCATCATCCACGCCGTCGACGCTTGCGGCGCGCACGTCGTCTTCTGGGAACCGCCGGTCACCTGGGAGTTCGCGACCGGTCTCCCCAACACCTTCAGCGGCGCGGATCTCAACACCCACGACGGCGCCGCGGCGGACCACTTCTACTGCCGCCTCTTCAACTACACCAGCCACCAGATCGGCGACGGCGCCTCGCTCGACTACGCCGAATGGCTCATCGAGCACGAACCCGTGCTGTACCGGTACGTGATGGGCACGGAATACCGGCCGGACACTCCCCCACACTGGATGGTCTATCTCGCACTGGATCCCGCCCGCGGCGCGGACGCCGCCGCGGGACAGGCGTTGATGCTCGGTGGCACCGTCGTGGTCCAGCCCTACGACACCCCGTACGGCCGCGTGGCGATCCTCGCCGACCCCGACGGTTCGGTGTTCGCCGTGATCGACCACTCGCGGGTCGCCGAAGGCTGGGGTACCGCCGAAGTCGACGACCCCTACGACGACTGAGTCGATCGAGCCGGGGGCAAGACACTCGCCCCCGGCTCTCTCGTCAGAGCTTCGCCCAGAAGCCGCAGTTGTGTTCGGCGGCGTAGTCGACCGGACCGATCCTGTCCGGGGCCAGCGACTGCACCTTCGGCGCCAGGCGCCACTTCGGCAGTGCTTCGCCGTTCGGATCGCCGGTCCTGGCGAACCGGGTCCAGTAGTGAATCATTTGCGCCGCGAGCTTCTGCTGCGCCGGCGTTAATTCCGCCGGAAGACCGCCCAAATCAGACAAATAAGCTAATTCAGACGCGTGTGAAGCCCCTGGGTCGATTCCAGGAGGGAACGGGAACACCGCCGGAGCACCGCGATCGGCGAATTCGTAAGCGAAGGTCCGTGTCCTCGCGGCGAGGTACCGCTGAGCCTTCACTTCCGAACAGGACCACACCCGATCCGTCATGACGTCGGCGAAGGCGTTCCCGGGACTGCCATGTGCGGCGGAGGGATACTTCGCCGCTACGACGGACGCCTTGTCACCGAAGGCGTCACGCAGGAGTTGCTGGTAGCGCGCTTCGGTGATCGGGTGATCCGGGAAGAGCGCCGCGAACAACCTGCCCTCGTCACGCGTGGTGCCGGTCATCACCGGCACCTTCGCGAACCGGCCGGTCCGGAACGCCTCCGCCGGGTCGATCGGCAGGACACTGCTGTCGAAGGTCGGGGAACTGAACTGCAGCGGCAGGAGCGCCTTGACCGGCAAACCGCGCAGACACCCCACGTCGGCGCAGCCGAGCTTCTCCGCCTCGATGCGCCCGGCCGCTTCGATGTCCGAACGGCGTTGGAAAAGCTTGCCCTCGGGACCACCGGGGAAGATGCCGTTGGCGGGCCAGTCGATCGTGCACGGCCCGCTCTGGATTATCGCGCGGGACAAGAGCCCCGCGGCCGACGGCGAAGTCAGCTGGGCGCAGGTGCTCATCCCGCCCGCGGACTCACCGAACAACGTGACGTTGCGGGGATCCCCGCCGAAAGCACGGGCATTGCGCTGGACCCAGCGGAGAGCGGCTTGCTGGTCCTGAAGGCCGAAGACGCCGGAGTCCCGACCGAGTTCGGGATGGCCGAAGAAGCCGAACACGCCCAGCCGGTAGTTCACGGTCACCACGACCACGTTCCCGCCAAGAGCGAGGCGCTTGAAGTCGTAGTCGCTGCCGGCGCCCGAGGTGAAGCCGCCGCCGTGTGCCCAGACCATCACCGGACGCGGTTTGTGCGTCGATCCGGCCGGGCTGATCACGTTGAGATACAGGCAATCCTCGTCGACGCTCGCGGGAGTGCCGAAGCTCTCGCCCTGAGCGCACCGCGGCCCTGGTTTGCTCGCGTCCCGCACGGCGGTCCACGGTTCGGGTCTCTGTGGCGGTGCCCAGCGCAGCTCGCCGACCGGCGGTGCGGCGAACGGAATGCCTTGGAAACTCACGCCTTCGCTGGTGCTCACCCCGCGAACGGGTCCGGAATCCGTGCGGACGACCGGGCTTTCGCCCGCGGCCGCCACGGGTGTCGTCAGGGCGCCGAGCGTCAAGACGCTCAGCGCCACGGTCAGAAGTCGCTTACTCATCCCTTGAGTTCGCATACTCCGACCTTGGCCCAGTCTTCCGGGCTTGTCACATGTGTTTCGTCTTTGTCTAAACAGGGACGAAGGCGGAGAGCAGCAGCCAGGAGACAACTGCCGAGGGGAGCAACGAGTCGAGCCGGTCCATCAGGCCACCGTGCCCCGGCAGCATGTTCCCCATGTCCTTGACGCCGAGATCGCGCTTGATCAGCGACTCGACGAGATCTCCCAACGTCGCGGTCAAGACGATCGCCGCGCCGAACAGCACACCCTGCCAGGCATGACCGTCGAGCAGGAGACTCAGCGTCAGCGCTCCGGCGACCACACCCGCCACGAGCGAACCGGCGAAGCCTTCCCACGTCTTCTTCGGGCTGATGCTGGGCGCCATCGGATGCTTGCCGCCCAGCACACCGGCGATGTAGCCACCGGTGTCCGAAGCGACGACCCCGATCATGAAGGCCAAGACGCGGCCGACACCATCCTCCGGCGGCACCAGCATCGCGGCGAAGGCGCCGAAGAGCGGGATGTACGCGGCGGCGAAGACCGACGCGCTGATGTCGCGCAGATAGCCTTCCGCCCCACCGGGCAACCGCCACAGCAAGCAGACCAGCACCGTCAGCACGAACGCCGTCAGCGCACCCTCACGGCCGAACGGCCACGCCAGCCAGATCATCGCCTGACCGCCGACGAGCACCGGGACCAGCGCGATCCGGATGTTCGCCGCGCGCTTCAGCGCCCCGGCCAGCTCGATCGTGCCGACCGCGATGGCGATCGCGATGATGCCGATGAACAGAAACCGGACGGTGAGCAGGGACGTGATGATCGCCGCCCCCAGCAGCAGCCCGACCCCGATCGCGGCGGGCAGGTTGCGGCCGGCGCGGGAAACCTTCTGCGCCGGTTCCGGCACGGTTTTCGAATCCGGCACCGTGGCCGGAACCGGTTCCGGGTTCTCCACCCGGTCCTCGCGTTCCTCGCTCACCTGGCTCATCAGACCTCGAGTAGCTCGGCTTCCTTGTGTTTCACCAGCTCGTCGACCTTGTGTGTGTACGTGTCGGTGAGGTTCTGGAGTTCCTTCTCGGCGTGGACGACCTCGTCCTCGCCCGCCTCGCCGTCCTTCTTGATCCGGTCGAGTTCTTCCTTGGCCTTGCGGCGGACGCTGCGGATCGAGACGCGGGCGTCCTCGCCCTTGGCCTTGGCGACCTTCACCATCTCCTTGCGGCGCTCTTCGGTGAGCTGCGGGATGACGATGCGGATCACGTTGCCGTCGTTGCTCGGGTTGACGCCGAGGTCCGACTCGCGGATCGCCTTCTCGATGGCGTTGAGCGAGGTCTGGTCGTACGGCTTGATCAACGCCATCCGGGCTTCAGGGATGTTGACGCCCGCCAACTGGTTCAGCGGGGTCGGCGCGCCGTAGTAGTCGACGACAACGCGCGAGAACATCCCAGGGTGGGCCCGGCCGGTGCGCACCGACGACAGGTCCTCCTTGGCGACGGACACCGCTTTTTCCATCTTCTCCTCGGCGTCGAGGAGGGTCTCGTCGATCACGGCAACTCCCGTTGTTGTGTATTCGTACCGGTTGCGAAGAGCAGAGCAGGACTACGCGGGCACCCCGTCGGCGGGGGTGTCGACCAGGGTGCCGATCCTCTCACCACTGACCGCACGAGCGATGTTCCCCTCGGTCAGCAGATTGAACACGATGATCGGCATGTTGTTGTCCATGCACAGGCTGAACGCGGTGGCGTCGGCGACCTTGAGGTCCCGTTCCAGCACCTCGCGGTGGCTGATCTCGTGGAACATCTCCGCGGTCGGGTCGCTCTTCGGGTCCGCGGTGTAGACGCCGTCGACAGCCTTCGCCATCAAGACGGCTTCGCAGCCGAGTTCGAGCGCGCGCTGCGCGGCGGCGGTGTCGGTGGAGAAGTACGGCATGCCGACCCCGGCACCGAAGATGACGACGCGGCCCTTCTCCAGGTGACGCTCGGCGCGGCGCGGGATGTACGGCTCGGCGACCTGGCCCATGGTGATGGCGGTCTGCACGCGTGTCGGCAGGCCCTCCTTCTCCAGGAAGTCCTGCAGTGCCAGGCAGTTCATGACGGTGCCGAGCATCGCCATGTAGTCCGCGCGGTCGCGGTCCATGCCGCGTTGCGACAGTTCCGCGCCGCGGAAGTAGTTGCCGCCGCCGATCACGACGGCGATCTGCACGCCTGTGCGCGCGACGTCGGCGATCTGCTGAGCGACCGAGTGCACCACATCCGGATCAACCCCGATGGAACCGCCGCCGAACATCTCGCCGCCCAGCTTCAGCAGCACCCGCCGGTATCCGCCTTCGACCCGGACACCCATGTCGCCCTCCCTAATGCTCTGGACCCGACTGTGCCCCGTCCCCGATGGACGGAGACGGGGCACAGCGGTGACTCTTGTGTTCCGCGCCTGGATCAGGCCTGGCCGACCTCGAACCGGGCGAACCGGCTCACGGTCACGCCGGCCTCGTCGAGCAGGGCCTTGACGGTCTTCTTGTTGTCCTTGACCGACGGCTGCTCGAGCAGGACGTTGTCCTTGTAGTACGCGTTGACCTTGCCCTCGATGATCTTGGGCATGGCCTGCTCCGGCTTGCCCTCTTCACGGGCGGTCGCCTCGGCGACGCGGCGCTCGTTGTCGACGATCTCGGCGGGGACCTCTTCGCGGGTGAGGTACTTGGCCTTGAGCGCGGCGACCTGCATGGCGGCGCCACGAGCGGCCTCGGCGGCGGCCTCGCCCTCACCGGTGTACTCGATGAGCACGCCGACGGCGGGCGGCAGGTCCGCACCACGACGGTGCAGGTAGGTGGTGGTGGTGCCCTCGAAGGCGGCGACGCGGCGCAGCTCGAGCTTCTCGCCGATGCGGGCGGCCATCTCCTGGACGGTCTCGTCGACGGTCTTGCCGTCGAGCGAGGCGGCCTTCAGCTTCTCGACGTCGCTGGTCTTCTCGGCCTTCGCGACCTCGACGATCTTCGCGGCGAGGGCCTGGAAGTCCTCGTTCTTCGCGACGAAGTCGGTCTCGGAGTCGAGCTCGATCAGCACGCCGCCGTCGCCGGCGACGAGGCCCTCGGCGGTGGCGCGCTCAGCGCGCTTGCCGACGTCCTTGGCACCCTTGATGCGCAGGAACTCGACGGCCTTGTCGAAGTCGCCGTCGGTCTCCTCCAGCGCCTTCTTGCAGTTCATCATGCCGGCGCCGGTCAGTTCGCGGAGGCGCTTCACATCTGCGGCGGTGTAATTCGCCATCGTGCGTTGTCCGTCCTTTTCAGGTACGAGAAAGTCTGCGGAAGAGGTACTCGTGGGGCCACCCGGAGGCGGCCCCACGAGCGAGGTGGATCAGGAGGAGGCGGTGGCCTGCTCGGCCTGGGCCTCGGCCGGCGCCTCGGTGGCGCTCTCGGTCGCGGCGGCGGCTTCCTTGGCGTCCGCGGCGGCGGTCTCGGAGCCGGCGAGCAGTTCCTTCTCCCACTCGGCCAGCGGCTCGTCCGTGGCGACGCCCGCCTCGGGCTTGGCGTCGGCGGAGGAACCGTTGCGGCTGGAGCGGGCCATCAGACCGGCGGCGGCGGCCTCGGCCACGACCTTGGTCAGCAGCGCGGCCGAACGGATCGCGTCGTCGTTACCCGGAATCGGGTAGTCGACCTCGTCCGGGTCGCAGTTGGTGTCGAGGATCGCGACGACCGGGATGTTCAGCTTGCGAGCCTCGCCGACGGCGATGTGCTCCTTCTTCGTGTCGACGATCCACACGATGCTCGGCACCTTGGCCATGTCGCGGATACCGCCGAGGGTCTTCTCGAGCTTGTCCTTCTCACGGGTGAGCGTGAGAATTTCGCGCTTGGTCAGGCCGGCGAAACCACCGGTCTGCTCCTGCGACTCGAGCTCCTTCAGGCGGAGAAGACGCTTGTGCACCGTCTGGAAGTTGGTCAGCATGCCGCCGAGCCAACGCTGGTTCACGTAGGGCATGCCCACGCGCGCGGCCTCGGAGGCGATGGCTTCCTGAGCCTGCTTCTTCGTGCCGACGAACATGATGGTGCCGCCGTGCGCGACGGTTTCCTTGATGAACTCGAACGCACGGTCGATGTAGGTCAGCGTCTGCTGCAGGTCGATGATGTAGATGCCATTGCGCTCGGTGAAGATGTAGCGCTTCATCTTCGGGTTCCACCGACGGGTCTGGTGCCCGAAGTGCACGCCGCTGTCGAGCAGCTGCTTCATGGTGACGACGGCCATTGCCGGAATCAACCTCTTCTGTGTCGTGCGCGCCCGGCTCCGCCGGGACGCGCTTGCTCGGTTCGTCGCTCTCGGCCGGGTGGCCGATCGCCCTGGTGCAGATGCTCTGGACCGGACCCCGAGGTGAAGTGACCCTCAGGGACCGCCGGACCGTGTGCCCCCGGTTGTCCTGACCCTCCGTGAGGAGATCGGCCATCGGGAGCGCGCACGTGCACGCGAAGTCAGTCCACTGCCGCGGACCGCGCAAAAGAGTCTACTCCCTGTCGCCACCGCCTACCGCACCGGCAGCCCCTGATGAGAGCGGTTGTCCACAAGCGCCTCGGTTATCCACAGATTCCCTCGGCGCGCCCCACGCGCCACGCCGGGCGCCCAGGCTGGAACGCATGACCATGACAAGCTGTTCCCGCCCTGTCACCAGGCATTCCTTCGCGATCGACCGCACCGGCGGCAGGCATCGCCGTCCCGCACGGCCGAGACGCCTGCCTCGCCTCGCGCTCTTCGCGATCACGCTCGCGCTCATGGCCTCGTTCGCCGTGCCGGGAACGGCCCGAGCCGCCTTTTCACCCCAGGGACGCCTCTCTTGGCCGGTCTCACCGATACCCAGCGTCACCAGGTACTTCGAGCCACCGGCGACGCCGTACGGCCCCGGGCATCGCGGCGTGGACCTCGTCGCCGCATCGGGTACGAACGTCCTCGCCGCCGCCGAGGGAGTGGTGATGTTCGCCGGGCAGGTGGCGGGCCGCGGGGTGGTTTCGATCGACCACGAAGGCGGTCTGCACACCACCTACCAACCTCTCGCGCCGGTCGTCACCGCGGGTGACCAGGTGTACCGGGGTCAGGTGCTCGGGACGCTCGCGGCCGGGCATCCGGGCTGTCCAGAGCCGGCGTGCCTTCATTTCGGTGTCCGGAAGGGGACCGAGTACGTCGATCCGCTCGCGCTGATCGGTGAACCGTCGGAGATCCGCCTCAAACCGTGGTAGGGCGGCTAGCTTTCAGACCCTGTCGGCGGAGCTGAAGACTTACCTCGCAAGGGACCAGATGCGTGAACCCGCCCCGGCCGAGGGCCCCGCTCTCGCGGTGGCAGGACACCCTGATCCGCCATCGATCGCGGACGCGGGTACACCAACAGACTCAGGCCTGTTCGACCAACTTCGCGCGCAGCCGCATGACGGCACGGGTGTGCAGCTGGCTGACCCGCGACTCGGTCACGCCGAGGACCTTGCCGATCTCGGCGAGCGTCAGGCTCTCGAAGTAGTAGAGGCCGACCACGATCCGGTCGCGTTCGGTGAGCTGGGCGATCGCCTGAGCCAATTGACGGCGGTTGTCCTGGTCGACCAGGACGGCCACCGGGTCGACGGCGCCGTCGTCGGGCAGCGTGTCGACCAGCGAGCCGCTGTCCTTGCCGGCGGCTACGAGGTCTTCCAGTGCGATGACGCTGGTCAGCTGCAGCTGACCGTAGAACTCGCGCAGGTCGTCGACGCTGATTTCGAGTTCCGCCGCCAGTTCGGAGTCGGTCGGCGTGCGGTTCAGCCGGGCACCGAGGCGTTCCAGCGCCCGCTCGGCCTCGCGGGCCTTGCTGCGCACCGCCCTCGGAACCCAGTCCTGGGAACGGAGATCGTCGAGGATCGCGCCGCGGATGCGCTGCATGGCGTAGGTCTCGAAGCGCAGGCCCCTGGCCGGCTCGAACTTCTCGATGGCGTCGACGAGGCCGAAGATCCCGGACTGGATCAGGTCGCCGACGTCGACGTGGGTCGGCAGGCCGGTGCCGACCCGGCCGGCGACGTACTTGACCAGCGGGGCGTAGTGCAGCACGAGCCGGTCGCGCACGACCTGGTCCGGCGACTCGGTGAACTCACGCCACAACGCCTGGATCCCGGCGTCCACTTCGTAACTCGTCCGCGCTTCGGGCGCGACGGCAGGACCGTCCCCGCCGGAACGGTGTTTCCCGGCGGCTTCGGTGACATGTGGGTCGGCGGTCATCGGACCGCCGTTCTCAGCATGCGACTCAGGATGGTCTCCGTGCTCGTGCGGATGCGCGTGCGCCGTCGGTTCGGGCCGTCGGGTCACCTGCCGAGTCTTCCCCGGCATCATCGGGCCCGGGGGTGCGCGCGGTCGTGGATCGCCTTCAGCCGATCGACGGTCACATGAGTGTAGAGCTGCGTCGTAGCCAGCGTAGCGTGACCAAGCAGTTCCTGAACGCTCCGAAGATCGGCACCGCCTTCGAGCAGATGAGTGGCCGCCGAATGCCTCAAGCCGTGCGGTCCCATGTCGCTCGCGCCCGGCACCGAGCCGACGGCGTCGTGGACCACCCGGCGGGCCGCCCGTGGATCGAGCCTGCCGCCTCGGGCCCCCAGGAAGAGCGCGGCTTCCACCCGGCCCTTCGCTTCGACGGCGAGCTTTCCCCTGCCCTCGTCCAGCCACGCGCGCAGCGCGGCTTCGGCCGGGACGCCGAACGGCACGACGCGTTCCTTGCCGCCTTTGCCCAGCACGAGCACGACCCGGCGCGAGAAATCGACGTCGCCCAAGTCCAGCCCGCACAGTTCGGAAACCCGCACGCCGGTCGCGTAGAGCAGTTCCACGATGGCACTGTCCCGCAGCGCCACCGGGTCCCGCTGTTCGGCACCGGCGGCTGAGGCCCGCATGACCTCACTCGCCTGCTCCGCCCGGAGGACCCCGGGGAGCTTGCGATGCGCGCGCGGCGCCACCAGCCGTCCGCCCGGATCGGTCGCGAGTGCCCCACCGCGGTGCGCCCACGCGGTGAAGGTGCGGGCCGCCGCCGCTCGCCTGGCCAGCGTCGTCCGGCTGGCCCCTTCCTCGCGTTGCCGGGCGAGCCAGCCGCGCAGCGTCGCGATGTCGAGGTCGGAGAACCGACCGCCGTTCTCGTCCACGAAGCCCGTCAGGGAGACCACGTCGCCGACATAGGCACGCACCGTATGCGCGGAAAGCCCGCGTTCCAAGGAAAGGTGCCGCTCGTAGTCGTCGATCAGCTTCCGGACAGGTTCCGGCAGCGCGGCACGGGCGGCGCGCAGATCGGGCCTGCGGGCGCGTTTTCCCGTGCCGTGGGGACCTTCGGTCGACGGCATGCCGATCACGCTGCGCGATGGACGGCGGATGGTCAAGTATCGCCGCACCCTGTTGCGGTGTCCGTGGTCGGATCGTGCCGGGATGGCGCCTCAGGTGTAGGCCAGTCAGGTCTTCGCTGTCCGTCTTCGCCACCCTGCGTCACCTCTTTCCGCGAAGCCGTCGAGTTCCAGCTCGGGCAGCAACGAGCGGATCCGCTCCACCGGAATGCCGGACTCGGCCGCGATCCGTTCCTCCGGTTTGGCCGAACGTTCGGACAGCGCGTCGTGCACGCGCAGTGCCTCCGGGCCGAGCCGGTCGGTGCGGCGGCGCGGTTTCCGCGGTTCCTCGCCCTGCTGCCCGAACCGCCCGGCGGTCGCGAGGATCTCGTCGACCGAAGTCACCAGCGTGGCCTCACCCTCGCGGATCAGCGCGTGACAGCCCGCGGACATCCCCGACGAAACCGGCCCCGGCATCGCCATCACGACCTTGCCCAGCGCTCCGGCCGTACCCGCGGTGTTCCGCGCACCGCTGCGCCTGCCCGCCTCGATCACGACCGTCCCTTCGGTGAGCGCCGCGATGAGCCTGTTCCGGACGAGGAAGCGATGCCTCGCGGGCGGGGTTCCCGGCGGATACTCGCTGACCACGGCGCCGGTTTGGCCGATAGTGCGCAACAAGGTCGCGTGCTGGGCCGGATACCCGGCGTCGATTCCGCAGCCGAGCAGGGCGACCGTCGTGCCGGAAGCGCTCAGCGCACCCCGGTGGGCCGCGCCGTCGATGCCGTACGCCGCCCCCGAGAACACCGGGATCCCCCGGCTCGCGAGGTGATAGCCCACCTCGGCCGCGTTGTGCTCGCCGTACTCGGTCGCCGCGCGGGCGCCGACGATCGCGATCGCCTGGTCCACCGCCTCGTCGAGCCTGGCCGGACCGCGCACCCACAGCGCCAGCGGAGACGCCATTCCGGTGACGCCCCTGCCTCGGGCGACGGCCATCGAAAGCAACGGCCAAGCAGGCCATTCACTGTCTTCCGGGATGACGAGCCGGGCCTCTCCCGCCGCCGCCCGTTCCAGATCCCGCTCGGCGTAGTCATGCGCTCGCCGCGCGGCCGTCTCGTCGCGCACCTTCGGCGGGCAATCGGCTCGGCGCACCCGTTCCGCGGCGACGACCGGCCCGTGCGCGCCGACGAAATCGGTCAGCGCGGGCGCCGGTGGCTCGGCCACGCGCAGCAGGTACGACCGGGCGATCCGGTCAGCCTCGAATTCACCCATCAGGATGACCTCTCCCGGAAGTTGAGGGCCGCCGCGACCTCGTCGGTCTCGGGTCTTTCGGCACCCTTCAGATCGGCGAGCGTCCAGGCGATTCGGAGGCACCGGTCCGCGCCGCGCGCGGTGATCGAGCCCCGCTCCAGCGCCCGATCCAGCAACGCCGTGACCTGCGCGGGAAGCGCGAATTCGCGACGCAAGGCCGGACCGGGTACCTCCGCGTTCGTCGGCCAGCCGTGTTCGGTCCAGCGTTTCGCGGCTCGTTCACGGGCCTCCAGCACCCGTTCACGGACGGCCGCCGACGCCTCGGGCGCCTCGCTCAGGTGTGCGCTGAGCGCGGAGAGCGGACGCAGCCGGACCCGTAGATCCACCCGATCGAGTAATGGTCCGGACAGCCTGCCCAAGTACCGTCTCCGCGCGGCCGCCGAACACGTGCAGTCGGCGTCTTTCGCCGGCGCGCAAGGACAAGGGTTCGTCGCGAGGACCAGTTGGAAGCGGGCCGGGTAGCAGACCGCGCCTTTGACCCTCGCGATCCGCACTTCGCCCTCTTCGAGCACCGTGCGCAGCGACTCCAGCCGTTCCGGTCCGAACTCGCAGACCTCGTCCAGGAACAGGATGCCCCGGTGTGCCCGGCTGATGGCGCCGGGTACGGCCAGGCCGCTGCCGCCGCCGATCAGCGCGGGCACGCTGATCGAATGATGTGGCGCGACGAACGGCGGCACGGTGACCAGCGGCGCGGACCGGGACAGGGATCCGTCGATCGAATGGATCGCGGTGACCTGCAACGACTCCTCCGCGGTCAGGCGCGGGAGAAGCCCGGGAAGCCGTTTCGCGAGCATCGTCTTGCCCACCCCGGGTGGTCCGGTCATGAGGAGGTGATGCCCGCCCGCCGCGGCCACCTCCAGCGCCCACCGGGCTTCCGGTTGTCCCACGACGTCGGCGAGGTCGGGTACGCGCGGCGGCTCTTGGGCGACGGACGGCTCAGGCCGGGCTAGTTCGCCTTCGCCCTTGAGCCAGTCCACGAAATCGCTCAGGCGGGCCACCCCGCCGACCTCGAGCCCCTCCACGAGAGCGGCTTCGAACAAGGACTCGGCGGGCACGACCGCACGCCGGTATCCGGCGTTGCGTGCCGCCAGCAATCCCGGCAGTACCCCTCGGACGGCTCGTACCCGGCCGTCGAGGGCCAGTTCGCCGAGCAACACGGTGTGGAAGAGCTTCGTGGCCGGAACCGACCCCGTCGCGGCCAGGACAGCCGCCGCGATGCCGAGGTCGTAGCCGGAGCCCACCTTCGGCAGGTTCGCCGGGGACAGGCCGAGGATCACGCGTTCGTCGGGCCAGGTCTGCCGCGAATTGCGGACGGCCGAACGGACCCTGTCCTTGGCCTCCTTCAAGCCCGCGTCGGGCAGGCCCACCATCGTCACCTTCGGCGAGCCGCCGCCGATATCGGCCTCGATCTCGATCATCTTGCCGTCGACGCCGAGCAGCGCGACGGACCACGCTTTCGCCAGTGCCATTCAGAACGCCGCCTTGATATGCCGCACCTGCGGCCGGGCGCCGGGCGGGGCGACGATGGCGATGATGTCGTAGCGGACCGGGCACCAGCGGAGCATGAACGCGCGCTGCCACTGATGCGCGAGACGGCGGATGCGATCCGCCTTGTCCGGGGTCACGGCCTCGGCGGGCGTGCCGAAGCCGAGACCGGTCCGGGTCTTCACCTCGCAGAAGACGAGACGCTTCCTGTCGGTCGCGACGAGGTCGAGCTCACCGTCTCGACAGCGCCAGTTGCGGCTCAGGACGACATAGCCCGCCTTCTCCAGGTGCCGGGCCGCGAGGTCTTCACCCCAACGCCCCAGCTCGATGCGCGATGCGCCGGTGGCCGGCTGTCCGGTCGTGCCCATCATCTCGATCCCCCTCAGCGATCGTCACAGTGCGTGTGCGATCAACGCTGCCAGGGTGACCGGACGTCGGCCAGGCTCGATTCGCCCGCCTGTGGATAACCGGGGTGTTGTGGATGATTCGACCGCGACCGGCCTCCGGCGACCATGAATCGTCGGAGCCCTGTGGTAGGGCCGTGCCGGACGTACGTGAAGGCCCCTTCACGGCGTCTAGCGCAATGAAGGGGGCCTTCACGTACTTGGGAAGAAGACTTCCAGCGGCTCAGCCGGAGAACGGACCGTCTTCCGGCAACCGGAGATCCGGCTTGTCGAGTTCTTCTACGTTGACGTCCTTGAACGTGATGACCCGGACGTGCTTGACGAATCTGGCCGGCCGGTACATGTCCCAGACCCACGCGTCGGACATGCGGACCTCGAAGTACACCTCACCGCCACCGTCGCGCACCTGGACGTCGACGGCGTTGGCCAGATAGAACCGCCGCTCGGTCTCCACCACGTACGAGAACTGGCCGACGATGTCGCGATACTCGCGGTAAAGCGAGAGCTCCATCTCGGTCTCGTACTTCTCGAGATCCTCTGCGCTCATGAAATCCGCGCCCCTCCTCGCGATTCTGCTGCTACTCCAGCGGCGGAGCGTTCATTGTTACCCACGTAGGGGCTGAGGGCACGTATCGGCACGCTCGGGTTTTCCAGCGCCGCGACGGTCAGCACGACCGGGTGAGGCGGCCGCGCCCGGTGCGCGGCGGCCGCGGTGGCCACATTCGCGTACGACCAGCGATGCACCGGGCTCGGGCCGTGCGTGTTCAGCGCCGCGCTGTGCTCCGTGGTGCTGTAGCCCTTGTGCACGTCGAAGCCGTAGTGCGGGTGGACGTCGTGCAGGTCGCCCATGATCCGGTCCCGCGTGACCTTGGCCAGCACGGACGCCGCCGCCACGCACGCGACGGCCTTGTCGCCCTTGATCACGGGCACGCTCGGGGCGGGAAGCCCGGAAACGCGGAATCCGTCGGTCATGACGTAGCCCGGCGTGCTTCGCAACGCCGAGACGGCGCGCCGCATGCCTTCGAGGTTCATGACGTGGATACCGAAGAGGTCGACCTCGGCCGCCGGGATGACGATGACCGAGTAGTCGAGCGCGCGCTGGACGACCCTGTCGTAGACCCGGTCGCGGGCCTTGGCCGTGAGCACCTTCGAATCGGTGAGCTCGGGCAGCCGGGCGGCGTCTCCGGAACGCAGGACGCACGCGGCCACGACGAGCGGGCCGGCGCAAGCGCCGCGCCCTGCCTCGTCGACTCCGGCGACGGGCCCGAGGCCACGCCGGTCCAGCGCACTTTGCAACCCCCAGAAGAGGTCGCCACGCACCACTGCTCTCGGCGGCCGAAGCGGCTCGGCCGGTGTGAGCGGTACAGGAACTCTCAAGGCCTTACCGCCTCCGGTCGACCGCCTTGCGCACTCCGGACGACATCCGCCTGCCGAGGAAGACGACGGGCCACGCCGCGGCGACGCCGACACCCAGGGGAAGCCCCTGCTGCCACGCCGGCGCACCGAGCGCCACCGGCTGAGCGGTCGCCTGCGGGTTGTGGTCCGAAACGCCACCCCAGCGGCCGGGCGGGAGCACGATGACGCGCGCCTTGCCGATGATGTTGTCGACCGGGACGGCGCCGTTCACGCCACCGCCGCCCTGGAAACGGGAGTCGCTCGAGTTGTTGCGGTTGTCGCCCATGACCCAGACGTAGCCGGCAGGCACCTTGACCGGATCGAACGTCTTCTGGGTGGGGGGCATGCCCTCTTCCCAGTGGACGTACGGCTCGTCCAGTGCCTTGCCGTCCACGACGACACGGTTGTTGTCGCAGCACTGCACCGTCTGACCGCCGACCGCGATGATCCGCTTGACGAAGTCACGCTCGTCCGGCGGCGCGAAGCCGATCAGGGAACCCAGTGCGCGGAAACCGCTGACGAAGATGTTGCTGGACTCCGGCGTGTCGATCTCGCCCGCCCACGCCGGCGGTCCCTTGAAGACCACCACGTCGCCCGGGCCGGGATCGGTGAAGTCGTAGGTGATCCGGTCGACCAGGATCCGGTCACCCGTGCATCCCGAGCAGCCGTGCAGGGTGGACTCCATGGATCCCGAGGGGATCATGTAGACCTTGGCGAGGAACTGCTGGATCAAGATCGTCAGCACGAGTGCGACGACGATCAGGATCGGCAGTTCCTTCCAGAACGACCGCTTCTTGTTGACCTTGCCGAATTTCTTGGCCCCGGACCGGCCCCGGCGGGAGGCCCTGGTGGGGCGCTCCTCTTCGGGGCGGTCGGGCTCGTCTTCGGAGGTGTTCTGGGACACGGGTTCGACCACGACGCCAGGTTACCGGTAACCGTGTGGCTACCTACTTGGCGGAGGTCGTCTCGCGGTTTTCGCGGCGTTCCTTGATCTTGGCGGCCTTGCCGCGCAGCTCGCGGAGGTAGTAGAGCTTCGCCCGGCGGACGTCGCCGCGCTTGAAGACCTCGACCTGGGCGATGTTCGGCGAGTGCACCGGGAAGGTGCGCTCCACGCCGATCCCGAACGACACCTTGCGGACCGTGAAGGTCTCGCGGATGCCGCCCCCCTGGCGACGCAGCACGACGCCCTGGAAGATCTGGTTACGCTCGCGGTTGCCCTCGATGACGCGGACGTGAACCTTGAGCGTGTCGCCCGGTCGGAAGTCCGGGATGTCGGAACGCAGTGACTGCGCGTCCAGCGCGTCCAGGGTGTTCATCGGTGGTCCGTCCTCGTCTTCGTATGGCTTACGTGCAGCTTGGGCGCGCAGTGTCGGGCACTGCGACCTACCCGGGGGCTGATGGCGTTCCGGCCGACTTCGCGGCCTGATACTCACCTGAGGTGAAATCAAGTTTCGCGCGTCCGCTCACGCCAACCTGTCAAGTATTGCAGACCGGGACTCAGGTGGTTGACCCGGCCTGGCCGGTGTCCTCGTCCAACCGTTCGAGGACCCCGAGATCGTGCTTGTCGAGACTACCTTCCGGCAGTTGCCCGATCAGTTCGGGTCTGCGCCGGACGGTGCGTTCCAGTGCCTGGTCACGGCGCCAGCGGTCGATCAGCGCGTGGTTGCCCGAGCGCAGGACGTCCGGTACGGCCAGGTCCCGCCAGACCTCCGGCCTCGTGTAGCTGGGGCCTTCGAGGAGGCCGTCGGAGAACGAGTCCTCCTCGGCGGAGCGGGCGTTCCCGAGCACTCCGGGCAGTAGCCGGACGACGGCCTCGACCATCACCAGTACCGCCGCCTCGCCGCCGACGAGTACGTAGTCGCCGATCGAGACCTCGTCGACGGGCATCCGCCGCGCGGCGTCGTCGATCACCCGCTGGTCGATGCCCTCATACCGGCCGCACGCGAACACGAGGTGTTCTTCCGCGGCGTACTGATGCGCCATGGCCTGGGTGAACGGTCTTCCGGCGGGGGTCGGGACCACGAGGCGGGTGTTCTCGCCACAGACGTCGTCCAGGGCGGGGCCCCAGATCTGCGGTTTCATCACCATGCCGGGTCCGCCGCCGTACGGCGCGTCGTCGACCGCGCGGTGGACGTCGTGCGTCCAGTCCCGCAGGTCGTGGACGCCGACCTCGATGAGGCCGCGGTCGATCGCACGCCCGAGCAATGCGGCGCGGAGCGGATCGAGATATTCGGGGAAGATCGTGACGACGTCGAGGCGCATCAGGCGTCCAGCAGGCCTTCCGGCGGGTCGAGGACCACCCGGCCGCCCGCGACGTCGACCGTCGGGACGATCGCCTTCACGAACGGCACGAGCACTTCACGTCCGTCGTGTTCGATCGACAGCAGTTCCCCGGCGGGCGAATGCGCGATTTCGAGCACCTTGCCGATGACCGTGCCGTCGGTGAGTTCGGCCCGGAGGCCTTCGAGTTCGTGGTCGTAGAACTCGTCGGGGTCTTCGGTCGGCGGCAGCGTCGAGGTGTCGGCGATCAGCAGGGCGCCGCGGAGGGTCTCCGCGACATCCCTGGTCAGCACCTCTTCGAAACGCACCAGCAGCCGCCCGCTGTGTTCGCGGGCGGCTGCGATGGTGAGGTCTCTGCTGCTGCCGTCACGCAGCTTCGTCGTGACGACCGAACCGACCGCGAACCGCTGTTCCGGCGAGTCCGTGCGCACGTCCACCGCGAGTTCCCCGCGGATTCCGTGCGCCTTGGCGATCCGGCCGACTACGACGTCCATCCCGTTGGTTCCCCGGTCAGCGATCGGTGTCGACGACGTCCACGCGGACGCCGCGGCCACCGATGCCGCCCATGACGGTGCGCAAGGCGGTCGCCGTGCGACCGCCCCGGCCGATCACCTTGCCGAGGTCGTCGGGGTGCACATGCACCTCGAGCGTGCGGCCACGACGCGTGGTCAGCAGCTCGACCCGGACCTCGTCCGGGTTGTCGACGATCCCGCGCACCAGGTGTTCGAGGGAGTCAGCGAGGAAACTCACGCCTCGGCCTTGTCACCCTCGGCGGCCTCGGCCTTGTCGGCTTCGGCCTTCTTCGGGGCGGACTTCTTCTTCGGCGTGGTGGCCTCGGTGGAGGGAGCGTCACCGGCGGCGGCGAGCGCGGCGTTGAAGAGGTCCTGCTTCGACGGCTTCGGCTCCGCGACCTTCAGGGTGCCTTCGGCGCCCGGGAGGCCCTTGAACTTCTGCCAGTCACCGGTGATCTCGAGGATGCGCTGGACCGGCTCGGTCGGCTGGGCACCGACGGACAGCCAGTGCTGGGCACGCTCGGTGTCGACCTCGATGAAGCTCGGCTCTTCCTTCGGGTGGTACTTGCCGATCGTCTCGATGGCCTTGCCATCACGGCGAGTGCGCGCGTCGGCGACGATGATGCGGTAGTACGGCGCACGGATCTTGCCGAGACGCTGCAGCTTGATCTTGACGGCCACGGGTGTGGGTACTCCTCAGTTCTCTCTGATGCAGGTGGAAGGCGCACGCCAGCCGAGTGGGGAACGGCCGCGCACACCCGAAGGTCCGAAGCTCGGGCACGGTGAGAGGGTCCGGCCAAAGCAGGCAAGCGTACATTCTGCCAGACGCCGACCGGCCGTCAGAACGCGGCTATCCCGAGTGAGGCGAGCAGGATCGTCACGGCGGGCAGGAAGTTGTTCACCTGGTGGGCGACCACGCTGCCGAGCAGCCGTCCGGTGAACACCCTGGCCAGCCCGATCGGGATCGCGATCACCAGCAGCAACGTGGTGCGCAGCGGTTCGAGATGGCTCGCCGCGAAAACGGCCGTCGAGACCAGGAACGCCGCGATCCTCCCCCACCGCTCGGTACGCCACTGCAGCCGTTCGACCGCACCCCACAGCAGACCGCGGTAGATGATCTCCTCGCAGATCGGCCCGACCAGCCACAGGTAGATGAACATGACGACGGCGGCGGACACCGACATCCGGCGGTCTTCGACGAGCGCGCTGATCGCCGAGGTCGCGTTCGCGTCGCCGACGACCTGCGTCCAGACGTAGGCGGCGAGCGAGGTGAACCCGAGCCCGAGCACGCCGAGTTTGAGCCCGAGCTTGACGTCGGCCCAGCTCCAGCCGATCCGCAGGTCGAGTAACGGGCCGTTGCCGCGGAGACGGGTGATCAGCAGCGCGACCCCGGCGGCGATCATCGTCGGCACCATGGTGCCCAGCAGTACCATGCGCATCGGCAGCGGCTGGCCGGGCTGGACGTCGCCGAGCAGGACGCTGATGAACGCCGCCGACGCGAGCAGGACGGCCTCCACCAGGAGAAAAGCCCCGAACCCCCAACGATGCGGCGGTGGCGTGTCGGGCGCGGCCACCTCACCTCCGGCAGTGACTTCTTCTGGGAGCTCGTCCGGCGGCGCGGCCTCGGGGATCGGCTCCCTTGGCTGAGATACGGTCACGCCGCCCCTCCGGTGATCGTTCGGTTACTCCCAGACTCTAGCCGCCCGGAGTGGCAATCAGCCCGCCGCTGAAGAGCAATACAGCCGGCGGGAGGTTGTTGGCCGCGTGCGCGATGACGGCCGCGCTCACCCGGCCGGAAAGATAACGGGCGAGGCCGATGGCGATGCCCTGGCCGAACAACGCGATCGTGCGCGCGGCCTCTCCGTGCAGCTGGGCGAACACCAGAGCGGTGACCAGCAGGATCACCCACGAGGGCAGCCGGTGGAAGCCCATCGCGTTCCAGAGCGTGCCGCGGAAGAGCAGTTCTTCGGTGACCGGGGCGGCGAAGACGACGATGGCCGCGGCCACCACCAGCCAGACGGTGTCGCCTCCGGTGGTGCCGGACAGTTCGGTGATCGGGCCGGGCGAGACGTCGGAAATGGTCCTGTCGGTGCTGTCGGTCCCGTAGACGGCGAGCAGGAGCAGGTTGAGGAGGTAGCCGGCGGCGAGCGCGGCCGCCCCGCAGGCGAGTCCGATCCGGACGTCACGCCAAGTGGGTTTGAGCCCGAAGTCCGCACGGAGTCCCTGTCCCCAGACCCGGGAACCGGCCACCGGGCCGAGGCCGAGTACGAGGGTCGGCAGGAACGCGAGGATCAGCAGCGGACCGACGTCGCGGAGTTCGAGCGGGTCGTAGCCGCCGAAGCGGCCCGACATCAGGAAGCTCATGACCAGGGTGACGAGGTGGTATCCGGCGATGCCCGCGAAGAACGCTACGAATCCCCAGTGCGCTCCGAGCACCAGACGCTCGCGAGTCTGCCCGTCGTCCACCACGCCTCCACGCTAAGTGCCGCTCCGGTCACGGGTGGAGTCGGGTCAGGCGTAGATCTTGCCACGCAGGACGATGTGACTCGGATGCCGCAGCACCGCGAGATTCTCACGCGGATCGGACGGGTAGACCAGCAGATCGGCCGAAGCGCCGTCGACGATTCCTGGCACGCCAAGCCATTCGCGGGCCGCCCATGAAGCCGAAGCGAGCGCCTGTTCGGCGGACATGCCCGCCTTGTGCAGTGCCTCGATCTCGTCGACGAGCCTGCCGTGCTCGACCATGCCGCCCGCGTCGCTTCCCGCGTACACCTGCACGCCGGCCTCGATGGCCGTCGAGACCATCTGTCCTACGCCGGCGTGCAGTGCCCGCATGTGGTCGGCGTATACCGGGTATTTGCCCGCCTTGCCGGCGATTCCGGGGAAGTTGTCGATGTTGATCAGCGTCGGCACGAGCGCGATCCCGCGTTCGGCGAGGACACCCAGCTGGTCCGGGAGGAGTTCGGTGCCGTGTTCGAGGCAGTCGATGCCCGCGTCGATCAAGCCGGGCAACGCGGCCTGGCCAAAGACGTGCGCGGTCACCTTGGCGCCCTCGGCGTGCGCGGCGGCGATGGCCTCGGCGAGGACGTCGTCGGGCCAGAGCGGTGCGAGATCGCCGACGCCGCGGTCGATCCAGTCGCCGACCAGCTTGACCCAGCCGTCGCCGTCGCGGGCCTGCTCGGCGACCGCCTTCGGCAGTTCGGCAGGGTCATCGAGTTCGATGCCGAGGCCGGGAATGTAGCGCTTGCGCAGAGCGAGATGCCGTCCGGCGCGGATGATCCGCGGCAGGTCGGCGCGCTCCTGCAGCGGCCGGACGTCGATCGGCAGCCCGCAGTCGCGGATCAGCAGGGTGCCGGCGTCGCGATCGGTGATCGCCTGCTCAGCAGCCTCTTCCAGCGTGGTCGCGCCGCCGACGCCGATCCCGGGGTGGCAATGCGCGTCGACCAGTCCGGGCACGAGAAAGCCTTGCCGGACAACGGTTTCCGCCCCGGCGACCGGTTCACTCGTGATCCGGCCGCCGGCGACCCACAGCTCGCGGTGCTCGCCGTCCGGCAGGACGACGCCCGCCAGATGCAGCGCCTCCACGCCTATTTGTCCTTCGGGAACTTGAACTTCTTGGGATCGAAGCCCGGTACGTCGTTCAACCCGCCGAGCTGGGAGAGGTCGGGCAGGCCACCCGGTCCACCCTGACCGCCGGGCATCCCGCCCGGGGGCAGCATCGGCATGCCGCCCGGGAAGCCGCCGCGGACCTTGGGCTGCGTCGGACCGCGCCCCTTGCCCTTCTTCCCCTTCTTGCCCTTGCGGTTCTTGCTGCCGCCGCCTCCGCCGCCGAAGCCGAACCGGCCCGCCATCTGCGCCATCATCTTGCGCGCCTCGAAGAACCGGTTGACCAGTTCGTTGACATCGCGGACGGCGACGCCGGAGCCCTTCGCGATCCGCAGACGGCGCGAAGCGTTGATCATCTTCGGGTCGTCGCGTTCGGCGGGGGTCATGCCGCGGATGATCGCCTGCAGCTTGTCGAGATGCTTGTCGTCGACCTGCGCGAGCTGGTCCTTCATCTGCCCGGCGCCGGGCAGCATGCCGAGCAGGTTGCCGATCGGGCCCATCTTGCGGACCGCGAGCATCTGCTCGAGGAAGTCCTCCAGGGTGAGCTGGCCGCTGCCGAGCTTGGCCGCGGTCTGCTCGGCCTTCTCCTGGTCGAAATGCTCCTCGGCCTGTTCGATGAGGCTGAGCACGTCACCCATGCCGAGGATCCGGCTGGCCATCCGGTCCGGGTGGAAGAGGTCGAAGTCCTCGAGCTTCTCACCGTTCGACGCGAACAGGATCGGCTGACCGGTGACCTGGCGGACCGACAGCGCGGCACCACCGCGGGCGTCACCGTCGAGTTTGGTGAGCACGACGCCGGTGAACCCGACGCCGTCGCGGAACGCCTCGGCCGTGGTGACCGCGTCCTGACCGATCATCGCGTCGACGACGAACAGCGTCTCGTCCGGCGACACGGCGTCGCGGATGTCCGCGGCCTGCTTCATCAGCTCTTCGTCGACACCGAGACGGCCGGCGGTGTCGACCAGGACGATGTCGTGCTGGGCACGCTTGGCCTCGTCGATGGCGCGGCGGGCGACGTCGACCGGGTCGCCGACACCGTTGCCGGGCTCGGGCGCGAACGTGGTGACCCCGGCCCGCTCGCCGACGACCTGCAGCTGCGTGACGGCGTTGGGGCGCTGGAGGTCACAGGCGACCAGCAGCGGCGCGTGTCCCTGCTTCTTCAGCCACAGCGCGAGCTTGCCGGCGAGAGTGGTCTTACCGGCACCCTGCAGACCCGCGAGCATGATGACCGTCGGCGGGTTCTTCGCGAACGTGAGCCGCCTGGTCTCGCCGCCGAGGATGGTGACGAGTTCCTCGTTGACGATCTTGATGACCTGCTGCGCCGGATTCAGCGCGCCGTGCACCTCGGCGCCCTTGGCGCGCTCCTTGATCCGGGCGATGAAGTCCTTGACCACCGACAGCGCGACGTCCGCCTCGAGCAGCGCGATCCGGATCTCACGCGCGGTGGCGTCGATGTCGGCGTCGGAGAGCCTGCCCTTGCGCGACAGGGTCTGCAGGGCGGACGTGAGCCGATCGGAGAGGGTGTCGAACACGGGTGTGCACGCTCCAGCTGGGTCGTTGTGGCGTGCCGGCACGGACCGGCGGCTTTCCAGGGTAGTCGGTGTGCGAGGTCGGCGTTTGACGCGGTTGCGGCCGACCGCGGCTCAGGGTTCGCGGAGATCGGCTTCGGCGAGGGCGCGGATCACGCCGGCGCGGGCGGGGCCGGACTCGCGGACGGTGCGGCTCATCTCCACGTGCAGGAAGGCCGTGCCCTCCTCGGCCGCCGCCTTGCCCTGCGCGTTCTTCATTCCCTCCAGCGCGCCGCACGACGAAACCCACGCCCGGCAAACGGAGAACCCGCCGCCGGCGAGCCGGTCCGCGGCGCGCCGGATGGGCTCCCCCGCCACCGACATTCCCGCCGACAGCACGATGTCGTCGTCCGGCATGTTCTGGTCGTCGAAACCGTGCAGCTGTACCTGTGTCATCCCGCGTCCGGCGAGGGTCGCGGCCACGACGTGGAACATCGAGTCCACTTCATGCGCGACGTCGGCGTGGCCGTCGTCGGCCTTCCGGTGCGCGCCCGCGATCAGCAGGACCGCGCCCGGCACCCGCTGGAAGTAGTCGAGGCCGAACAATTCCGTCCTCAGGTCCGACGCCGGATGCGGGACCTCGATGACCAGTGACGGTGGTGCGGAGCGGTCGATCAGGTACATCCCCCAGGCCCGCTCGGTGCCGGACTCGTTCAAGGCGATCGTGTACGGCCGCCCCGTCTCCGCGTCCACACCGTCTCGCACCGAGAACCCGAGCTTTTCGAGAGCGGACGGCGCCGCGCGCCCGGCGTCCAGCAGGGTGGTGAAGCCGACAGCCGCTTCGCGACGTTCGTCGGCTTTCGGCGAGCGGTAATCCTGCTCGGCGGAGAGCGTCGAGGTGAACTCGCCGACCACGGGCCGCAGCGGCCCGTCCGGCGCCGGAGGGGGCTTGGGTGACTTGTCGTCGCCGAGGATCAGCACGAGGGTGAGCACCAGGGCCAGCGCGACAGCGATACCGGTCACACTCAGCAACATCCGCTTTCGGCTGATCACCACCCGAAGCCTACTGGCTCACCCGAATAGGTAGCCTTGGCCGCGTTTTGTCCCTGTTGAGGTGAGTTGTAACGTCACTGAGGGCAAAGTTGATATCCGCGTGTAACCCGATTGGGTGCGGGTTCCGCTAGTGGCCGACCCGGGCCGCGATCACCCCCGATCGTCGAAGTGAAAGGCCTGGGGGCCACGTGAATCGGCAGAAGGACCAGCTCGACCCGGTGGCGCGTCTTCGCGATCAGATCCCCGAGGCGGGTTTTCCGCGTGGCGTGGGGGTCGCGTCCGCGACGGGTTTCGTCCTGCTGTTGCTGATCACCGCCTTCACCGCCCTTTATCTGTCCACCTCCGGTCCGCTTTCGGCGATCGGCGGGGAATCCGGTGACCTGGTTCCGGACGAGGTCACCGAGGGCCAGCGGCGCGCGACCGTCGCCCTCGCGCAGGCACTGGCCACCTCCGCCACCGCCGCCGCCGGCGATCTGCGGGTCAGCACCGGTTCCGGACTGTTCGACGACCCCGATGACGACGCCGTCCTCAACCGCCTCGGCGAGACCTACCCGGATTGGCGCGGCCTCGTCGTCTTCGATCCCGCCGCCCGGAAGGTGCTGGCCACCCACGGCGAACCGGTGGCCGTCGAGAACCTTCGCGACGTCGCCGTCTCCACGCTCACGGTCCGCCCGATCGTCCGGCCCGGCGACTCCCCGCTCGTCCTCACGGCGCTCCCGCTCACCGGTGCCCGCGCGGGCAAGCTCCTCGTCGTCTCGACCGCGCTGCGGGGAGTGCAGCCCGAGCTCGACAAGGACGCGAAACAACAGATCCGGCTGGTCACCCCGGACGGCGCACTGCTCTACTCATACGGCGCCGAGGTGCCCGAGGACGACCGGACGGCACAGGAGCTCCTCACCCGCGCCACCGCCGCCGGGGCGGCCGGGGAGTCGGGCGCGCTCACCGGTGACGCCACGGCCGAGCCCGCCGAACCGGACCGGCGGATCGCGCCGGTCGTGTCCTTCGCCCCCGTCACCTCCGACGGCACCGCGGGCAGTCTCGGGCTGACCGCCGTCACCATCAGCCGTTTCCCGGTCGAACCGGTCCCCGCGCGGTGGCCGGGCCTGCTCCCGGCGGTCGCGCTGCTGGTCCTCGCCATCGGGGGTTTCGTGCTGCTGCGGCGCACGGTCGTCGCCCCGATCCTGCGCCTGCGCGCCGACGCGCTCGCCGTCGCGGCGGGGGTGCTCGACCGGCCGGTCCGGCAATCCCGCGTCCACGAGGTGAACCGGCTGACCCGTGCCGTCGAGCGATACCGGGCGAAACTCAGGCGGCGCAAGGTCGGTGCCAAGGTCAAGCCGTTCATCTCCGCACAGGCCGTCGTCGCGCTCGTTTCCTTGGCGCTGCTCGGCTGGTCGGTCACCGTCGCCGCGACCCTCGGTCGCCAGAACGCCGCCGTCTCGCCCACCGTGCTGAGCGAGTACGACGGCCGCGTCACGCACTCGGCCGACACGCTCCGCCGAAGCCTCTCCCAAGGTCTCGGCGACCTGCGGGCCGTCGCGAGGCTCAGCGCGGGCAAACAACCGGACCAGCTGCGCGGCATGCTCGAGCAGCTCTCCTTGAACGAAAGCCGGTTCCGCAGCGTCTATCTGACCGACGCCGACGGTGGGGTACTCCAGTCGGCCGGGCGTGAGGCACTGCGCGAACCGGGCAAGCTCCCCGACGGCGCGGGCCTGCGCCAGCACAACACCAGCGGTCGCGTACCCGTGGTCTACGCCTTCACGCATCTGCCGGACTCGGCACAGGCCCTGGTCGGCGAATACGACGTGCCGCGGATGGCTTCGATGCTCAGCTCGGCGGGCGGCCGGATCCGTGTGGTCGACGAGGGCGAGCGCACCATCGCCGACACCGAGGGCTACTTCGCCTTCTCCCAGCTCACCGACCCCGTCTTGGTCAAGAACGTCGCCGCCGCGCAGACCGGTGAAACCGCCCGGGAAACCACGGCGACGGCACTGGTCGCGGCGGAGCGCCTCGCCGACGAGGGCAGCGTGGCCGAGCTGAAGTGGGTCGTCGTCGCCGAGCAGCCGATCGGCTCGCTCGGCGTCTCGGACAACACCGTGCGGGCGGGTGCCCGGGTGGCCGCGCTCCTCACCGCCGTCGTCGCGCTGATGTTGTTCGCCTGGCATCTGCTCGTCGTCATCCGGCCGCTGCGCCGCGTCGCGGAATCCGCCGTGCCGATCGCCAAGGGCGTCGGACTGGGTGCCGTGGTCTACCCGCAGCGCCAGGACGAGATCGGCAGTATCGCGTCCTGCGTCGAAATCTGCCGCCAGGCGTTGACCGAGGGCAAGGCGCGCCTCGGCGAGGTCCGCCGTCCGGCGGGCGCGGCGACCGACGAGACCACGCTGCTCCAGCGGGTGAAGGACGCGCCCAAGGCCGAACGGCGGCCGGAACCCCGTGTCGCGCCCCGTCGTCCGGCGCGGCCGCGCCGCGACCTCCCCCGGGTCGCCCGCGACGAACCCCGCCCGGAACAGCCGCTGCCGCCGCGGCGGCGGCAGCGGGTGCCGGGCGAAAGCCGGCAACCACACCTGGCCGAACGGGGCCGGAGCCCCAAGTGACGTTTCTCTACTTCGTGTTGCTCACCGCGTCGGCGGCGATGCTGGCCGCCGGGATCGCCGAGCAACGCAACCACTACCGGAACCTGCACAGCATCCCGACGCGGGTGCTGGTCAACGGCATCCGCGGCAAGTCGTCGATCACCCGGCTCTGCGCGGGTGCGCTCCGCGGCGGCGGGCTGGTGACGACCGCGAAGACCACCGGCACCGCGGCCCGGTTCATCCACCCCGACGGCAGCGAAGAGCCGGTCTACCGCAAGTTCGGTATCGCCAACGTCGTCGAGCAGATCGGCATCGTGCGCCGCGCCGCCGCGTACCGGCCGGACGCGCTGGTGATCGAGTGCATGGCCGTCATGCCGGACCTTCAGGAGATCAACCAGAGCAAGCTGATCCAGTCCACCATCGGCGTGCTGTGCAACGTCCGCGAGGACCACCTCGCCGAGATGGGCCCGACGCTGGACGACGTCGCGCGCTCGCTGAGCCGCTCGATGCCGATCGGCGGGATCTGCCTCACCGCGGAGAAGGACCGGCTCGCGATCCTCCAGGAAGAGGCGGACAAGCGGAACTGCCGCCTGATCGCCGTCGACCCCGAGACGGTCACCGACGAGGAGATGCGCGGCTTCAGCTGGATCACGTTCAAGGAGAACGTCGCCATCGCGCTGGCCGTCGCCGACCTGCTCAAGGTCAACCGGCGGCTGGCGCTCGAAGGCATGTGGGCCGCACCGCCCGACCCCGGCGTCCTCCAGGTCCACCACTACCGCGCGGGGCGGCGAAGGCTCCGCTTCGCGAACGTCTTCGCCGCGAACGACCCCGAATCGACGTTGATGAACATCGACCAGCTCCGCGCGCAGGGCGCGATCGCCGATCCGCTCCACGTGATCATCAACTGCCGCCCCGACCGGGTCGAGCGCAACGGCCAGATGGGCGCGCTGATCCCGCGTATCGCCCCGGAACGCGTGGTGCTGATCGGCGACCCGACGCGCAGCGCGCGGAACGCGATCCCGAGCGAATGGCAGGACCGCGTCCTCGACCTCGGTGGCTCACGGCCGCCGGAGGAGCTGCTGCGCAGGATCGTCGGCGGTATCGACCGGCAGGCGTCGCTGGTCGCCATCGGCAACATCCACGGACAGGGCGAACTCCTCATAGACGAACTCGCCAAACTGGAAGCGGTCGCCTCCTGATGCACACCATGTCCCTTTCGCCCGAAGTCGCCACCATCGGCCTCGCCATCGGGTTGCTGTTGTCACTGGTCTGCTACCTGACCACGAACCTGTCCCCCGGCGGCATGATCACCCCCGGGTGGATCGCCTTGACCATCGTCGAGGACTTCCGGCGGGCGGCGATCATCGTGCTGATGACCGCGCTGACCTACGCGGGCACGAAAGTGCTGCAGCGGGTGGTGATCCTGTACGGCAAGAGGCTGTTCGCCGCGGTCGTGCTGCTCGGGGTCGTGCTGCAGACGACCTTGCTGCTCTTCCTCCAGGCCGACTTCCCGCTGTTGTTCGTGCATCAGACCCTGGGGTTCGTGGTGCCCGGTCTGGTGGCCTACCAGCTGGTCCGGCAGCCGCCGGCCGCGACCGTCCTCGCCACCGGCGGGGTGAGCCTCGGCTGTTACGCGATCCTGATCAGCGGAGTGCTGGTCGGGCTGGTCCCCGAACTATGAGGCAGGCGATGGGCAGGGGAATCCGGATCGGCGTACTGGCCGCGGTGATCGGCGTGTCCGGAACCGCCGCGGTCTACGTCGCCACGCAGGAAAAGCAGGACATCACCGCCATGTCGGCGGCCTTGGTCACGCCGGGTGCCGCGGCCACCGGCGAGTATTCGTACGAGCGCCTCGAAGCCCCCGGCCGGACCATCGTCCGCGATTCCGCCGGCACGCAGCTGGCGTCGTTCACCGACGGCTCGCGCACGGTCATGCTGACCGGCCGGAGCCGGACCTTCACCGAGCCGAAGTTCACCACGGTCACCGTCACCTCGTCGGCGTGGATCCGCTTCGCGCCGCAGGCCTGGCAAGAAGGAGCGGAGAAGGAACCGTGGTTCCGCGACTGGCTGCCCAAGGCCGTCGGTGACACCTCACCGGACCTCCTCGCCATCGCACTGCAATACACCGACGGTGCGGCGCCTCAGACGGTCAAGAAGCTCCGGATAGGCGGCGACGCCAACTTCGGCCCCGACAGCGCCGAAGGACGGCTAGAGAAGTCGGACTTCTACGACTACCTCGGCGTCGACTGGGATTTCCCCGACAAGCACGAGAAAGCGGAACCGGCGCGGTTCGGTTCGCTCGACTGCTCCGGTTTCGTGCGGATGGTCTACGGCTACCGCGCGGGCTATCCGATGCTCGGCAGCAACACGAAGGGGCCGGGCCTACCGCGACGCGCCTGGGCGATGTCCGAACTCGGTCCCGGGACGCGAGTGATCGCGGACACCAAGAAACAGGCCACGGACTACTCGGCACTGCAGCCCGGCGACATCCTCTTCTTCAATCTGGAGCCGAACCTCGGGCCACAGGTCTCGCACACCGGGATCTACCTCGGCATCGATGTCGATGGGAGGCGGCGGGTGCTGTCCAGCCGCAAGGTCGCCAACGGGCCGACGTTCGGCGACGCCGGCGGTGTGTCGCTGATCGATGGCGAAGGCACCTACGCCAAGGCGTTCCGCGCCGCCAAACGACTCTGAAGCAGGACTCCGGCAAAAGAAGGGCTCCGAGACCGGCCGCCCCTCGCAAGCCGGTATCGGAGCCCCTACGGAAGGCTCGCCTCCCCGCGAGCCGACCGTAAGCACACTTGGCGAGGTTCGCGGGAAATCGGCTCGCCGGACCCCCAGTACCAGGCGATTCGCCTCCCCGCGCGCTCGCCGCGCGATGGCACAACAATGCCCGGTCACCGTGGGGTCACGGCAGCGTGAAGACCCCCAACTATCCCTGGGTAGAACTACTCAACTGGTCTTGGCGCGGGATTTGGTCTTGGCCGAAGCCTTCTTGGCGCGAGTACGCGCTTCACGCGCCTTGCCTGACGCTTCCGTGGCTTTTTCGACCGGGTCACGGTCGGCTTCGACCGCGCTTCGCTGCAGAGCCGCCAGCAGCCGCGTCACGCCTTCCGCCTGTTCGGCGGCGGTCGGCTGGAGGACGTCGTCGCCGTCGAGTTTGGCTTGGATGAGCGCTTCCAGCGCTTCCCGATAGCGGTCGGTGTACCTGCCGGGCTCGAAGTCCCGCGTGAGGTCCTCGATGAGCGAAACCGCGTTTCGCAGCTCCCCGCGCCGCAGGTCGACGTCCTCGTGCAGGAACGGGAAGTCGGGCCGCCGGATCTCGTCCGGCCACAGCATCGTCTCGAGCACGAGCACCTGGTCCCGCACGCGCAGCGCGCCCAGCGTCTCGCGCTGCCGCAGGGTCACCTTCACGATCGCGATCCGGCCGGACTGCTGCAGTGCCTCGCTCAGCAGCACGTACGGCTTGGTGCCCGCCGGCTCTGGTTCGAGGTAGTAGCTGCGCGCGAAGTACATCGGGTCGACCTGCTCGGCCGGGGTGAAACCGACGACGTCCATCGACTGGGTGGTCGGCGCGATCAGCGACGCGAAGTCGCCGCCGGTCAGCAGAACCACGTCACCACCGGGGACGGGGTGGCCTTTGACGATTTCCGTCGGCGGGACCTCGGCGCCGTCGACCTCGCAGACCCACTTCACCCGTATCCGGCCGCCGTCCGGCTCGTGCACCTGGTGGAGGGGGATGTTGTGCTCTTCGGTCGCGCTGTACGCCTTCACCGGAATGGCATAGGTCCCGAAGCCGATCGTGCCTTTCCATACCGCCCGCATGGCCCACCTCCGCCTGATCAGCGTATCCACGCGCCGAAGCGACGGGACAGCTACAAACGGGTGTCAGGGGCTACTGATTCGCTCACACATTCGAATGACGGACGTGATTCGGCGAGCGCTTCGGCCGAACAGCCGACAGCGGTGGCGGCCGCACGGAGTACTTCCGCGACGACCTCGACGTCCACCTGGGGAGCGGCGGCCAACGCGCCCTCACTGGCCTCTTCGACCCGGACGGCCATGCCTTCGAGCGCGGCGGCCAAGGCCTGTTGCCCGGCGACGAGGTACTCGACCACCTGGCGCAGTTCGGGCACGGTCGCGGCGGTGCCCGACGCGGTCAGGGAAGTGGCGAGGTCGTCCGCGCAGCCACGGAGGTGCGAGGCGACGACCGTCGGCGGCAGCGTGAGCCGCTGCGGTCCGGGTGCGTTCTGCTCGTGCCCCAGCACGCGCTCACCGCCCCTCCGGATCCTTCGGGTCCCGACCGCGAACATCCTGCCACCGCTACCGTCCGCCATCCCCGCGACACCCCGGTCGACGTCAGCCGAGCCCGAGCAGGACCACCGCGACCGCGGCACCGGCGAGCCCGGCTGCCTGGATCCGGGACGGCCGTTCACGCAACGCCACGATGCCGAGCACCACGGGAACGACCGGGTAGAACGACGCGAGCACCACCGCGATCGTGGTCAATTCCTGCCGGGTGGCGAGCATGTACAGCATCAGCGAAAGCGCGGCGAAGCATCCGTTCACCGCGGAAAGGACGGCCAGGCGCCGCGGAAGACGCAGGCCCTTCCCGGCGGGCAGGGCCATGGGCAGGATCGTCAGCGTCGCGGCGAGCCTGCTCGCCACCACCGGCCAGAGACCGGCTTGCGGCGCCGCCTGCGCGAGGGCGAGGTACTGGACGGCGAACCCGGCGCTCGCGATGAGCGCGTCGCGGGCGGCAGGCGTCATTGCCGGTCCATCACCGTCGCCGGAGCGCGAGACCGCCCACAACGCGACGATCGCCACGCCGATCCCGGCCAAGGCCGGTACCGACGGACGTTCGCCGAGCAGTGCCACCCCGACGATCACCGGCAGGGTCACGCTCCCGGCCGCGCTGATCGGCACCACGACACTCAACGCACCCCTGGTCATCCCCCGGAACAGGAGGACCATGCCGATCCCGGTGCCCACACCGGAAGCCGCGCCCCACGCCAGGTCCGGGACCGCCGGGGCTTGCGGCGTCACGAGGAGCGCGGCACCGACCATGAACGCGAACCCGGCCGCCTGCCCCGCGAACGCGACGGCGACGAAATCCGCCCGCCGCGCGAGCAGGCCGCCCGCGAAGTCGACGAACCCGTAGGACAGCGCGGACCCCAGCGCGAGCAGCGTGGGGTCCGGCACGCCTCTGGCCTACCCCCACCGAGGCGGGGGCAAACGATCATCTCCGATCAGGAAGCGGCCGACAGCAACGCCGCCTCGATCTTCGACCGCCAGGCCTGGTCGACCCGGCCGGTCCGCGGTGCGACGGCGAACGAGTCGACGACCGCGCCACCGAGCGTGGCCACCTTCGCCCAGCGCACCTCCGCCTCACACCGCCGCAGCGCGCCCGCGACCCGGTACAGCAGCCCGATCCGGTTCGCGGCCCGCAGTTCGACCACGACCGTGTCCTGACCGCTGGTCTCGTCGTCGAACCAGATCACCTTCGCCCCGGCCGACGACGTCTCGGCACCGCCGTAGTCCCGTTCCTTCGCCGCGAGCCGCTGGGTGAGCGGCAGCGTCCCGGCCACCGCCCGCGCGAACTGCTCACGCAGCAACGTGACGTCGGGCAGTGAGCCGAACTTCGGCGACGCCGTGAACACGCCCGCCCGTCCTCCGTCGTGCCCGCGCAGCACCGCCGCGTGGACCTCCAGGGAGTTCAGCGCGAGCACTCCGGCGGCGGGAGCCAGCAGTTCCGCACGCGCCGGGACCGCCAACACGACGGTCACGACCTTGCCGGCGGCGGTGATCCGCACCTCGCCGCGGCCGGAAGCGACGGCCTCGGCGACGAGTTCCCGCTGTTCGGCGCCCATCGGCTCCGGCGGCACAAAACCCTTGCTGTGCAACGCCTCCTCGCAACCGGACACGAGTTCGGCGAGCAACCGGGCCTTCCAGTCGGTCCACACGCCCGGTCCGGTGGCCAACGAATCTGCCGTCGTCAGTGCGTGCAGCAATTCCAGCAGGACCAAGTTCTCGTCGAGCGTCTTCGTCACCCGCTGGATCGTGGCCGGATCGCTGATGTCCCGCCGCGTCGCGGTGTGCGGCAACAGCAGGTGATGCCGCACCATCGCCGAAACCAGCGCGACATCCGTTTCCGAAAGCCCGAGGCGGGCCGCCACCTGGGCACTGATCTTCGCGCCGAGTTCGGAATGGTCCGCGTCGCGCCCCTTGCCGATGTCGTGCAGCAGCGCGCCGATCAGCAGCAGGTCCGGCCGCGAAACGGTGGTCGTCAGTTTCGACGCCTCCACCGCGGCCCGCACGAGATGCCGGTCGACGGTCCACGCGTGCACCGGCGACCTCGGCGGGAGATCCCGCACCGAACCCCATTCGGGGAACAGCCGCGCCCACAGGCCTGTCCGGTCGAGCGCCTCCACGGCGTCGATCAGGCCTTCCCCCGCGCCGAGCATTTCCACCAGCGCCTTGAGGGCGTCGGCGGGCCACGGCGCGCGCAGTTCCGGCGCCGTCTCGGCGAGCGCCCGCAGGGTCCCGTGCGAGATGGGCTTGCGGATCCGGGCCGACGCCGCGGCGACCCGCAGCAGCAGCGCCGGATCCTTGGCGGGCACCGCGTCCCGCGCCAGCGCGACCTCGTTTCCGTGCAGGACCACGCCTTCGTCGAGCGGTGTCCGCGACGGCCGTCGTCCGAACCGCGTCCTGGGTGGTTCCACAGTGGACCGAAGCGCCACGTCGACCGCGTAGGCGATCGTCCGTCCGACGCCGGAAAGCTTGCGCGCCAAGGTGAACCGGTCGCCGAACCCGAGTTCGCCCGCCACCGTCTCGGCTTCCGGCGCGCTGAGGATGTCCCGCTCCCGGCGCAATTCCCGGCGTAACTCGGTCCGGACGTCGAGCAGCAGTCCCTTGGCCGCGAGCAGCTCCTCACCGGGCCTCGCGGTCAGTTGCGCCGCCGCCATCGCCTCTAGGACGGCGAAGTCGCGAAGCCCGCCTCGGCCGTGCTTGAGATCGGGTTCGGCGGACTGCGCGATCTCGCCGCTGCGGGCCCAGCGCTGACGCACCGCGTCCGACAGCTCGCCGACCCGTTTCCGCGCCGTCCGCCGCCACTGATCCCGGGCCGCGGCCGCCAGCCTGGCGGTGATCTCGGCGTCCCCGGCGATATGCCGGATGTCGAGCAGCCCCATCGCGGTCCGCAGGTCCTCGGACGCCACCTTCAGCGCCTCGCCCGGCGTGCGGACCGAGTGGTCGAGGCCGATCTTGGCGTCCCACAACGGATACCAGAGCGCGTCGGCGATCTTGCCGACCCGGGAGTTGCCGTTGTGCAGCAACAGCAGATCGAGGTCGGAGAAGGGCACCAGCTCGCTGCGCCCGAGGCCGCCCACGGCGGCCAGCGCGACACCGGGATCAGCGGTGTCGACGCCGGCCATCGTGGCGCCCTTGCCCAACCAGAATTCGTAGAGGTCGACCAGGGCTGCCCGCAACGCGGCCGCCCCTAGCCTCCCGTGCCTGCCCTCGAGCAATCGCTCGGTGGCCTTGACCAGTTCACCCCCGTCGGCCATCCGTGACGCCTATAGCGCAGTGCTCATCGTATGGCGCGATCGCGAACGCGTAGCCGGGTCGCTCGTTGGCATATAACCCTCACCTTCAGCTGCACGGCGACCCGCCTCCGCGTGAGCGAGCCCTTCGGACGAGCGCCGTTCTGGTCAATTCCAAGACACCGCCATATGCCGAGCGTCAAAGGGCGTCCGAGCCGCGTTCGCCGGTCCTTACCCGGATGACCGTCTCGACCGGCGTCACCCAGATCTTGCCGTCGCCGATCTTGCCGGTGTGGGCGGCGGTCGTGATCGCGTCGAGCACCTTCTCCACACCTGCGTCGTCGGTGACGACCTCCACTTTCAGCTTCGCCACGAAGTCCACGGAGTACTCCGCACCCCGGTAGACCTCGGTGTGGCCCTTCTGCCTGCCGTAGCCCTGGACCTCACTGACCGTCATGCCGAGCACACCCAGCTGCTCCAGCGCGGAACGGACGTCGTCGAGCGTGAACGGCTTGACGATCGCGGTGATCAGTTTCATGCCTTGCTCTCCTCGAGTTTCGTGGCCGCGTTGCCGGTGGACGACTTGACCGGAACCGCCGAGTGCTGACCGATGCCACCCGCGGAACCCGAGAAGTCGTACGCGCTTTCCGCGTGCTGGGCCTCATCGATACCGGTGACCTCGTCCTCCGCGCTGACGCGGAACCCGCCGAGCTTCTTGATCACCCAGCCGATGACGAAGGTGAGCACGAACGAGTACACGAGGACCACTCCCGCCGCCGCGGCCTGTTTGCCGAGCTGGCCGAGACCGCCGCCGTAGAAGAGTCCGTCCACGCCGAGCGAGTTGACACTGGTGGTGCCGAAGAAACCGATGAGCAGCGTACCGACGAGACCACCCACGAGGTGGACGCCGACGACGTCGAGGGAGTCGTCGAAACCGAAGCGGAACTTGAGACTGATCGCGAGGGCGCACAGGGCACCGGCGATGACGCCGATGGCGATGGCCCCCAGCGGGCTGACGAATCCGGCGGCCGGGGTGATCGCGACGAGACCGGCGATGGCCCCCGACGCGGCGCCGAGAGTGGTCGGCTTGCCGATCTTGATCTGCTCGACGATCAGCCAGCCGAGGATCGCGGCCGCCGTCGCGACGGTGGTGTTGGTGAACGCCACGGCCGCGAGGTCGTTGGCGGCCAGCGCCGAACCGGCGTTGAAGCCGTACCAGCCGAACCACAGCAGCGCGGCACCCAGCAGCACGAACGGCACGTTGTGCGGGCGTCCGGTGCCCTTCGGCCAGCCCTTGCGCTTGCCGAGCACGATCGCGAGCGCCAGACCCGCCGCGCCGGCGTTGATGTGGACCGCGGTACCGCCCGCGAAGTCCAGCGCCTTGAGCTGGTTGGCGATCCAGCCGCCGACCGAGTCGGCGCTGATGAAGCCGTTGAACGAGAACACCCAGTGCGCGACCGGGAAGTACACGATGGTGACCCACACCGCGACGAACAGCGTCCAGCCCCAGAACTTGGCGCGGTCGGCGATGGCACCGGAGATCAGCGCGGGCGTGATGATCGCGAACATCAGCTGGAACATCACGAACGCGAACAACGGCAGCGCGTCGGCGCCGGGCCAGGCCACTTCGGGCGCGGTGTCGGTCGCGGCCGTGGCGAACCCGGCGAGCTTGCCGGAGATGTTCGAGAGACCGGCGAAATCGAAGTTACCGAGCAGACCGCCGCCCAGGTCGTTGCCGAACGTCATCGTGAAGCCGTACAACGTCCAGAGGACACCGACCACGGCGAGCGCGATGAAGTTCATCATCAACATGTTCAGGACGCTCTTCGCGCGGACCATGCCGCCATAGAAGAACGCGAGTCCTGGTGTCATGAGCATGACCAGCGCGGCGCTGATCAATACCCATGCCGTATCTCCTGCGTTCAGCACAATCTTCCTCCCGTGCCTGGGGTGTACTGCGCAGGAATTTTTGGTCCGCGGTGTTTCCTCGGGCGGCGATTCAGGTTTCACCCGCGTGAACTGTCGGTGCGGCGTTGTTACGTCCAGGTTTCCGGAGACCTGGTGCGTTCTGTCCGGTTGCGAAACGTCGTGGTCGAATATCCCCATGAGCACCCGCGACCCCGGCAATGACCCACTGCCACCAGAGATCGTCCGGTCGCTGCTGTGCTCGGTGTGCGGTGACCCGGTGGGGGTAACCGATCGCACGGTGCGTTGTGGGCGCGGCCACTCGTTCGACGTAGCGAAGCAGGGTTACGTCAACCTTCTGCACGCACGCATCCCGGCGGGCACGGCGGACACGGCCCCGATGGTCGCGGCCCGCGTCGACCTCCTCTCGTCCGGCGCTTATCTCCCTCTCGCCGAGGCGCTCTCGAAGGTCGCCTCGGAGTACGTCGAGAGCGGGCTGATCGTCGACGCCGGCGCGGGCACGGGTTACTACCTCGCGCACGTGCTCGACGCCGTCCCCGCCGCGTACGGACTGGCGCTGGACGTCTCCGCCGTCGCGCTGCGCCGGGCCGCTCGCGCGCACCCGCGCGCGGGCGCGGCCGTGTGGAATCTGTGGGAGCCCTGGCCGGTGGCCGGCTCGACTGCCTCACTGATCCTCAACGTCTTCGCGCCGCGCAACGCGGAGCAGTTCCATCGCGTCCTGACCGCGGACGGGCTGTTGGTCGTCGCCACGCCGAACCCCGGGCACCTCCGGGAACTGGGCGACCTGGTGATCTCCGTCGACGGTGGCAAGGACGCGCGGCTGGAGGAAACCCTCGGCGAACGCTTCGACAAAGTCGACCGGCGCGAGGTCACCCACAAGGTGAAGTTGTTGCCCGCCCAGCTCCGCCAGGTCGTCGAGATGGGCCCGAGCGCGCACCATCTCCACCGCGACGGCCGCCGCGAACGGCTCGACGCCATCACCGATCCGGTGGACGTCACCACGTCGTTCAGCGTCACGCTGTACCGGCCGGTGCCCTGATGGAGGCACCCGCGACCCTGCTCGCCGACGCGACCTGGGTCAGCGCTCGCATAGGCGGCGCCGCGAAGCTCTATGGCTGCTCTCGGCCCGAGGTTCTGGGCACGATCTGGTGGTACTCGCTGTCTTCGGTACTCGTCGCTCCTTCCGTCGAGTCTCTCGTTCGTGGTGAGCCGCTGGATCCTTCGCTCGACGCCGTGACCATCGATCTCGTCCCGGACGGCCGCTTCACCGGCGCCCGTTCGTCACGGGTCCTCTCCGGCGGGCCGGCCGAACTCGGCGAGGCGTTCGCCGGAGCGCTGGGCACCGCGATCGGCACCATCTCGGCGGTCACGGGCGCGAATCCGCGCGCGCTGGGCGCGATCGCGACGGATTCGATCGGCAACCGCCTGCTGTGGACCGGCGACACCGACCGGGCGATCGAGCTGGCGGCGCCGCTCGTGGCCGCGATCGGCCTCGGGCTGCCGGAACCGCGGTTCTCCCGGGTCGGGCGGAACACCGTGGTGCGCCGTGCTTCCTGCTGCCTGATCTACGAGGCGGGGAACCCGAAGTGCACCAGTTGCCCCCGGCAGACTCCTGAGGAACGAGAGCGACGCCTTCGCGCGGCACTCGGCTAGCCCTTTCCCGCGTTTAGTCCTCTCGATGCGGTAGTTGCGCGTGCATCGACCGCATCGAGAGGACTAAACGCGGGTGGGGTGGTCACGGGATGGGAACGATGGTCACGGGGTGGGACGCGAGGTAGCGTCGGGTGCGATGAGTGAACGCACCTGGGGCTTCCGCACCCGCGCCCTGCACGCGGGCGGGACGCCCGATCCCGCGACCGGCGCCCGCGCCGTGCCCATCTACCAGACCACGAGCTTCGTGTTCGAAGACGCGGCCGACGCGGCGAACCTGTTCGCACTGCAGAAGTACGGCAACATCTACAGCCGCATCGGCAACCCGACGGTCGCGGCCTTCGAGGAGCGCTTGGCCAGCCTCGAAGGCGCGATCGGCGGCGTCGCCACCAGCAGCGGTCAGGCGGCCGAGTTCTTGACCTTCTCCGCGCTCGCCGAGGCGGGCGACCACATCGTCTCCGCCGGCGGGCTCTACGGCGGAACGGTCACCCAGCTCACCGGGACGCTGCGCCGCTTCGGCATCGAGACCACCTTCATCAGCGGAGACCGCATCGAGGACTACGCGGCCGCGATCACCGACCGGACGAAATTGATCTTCACCGAAGTCATCGGCAATCCGGGCGGCGGGATCGCCGACATCGCCGCGCTGGCGGAACTCGCGCACTCACACGACATCCCCCTGGTCGTCGACGCCACCCTCGCGACGCCGTACCTGTGCCGCCCGATCGAACACGGAGCGGACATCGTGCTGCATTCGGCGACGAAGTTCCTCGGCGGACACGGGACCACGCTGGGCGGGGTCGTCGTCGAATCCGGGAGATTCGACTGGGGGAACGGGAAGTTCCCGCGGATGACCGAGACCGTCGAGAGCTACGGCGGCCTGAAGTACTGGGAGAACTTCGGCGAGTACGCCTTCTGCACCCGGCTCCGTGCCGAACAGTTGCGCGACATCGGCGCCGTCCTCTCCCCGCATTCGGCCTTCCTGCTGCTGCAAGGGGTCGAGACCCTGCCTCAGCGGATGGACGCCCACGTCGCCAACGCGCGAGCCGTCGCCGAGTACCTCGCGGCGGACCCGCGGGTGGCCTGGGTCAACTACGCGGGCCTGCCCGATCATCCACATCACGAGCGGGCGAAGAAATACCTCCCCGCCGGGCCGGGCGCGGTGTTCTCGTTCGGTGTCGACGGCGGTCGCGAGGCCGGCGAGACGTTCGTGAACTCCGTGGAACTGCTGTCACATCTGGCGAACGTCGGGGACGCGCGGACACTGGTCATCCATCCGGCGTCCACCACCCATCAGCAGCTTTCGGAAGACCAGCTGCGCGCGGCGGGTGTCGGCCCGGATCTGATCCGCCTGTCGATCGGGCTCGAGGACGTCGACGACATCCTGTGGGACCTCGATCAGGCACTCGGCAAGGCGGTGGCGGGATGAGCTACGACGTCGGCGCGGTCGAGCGCCGCCGCATCCTTTCGCGGACGAAATCGGTCACCATCGTCGGCGCCTCGAACAACCCGGCGCGGCCGAGCTTCTTCGTCGCGACGTACCTGCTCTCGTCCAGCAAGTACCAGGTCGACTTCGTGAACCCGCGGCTGGACGAACTCCTCGGGCAGCCGGTGTACCCGTCCTTGGCCGACGTGCCCGGCGAGGTCGACCTGGTCAGCGTGTTCCGCAAGCACGACGACCTCCCCGGCGTCGCCGAGGAGGTCGTCAAGGCCGGGGCGCGCACGCTCTGGCTGCAGCTGGGCCTGTGGCACGAGCCGGTCGCCGACCAGGCCAAGGAAGCCGGACTGGACGTCGTGATGAACCGCTGCGTCAAGATCGAGCACGCCCGGTTCGCCGGTGGGCTCCACCTCGCCGGTTTCGACACCGGCGTGATCAGCTCACGACGTCAGTCCGCCCCCTGAGGCGCTACTCGGCCGCTGTGTTCACCGTGAACGGCAGCCACTGCACCGTGACGCCGTTCGCCGGGGAAACCGGCATCCGCCAGTTCTGGCAACCGCGACCGGGAATCCGGTCCCAGATGAACAGCGGCGCCCCTTGGGTCGCGGTGCAGCCCTGGTCCAGCAGCTTGCCCGCGTTCTGGACGGCGTACCGGTACACCCCCGTGCCGACGGTCTGCGGTTCGATCGTCCACTTCTGACAAGCGCCCGCGACGCGATCGTAGGTGGTCACCGGGTTCCCGCTGGCCGTACTGCAGCCGGTGTTGTCCAATACCTGCCCGGAATGCTTGGCACGGAACTGGTAGAAGCCGTCGCCGGTGCCCCACGGGAAGAACTTCTGGCAGTCCGCGCCGTTCGACGGCCACTGCTGCACCTTGGTCCCGTTGTTCCAGCCGCACGCGGCGACGTCGGCGTAAAGCCCGCTCGACACCGCCTGCAGCGAGAGCCAGGCGTCGTCGCCGAACTCTCCGCCCGGGTCGAACGTGGTGGCCCGGAACCGGTAGCTGTGGTTCTCCCGCAACAGTCCCGAGGGCACCGTCCAGGTCGCGGCGGTGCCGGAGGGGACGTCCCACGCCCAGTAGTCCGCGATCATCGTTTCGCCTTCGTAGACGTAGAAGACCGCGGTGACGTTGCCGCCGTCGGGGTCCGTCGGCGTGAAGCGCAGCGTCGGGGTGAGGGACTTCGTGTAGGTGACACCGCCGGAGTCGACCCGGTCCGAGATGTCGTGGCCGGCGGCCGGGTTCGGCCGCTGGTTCCGGTAGGTCACCTCGATGTACGGCGACTTGCCACCCTCGCTGGACGAGAACTTCTTCCAGCCGGACGAATCCGACTCGTTCTCCGCCTTCAGCACCATCGATCCGGTCGCGGTCCCCGCACCGGCCCAGGCGCCGATCAGGTTCCCGATCGGGGTCCGGACCCAGTCAGCCGCGCAGGCCGAACTGTAGCCGCGGGTCGCGTTCGTCGTCGCCCACCGGTTCTTGGGCGAGGGCTGGTTCGCCCACCGCGTGCCCGGGTTGACCGGTTCGGTGTCCCAGATCTCCCAGTTGCGCGGGGAACACGAGTAGGAATGGTTGCCCCACAACGACAACGTGGCCGATTCGATCTCGGCGCCACGGAACGGCGACACGTCGAAGTGGAGATACGACCGGGCCTTCGTGGCCCCGCCGTCATAGGTGCCGATGCGGAGTTCGGTGGCACCCGACTGATCGGTGCTCGCGATGTTCGACTGCGTGAAGGTGTCGAAGTTCGTCCACACCGAGACGCCCGGGTCGACGATGACCGGATAGGCCCGCGCCGGGTCGTCGAAATACCTCGCGTCCGGTGTCACGTCGAGGCCGAGGGTGCCGCGTTCCTTGGCGGCCACCACCTTCCCGACCTTCACCTTCGCGGCGGGGTCGCCGCTGCGCCGGTCGATCCGCGAGTCCCACATCTCGGCGGCCGGCACGCTGCCGACCACCGCCCCGGACGCGGTGACCAGTTGCGTGTTCCCGTCCGCGTCGGTGCGTGTGGTGAGCCCTGTGGCTCTCAGCGGCAGGGTGAACGTCAGCGCGCGATCGGGCCGCCGCTTGACGACGAAGAACTGCTCGAACCCGGTCCGGGTGGCCTTGATTTGCAGGTCGACGCCGGGCTGGACCTCCGGATAGGTGGCGACCTCACTGCTCAAGACCGGCTCGGGCAGCGCGCCCGGGTACTGCAGGGCGACCTTCCCGTCCCGGCTCTGCACAGTGGCGAGATCCCCGCTTGTGCCGGTCGCGCCGGTGAGCACGAGATCGCGGGGATGCGCCTTCGACCGGATGAGGCCGTCGGGGCTCTTCCGCAGGGTCAGGTCGACCGGAACCCAGTCGCCGCCGCGGCGGACGTGGACCGGACCGCCGTGCACCTGGGTGGTGCGGGAACCGTCGGGATTGGCGAAGGTGGACGAGTTCTCGGTGCGTTCCGAAAGCATCTCGACCGGTTTGTTCTGCGAGCGCGCCACGGATTCGGGCGACGTCGCTTCCGCGGGAGCGGCGAACACGGCGCTCCCTGCCAGGAACGCGGCGAACAGCACAAGGCGCCGCCGTGGGATTCTTCGGGTTCGGGTTTGCACTTCGATCTCCCCCTGAGGGTAGGTGAAGTTGACATGTCGCTTACGCATGTCACACCCGCGGGGTTGCCCGCCGCTCGAAAAAATCCGGCCGCGTGAGAAGGTGGCCCCATGGCCAAACCGACGCCGCTGCAGCTCAGGAACATCGTCATGGCACTGCTCATGGCGGGTGCCCTGGTGTGGAACCTGTCCATCGGCGGCGCGTGGTGGCTCACCGCGATCTTCTCGGTGGGTATCGTCCTCTCGGCGTTCTCCGTGTACCTGAACCGGCCGGGCGCGCGCCCCTGACCCTCGCATTTAGTCCTCTAAACGCGGTAGTTGGCATCGCGAACCACCGCGTTCAGAGGACTAAACGCGTCAGGTACGGGAGGCCTCGAAGCGCGAAGCGACGTCGGCGCGGCCCCGATCGGTCAGCGCACCGAAGAGGCGCAGGCGCGCCATGCCGCCATCGGGATAGATGTCGAGCCGCACTTCGGTCACCTCAGGTCCCTCGGGGAGCGCGAACCGGTGCCGGGTGTCCGGCTGCAGGCGCGTCTTCGGCAGCAGTTCGACCCACTCGCCGTCGCCGTCCCGGCCGCTCAACGCCGCCCAGCCCGGCGCGTTGCCCTTGAGGTTGCTGTTGTCCAGCTCGGCGAACCGGACGACCCCCGCGCCGGCGAGCCGGACGGTGACCCAGTCGTTCCCGTCGTCCCGGCGCCGCGCCGTCTCCCAGCCCTCGGCCTGATGCGCCGCCAGCCCCGGCGAGAACAGGTTGTTGGGCGAGGAATAGAACATGTTGCTGCACCCGGTGACCACCGCGCCGTTCTCCAGCGCCGCGAGGTCGAGCGCGCCGGGGTCGAGCAGGCGCGGATCCGGGATCGGCGTGCCGTGCACCCGCAGCCGGGCCACCCCGCCGTCGGGATGCATGGTCAGCCGGACGTGCGTGTAGCGCTTGCTCCCGCCGATCTCGAAGAAGTTCTCCGTGTGCCCCGCGGCCGCGCCGCGTTTCACCAGGACGTCCCAGTCCATTTCGGACAGTTCGGCGGCGCTGGGGTACCCCTCGGCCGCGCACGCCTCGACCGAGACGAACGGAGGGTAGTTCCCCTTGAAGAACGCGGTGTCGACGATGACGCCGGTGATCGCGCCCGCCAGCCCGAGCCGCACGATGGCCTGGTCGTCGCCGGGTTCACGATGCCGCCGGGTCTCCCAGCCGTCGTAGACCTGCCCCTTGGGCCCGAAGGTCTCCGCCCGGTGCGCGGGCACCCAGGGATTGACCAGGTTCTCCTTCTCGGCGAACAACTCGTCCGTCGCCCACATCACGGTCCCGCCGAACCTGCGCGAGGCCAGATCGGGCCGGGCTGTCCACTCAGGACGGTCGTTCACGGTCGCCTCCATCTCAGCATTCACCCCGGGTCAGCAGGACGCCTGCCGGGTCGTCACCGGTGATCTCCTCGCCCCGCAACCACGTGCTCCGGACGACACCGGCGAGCGGGCGTCCGTGATAGGCGCTGACCGGATTGCGGTGTTTCAGCTCCGCGACGTCGACGACGAACGCCTCGTCGGGCGCGAACACGCTGAAGTCGGCGTCGTAGCCGGGCACGAGATGACCCTTACGGCGCATCCCCGCCTGTTTGGCCGGGTGTTCGGCCATCCAGCGGACGACGTCGGTAAGCCCGAAACCGCGTTGCCGCGCCTGCGTCCAGACCGCGGGCAGGCCGAGTTGCAGTCCGGCGATCCCGCCCCAGGCGAGTCCGAAATCGCCGCTGTCGAAGCGTTTCAGCTCGGGAGTGCACGGTGAATGGTCGGTCACCACACAGTCGATGACGCCGTCCGCGAGCCCGCGCCACAGCAGTTCGCGATTACCGGCCTCACGGATCGGCGGGCAGCACTTGAACTGGGTGGCGCCGTCGCCGATCTCCTCCGCGGTGAAACTCAGGTAGTGCGGACAGGTTTCGGCGGTCAGCCGGACACCGTCCCGCCGCGCGCTCTCGACCATCGGCAGCGCGTCCGAAGAGGACAGATGCAGGATGTGCGCGCGTACGCCGGTTTTCCTGGCGAGTTCGATGACCTGAGCGATCGCGACGTTCTCCGCGCCACGCGGGCGGGAACGCAGGAAGTCGTCGTATTTCTCGCCGTGCGGGTCGGGCGCGTGATCGATCGCCTCGGAGTCTTCCGCGTGCACGATGAGCATGCCGTCGAAGGTCCGCAATTCGGTCATCGCCTCTTCGAGCCCGCGCGCGTCCAGCGGCGGGAATTCGTCGACACCGGAATGCAGCAGGAACGACTTGAAGCCGAACACCCCGGCCTCGTGCAGCCCGCGCAGCTCCGCGAGATTGCCCGGGATCGCACCGCCCCAGAATCCGACGTCGACGTGCACGCGTCCTTCGGCGGCCTTGCGCTTCACCTCCAGCGCCGCGACGTCGACCGTCGGCGGCAGGCTGTTCAGCGGCATGTCCACGATCGTGGTGACCCCGCCCGCCGCGGCCGCGCGGGTCGCCGAAGCGAAGCCCTCCCATTCGGCGCGGCCGGGATCGTTGACGTGGACGTGGGTGTCCACGAGACCCGGCAGCAGGACGACGTCCTCACCGAGGTCGAGCACGCGATCGCCGTTCAGTGGGGCTCCGGCGGGTTCCACCGCGACGATCCGGCCACCTTCGACGCCGACGGTCGCGGGTACTTCACCGGCGGCGGTAATCGCCCTCGCCGCCCTGATCACCAAGTCCATCTAAGCCGCCAACTTCCACTGAGCGGAATCGAGGTTTCGCACTCCGACATTAACTCCGGCCACCGTGCTCGTCAATGAGCCCGAGCGGCGCTACCTTCGCTTGGTGCAGTTAGAAGCCGAGTTCACCAGCGAACCGTTCCACGGCGAGGGCCCGCCACCCGAGCATGCCGTCAAAGCACGCGACAAGGCCGAGGACGCGGGCCTCTCCACCGACTTCGGCCCACTCGGCACCCTCGTCCGCGGTGACGCCGACACCCTGCTCGACGCGCTGCCCGCCATCGCCAGGGCGGCGCTGGACGGCGGCGCGACTCGCGTGACCCTCCAGCTCCGGCAGGTCGGCGACGACACGAGCGAGCCAGCCGTCGAACTGCACAGTGCCCTCGCCCGCCTCATCGGCGACGTCGAACGCGAACTCGGCGGCAAGCTCGACACCCTCGACCGTGCCGCCAAGCAACGCGCGGTACGGCTGCTCAAGGAACGCGGCGCGTTCGGCCTCCGCAAATCGGTGTCGACCGTCGCCGAGGCATTGGGGGTCACGAGGTTCACGGTCTACAACTACCTCAACCGCGACCAAGACTGCTGAGACATCCCAACGCAGGTCGATTCAACAAAATGTTGACGGCGGTGGATCCGCCGCCGTACCGTCCATTCCCGTGCCGCTGACCATTCGAGAGTTCAACGAGGCGCCCGCACAGGACCTCCGGCCGGTGCTGGCCGCCTGCCTCGACGTCCCGCGCTGGGTGGAAAGCCTGCTGGCCAGGCGCCCCTACGCCGACCTGACCGCCTTGCTCGCCATGTCCGAGGCGCTCACCCCGTTGCGCCCCGAAGAGGTGCGGCAGGCGATGGCCGCCCATCCCCGGATCGGGGAAAAAGCGGACGGCAAGAGCACCGAGGCAGGCTGGTCGCGGTCGGAACAGTCCGGTGTGGACGGTGACGCCGCGCGCGAATTCGCCGCGGCCAACGCCGAGTACGAAGCGGCGTTCGGGCACGTCTTCCTGGTGTGCGCGAGCGGCCGGAGCGGCGCCGAACTGCTGGAGAACCTGCGTTCGAGACTCCCGAACGCCCCAGAGAAGGAACTCGAAGTGGCCGGGCGAGAGCTGGCCGAGATCGCCGCGCTGCGGCTGGAAAAGGCGGTGACGGCATGAGTCTCGTGACCACGCACATCCTCGACACCGCCGCGGGACGACCGGCGGCGGGCGTCGGGGTCCGGCTCGAAACCGGCGCGGGCGAACCCGTCGCCGACGGGCGGACCGACGCCGACGGCCGGATCCGCGACCTCGGCCCGGAAACCCTGGAACCCGGGGTGTACCGGCTGGTCTTCGACACCGGCGCCCACCTCGGCCCGGACGCGTTCTTCCCCGAAGTCACCCTGACCTTCCGCATCGCCGACGGGACCGAGCACCATCACGTGCCGTTGCTGCTGAGCCCGTTCGCGTATTCCACCTATCGAGGGAGCTGATCGCCCGTGGCCATCACCCTGGGCCCCAACCAGTACGGCAAGGCCGAAGTCCGGCTCGTCACCGTCCGGCGCGAGGGCAGTGTCCACCACCTCAAGGACCTCACCGTTTCGACGTCGCTGCGGGGCGACCTCGCGGCCACCCATCTGACCGGCGACAACGCCGACGTCGTCGCGACCGACACCCAGAAGAACACCGTCTACGCCTTCGCCAAAGAGGCGCCGGTCGGTGAGATCGAAGACTTCGCCCTGCGTCTCGGGCGGCATTTCGTCGACTCGTTCGAGCACATCTCCGGCGCCAGGATCCTGATCGACGAGCACGGCTGGAACCGCATCTCGGGCCACGATCACGCGTTCTCCCAAGCCGGTAGCGAAAAGCGCACCACCGCGGTGACCATTCAGGACGGTCAGGCGTGGGTGGTGTCCGGTTTGGACGATCTCGTGGTGCTCAAATCGACCGGTTCGGAGTTCCACGGGTTCCCGCGCGACAAGTACACGACGCTGGCCGAGACGAACGACCGGATCCTCGCGACCGCGGTGACCGCGCGCTGGCGCTACCAGGGCGAGGGGATCGACTGGGCCGCGAGCCACGCCGAAGTCCGGCGGATCCTCCTGGAGACCTTCGCGGACAAGCACAGCCTCTCCCTGCAGCAGACTCTGTACGCGATGGGAGAGGCGGTGCTGGAGGAACTCGGCGAGGTCGCCGAAGTCCGGCTGTCCCTGCCGAACAAGCACCACTTCCTGGTGGACCTGTCGCCATTCGGACTGAAGAACGACAACGAGGTCTTCTACGCCGCCGACCGCCCGTACGGCCTGATCGAGGGTGTGGTCCTCCGCGACGACGCGGAAGAACCGGGCCTGGCCTGGCACACCCTCGCCGCTTTCTGAGACCGGGTCGTGGGGGGGGGGTTGGGTTTTCCCCCGAACAGACACCCCCGAACCCCTGGGAGGACGGGGTTTCTTGTGTGGAGGAAGTGATGGTCCCCTCCCTTTTG
>NZ_JBVISU010000029.1:0-105182 GCF_055575355.1 Amycolatopsis sp. NPDC034160 | reverse complement strand
GGGCTTCGGGACAGGTGGTCGGGAGTGGCGATTCGGGTTAGAACCCGAATCGCCACTCACGACCAACCCGGCCCACCCGTCACCGGAAGCCTCCAGTCGGGAAGTCCGCCTTCGCCGTGTGCCCCTCATCAGACGTCTCGCGCGAGATCCCGGACCTCGGGAAGCGGCTCGAAACCCGCCGACTTGTAGGTGGCGACGGCGGCGACGTTGGAACTCGGCGTGTACACGGCCGCGCTCGACGCCCCCAGTTCCTGGAGCGCGGCGGCCGCGGCGACGCTGATCGCCCTGCCATGACCGTGCCCGCGATGGTCCCGGTGCACGCCCATCGGTTCGAGTATCCCGGGCTTCCCCGGGCCTGCCGACCACACGGCCACAGCCGCGACGGCGCCACCATGGTCGTCGTACCCGACCAGGAACCGGGCATCGGCGTACGGCGCTCCGGCCGCCATCGTGCGCCACTTCTCAGGGGTGAACTTCGATCCGTCGAACGCTTCTCGCATCACGTCGGCCCACACGTGGCACTCGTCCGGCCCGATGGTCTCGATCCGCAGGCCCGGTGCCTCCACCGGCTCGGTGAGAGCGAGGCGGAGCGGCGTCCACGGCTCGTCGAGGCGCCAGCCCTGCTCGGGCAGAAGTTCTTGGAGCAGCGCGTCCTTCGGTGACTCGATGGCCACCTTCCCCGCAGGCAGCACACCGCGTTCCGGCGCGATCACGTCTTCGGTCAGCCGTCGCGCCAGTTCCTCGTCCCGGCGAACGCCCGGCGCGGTCGTGAGCCGGAGGAGATCGGCTCCGTCCAGGAGCCCGACGGCGAGAATCCGCCCCTCACGGCGCCAGATCCGGACCGCCGCGGCCGTCGCCTCCGCCCCCGCGCGCCAGAACCAGCCGAGGTCACCGGGATGCAGCTGCCAAGCCGCCCCTTCGGATTGCCAGTCCCGCAGCGCGTCCACGGCCTCGTTCAGTCCGTCGAGCCCGGGTCGTTCCAAGTCGATCGCCATGCCGGTGATCACACACCATCGCACGAAAGGTTCGCATCCGGTTTTCGGTAGGGCCAAGATGAGGCCGTGAAGTCACTTCAGCGCCGCCTCTGGGAGGCGGTCGAGCCGCTGCACGCCGTCGTCTACTTCGCTCCGGAAACGGCGGCCGCGGCCAAGGCCGTCGGTCTGCCGAGCTGGTGGATGGGCTATTTCGCCGGGCGGGTCGCGCCACTCGGGCCGCTGGGCGAACCGCCCGCGACGGCGATGCTGTTCGGGTTCGCGCCGCGGATGGTCGCGCGATCCCTGCCCGACGCCTGGAAGTACGCCGAGCCGTCGGTCGTGCTGCGGAGCCGGATGGACGCCGTCGAGGCGGCCTTGAACCGGATCTTGCCCGCCGACGCGGCCCTCGAAGAACTCGCCGTTCTGCTCGAACGGGCCGTCACCGGCTGCGATTACGCGGCCAGGCCGCTGGCCGCCGCGTGGTCCTCGGTCGCCCGGCCCGCCACCCCGGCCGGGAGGGTCTGGCTCGCGGCGACGATGCTGCGCGAGCATCGCGGGGACGGTCACGTGCTTTCCGCCGTCGCCGCCGGATTACGCGGACTCGACACGACACTGACCCACATCGGCAGCGGGGCGGTGACGCGCGAGGTCATCCAGATCAACCGCGGTTGGACCGACGAAGACTGGGACGAGAGTGTCGCCCGGCTTCGTGATCGCGGCATCCTCGACGGCGACTTGCGGCTCACCGAGACGGGAATCGCGCTGCGCCAACGGATCGAGGACGAGACCGACCGCCTCGCCACCGGCCCGATCGCCGCGCTCGGCGAGGACGGCGCCGCCGACGTCGTGCGGCTCGCCGTCCCGCTGAGCCGCCATGTCTTCGACGCCGGAGCCATCCCGCTGCCGAATCCGATGGGGGCGCCGCGACCCTGACCGCGCGAAACTGTCGGACCTCGGTGGGATGCTGCGCGGCATGGCTACGTGGCAACAGTTCAGTGAAGAGGCACCCGAGCTGGCGGGGAAGGTCAAGGAGCGGTTCACCGCGGCGAAATCACATGTGCTGGCGACAGTCCGACGGGACGGTTCGCCTCGGGTGAGTGGCAGTGAGGTCGATTTCCGTGACCAGGACTTGTTGATCGGTTCGCTGATCGGCGCGGTGAAGGCCAAGGACCTTCAGCGTGACGGGCGGTTCGCGATCCACGCCGCCTCGGCGATCGACGAGGGCGGCGCGGACGCGAAGGTGGCGGGCGTCGCCGTCGAGATCACCGATCCGGCGGAGGTCGCCCGGCTGCAGGAGGACGACGGGCCCGCCCACGTCTTCCGTCTCGATCTCACCGAGGCGGTGCTGACGTGGGTCGAGGGCGACACCATCTTTTTCGACTTCTGGAAGGAGGGTCAGGGGAGCAAACGGCTCGCGAGGCCGGGCAACGGTGCGGTGGTCGAGGTCGCGCTGAACTAGATCCGCTCGATGATGGTGCCGGTGGAAAGCGCGCCACCGGCGCACATCGTCACCAGCGCGGTGCTCGCGTCCCGGCGTTCCAGTTCGTGCAGTGCCGTGGTCAGCAGCCGCGCGCCGGTACTGCCGACGGGATGCCCGAGCGCGATCGCGCCACCGTTCACGTTGACCTTGTCCTCGCCCGCCCGGTGCACCCGTTGCCACGACAACACCACTGAAGCGAAGGCCTCGTTGACCTCGAACAGGTCGAGATCGCCGATCGTCATCCCCGCCTTGGCCAGTACCCGTTCGGTCGCCTGTACGGGACCGTCGAGGTGGTAGTACGGCTCCGCGCCGACCAGTGCCTGGGAGACGATGCGAGCCCGCGGCTTCAGGCCCAGTGCCTTGGCCCGGTCCGAGTCCATCAGGAGGAGCGCGGCCGCGCCGTCGGAGATCTGCGACGACGTCCCGGCCGTGTGCACGCCGTCTTCGAGGACGGGCTTGAGCTTGGCGAGGCCTTCGACGGTCGTCTCGCGCAGGCCCTGGTCGCGGTTCACCAGCCGGGTCTCGCCGGTCGGCGCGCCGTCCTCACCGAGCACCGGTGCCTTCACCGCGACGACCTCGCGGTCGAAGTGCCCGGCCGCCCACGCGGCGGCGGCCTTGGTCTGGGAGGCGGTGCCGAACCGGTCGACGTCGTGGCGGGTGATCCCACGCCGCCGCGCGATCCGCTCGGCCGCGCCGTACTGGTTCGGCATGTCGATCGACCACGCCTGGGGCCGGGGCGTGCCGATGCCCTCGCCGCGATTCGCGCCCAGCGGTACCCGGCTCATCGCTTCGACGCCGCATGAGACGCCGACGTCGATCGCCCCGGCCGCGATGAGCCCGGCGATCAGGTGTGTCGCCTGCTGCGCCGAGCCGCATTGGGCGTCGATGGTGGTCGCGCCCGTCGTCTCGGGGAGCCCGGCGTGCAGCCACGCCGTCCGCGTGACGTTGCCCGCCTGCTCGCCGGCCTGGGTCACGGCGCCGCCGATCGCCTGCTCGACCAGCACCGGATCCAGTCCCGCGCGGTCGAGCAGGGCGCGCTGCGCCGCGCCCAGGATCTCGGCGGCGTGCAGCCCCGCCAACTGGCCCCTGCGTTTGCCGACAGGGGTGCGGACCGCCTCGACGATCACCGGACTACCCACGTTCGCCTCCTGGAGAGCACCGTTCACTATCAAAAAAGTAGAACACGTTCTTAATTTGAGCAAGTCATCCCAGGGTGGGTGGAATTTCGATCACTGGTCGCCGTTCCCGCGTTCTGCTGGGCATCCATGATCGCGCTAGGCCAAGTTAACGGGTTTCACTGAAAACTCTTCACTTGGTAAACGCCGTATGCTTCAATCGGGCCTAGAACGTGTTTCATTGGTGAACCGCGTAGGAGGTAGCCCGTGGCCGCTCCCCTGATCCCCGCCGGTTTCGATTTCACCGATCCGGATCTGTACGCCACCAGACTGCCTCTGGCGGAGTTCGCCGAACTCCGGCGCACGGCACCGGTCTGGTGGAACCCGCAGCCGCACAACACCGCGGGCTTCCGCGATGACGGCTACTGGGTGGTCAGCAGGCTGGAAGACGTCAAGGCGGTGTCGAGGGACAGCGAGCTGTTCTCCTCCCGGGAGAAGACCGCGATCATCCGCTTCGACGAGAACATGACCGACGACAGTCTCGAAGCCAACAGGCTCGTTTTGCTCAACATGGACGCGCCGCAGCATACGAAGCTGCGCCGGATCGTCTCGAAGGGCTTCACGCCGAGGTCGATCGCGAAACTCGAGGACACCCTGCGCGACCGCGCGGAGCGGATCGTCAGCGAGGCCAAGAAAAAGGGCGCCGGCGACTTCGTCACCGACGTCGCGTGCGAACTTCCGTTGCAGGCCATCGCCGAACTGATCGGCATCCCGCAGGAAGACCGCCTCAAGGTCTTCGACTGGTCCAACCAGATGGTCGCCTACGACGATCCCGAGTACGAGGTCGAACCGCTCGCCGCGTCCGCGGAGATCGTCGGCTACGCCTGGAACATGGCCGAAGAACGCCGCAAGTGCCCGATGGACGACATCGTCACGAAACTGATCCAGGCCGACGTCGACGGTGAATCACTGGCCTCCGACGAATTCGGCTTCTTCGTCATCCTGCTCGCCGTCGCGGGCAACGAGACGACGCGCAACGCGATCACCCACGGGATGAAGGCGTTTCTCGACCACCCCGACCAGTGGGAGCTGTACAAGAAGGAACGGCCGAAGACCGCGCCGGACGAGATCGTCCGCTGGGCCACCCCGGTGGTCGCCTTCCAGCGCACCGCGACCCGGGACACCGAGCTCGGCGGGCAGCGCATCCGCAAGGGTGACCGGGTCGGGATGTTCTACAGCTCCGCGAACTTCGACCCGGACCACTTCGACGAGCCGGAGAAGTTCGACATCCTCCGCGAGGACAATCCGCACGTCGGTTTCGGCGGCACGGGCTCGCACTACTGCATCGGCGCGAACCTCGCCCGGCTGGAGATCGACCTGATCTTCAACGCCATCGCCGACGTCATGCCGAACATCAGTGAAGCCGCTCCGCCCGACAGGCTCCGGTCGAGCTGGCTCAACGGGATCAAGCACTACCAGGTGCACTACGGCTGAGTCGGCGGAGGCGTCGTAGGGCACCATGGACGCCATGGGTCCCCACGTGCAGGTCGACGTCGAAATGTCCTTCCGGGTCACCAAGCCGGGCCCCGCCGCGTTCGTGGTCGCGCTCGCCGGCGGGGCGGAACAGGAAGAGTTCGCCTATCCCGCGCCGCCGCGCCAGGTGGCGTTCGAACACGGGACCCGGGCGCAGGTCGTCGAGCTGCCGCCCGGTGAGCACGTCGTGCGGTACCGGGCCGAGCGCGCCTTCGGCGCCGCCGAGGGCGAACCCGTCGGCATGGAAGACCTCATCCGGTACACGCGGCCCAGCCGGTACTGCCCCTCGGACCGGTTGGGCGGGCTCGCGCTGTCCCGCTTCGGTGGGCTTCCGGACGTACGCACTCAGGTCGACGCGATCGTCCGGCACGTGGGCGAGCACCTGTCCTATGTGGTCGGTTCCGGCTCGCCGACCGACGACGCCGTCGACACCTACCTCGCCGGGGAAGGGGTGTGCCGCGACTACGCGCACGTCTGCATCTCGCTGTGCCGGGTGATCGACATCCCGGCCCGGTTCGTGGCGGTTTACGCGCCCGGACTGTCCCCAATGGACTTCCACGCCGTGTTCGAGGCCGCGATCGACGGCCGCTGGTACGTGTTCGACGCCACCGGTCTCGCACCGAGGCAGAGCCTGAGCCGGATCGCGACCGGACGCGACGCCGCCGACACCGCGTTCCTCTCCACCCTCGGCTGTGAGCTGGACTTTCTCGGCAACACCGTCCTGGCGACCGCGGGCCCGTCCCTGCCGGAAGACGACGGCTCGGAGCTGATCGCGCTCGCTTGATCGCGTGTTGCCCACGACCTGTGACCTCGCTGGGGTAGACAGTCCGTGTGAGGGAGAAGCAAGCACCGACGAAATGGCAGCGGCTGCGTGCCCGCTACCGCTGGCTGGACCACGTGGCGCGGGCGGTGAACAGGTACATCGAGTACGGCGGTTACCACTACGTCGCGTCGATCACGTACTTCAGCCTCTTCTCGCTGGTGCCCATCCTCATGGTCGCGGTGTCGGTGGCGGGCTTCGTGCTGGCCAGCCAGCCGCAGCTCATCGAAACGATGCTGAACGCGATCACCGGCACCCTGCCCGGCGGTCTCGGTGACAAGGCCGGGGAACTGCTCACCGGGTTCGTGGAACAGCGCACCAGCGTCGGTGTCATCGGGTTGATCGTCGGACTGTATTCCGGCTGGAACTGGATGAACGCCCTGCGGGACGCGCTCACCGCGCTGTGGGGACAGAACCGGTCGGATCTCCCGCTGTTGCGCACGATCGCCGCGGACCTCCTCGCCCTGCTAGGCCTCGCGACCGCGCTGCTGGTCTCCTTCGCGATCACCATCTCCGGGTCCGCGCTCGGCCGGTACCTGCTGGGCCTGGCGGGGGTGGATGACACCGCCTGGGGGCACAACGTGCTGTCGGCGATCTCGATTCCGCTGGCGTTGCTGGCCAACTGGCTCGTGTTCCTCTGGGTGCTCACCCGGCTGCCGAGGAAACCGGTCGGGGTGCGCAGCGCGATGCGCGGCGCGGTCGCGCTGGCGCTGGGCTTCGAACTGCTGAAACTGGCCGGTGGGATCTACTTGCGGTTGATCGGCAACTCGCCGACCGGTGTCGCGTTCGGCTCGATCATCGGTCTGATCTTCTTCATCTCACTCGTGGCCCGGATGCTGGTGTTCGTCACGGCCTGGACCGCGACCGCGCGCGACGCGCCGCCGGAGCCGGTCCGCCCGCCGCCGCCCGTGGTGGTCCGGCCCGTGGTCGCGCCGCCCGATCGGCACGGTCTCAAGCCGGCCCTCGTGGGCGCGGTGACCGGGGTGGTCGCGACCCTGGCCGCGCAACGCCTCCGGCCCCGCCGCCGTACCTAGTCCCTGCGCGTGTGTCGCTCAAGAACCCGGCTTGGTCGACCCCACCACCCACATCGAGAAGAACTGCGATCCACCGCCGTAAGCGTGCCCAAGCGCGACGCGCGCGCCGTCGACCTGGTAGTCCCCGGCGCGCCCCATCACCTGCTTGGCCGCTTCGGAGAACCGGAGCATCCCCGACGCGCCGATCGGGTTCGACGACAGCACGCCGCCCGACGGATTGACCGGCAGCCGCCCGCCGAGCGCGGTCTCGCCCGCCTCGGTGAGCTTCCAGCCCTCGCCCTCGTCGGTGAAGCCCAGGTTCTCCAGCCACATCGGCTCGAACCACGAAAACGGCACGTAGATCTCCGCAGTGTCCACTTCGGACAGTGGATCGGTGATCCCGGCGGCCTTCCACAACGCGGCGGCGGCGTCCCGTCCTGCTTGCGGGTTGACCTGGTCGCGGCCGGCGAACGTCGTGGGTTCGGTGCGCATCGCGGTCGCGTGGATCCACGCCGCGCCACCGGGAACGGCGTCGCCGGCGGCCTCGTCACCGAGCACCATCGCGCAGGCGCCGTCCGAGGACGGGCACGTTTCGTCATAGCGGATCGGATCCCACAGCATCTGTGATGCCTGCACCGACTCGACCGTGATGTCGGATTGCCGCAGGTGGGCGTACGGGTTCAGGGCCCCGTTGCGCCGGTCTTTGGCCGCGACGATCGCACCGACGTGGTCGGGCGCGCCGGATCGCCGGATGTACGACCGCACGTGCGGCGCGAAATAGCCGCCGGCCCCGGCGCCCACCGGCATCTGGAACGGCGGCAGGATCGACAGGCCCCACATCGCGTTCGACTCGGACTGCTTCTCGAAGGCCACCGTCAGCACGCGCTTGTGCACTCCGGCTTGCACCAGCGACGCCGCCACGAGCGCGGTCGACCCGCCGACCGAACCCGCGGTGTGCACGCGCAGCAACGGTTTCCCGGTCGCGCCGAGCGCGTCGGCGAGGAACAGTTCGGGCATCATCACGCCCTCGAACAGATCCGGTGCCTTGCCGAGGACGACGGCGTCGATGTCGTCCCAGCCGGTCTGCGCGTCGATCATCGCCCGGTCGATCGCCTCCCGGAGCAGACCGGGCATGGACACGTCGGTGCGCTTGGCCTTGTGGTGGGTCTGGCCGGTTCCCAGTACGGCCGCGAGGTGCTTCACGAGAGGACCTCCAAGGTCGCGACCAGGTTCTGCTGCAGGACGGGGCCGCTGGTCGCGTGGGCGAGGGTTTTGCGCGCGCTGCCGTCGAGGATGCGGTTCGCCGCCTCGCCGATCCGCGCCAAACCCGCCGAGAACATCGGATTGCCGGTCAGCACACCGCCGGAAGGATTGATCCGCACCCGTTCGTCCAGGCCCAGCGCGGCGCGCAGGATCAGCTCCTGATGCGTGAACGGCGCGTGCAGTTCGGCGACTTCGACGCCGTCGAGGTCGAGCGCCCTTCCCGCGGCCTCTGTGGACGGTGACCGGGTGAGATCCCGCACGCCGAGCGCGGGGGAGTCGATTCGGTGCTCGATCCCGGTGATCACCGCGGGGCTGTCGACGAGGTCCGCCGCCCGCTCCGCCGAAGCGAGCACGATGACGGCGGCACCGTCGGTGACCGGGGCGATGTCGTGTGCCCGCAAGGGATCCGCGAAGTAGGGCGTGTCAAGGAGTTCGGCGACCTCGACCGGTCCGGAGAACTGCGCGGCGGGATTCCTGGCGGCGTCGGCACGGCTGCGCGCCGCGACCTCGGCGAGATCCTTTTCCGACCACAGTCCCGCTTCGAGGCCCAGCCTGGCCTGGATCCCGGCGACACTCACCGAGTCCGGCCACAGCGGCGCGACGACGTAGGGGTCCATCTGCAGCGCCAGCACCCGCCGCAGCTGGCCCGCCGAAGATTTGCCGAAGCCGTAGACGAGCGCCGTCTCGACCTCGCCCATCCGGATCTTCAGCCACGCCTCGTAGAGCGCCCAGGCGGCATCCATCTCGACGTGTGACTCGTGGATCGGCGGAAAGGCGCCGATGGCGTCGACCGCGGCGATGAACGAGAACGCGCGGCCCGCGAGGTAGTCCGAGGACCCCGAGCACCAGAACCCTATGTCCTCTTTGGACAGACCGGTGCGCTTGAAGACCTCGGCGAAGATCGGCACCAGCATTTCCACGCCATTGGTGGTGCCCGGGGTGTCACGGACGTTGGGGGCCTGCGCGAAGCCCACTACTGCTACATCTGGCACAGCGGTCCTCACAGATGGTGGGCGAAGGATTCGTAGGGCGCGTCCGGCTCGCCGGTCGGTTCGAAGTGGCCGATGTTCTCCAGCGACGTCCACCAATCGCCGCGGGGTTTCCAGGCGGCGCGCACGCGCATGCCCATCCGGACGTCGGCGGCGTCGCAGCCGAGGACCAGGTGCAGGAACGCGATGTCCGCGCCGTCGAGCAGGATGTACGCCGCGACATAGGGCGGTTTGATCCGCTGACCGAGGAACGGCACGTTCACGATGCAGAACGTGGTGACGATGCCGGTGTCGGGGAGTTCGACCTCGTCGGTGGTCGGGACGCCGTCGGTCGGGCAGGCGCCGCGCGGCGGGATGTAGACCTTGTCGCACGACGGACAGCGCTGGCCGATCAGCTTTCCTTCGGCGAGGCCACGCAGGTACCGGCTCTCCTCCGGCGACGCGGAATGCTGGTAGCGCAGGTGGATCGGCGTGATCACCACGCTGACCGGCGCGCCTTCCTCACGTTTCGCGACCGGGGGAGGCGCCTCGGTGGGATCGGTGTCGGGACCGTCGGCGGGGACGAAGTAGGCGATGTCCCGGATGTGGCCGACCGGCTCGTCCGCCCAGCGGATCCGCACGCGCTGTCCAGTGTGGACATTCGACGGCGCACCCGCGTCGACCGCGTGCAAGATCGAGGTGTCGGCGCCGTCGAGTTTGATCAGCGCCCAGGCGAACGGCCGTGACAACGGCTGGCCGTCGAGCGGTTCGGCGATCCACGACCAGGACACGATCTCGCCCTCGGCGGCGACCGGCACGAACTCGGACAGCGCCTCGGCGGTGACGGGGTCGTATTCCAGTGGCGGCACGTGGACGCGGCCGTCGCTGCCGCGGACGCCTTCGACCCGGCGCTCGCGCAAGGAGTTGACGAACCGGCCGAGTATCGGCCCGACCGAACGAGTGTAGTCGAAGCCCACGTTGAGCGGGGCCGACAGCGGGAGTTCCGGTGCACTCACATTCTGAGTGAAACACGTTCTCGATTTTACGGCAAGCTCGGTTATCTGGGCGCTCTCGGCACTTGCTCTTGAGTGGAACGCGTTCTAGATTTCCCGTATGCCGACAGCCACGGGGACACTTGGGGTCTGGAACATCGCCGCGCGGGAGCCGGAGCGGGTCGCGCTCGTCGATCCGGACGGCCGCTCGATCGGCTACGGGGACCTCGCCGCGAAAGCGAACGCGTACGCCCGGGGCCTGCAGGCCCTCGGGCTCGAGGCCGGGGACGTGGTCGTCGTCCTCCAGCCCAACGGAGACGAACTCGTGGCGGCCTATTCCGCCGCCATCCAGTCCGGGTTGTACATCGTGGTGGTCAACTGGCATCTGGTCGGGCCGGAGGTCGCCTACATCCTCTCCGACAGCGGCGCCAAGGCGTTCCTCGCGCACGAACGGTTCGCCGACGTCGCGATCGCGGCCGCCGACGAGGCCGGGATCCCGGAGCGGGCGCGCTTCGCGGTCGGCGACGTCGCGGGCTTCCGGCGGATCGAGGAACTCGGTTCGGGTGAGGGAGACGGGCGGCCGGAGCGGCGCACGGCCGGCTCGCCGATGCTCTACACGTCGGGGACCACGGGACGGCCCAAGGGCGTCCGGCGGCCGCTGAGCGGCGCCGATCCCGACGAAGTCCCCGGGGCGTCGACGTGGTTCTTCGGGATCTTCGGGCTGGCGCCGCACGACGGGCACGTGCACCTGTGCGGGTCGCCGCTCTATCACACGGCGGTGCTCAACTTCGTCGCCATCTCGCTGCAGCTGGGCCATACCGCGGTGCTGATGGACCGCTGGGACGCCGAGGAGATGCTGCGGCTGATCGAGCGGCACCGGGTCACGCACAGCCATATGGTCCCGACGCAGTTCCGGCGGTTGCTCGCGCTGCCGGACGACGTCCGCGCGGCCTACGACCTGAGTTCGCTGCGCGTGATGATCCACGGCGCCGCGCCCTGTCCGCTGGAGGTCAAACGCCGGATGCTCGACTGGTGGGGGCCGGTCGTCACCGAGTACTACGCGGCCACCGAGGGCGGCGGCACGGCGATCTCGGGGGAGGAGTGGCTCGAGAAACCCGGCTCGGTGGGGCTGCCGTGGCCGGGTTCGACGATCAAGATCCTCGACGACGAGGGCAAGGAGCTGTCCGCCGGCGAGACCGGCACCGTCTACATGAAGATGGGCGATTCGAAGTTCGAGTACCACAAGGACCGGGCCAAGACGGCCAAGGCGCGGGTCGGTGACCTGTTCACCCTCGGCGACGTCGGGCATCTCGACGAGGACGGCTACCTGTTCCTGCACGACCGCAAGGCGGATCTGATCATCTCGGGTGGGGTGAACATCTACCCGGCGGAGATCGAGGGTGAGCTGGTGATGCATCCGAAGATCGCCGACGTCGCGGTGTTCGGTGTCCCGCACGAGGACTGGGGCGAGGCGATCAAGGCCGTCGTCCAGCCCGCGGACGGTGTCGAGCCCTCCGAGGAGCTGACCGCCGAGATCCTCGAGTACGCGGCGTCCCGGCTGGCCAAGTTCAAGCTCCCGCGTTCGGTCGACTACCTGCCCGAACTCCCGCGTGACCCGAACGGGAAGCTCTACAAGCGCAAACTCCGCGACCCGTACTGGGCCGGCCACGCGCTCCCCTGACCGCATTTCGTCCTCTAAACGCGGTACTTGCGCACGCAACTACCGCGTTTCGTCCTCTAAATGCGGTAGTTCGTAGGGTGAACTACCGCATTTAGAGGACTAAATGCGTGGGGGTCAGCGGCCCCGGAAGACGGGCTTGCGCTTCTCGGCGAAGGCGCGGGGGCCTTCCTTCGCGTCTTCGCTCGCGAAGACCTCGATGCCGTACTGGGCGTCGAGCTTGAAGGCGTCTTCCTCGTGCATGCCCTCGGTGTCGCGCAGGGTCTTGAGGATCGCGCGGACCGCGAGCGGCCCGTTCGCGGAGATCAGCCTCGCCAGCTCCATCGCCTTGTCCAGCGCCGTGCCGTCGGGGACGACGTACCCGATCAGGCCGATCCTCAGCGCTTCTTCCGCGGTGATGTGCCGTCCGGTCAGCAGCAGGTCGGCGGCGACGGTGTACGGGATCTGGCGGGGGAGCCGGACAGCCGAACCACCCATGGGGAACAGGCTCCACCGCGCTTCCGACACCCCGAACTTCGCGCTCTCGCCCGCGACGCGCAGGTCCGTACCTTGCAGGATCTCCGTGCCGCCCGCGATCGCCGGGCCCTCGACGGCCGCGATCAACGGTTTCGTCAGCCGTCGTCCTTTGAGCAGCCCTTCGATCCGGCTGGGGTCGAACGTGCCCTTCTCGAACGAGTCGGACGGCGAGTTCTTCGACATCGACTTCAGATCCGCGCCCGCGCAGAACGCGCCACCCGCGCCGGTGAGCACGCAGCACCGGATGTCGTCGTCGGTGTCGACGCGGTTCCACGCCTCGACCATGATCGCGAGCATCTCGCCGCTGAGCGCGTTGCGGGCCTCCGGCCGGTTCATCGTGACCACGAGGGTGTGTTCGATCTTTTCCACCAGCGCGTGCGGTTCGCCCACCAGAGCCTCCGTCAAAAGAGCGGCCATTGCCCAGAACGATAACATGTTCTACTTTGGGGGAGTGGCACTCAACATCGCGGATCTACTCGAGCACGCCGTCGACGCCGTGCCGGAGCGCATCGCGGTCGTCTGCGGCGATCGGCGGGTCACCTTCGCCGAACTGGAAGAGCGCGCCAACCGGCTGGCGCACCATCTCGCCGCACACGGCGTGGGACCCGGATCCCACATCGGTGTCTATTTCCGGAACTCCATCGAGGCCTTGGAATCGATGATCGCCGCGTACAAGCTGCGCGCGATCGCGATCAACGTCAACTACCGCTACGTCCACGGCGAACTGCGGTACCTGTTCGACAACGCCGATCTGGTGGCGCTGGTCCACGAGCGTGGTTACTCGGACAAGGTCGCCGCCGTGCTGCCGGAAACACCCAAACTGAAACACGTTGTCGTTGTCGACGACGGAAGCGACGGCGATTACTCGTCCTACGGCGGTGTGGACTACGAAGCCGCGCTCGCCGAAGGCTCACCCGAGCGTGACTTCCCCGAGCGCAGCGCCGACGACATCTACATCCTCTACACCGGCGGAACCACCGGATATCCCAAGGGCGTCCTGTGGCGCCACGAGGACATCTGGCGCGCGCTCGGCGGCGGCATCAACTTCGTCACCGGCGAGTACGTCCCGGACGAATGGACGCTCGCCGAACAGGGCAAGGCGGGCAGCCTGGTCCGGTTGCCCGCCGCGCCGCTGATCCACGGCGCCGCGCAGTGGGCCGCGTTCGGCGCGCTGTTCACCGGCAGCCCGGTCGTGTTCGTGCCGCGATTCGACGCGCACGAGATCTGGAAAGCCGTGCAGGACAACAAGGTTCAGGTACTCACGATCGTCGGCGACGCGATGGCGCGGCCGCTGATCGAGGCTTACCGCGAGGGCGACTACGACGCGTCGTCGATCGTCGCGGTGTCGAGCCACGCCGCCCTGTTCTCCCAGTCGGTGAAACAGGAATTCCTGGCGATGCTCCCGAACGTCGTGATCACCGACGCGATCGGATCCTCCGAAAGCGGGTTCACCGGCATCGGCATGGTCAGCAAGGACTCCGACCATTCCGCCGGGCCCCGGGTCAGCTTCGGCAAGGACGCGATCCTGGTGGACGACGACGGCGGGCTCGTCGATCCGAAGCCCGGAGCGATCGGGTTGATCGCGCGCCGCGGTCATGTCCCCCTCGGCTACTACAAGGATCCCGTGAAGACCGAGAAGATCTTCATCGAGGTCGACGGCAAGCGGTACGTCGTTCCGGGTGACTACGCGCGCTACGAGGAAGACGGCACGGTGACCCTGCTCGGCCGGGGGTCGCAGTGCGTGAACACCGGCGGCGAAAAGGTCTACCCGGAAGAAGTCGAGGGTGCCCTGAAGTCGCATCCGGACGTCTTCGACGCGCTCGTCATCGGCATCCCCGACGACCGGCTCGGCCAGCGGGTGGCCGCGGTGATCCAGCCGAGGCCCGGCAAGGACCTGGACGTCGCGGCGATCGAGGCGCACGTCCGGACCGAGATCGCCGGGTACAAGGTGCCGCGCACCCTTTGGCTCGCCGAAGAGATCGGGCGGTCACCCAGCGGGAAGCCGGATTATCCCTGGGCACAGCGCTACGCCAGCGAGCACGAGCCCATCACCATCCAACCGGCGTAACAGCCTGTCGGCGGAGCTGAAGAGTTAGCTGGAAAGGCGACCAAATGAGTGAACCCGCCCGGCCGTAGGCCCCGCTATCGCGGTGGCAGGACGCCCTCTCCGCATCGGTGAGGCAAATGGCGGTCAGCGTCCTGCCGACGTCGATCGCGGACGCGGGTTCACTCACCAGCAAGTAAGGAGTTTCATGCGGACGTCTCTGTGCGACCGGCTCGGGATCGACCTGCCGATCGTCGGGTTCACCCCGTCCGAACACGTCGCCGCGGCGATCAGCCGGGCGGGTGGGCTGGGCGTGCTGGGTTGTGTGCGGTTCAACGACGCCGCCGAACTCGACGCTGTCCTGTCTTGGATGGACGAGAACACCGGCGGCAAACCGTACGGCGTCGACATCGTCATGCCCGCCAAGATCCCGGCCGAAGGGACGTCGATCGATCTCGCGAAGCACATCCCCCAGGGGCATCGCGACTTCGTGCAGCGGACCCTGCGCGACCTCGCCGTCCCGCCGCTGCCGGACGACACCGACGAACGCGCCGGCGTACTGGGCTGGCTGCATTCGGTCGCCCGGTCACATGTCGAGGTCGCGCTGAAACACCCCATCCGGCTGATCGCCAACGCGTTGGGTTCACCGCCGGTCGACGTCATCGAACAGTGCCACGCGAAAGGCGTGCCGGTCGCGGCCTTGGCGGGCAAGGCCGAACACGCCGTCCGGCACGTCGAGAACGGTGTCGATCTCGTTGTGGCGCAAGGTTACGAGGCGGGCGGGCACACCGGCGAGATCGCGTCGATGGTCCTGCTGCCCGAGGTCGTCGACGCCGTCGGCGACCGGGTGCCGGTGCTCGCCGCGGGCGGGATCGGCTCGGGACGGCAGGTCGCGGCGGCGCTCGCGCTGGGCGCGTCCGGGGTGTGGATGGGCTCGTTCTGGCTCGCTACCGAGGAATACCTGCAGACCATGGGGGAATCCGAGGCCATGCAACGGGCCTTGGTCGCGGCGGGTTCGTCCGACACCGTCCGGACGCGGATCTACACCGGCAAACCGGCGCGGCTGCTCAAGACGCGGTGGACCGAGGCGTGGGCCGCGCCCGACGCGCCGGAGCCACTGCCGATGCCGCTGCAGAACCTGCTGGTTTCCCACGCGCACAACAGGATCCATCACGCGGCGGATCCGACGGTGGTCTCGATGCCGGTGGGGCAGATCGTCGGGCGGATGGACCGGGTGCGGCCGGTCGCCGACGTGATGGCGGAGCTCGTTTCGGGTTACGAGGAGGCACTGTCGCGTTTGGACAAGACTCGCTGAAGTCCCCCCCCGAACGCCAGGAAAGGTCCTTTCCTTGCGAAATTCGCAAGGAAAGGACCTTTCCTGGCATGCCGTGCGATGAGGCTAGAGCCCGGCGGCCGCGTTCTTGATCGCGGTCGCGAAGGTGCTCACCTCGGTGTAAACGCCGGGAGCGTGCGCCCGCGCGCAGCCGTCGCCCCAGCTGGTGATGCCGACCTGGATCCAGGCGCCGGCGCTGTCGCGGCGGAACATCGGGCCGCCCGAGTCACCCTGGCAGGTGTCGACGCCACCGGAGTTGAGGTTTCCGGCGCAGATCTCGGCGTTGGCGATCAGGCCGGAGTAGCTGCCGCCCTGCGCCTTGCAAGTCGCGTCGGAGACGAACGGCACGTTGGCCTTGAGCAGGTAGCGCTGCTGCGCACCGCCTTCGGTCGCGGCACCCCAGCCGGCCACGGTGAACGTGCCGCTGTTGTTGGCCGCCGAGGTGTTGATCGGCAGCGTCGGGATCCCGGTGACCGGGCTCGCGAGCTTGATCAGCGCCCAGTCACCGCCGGTGGAGGTGGGGTAGGTCGGCGACCGGTGCACGTAGGTCGACTTGACCTTCTTGGCCGCGGTGCTCTGCAGGTCCACGACACCGAGGGTGGCGGTGATGGTCGTGTTGGCGCCGGTCCGCGACACGCAGTGCGCGGCGGTCAGCACGATCTGCGGGGTGTAGAGCGCACCACCGCAGCCCATGGAAAGCCTTACCATCCAAGGGAATTCACCCTGGGCGGCTCGGGTTCCACCGACCACGTCGGTGGACGGCGGCTGCGCGGCCGCGGCTTGCGGAGCCGTGGCGAGACCCGCCAGGGTTCCGGCCGCCGCGACGGCGATCAGGGTCTTTTTGAGCAGGCTGAACCGACGCTTGATGTCCAAGGGTTCATTCCTTCCGGCTGTCCACAGTGGAGGCAGGGAGACTGACTGCGGCCACCTGACTACAGCAGGTGGACAGACGCCGGGACAACCGACTTTCTTCGGATCTTTCGGCCGATGATGGTGATTAACGGACGTTCGAGGTGAAGCGCCGACGAATGGCGTAGCCCAGAGCGCCTAACGCCAGTACTCCGGAACCGGTGAGCACCGAAACCGCCGGAAGACTGAACGCGAGCACCACGCAGCCGAGCAGGCCCACGACGGCGATGACCCGCGGGCCCGGCCGCAGAGTGAACGCGCTGGCGTTCGCGACGGCGTAGTACGCCAGCACCGCGAACGACGAGAAGCCGATCGCGCCGCGCAGGTCGACGGTGCTCGCGAGCAGGGCGACGACGACGCCGACGGTGAGTTCGGCCCGGTGCGGGACGCCGAAGCGGGGGTGGACTGCGGTCAGGTAGCGGGGAAGATGCCCGTCGCGCGCCATGGCCAGCGTGGTCCGGGACACGCCCAGCACGAGCGCGAGCAGCGAACCCACCGCGGCGAGCACCGCGCCCACCCGTACGGCGGGGGGCAGCCACGACCAGGACGACCGCTCGACCCCTTCCGCGATCGGGTCCGGGCTGCGGCCCAGCAGCTCCGGCCCGAGCTGGTACAGCAGGACGAAGGCGAGCACGGCGTAGACGACCAGCGCCAGGCCGAGCGCGATCGGCACCGCGCGGGGGATGGTGCGCGCCGGGTCGCGGACCTCCTCACCCAGCGTCGCGATCCGCGCGTAGCCGGCGAACGCGAAGAACAGCAGTCCGGCGGCTTCGAGGACGCCGCCGATGCCGGGCGAGACCGGCGGGCCGGGAGTCCCCGCCCGCATGGTGCCGCCGAAGACCATCGCCGCCACCGCCAGCGCCAGGATCGTCAGCGTGAGGGTCACGATCAGCCTGGTCGCGAACGCCGAGCGCTGGACACCGCGGTAGTTGAGCCCGGTCAGCGCCGCCACGACGCCGACCGCGAACAGGCCCCGCCACGGCTGGCCGAGCCCAGGAGCGGCGTAGGTGACGACGGTCAGCGCCATCGCCGCGCAACTGGCGGTCTTGCCGACCACGAACCCCCAGCCCGCCAGATGCCCCCAGAATTCGCCGAGCCGCTCGCGTCCGTAGACGTAGGTGCCGCCGGACGCCGGATAGAGCGCGGCCAACCGCGCCGAGGACGTCGCGTTGCAATAGGCGACCACGGCGGCGAGGGCCAGCCCGGCCGGGAGCCAGGCGCCCGCGGCCCGCGCGGCGGGGGCGAAAGCGACGAAAACCCCCGCCCCGATCATGGAGCCGAGACCGATGAACACGGCGTCGCGGGTACCGAGCCGCCGGGCGAGGGAGTTCTGTTCGTCCACGAGTGTGAGCGTGGCATGAACACTTCGTTCGGGTCAGTACAGCCCAGGTGAACTCGGCCTAAGATCTGGACAGTGAGAACACGTTCCCCAAGAGTCCATCCTTCTGCCGACGGCCCGGTCCGGGACGGTATTCCCGAACACGGCCGCGTTCCACGCTATTACGCGGTCAAAGTCGAACTGCTCGACGTGATCTCCGAATTGGGGCAAGGCTCGGTACTGCCCACCGAAAGGGAACTGTCCGAACGTTTCGAGGTTTCCCGCGCGACGGTCCGCCAGGCCGTCGGTGAGCTCGTGCTCGAAGGCCGGCTCAGCAGGCGGCAGGGGAGCGGCACCTATGTCGCGGGCCCCAAGCTCGTGCAGCCGCTCGCTTTGGTGAGTTACACCGAAGGACTCAGGAGGCAGGGCATCGAGCCGGGCCGGAATCTGATCTCTTTGGAACGCCGGGAGGCCGGTCCCTCGCTGGGTTCGGAACTGGAAATCGATCCCGACGACGACGTGATCCACATCGAGCGGGTACTGCTGGCCGACGATGAGCGGGTCGGGCTGGAATCGACCTATCTCACCGCCGCGCGATTCCCGACGCTCATGGATGTGTTCGATCCCACACAATCGCTCTACTCGTGTTTACGGGAAAGGCTCGGCGTGGTCTTCGAGGGCGCCGAGGAGCGAGTCGAGACCGTGCTCGCCACCCCTCGGGAAGCGCTGTTGATCGGGACGAATCCGGCACTGCCGATGCTGCTGATGCACCGCACCTCATGGGGGCCGGACGGCATCCCGTTCGAACGCGTCCGGTCGCTGTTCCGTGGTGACCGGCTGTCCTTCGAGACCCGCCTCGGCCGCGTGGAGTAACGCACCTTCACGCATTTAGTCCTCTAGTCGCGATACTTGCACTTTCAACGACCGCATTCAGAGGACGAAGTGCGGTGGAATGTAACGCAAAGATAACAGGTCTGATCCAAGTTTCGGTGGGCCTTCACCTAGCGTTAGGACCACGGTCACGAGGCGTTGGTGCGCGCAGGCGAGCGTCTGCGGGGTGCGAATCCTCATCATCGGCGGCGGAGTGCTCGGCACTCAGCACGCCTGGCAGGCCGTCGAACGCGGCCACGACGTCGTCCAGCTCGAACGCGAACCCGAAGCCCGGGGCGCGTCCGTGCGCAACTTCGGGCTGATCTGGGTCGGCGGCCGCGCCACCGGCCCCGAACTGGAGACCGCCGCCAGGGCGCGCGTGCTGTGGGAGCGCATCGGCGAACGCGTGCCCGGGATCGGCTTCCGGCCGAACGGCTCGCTCACCGTCGTCCGCACGGAGGCCGAACTCGCCGTCGCGCGCGCCGCCGCGGCGAGCACGGAGCAGCGTGGCTTCACCCTGCTCGACGCCGCCGAGACCCGACGGCTGAACCCGGCCCTGCGCGGCGAGTTCCTCGGCGCGCTCTGGTGCGACCGCGACGCCGCCGTCGAACCGCGCGTCGCCCAGCCCGCGCTGCGCGCCGAACTGGCGAAATCCGGCCGCTACACCTGGGTGCCCGGCCGCGAGATCCGCGACCTGACCACCCGGGGTGTCGTCGATGACACCGGCGAAACCCACGAAGGCGACGTGGTCGTCCTGTGCACCGGCGCCTGGACGGGCGGGCTCGTCAAGGAGCTCGCCGGACAGACCCCGATCCGCCGCGTACGGCTGCAAATGGCCCAGACCGAACCGCTCGGCGAGATCCTCACCACCACGGTCGCCGACGCGGACAGCTTCCGCTACTACCCGGCGTACCGCGGCGAGGCACTCGACGATCTCGACGCACGCCAGCCGCAGGGCGAGATCGCCGCGGCCAACGCCATGCAGTTGCTCATGGTCCAGCGCCTCGACGGCTCGCTGACCATCGGTGACACCCACGAGTACGACGAGCCGTTCTCCTTCGACACCACCGAAGACCCGTACGACCACTTGGCCGAAGTCGCCGGGTCGCTGCTCGGACGCCCGCTCCCGCGCATCGTCCGCCGCTGGGCCGGGGTCTACGCCCAGACCGTCGACACCGCCCGGATCGTCCACCGCGCCCGCGTCGCGGACAACGCCTGGCTCGTCACCGGCCCCGGTGGCCGTGGCATGACCTGTTCCCCCGCCATCGCCGAAGACACCGCCGAGGAGTTGTCGTGGTGAACACCGAACTCGTCGTCCTGGACATGGCGGGGACCACCGTCGCCGACGACGGCCTGGTGATCCGCGCCTTCACCGAGGCGATCGCCGCCGCCGGAGTGTCCGAAGAGGACAGTCGCTATCCGGGCATGCTCGGCTACGTCGTCGAAACCATGGGCCAGTCCAAGATCGTCGTCTTCCGCGCCCTGCTCGACGGGAACGAGGAACTCGCCCAGCGGGCGAACACCGTTTTCCAAGACGCCTACGGGAAACTCGTCACCGACGGCCACTGCGAGCCGATCCCCGGTGCCGAGCAAACGATCCAGGAGTTGCGCGCCCGAGGCGTGAAAGTCGCCCTCACCACCGGCTTCGCGCCCGCCACCCAGAACGCGATCCTGGACGCGCTGGGCTGGCACGGCCTCGCCGACGCCGTCTTGGCGCCGGGAGACGGCGTGCGTGGCCGTCCGTTCCCCGACCTCGTCCTCACCGCCGCGTTGCGGCTCGAAATCGGCGACGTCCGCCGGATCGCCGTCGTCGGCGACACACCCTCGGACATCCAGGCCGGCCTCTCCTCGGGCGCTTCGGTCGTCGCCGGTGTGCTCACTGGATCGGCGAAGAAGCCGGAACTGGATGCCGCCGGTGCTACCCACGTCCTCGAATCCGTCCGCGATCTCCCCGCCGTTCTGTCCACCAAGGAGCTTTGACGACATGAAGAAACTCGCGGCCGCCGCCCTCGCCGGGCTGCTCACCCTCACCCTGGCCGCCTGTGGCGGCACCGCCGGCGGCGCGTCCGGCGATCAGACCGTCACGCTGTACACAGTGGACGGTCTGGAAGACTGGTACGCCCAGCGTATCGAGGAGTTCAAAGCGAAGACCGGCATCACCGTGCAGGCGGTGACCGCCGGATCAGGAGAAGTCGCCTCACGGGTGGAAAAGGAGAAGGCCAACACCCAGGCCGACATCCTGGTCACCCTCCCGCCGTTCATCCAGCGCGCCGCATCGCAGGGACTGCTCGCCACCACGGCGCCCTCCGGGATCGACCAGGTCCCCGCCGGGCAGAAGGACGGCCAGGGCCGCTACTTCGCCATCATGAACAACTACCTCAGCTTCATCCGCAACCCCCAGGTCTCGCCCAAGACGTGGGACGACCTCCTGTCTCCCGCGTTCAAGGGCAAACTCCAGTACTCGACCCCCGGCGAGGCGGGTGACGGCACCGCCGTGCTGCTGCAACTCCAGCACGTTCTCGGCGAGCAGGGCGCGCTCGAGTACCTCGCGAAGCTCGAAGCCAACAACGTCGGCCCGTCGTCCTCCACCGGCAAGCTGCAGCCGAAGGTGGCCAAGGCCGAGATCCTGGTGGCCAACGGCGACGTCCAGATGAACCTCGCCTCGATCGAGAAGAGCGGCGGGTTCGAGGTCTTCTTCCCGGCCGACTCCCACGGCAAGCGATCCACGTTCGCGCTCCCGTACTACGCCGGTCTCGTGACCAACGCGCCGCACGCCGAGAACGCCAAGAAGTTTCTCGACTTCCTGCTCTCGCCCGAAGTCCAGGGCAAGGCCGTGGACGCGTTCGGCGCCCCGGCGCGGACCGACGTCACGCCGTCCGGGCCGCGGGCGGACAAGGTGAAGGCCGCGCTCGACGGCGTCCAGATCTGGCAGCCGGACTGGGACGCCGTGCTCGCGAAGCTCGACGCTGACCTCGCCGCGTACAAGAAGGCCGTCGGCCGATGACCCCGGCGGTCGAATTCCGCGGGGTGTCCGTCCGCTTCGGACAGACGAGCGCCCTCTCGCCACTGGACCTCACCGTGGCGAGAGGGGAGACGCTGGCGATGCTCGGGCCCTCCGGCTCCGGCAAGTCGACGGCTTTGAAGGCACTCGCGGGCTTCGTGGTGCCGAGCACCGGCCGAGTCCTGCTCGATGGCGAGGACGTCACCGCCCTGCCGCCGCACCGCCGCGGCCTCGGCGTGGTCGTCCAGAGCTACGCGTTGTTCCCGCATATGCGCGTCGAGGCGAACGTCGCCTTCGGCCTCAGGGCACGCAAGACTCCCCGTGCCGAGACCGCGAGCCGGGTCGCCGAGGCACTGGAACTGGTCGGGATGGGCCAGTACGCCCGCCGCTACCCCCGTGAGCTTTCGGGTGGGCAGCAGCAGCGGGTCGCGCTCGCGCGGGCCTTGGCCATCCGGCCGCGGGTGCTGCTGCTCGACGAGCCACTGTCCGCTTTGGACGCCGCCCTGCGCGAGGACATGGTCGCGGAGCTGCTGCGGCTGCGCGCCGAACTACCCGACACCACGCTGATCTACGTCACCCACGACCAGGGCGAGGCGCTGGCGCTGGCCGACCGGATCGCGGTCATGCGCGACTCGAAGCTGGTCGAACTCGGCCCGAGCCGGGAGCTGTACCAGCGTCCGTCGACGGAGTTCACCGCGAGCTTCCTCGGCGCGTCCAACCTCATCCCCGTGGAGTTGATCCAACCGGACGGTTCCCGGGTCCGGCTCGGCGGCCGCGAGCTGGCGGCGGATCCGTCCGGCGTGATCCGGGCGGGGCAGCCGGTCGCGCTCGGTGTCCGGCCACACCGGGTCGGGATCACCGCGGCGGACGCCCCCGGCGCGCTGCCCGCGATCCTGCGCGGCGTGCAGTGGCGCGGTACGGGTTTCCGGCTCGACCTCGAACTCGCGCACGACGGCGGCGAGGTCCGGGCCGAGGTTCCGGACGTCGAGGGGCTGCCGGGCGTGGGGGAGCGGGTCGGAGTGTCCATTCCGGACGGTTGCCCGCTGGTGGGCGTCGGATGACCGGCATCGCACTGGCCGCCACGAGCGCACCGGCGCGGCGGCGGGAAAAACCCACGGCCCCCGGCTGGCTCCTGTTACCGCCGGTGCTCGTCCTGCTCGGCTTCTTCGGCTATCCGCTCGTGCTGGTCGTCCTGCAGTCGCTGGAATCGAAGACCGGTGAGTTCGGCTTTTCGGTATGGCTGGATGTCCTCGGGTCGGCGGAATTCCGGGACGCCGCCTGGAAGACCATCGCGCTCGCCCTCGGCGCCACCGCGGGCTGTGTGGTGCTCGGGACGTTCCTCGCGCTGGTGATCGCGTTCGTTCCGTTCCCCGGCGCGCGGACGCTCTCGCGGCTGGTGGACACCGTGCTCGCGTTCCCGTCGTTCCTCATCGCGCTCGCCTTCACCTTCATTTACGGCAGTGCGGGAATCCTCGGCGCCGGCGGGTTCCTGTACTCGCCGTTCGGGATCCTGCTGGCGGAGATCACCTTCTACACCCCGTTCGTGATGCGCCCGGCACTCGCCGCTTTCGGCCAGGTCTCCTCGGCGCAGATGGAGGTCGCGGCCAGCCTCGGCGCGAAACCCGGCCGCGTGCTGCGGCAGGTGATCCTGCCGGAAGCGTGGGCGTCACTGGCTTCCGGCGCCTGCCTGACCATGCTGCTGGCGATGAACGAGTTCGGCATCGTGCTGTTCCTCGGCGCCAAGGACGTCACGACGTTGCCGATGCTGGTCTACGGCAAGGGGATCGTCACGTTCGACTTCCCCCAGGCGTGTGTCATCGCGGTGGTCAACGTCGTGTTCTCCCTTGCCTTGTACGGAACCTACCGCCGACTGACGAAGGGAGGCCGTCGTGCTGCTGTGGACCAGGCGTAGCCGGATCCTGCTGTGGACGGTGTTCGCGGTGCTGTTCACCGCGATCGTGCTGGCGCCACTGCTGATGATCGCGCTGGCGTCGGTCGCCGGGAACTGGACCGGCCTGCTGCCGGGCGCGCTCACCGGCTCGCATTTCGCGCAGGCCCTGTCCGGGGAGACGTTCGCGAGCCTGTCGGTGAGCATCCAGACCGGCGTCATCACCTCGCTGGTCTCGGTGCTGCTGGGAACCTGGGCCGCGCTCGCCGCGCAGTCCGCCGGTCCCCGGGTGCGCAAAGCCGTCGACACCCTGTTCCACCTGCCGATCGCGGTTCCGTCGGTGGTGCTGGGACTGGCGTTGCTGGTGGCGTTCAGCCGTCCGCCGCTGGCCTTCAACGGGACACGCTGGATCGTGCTGCTCGGGCACGTGATGATCCTGCTGCCGTTCTCCTTCAGCACGGTTTCCGCCGCCATCGCGCGGATGGACCCGCTGCTGGCGCAGGCCGCGGCGAGTCTCGGCGCGGGGCCGGTGCGGGTGCTGCTCCGCGTCCGGCTGCCGGTGCTGCTGCCGTCGATCTCGGCGTCGGCGAGTCTCGCGCTGGCGATGTCGATGGGCGAACTGGGCGCGACGACGATGTTGTACCCGCCGGACTGGCGCACCCTTCCCGCGAGCATCTTCGCGCTCACGGACCGGGGACAGGTGTTCCTGGCGTCGGCGAGCACGGTGCTGCTGCTGGCCGTCACCCTCGCGGGGGTCGTGCTCCTCGGGCTGGTTCGCGGACGCGCCGCCCAGCGGTGAAGGACAGAGCGGTGATGCAACCTCATCGGACGTTCGCTCCGTCTTGAAGCCATGAAGAACGCAGCGAAGACGCTAGGCGCGGGGCTCGTGCTCGCCGCGACGGCGGCCTGCGGCGCGGGCGGCCCGGGAGCACCGGCGAACACGAGTTCCCCGCCGGTCGTCACCACACCCTCGGATCTGCCCACCTCTCTCCCGGCGAGCCCGCCGGTCGCGAAACCGCCGATGTCGCGGCCGACCGTCGGCCCGCCGCCCTCGGACGCGATGCTGCCGCCGTCGCAGGTCGAAGCCAAGGTGCCCGCTCAAGCCGGCGCGGGAACCGGCACGATCCTGAACGTGCACGTCGAACTCAGCGGCTGCGACGAGGCGACGGCGAACCTGGCCGAGCAGAACGCGCGGCGGGTCGTGGTCAAGATCAAGATCGACCACGGCGATCCCGGGCGGATGTGCCCGCAGGTGATCCGCCACGCCGTCCTGCCGGTGCGACTGGCCGAACCCATCGGTTCGCGGGCCGTCGTCCTGGAAGCGGGTTGAGACCATGTGCAACCCCACGGCGTCCTCGTTCCGTCCTAGGCACATGAGGTACTTAACGAATGTCATCGGCCTGGGCCTGATCGTCGTTGCGGTATCCGCCTGCGGGGCGCAGAACCAGGCGGTGCAACCCGGAAGCGGCCAGGGCAGCGGCAACCTGAGTACCGTGCCGCCGTCCTCGTCCTCGTCCTCGTCGCCGGCGCCCGTGCCGGGGAGCCAGCCCGGCGTCCCGAACGCGCCACGCCAGGAGGTCCCGGAAGGCAGCACCAAGCTGCCGGACAAGCAACTCGACGCGTCGGCGCTCCCCGCGGACTACCCGCGCGAGGTGTACACCAGCAACGGCGGGACGATCCTGAACATCCGCGGCCAGGAAGGCGGCTGCGGGCACGCGACCGCGGAGGCCGCGCAACAGGACGGGACCCGGGTCACGATCAATCTGACCGAACTGAAGGGCCAGACCGGCCAGATGTGCACGATGGACATCCGGCACCCGGTGATCTCGGTGACGCTGGCGGCGCCGCTGGGGGAGCGGACCGTGGTGCTGAAGCAGATGCGGTAGGCCGCGTCGTGTGGTCCCCGGCGTGCAATGAGCCTCTTCCATCCTGAGGTTCAGAGGGTGTGGGGGCGTGAGTGGCGCCATTCACGAGCAGGTCTTACCTCGCAGGTAGTCGACTGTGACGTAAGGCTTGGCCGGGGTGTCCTTTGCCTTTCCGTAAGGCGGCTGGAGGGTTTGACCCGGTCGGGTCGGGGTGGCGATGTGGGGATTGGGACAGTGAGTGTCCCGATTCCCACATCGTCGTAAGGTTGCCCCGGCCCGATGTTGATCAACGGAAGATCGGGGACGTTGAGTGTCCCCGATCTTCCGTTGATCGACGTCGTGCCGCTCGGGCCCTGACGTAGCGGCACCAAGGCGAGGTCAGGTTCCAGCAGGTCAGCAGTACCGGTCCGCCAGAACCGTCATCACCACTCACGCCCCCCACACCCTCGGAACCTCAGGATGGAAAAGGCCCCTTCATTGCAGTGGCGGAGCGGTGACCGGACCGGTCAGCGGAAGCTGATCTGCAGCACCGGTTCCGAGGTGGCCTCGAAGAAGTCGTTGCCCTTGTCGTCGATGACGATGAAGGCGGGGAAGTCCTCGACCTCGATCTTCCAGACCGCCTCCATCCCCAGCTCGGCGTACTCGAGGACGTCGACCTTCTTGATGCAGTCCTGCGCGAGCCGCGCGGCCGGGCCGCCGATCGAACCGAGGTAGAACCCGCCGTGCTCCTGGCACGCGGCGGTCACCTTCTTGGACCGGTTGCCCTTCGCCAGCATCACCAGCGAACCGCCCGCGGCCTGGAACTGCTCGACGTAGGAGTCCATGCGGCCCGCGGTGGTCGGCCCGAAGGAGCCCGACGCGTAGCCCTCCGGCGTCTTCGCCGGGCCCGCGTAGTACACGGGGTGGTCACGAAGGTACTGAGGCATCTCTTCACCCGCGTCGAGCCGCTCGGCGATCTTCGCGTGCGCGATGTCGCGGGCGACGACGAGCGGACCGGTCAGCGACAGGCGGGTCTTCACCGGCAGCTGCGAGAGCTGGGCGCGGATCTCGGCCATCGGGCGGTTGAGGTCGACGGTCACCACCTCGTCGGACAGATCGTTCTCGGTGACGTCGGGCAGGAACCGTGCCGGGTCGCGTTCGAGCTGCTCCAAGAACACGCCGTCGGCGGTGATCTTCGCCTTGGCCTGGCGGTCGGCCGAGCACGAGACGGCGACGCCGACCGGGCAGGACGCGCCGTGGCGCGGCAGGCGGATCACCCGGACGTCGTGGCAGAAGTACTTGCCGCCGAACTGCGCGCCGATACCGAACTGGCGCGTCATCTCCAGCACCTGCTGCTCGAGGTCGACGTCGCGGAAACCGTGGCCCAGCTCCGAACCCTCGGTGGGGAGGTCGTCGAGGTAGCGGGCCGAGGCCAGCTTCGCGACCTTCAGGTTGAACTCCGCCGACGTGCCACCGACGACGATCGCGAGGTGGTACGGCGGGCAGGCCGCGGTGCCGAGGCTGCGCAGTTTCTCGTCGAGGAACTTCGCGAGCCGCTTCGGGTTCAGGACCGCCTTTGTTTCCTGATAGAGGAACGTCTTGTTCGCGCTGCCGCCGCCCTTGGCCATGAACAGAAATTCATAGCTCGGGTCGCCTTGACCGTCTTTGTGATAGAGCTCGATCTGCGCGGGCAAGTTGGTACCTGTATTGCGTTCATCCCAGAAATTCACCGGCGCCATCTGCGAATAGCGCAGATTCAACTCCTGATAGGCGTCGAAAATGCCCCGCGACAGCGCGCGTTCGTCGTCGGCGCCGGTCAGCACGCCTTCGCCGCGCTTGCCGATCACGATGGCGGTGCCGGTGTCCTGGCACATCGGGAGGACGCCGCCGGCGGAGATCGCCGCGTTGCGCAGCAGGTCCATCGCGACGAACCGGTCGTTGCCGCTGGCCTCGGGATCGTCGACGATCGCGCGCAGCTGTGCCAGGTGCGACGAGCGCAGCAGGTGCTGGATGTCGGTGATCGCGGTCTTGGCGAGCCGGGTCAGCGCCTCGGGCTCGACCTTGAGGAACTTCCGGCCCGCCGCCTCGACGACCTCGACACCTTCGGTGCTGAGCAGCCGGTACTCGGTGTGGGTGTCCTTCGCGAGCGGAAGGACTTCAGTGTGCTGGAACGTGGTGGGCGCCACTGCGCGGGCTCCTTTGCCGGCATCGGGAACCCGCCCACGGTACTAGGCGGGCCCCGGGTGACCGGCATCACGTCCTGGTGAAGGCGACGAGAATGCAATTCGCAGACCGCAATTTGTCGCCGCGCCGCACAAAAGAGTTCGGGAGGCCGGGCCCACCCCGACGGACCCGACCTCCCGGGGAAAGCGATCCGGGTGCGAACACCCGACCGCGAAGACTTATTACCTGCTCGACGGTCTCGTGACACAGGTCATAAGTCAACGCTGCCGAACGGGTGTTGCTTTTTCGGTGCCAAAAGGCTGTATCGCGTTACGAAGCGTAGGCGCGCAAGCGGTCGGCCCGCTCACCCTGACGAAGCTTCGACATGACCTCTCGCTCGATCTGGCGAACGCGCTCACGGGAGAGCCCGAAGTGCTTGCCGATCTGGTCGAGGGTGCGCGGCTGGCCGTCGTCGAGGCCGTAGCGCAGGCGGATCACCTGGGACTCCCGGTCGTCCAGCGTCGCGAGCACGCGGCGCAGGTCGTCCTGCAGCAGACCGGAGATCACCGCGCTCTCGGCGTCGGTCGCCTCGGAGTCCTCGATGAAGTCGCCGAGCGGGGCGTCCTCCTCGGTGCCGACCGGCATGTCCAGGCTCACCGGGTCACGCGAGTGGTCGAGCAGATCGGAGATCTTGTGCGCCGGAATGCCCGATTCCGCGGCCAGTTCCTCGTGCGTGGCGTCGCGCCCGAGCTGCTGGTGCAGGTCACGTTTGATGCGGGCCAGCTTGTTCACCTGTTCCACCAGGTGGACCGGGAGCCGGATGGTGCGTCCCTGGTCGGCCATCCCCCTGGTGATGGCCTGGCGGATCCACCAGGTGGCGTAGGTCGAGAACTTGAACCCCTTGGAGTAGTCGAACTTCTCCACCGCGCGGATCAGACCCAGGTTCCCCTCCTGGATCAGGTCGAGCAGCGGCATCCCCCGGCCGGTGTAGCGCTTCGCGAGCGAGACCACGAGGCGGAGATTGGCCTCCAGCAGGTGGTTCTTCGCGACGTGGCCGTCACGCACGAGGGCCGCCATCTCGGAGCGCCGCTTCGGCGTGAGGTTCTCGGCGGTGTCGATCACGTGCTGGGCGAACACCCCGGCTTCGATGCGCTTCGCCAGCTCGACCTCGTCGGCGGCGGACAGCAGCGCCGTCTTGCCGATTCCGTTGAGGTACACGCGAACCAGGTCCGCGGCCGGGCTCTGGGCGTCGAGGTCGGCGTCGGTGAACACCCCCGCTGTCACCGGCTCCTGGGTGGATTGCGCCGGGATACGGCGCTCGCGAATCCCGCGCGCTTCGCGTTCGAGAGTCTGGACTGACATTCTGCCTCCCCGGTCACGGGCTGAACGTGCTGCGATGTGTCCACCGGATCCGTCTCGGCGTAGCAAGCCCTGTGGAAACCCGCTACTCCTCGCCGTCCCAGCTTGGCTGGACACTTGGCTCAACGCCGGGAGGTCCGAAAACGTTCCCGGCCGCTATAGGAGAGACGGGCGGCTGACCTGGGGCGTTGCTCCACCAACCCTGAGCTTTTCCTGAGAATGCCCGTGCGGGGGAGAACAAACGTGGTCTAGACCTCTAACAGAAGCGTGAAGGGACCGTCGTTCACGCTCCGGACCGCCATCATGGCGCCGAACCTGCCCGTTTCGACCCGCGCGCCACGTTCGCGCAGAGCCTCGACCACGGCCTTCACGAGCGGCTCGGCGATTTCGGGCCGGGCGGCCGCCGTCCACGACGGACGGCGGCCTTTGCGGGTATCGCCATAAAGAGTGAACTGGCTTACGACAAGCAGAGGAGCGCCGGTGGTGGCACAGGACTCCTCGTCGCGAAGTATGCGAGCTTCGTGCAGTTTGCGAGCCATCGTCGCCGCTTTCGTCGCGTCGTCGTCGACGTGGATTCCCAACAGCACCAGCAAACCCGGCTCGTCGATGGCGCCGGTCACCTCGTCGCCGACGGTCACGCTCGCTTCCGTGACCCTCGCCACCACCGCCCGCATCAGGTGGCCGGGAGGAGCATGCCGTGCCGGACCAGTTCGCGGACGACGGGCAGCGCGACGGCGGCCAGTTCCTCCGGGTCGAGGCCCTGCGCGGCCGCCAGGAGCACGATGAGGTCTTCGAGGGGGAGCGCGCCCTGACACCCGGCGAGCAACCGGGTCGCCAGGTCGTCGACCTCGTGCGACCAGCCGGGACCGTCGGTGCGGTGCAGCCGCTGGACGGTCGTGGCCCAGCCCTCCTCGCCCGGCTCGGCGACGCTTTCCAGCAGGACGCTCTCCGGAACGCGGAATCGGACATCGAGGAGTGAATCCCCGTTGGCGCGCAGCCATTCCACCCGGTCCAGCCAGTTCGCCGCCTCGGCGCCCAGCGGGTCGTCGTAGGCCTGGCGGAGGTCCTCGCACACGATCGTCGGCGTCCGGCCCGCTCCGCGGCGAAGAGTGACGAAGCCGAAACCGATGCCTTGGACGTTGTTTTCGGCGAACCAGTCGAGCCAGGCGCCGGATTTCGCGCGGCCCTCGGGCGAGCGGGGGTCGATACCCGCGTCGCGCAGCCACGTGCCGACGTACAGGCCCGGATCGGCGATGTCCCGCTGGACGAACCACGCGTCGGTTTCCGCCGGAAGCCAGCGGGTCACCCGATCGCCCCAATCCTCTCCCTCGACATGCAACCAGGACGCGAGGAGCTGGCCGGTGCCGCCGTCGTTGAGGAAGCCGGGCAGCTGCCGCACCACGAGCGCGCTGGCGTCGTCGCCGGCGAGGCCGGAGTCACGGTAGGTGTAGTCGACCCTCGGCGGGCCGACCACGAACGGCGGATTGCAGACGATCTGGTCGAACCGGCGGCGCGCGACCGGCGCGAACCACTCGCCCTGGGCGAGTTCGACGTCCAGTTCGTTGAGCCGGAAGGTCGCCGCGGCGAGCGCCAGCGCGCGAGCCGAGACGTCGGTGGCGGTGACCTTCTTCGCGTGGCGGGTGGCGTGCAGCGCCTGGACGCCGTTGCCGGTGCCGAGGTCGAGCAGGCTGCCGACCTCGCGGCGGCTGGTGGCGCGGATCAGGCTGAGCGAGGCGTGCCCGACCCCGAGCACGTGATCCTCGGGCACGGGCTGGCCGAGAACGTCGGCGTCGAGATCCGAAACGACCCACCAGGAGCCTTCGTCGTCGCCATGCGGGCGGACGTCGAGGCCGGCCCGGTAGCCGTCGGCCACCCGGGCGAGCAGCGTGGCGGCGACCGCGTCATCTAGTCCCAGTGGCGCGAAAGCGGCCTCGACGTCCTTCTCCGGCTCGGTCGCGCCCAGGAGGAACAGCCGGATCAGCGTGCCGAGTTGCCCGGCGTCGCGTGTCGCGCGGTAGGCCAGCTCGGGTTCGCCTCGGCCGAGGGCGGCGTGCGCGGAGCCGAGAGCCTCGACCACGCCGTCGGTGTCGTAACCCGTCCGGCGGAAGGCGTCCCGCAGCCTCGCGCAGACGTCGTCGGACAGGTCGGGGAGGGCCGCTTGTGTGCTCACGGTGGGTAAGTGTGACGGATAGGGTGTGCCGGTGCGTCTGCTCACAGTGGGTAATTGTGACGGATAGGGTGTGCCGGCGCGTCTGCTCACAGTGGGTAATACTGCCAGGATTAGGTGGTGAGCCTTGAAAGTGTCCTGGCACCGCTGCAGGCGGCACTGCCCGGATGGGAAGACCTGTACATCGATCTCCACCGGCATCCGGAGCTGTCGTTCGCCGAAACCCGCACCGCCGCCGAACTGGCCAAGCGCCTGGAGGCCGACGGCTACGAGGTGCACACCGGCATCGGCCGCACCGGCGTTCTCGGCGTATTGAGGAATGGTCCCGGTCCGAAGGTGATGCTGCGTGCCGACATCGACGCGCTGCCGGTCGAAGAGAAGACCGGCCTGCCTTATGCGAGCACCGCGCGCGGGGTCGACGCCGACGGCCGCGACGTCCCGGTGATGCACGCTTGCGGCCACGACATGCACGCCACTTGGCTCTCCGGCGCCGCCTCGCTGCTGGCGGCCGGACGTGCTCACTGGTCCGGCACGCTGATGGTCGTTTTCCAGCCCGGGGAGGAAGCCGGAGACGGTGCCGCCGGAATGGTCCGTGACGGGGTCTTCGGGCCCGCGGGCAAACCCGACGTCGTACTCGGCCAGCACGTCGTCCCCGGCCCGGCCGGCTGGGTGCTGACCAGGCCGGGCGTGCTCATGGCGGCCACCGACGCGCTGCGCATCACCCTGCACGGCCGGGGCGGGCACGGCTCGCGCCCCGAGACGACGGTGGATCCGGCGGTGCTCGCCGCGTCCGTGGTGCTGAAGCTGCAGACCATCGTTTCGCGGGAGATCCCGGCGACCGAGTCGGCGGTGGTGACCGTCGGTTCGCTGCACGTCGGCACCGCGCACAACATCATCGCCGACCACGCCGTCCTCGAAGTCAACATCCGGTCGTTCGACCAGGCGGTGCGGGAGAAGGTGGTCGCGGCGGTCGAACGGATCGTGCACGGCGAAGCGGCCACCGCGGGCGCGCCGAAGCCGCCCGAGATCGAGCGCATCGGCGCGTTTCCGGTCACCGAGAACGACGAGACGGCCACCGACGCACTCACCGCCGCCTTCCGCGACCACTTCGGTGAGGGCCGCGTCATGCCGGCACCGCTGGTCACCGGCAGTGAGGACTTCAGCGAGTTCGGCCGCGCCGCCGGGGTACCGTCGGTGTTTTGGCTGGTCGGCGGGATGGACGAGCAGCAGGTGCTGACCGCGATGGCCGCCGGACGGTTCGAGCAGGACGTCCCGTCGAACCACTCGCCGCTGTTCGCGCCGATCCCGCATCCGACCCTCTCGGCGGGCGTCGAAGCACTCGTGGTCGCGGCCTGGCATCGGCTCACCCACCCGGGTGTCGGATGAGCCCGGCGAGTGGGAGCATGGAAGCCGGAGGTGGTGCTGTGAACGCGCCCGCCCACGGTCCCGAACCGAGGGAACCCGCTCCGGTGCTGATCACCGAAGCCGCCCCGTCCTACGAAGACCAATTGGCCAAACGGAAGCGGAAGTACATCATCATGATGTCGATCCGCATCCCGTGCCTGATCCTCGCCGGGGTCTTCTACCAGACCTGGTGGCTGGCACTGGCGTTGATCGCGATCTCGATCCCGTTGCCGTGGATCGCCGTCCTGGTGGCCAACGACCGGCCGCCGCGCAAGAGCGAGTCGGTGAACCGCTACCAGGCCGAACCCACCCGGATCGAGGGCGGGACGCATCGCGTCATCGACGGCGGTTGACCCGTTTCACGCGCGCCATGAAAGGTCCTTTCCTTGCAAAATTTGCAAGGAAAGGACCTTTCATGGCGTGTGACGGGGGTGGTTACGGCTGCGGCCCGACCTTCGCGACCGCCTGGGCACCCAGCCGAGTACCGGCCCGAAGGACCTCCACCGTGGACTCGCCGCGCAGCCACGCCGCGAGCACACCGGCGTCGAAGGCGTCACCCGCGCCGGTCGAGTCGACGCAGTCGGCGGGCTGTGAAGGCACCGAAGTGATGTTGCCGCCCGCGTCCACCCAGCTGGCGCCGTCGAGACCGGCGGTGACCACGACCTCGCCGACGTAGCCCAGCAGTTCCTTCGCCGCCGCCGGATCGCTCGACCCGGTCAGCGCGACCAGTTCGCTGGTGTTCGGCATCAGCAGGTCGACGCCGCGCACGTCTTCGAGGAACTGCGCCGGATCGGTGATCAGCGTCGCCGCCTGCGGGTCGACCGACGTCGTCAGCCCGGCCTTCTTCGCCGCGGCCAGCGAGGCGAGCGCCGCGGGCCGTGACGTCGGGTACAGCAGGACGTAACCCGAGAGGTGCAGGTGACTCGCTCCGGTCAACGCCTCCTCGGTGATGTCCTCGGGGCTGAACCGCGCGTTCGCGCCGCGGTCGGCGAGCATGCTCCGCTCACCGGCGCCGTCGACGAGCACCACGACGCAGAACGTCGGTTCCTCGGGATCCACCGCGAAGGAGCAGCGGACACCCGCCGCCTCCAATTCGCTCTTCACCATGCGGCCGCCGGAATCGTCGCCGATCCGCGCGATCAGCGTGGTCTCCGCGTCTTCGGCGCGCAGCCAGAGCGCGGTGTTCGCGCCCGCGCCGCCGCTGGTGAAGTGGACCTTCGCGCGGATGTCGCCGCCGTGCGGGATGGGGCCCTCGTGGCGCGCGACCACGTCCAGGCCGACGTCGCCGACGACCACGATGCCGCTCATGCCGCGTTCCCGGCGAGCGCGACGGCCACCGCGGCGGCCAGTTCCGCGTTGGACAGCACCAGTGCCTCGTTCGCGTCGAGGCTCACGCCGCCGCTGGCGGTGTGGAAGTGCTCCAGCAACACCGGCGTCACGTCGCTGCCGTGCACTCCTCGTGAGCGCAGGAGCTCCAGGCCTTCGGCGAGCAGCCGGTCGTGCAGTTCTTTGTCCATTTCGGACGCTTCGGGGATCGGATTCGCCAGCAGCACGCCGGAATTCGCGTGCGCCCGATGCGCGGCGATGACCGCGGCGGCCTGCGCGGCGTCGTCGACCCGCCACGGCACCTCGAAGCCGGACGAGCGGAGATAGAACGCCGGGAACTCGCCGGTGCGGTAGCCCAGCACGGGTACCGAGTTGGTCTCCAGCACTTCGAGCGTCGCGGCGATGTCGAGCACCGACTTCACCCCGGAGCACACGACGGTGGTCGGCACCTTCGCGAGCACGCCGAGGTCGGCCGAGACGTCCCAGCTCTGCGCCGCCCCCATGTGCACGCCGCCCAGCCCGCCGGTGGCGAACACGCCGATCCCCGCCGCGGCGGCCAGTGCCGCGGTGCTCGCGACCGTCGTCGCCCCGGAGCGGCCGAGGCCGACGGCCGGGCCGATGTCGCGCAGGGAGAGCTTGTCCAGGTCCGCGCCGGGCGCGCAGACGCGCTCCAGCTGCTCACCGGTGAGCCCGATCAGCGGGACGCCGTCGAGCACGGCGATCGTCGCGGGCACGGCGCCGCCGTCCCGCACGACCCGCTCCAGCCGCTTGGCGACGTCGAGGTTGCGGCCGGGCGGGAGACCGTGGGAGAGGATGGTGCTCTCCAGCGCGACGACGGGATCACCGTCTGCGAGGGCGGAGGCGACCTCTTCGTGAAGGGACAGTTGCGGAGTCACGAGCGAACATCATCGGTGATGTGGGTCCGTGTCATGCCAGCGGGTCAGTTCGGTGGCGAGGTTCTCGCGGGCCTTGCCCTCCCAGCGTGCCCGCGCGATGTCACTGCGGTACAGCCGCGGCCTCGCCAGCAGGTTCTCCAGCATGGCCGTGCGGCCGGCCCGCCAGTCCTCGTCGGAGTAGATCGAGTACTCCGCCCGGACGCCGCTCGCGTACTCCTCGTAGACCTCGGGTGCGGCGCCGAGGATCGCGAGGTCGGCGTCGAGCAGCACGGTGGCCAGGAGGTCGTCGTCGGGGGCGGAGTGATCGACCGTGGCGAGGATCAGGCTTTCGGCGCGCGCGATGTCGGCTTCGGGCACCCCGGCGTTGGTGAGCTCGGCCCGGGTCCAGGCCGCGCTGGCCCGTTCGTCCTCGCCGGGACGGGCGTCGTAGACGACGTCGTGCGTCCACGCCGCGATGGCGACGAGGGCTCGTTCGCGGGCGCTCAGCCCGAAGGCGACGGCGAGCGCGCCGCTGTCGTGGGCGACGGCGGTGGCGTGCCGGAGATCGTGATAGTGGCGGTGTGGCTCGGCGTAGCGGGTTTCGAGGTCGTTCCACGCGACGGCGGCGATCCGGTGGTCGCCGCCGAGCCTGGTGACCGCGGTGGTCCAGCTCACGCCGGGAACACCCAGCGTGTGGGGGAACCCGAGAAGTCCTTCTCCAGCATGCCGAACACCTTCCGTGGCCGGACCCGGATCGAGGCGTTCGAAGCGGGGTCGAGCATGTCCATTCCGTACGTGGCGGCCCCTTCGAGCGCCACGGGTTCCTTCGGATCGTCGGTCGACACCGACACCGCCGCCCACACCGGCATGAGGTGCGGGCGGCCGCCGGGGGTGACCGTCGCCACCCAGTAGTCGTGCGAGTCTCTCAGCGGGGTCTCCGCCGAGGACCAGGGCAGCAGACCGGTGCCTTCGCCGCCGGGAGCCGTCCCGTATCCCGGCATGTACGGCCTGGTCGCCGACGGTTCCGTCATCGCGTCTCCCGTGCTCAGTCGAAGATCCCGCGCGCTTTGGCCACCTCGTGCAGCCAGCCTTCGATCTGCGGTTCCCAGTTGACCCGTTCCAACGCGGCGTGGTCGACCTTGAACAGGCCGAGGAACTCCTGTCCGCGTCCGCCGAACCCGCCGCTCTTCGACACCCGGACCCGCTTGGTCACCTCCAGCACGACCTGCGTCTGGATGGCGGACGACAGGAAGGTCACCGCCACCGAGGTGAAGACGGGCGCGAATCGCGGCGAAGGGGTGAACCGGATCTCTTGGAAGAACGGCAGCTGCTGCGTCGCGCCGTTGATCCGACCGCGTTCCAACACGGCTTCGCCGAAGACGAAACCGATCCGGCTGAAGGCGTCCAGGATCCGCTTCTGCGCGGGCAGCGGTTCGATGGCGGCGCCGTCGACGTCGACCGGGTCGGTGACGGAGTTCGCGATGTCGAGGCTGGTCTGGAGACCGACGGCCATCCCGGGCAGCGGCTTGCCGAAGACGCTGGAGATCGGCGTCTCCCAGGGAAGGGCGACCTCGAACGGGATGCGGACCTGCTGCCCGGCCGCGACGCGCTCGCGACCGGCCAGCTGCTGGGTGCCGAACTCGAGGTCCTCGACGCCGGGATCGCGCTCGTCCGGGAGCTGGACGCGGGCGAGCAGCTTCACCGCGAGACCGTTGATCTCTTGATCGACTTCCCCGCCGAGCAGCAGGACTTCGCCGCGCACCGGGCGGCCGGGGGAGACCGTGCGGTCGAGCAGCCGGGCGTCGATCTTCGCCCCGCCCGAACCGAACGTCGCGAGCACCTTCTGGAACATGGGCGAGATCCTGCCAGGTCCCCGGTGTGCGCAGGAGGATTTGGGGCATTATGGAGGGGTGAGCACACAGACCCTTCCGAAGCCGGATACCCGTCCCGAGGGCACCGACGGCACCGACGACGACGCGCCGAAGATGTTCCACTACGTGCGCAAGAACAAGATCGCCGAGAGCGCGGTCATGGGAACGCACGTGGTGGCGCTGTGCGGTGAGGTCTTCCCGGTGACGAAGTCGGCGAAGCCCGGTTCGCCGGTCTGCCCGGACTGCAAGAAGATCTACGACGGTCTCAAGCCGGGCGACTGACACCTGGACGTCCGGTGTCCGAAACCGGACAAAATCTGAAAATCCTTCACATGGTGGCTGCCCGGCCCGGTTTTCGCTGGTAATTCAGTACCCGCCAGCGAAAACCCGCCGGGACGGAGCCTTCATGCGTAGAACCGGGATCGTGCTCGCCATCGCCGCGTTGGTCGCGGTGTTCTCCCCAGCCGTCGCCCAAGCCGTGACGGGCTGGACCACCGTCGGCTCGGACAACGCCCGCCCGCTCGACGAGGGCCAGGGCCTGGCCACCATCGAGCGGCCGTCCGGGACCCTCTTCCGCTATACCGGGATCGCGACGGTTCCGGTGAACCTGTCGTCGCAGGGCTGGAACCACGTCGGTGATCCGGGTTCGGCGCAAGGCTGGTACGTCGAGCCGTACCAGCGCGACGACAGGGGCGCGAAGCTCTTCCGCGTCGAGTCACCCACCGGGACCTGGGCGAACTACACCCACGCGCTGGAATCGTGGGAGGCGAACAACAACTCGTTCGCCGCCGTGACCCCCGACGCGCGCTGGATGGTGGCGGGTGAGTGGGGCACGATGGACCGGCTGCTCGTGCACCCGATGCCCGGCGTCGCGCACACGAACCCGGCGGCGAATCTGCCGTACGCGTCCGCGATCCGGCTCGACCGGCCAGTGCGGGACATCCAGGGCTGCGACTTCGTCACCGCGACGCGGCTGCTGTGCGCGTCCGACGATCCCGAAGGCTCGCTGTTCGGGACCACCAAGCCGTTGCTGCAGGTGGATCTCTCCGGTGTGCTGTCCGGCGCGGACGTGACCGGGCGGGTGACCTCGCTGGGGCAGTTGCCCTTGAAAAGCACCTGTAGCGGGAACTTCGAGACCGAAGGCGTCGACGTCGCCGCCGACGGGACCCTGCGGGTCGTCGTGCTTTCGCCGTCCTGGTGTGTGGCCTTCGACAGCAAGACCTGGCGGTTCCGGAAGGCGTGACACCGGTCTCGTGAGTGGTAATGACGGTTCTAACCGAACCCTCTTATTGAGGGGTAAGGCAACGTGTCGTGTTGCGAGCGACGTCGGCTCGCGCCGCGGCCGGATGTCTCCAATGCCGCATTGGGGACATTGTCGCGAAAGCCACTTTCAGGACATGTGATGTCCCGAAAGTGGCTTTCGCGACACCTTCGGGACGCCACCGCACAGTGCCGAAGCCTGACGTCCAACGTCACAGGCCCCCTCCCGACCACGACACCTTTGCCTTACCCCTCAATAGGTACCACCTGCTCGTGGCCTGCGGGCTTGTCGAGCGAAGTACATGATGGCCCCCTTCCTTGCGCTAGGCGCAAGGAAGGGGGCCATCATGTACTGGGGAAGGTGTGAAGGTCAGTTTCCTCGGCTCAGCCGAGGGAAGGAGTCCTTCACGGACTGGCCGCTACCGAACTCACCCCCGAAGGTACCTAAACACGTTTGGCTCTAACCGTCATTACCACTCACGAGCCACCTACGAAGCCGGCTCTGGGGTCAGCGTTTCGGAGGCCGGTGCCGAGGACCGCTTCGCGTCCTTCTTCGCGCGGCGCTTCTCTTTCCGGGTCTCGACCATCGTGTACAACGTCGGCACCAGGATCAGCGTCAGCAGTGTCGAGCTGACCAGCCCGCCGATGACCACGATCGCGAGCGGCTGGCCGATGAACCCACCCTGTCCGGTCAGGCCGAGCGCCATCGGGACCAGCGCGAAGATGGTCGCGGCCGCGGTCATCAGGATCGGCCGCAGCCGCCGCCTGCCGCCTTCGGTCACCGCCTCGGCGACACTCATCCCCGAAGCCCGGTACTGGTTGATCAGGTCGATCAGCACGATCGCGTTGGTCACCACGATGCCGACGAGCATCAGCATCCCGATCAGCGCGGGCAGGCCGAGCGCGGTCCCGGTGGCCAGCAGCAGCCCGATCGCGCCGGTCGCCGCGAACGGGATCGACACCAGCAGGATCAGCGGCTGGAGCAGGCTGCGGAACGTCGCGACCATGATCAGGTACACGATCGCGATCGCGGCCAGCAACGCGAGGAACAGGTTCCCGAACGCCTCCTGCTGATCCTCGCTGACCCCGCCGAGCTTGTACGCCGCGCCACCGGTGAAGGTCAGAGCGTCCAGTTTGGACTGAATGGTCTTCGTGGTGGCGGCCAGGTCCGCACCGGTGTTCTTCGCGGTGACCGTGGTGCTCAGCTCACCCGACGTGCGGTGCACCGCGGCCGGGCCGTCCACAGTGGACACCTTCGCGACGGAGTCCAGCCGGACGACGCCGGTGGCGCCCGGGATCGGCAGCGCCTTGATCGCGTCCACCGAAACCGGGGCCGCCGTGCCCGCGCGCAGCACGATGTCCGTGCGCTGCCCGTCCACCGGCAACTGGGTCACCGTGCGACCGGCGATGGCCTGGTTCGCGATCTGGCCGATCGACGTCGCCGAAAGCCCGCTCGCGGCGGCCTGGGCGGCGTCGACCTCGACCTGCACCCGCGGCGAGCCCTGCGCGAGGTCACTGGTCACCTCGGTGAGGTCCGGCACCTCCGACAGGGCTTGGCGGACCTGCTCGGCGGCGGGCTTCAGCGTGGCCTCGTCGGGGGCGGTGACGGTGATCGAGACCTGGTCCGAGTTGAACCCGCCCGCTTCCGCGCCGATCTTGACCTCGCCGAGTTCCGGCTTGTCGAGCTTGCCCCGCAACCGCTCCGAGAGCGCGTCGAGGTCGGTGTCCTTGGCGACGGTGACCTGGATGGTGGTCGCCGTCCCGCCGCCACCGAAGAAGCCACCCCCGCCGATGCTCACCTGGTAGGTCTCGACGGCGGGTTCGGCGGCGAGCGCCTGCTCCACCGCGCCGGCGGCCTTCTCCTTGGCCTCGGAACTGGTACCGGGCGGCAACTTCTGCGAAAGGCTCAGCGTCGTCGAGCCCGACTGGTCCAGGAAGTTCGTGTTCAGCCGCGACGCCAACCCCACCGTGCCGCCGAAGATGATCAGCGCCAGCAGGACCACGGTGACGCGCCGCCGGGTGGCGAACCGGATCACCGGCACGTATCCGCGCTGGAGCAGCCCGCGGCGCTCCTTGTCCTCGGCCGCCTGACGCGTGAGGTCGGCCTCGTGGTCGTTCGACGGCGTCTTGGGCGGCTTGAGGAACCAGTACGCCAGCACCGGCACGATCGTCAGCGAGACCAGCAGTGAGGCCAGCAGCGCCACGGTGACGGTGATCGCGAACGGAGAGAACAGTTCGCCGACGAATCCGCCGACGAAGGCGATCGGCAGGAACACCGCGACGGTGGTGAGGGTGGACGACGTCACCGCGCCCGCCACCTCGCGCACGCCGTCGAGCACCGCGCGCTCTTTTTCCTCGCCGTACGCCAGATGTCGTTTGATGTTCTCCAGCACCACGATCGAGTCGTCGACCACCCGGCCGATCGCGATGGTGAGCGCGCCGAGGGTGAGCAGGTTCAGCGAAAGATCGCCGGTCCACAGCGCCAGCAGCGCCACCACCACCGAAAGCGGGATAGACACCGCCGTCACGAGCGTGGACCGCAGCGACATCAGGAACAGCAGGATCACCAGGACCGCGAACGCCAGCCCCAGCAGGCCTTCGGTGGTCAGCCCGCTGATCGCGTCCTTGACCGGGGTGCCCTGGTCGAACACGACGCTCATCTCGGCGCCGATCTTCTTCGACAGTTCAGGCAGCTTGTCCCGCACCGTATCCGAGATCGCGACGGCGTTCCCGTTCTCCACCATGGTGATCGAGAGGCCGAGGCTCGGTTTGCCGTTGGTGCGCGTGATCGACGTCGGCGGCGCGAACCCCGCCTGGACGTCCGCGACGTCACCCAGTTTGACCGGCTTGCCCGCGGGGGCACCGGGACGCGGTGTCGGCGTGAGGTAAAGGTCCCGGATCGTGTCCACTGTGGTCGGTCCGCCGCCGACCTGGACGGTGAGCGTCTTGTCGCCCTCGGTCAGTGTCCCGGCGGGGACGGCGGCACCGGCGGTCTGCAGGGTCGTGGCGATCGACGACGGGTCGATGCCCGCCGCGGCCAGCTTCGCGTAGTCCAGGGCGATGGTGACCCGCGGCTGCCGCGCGCCGGTCACCTCGACCTCGCGGACGCCGTCGATCTTGCGCAGTTCGGGCGCGACCTCCCCCGTCAGCGCGGGGGCGAGCGCTTGCGGGTCCCCGGAGGTCCCGGCGGCGAGCAGCACCACCGGGAGGTCGTCGGTGGACCCCGCCGACACCGACGGCTCGGTGTTCTGCGGCAGCCGGGCCTTGACCCCGTCGACGACGCGCTGGATCTGCCCGACGGCGGCGTCGATGTCCGTGCCGAACTCGAACTGCGCGGTGATCCGCGACAGGCCCTCTGATGACGTCGAGTTCAGCTCTTCGAGCCCCTTCAAGCCCTGAAGCCCGCCTTCGAGCGGCTCGGTGACTTGCCGGTCCACCGCGTCCGGCGAAGCGCCCGAATAGGGCGTGATGATCTGCGCCTGCGGGAACTGCAGCGACGGGAACAGCTGCTGCTTCAGCTGCGGCAGGGCGAAGGCGCCGAAGCCGATCACCACCAGGGCGAGCAGCCCGATGAGACTTCGGTTGCGCAGGCTCAGTCTGGCCAGCGTGGACATGACGGTCTCCCCCAGGAATGGCTCGGGACGGGCGGGTTAGGCCGAGCTTTTCATGGTGGGGGGTGGAGTGGATTCACACCACGGGTGGAACTCGGGGTACGACTTCGGGATGAGGGCATCCCCCCTCCGGCGTCAATTTCGCCGTTCGGTCACCTGACCGGCTTCGGGCTGCGTTTCTTCGTTCACGGACTGTTCTGATTCGGGTTCGTCGTCCTGACGGGGATCCCGCAGCGGGACGGTGGTCCGCTCCCACCGTTTGCGGCCCTCCTCGGCGCGGATCCGTTCGCTGGCCCGTTCCATCTCCAGCCGCCGCCACTTCCGGCGCTGGCGTTTGGTCGCCTTGGCGGGCCACAGTTCCTGGATCGCGCTGTTGAAGTAGGCGCCGCCGACCACCGCGAGCCCGATGAAGAACATCAGCAGCAGGAACGCGATCGGCGCGGCGAGCGCGCCGTAGGTGTAGCCGGTCTTGGTGATCCAGTTGAGGTAGACGCGCAGGCCGACACTGGAGAGCAGGAACACGATCATGGCGAGCATCGCGCCCGGCAGGCCGCGGTGCCACGGCAGGCGGCGCGGCAGGGAGAGCTTGTAGAGCGTGGTGAGCGCCAGCACGATCATGCCCCCGAGAACCGGGTAGTACAGCGTGCCGACCCAGTACGAAACCGTGCCGCGCCAGTCGTTCGGGAAGAACTGGGGGAGCAGGTCCGGTCCGATCGCCAGCAGCGGCAGCCCGACCACCAGGATGACCAGCCCGGCCATGTACAGCAGCAGCGCGAAGATCCGCTGCCAGACGTCGTTGCGGACGCCGTACTGGTCGTGCGCCACGGTGATCGCGTCGACGAACGACGACATCGCCGACGAACCCGCCCAGAGGGAGATCAGGAAGCCTATCGAGACGATCTCGCCCTTGCCGACGAACAGGATGCTGTTGACCGTCGGTTCGATGATGTCGTGGACGGCGTTGTCGCTGAAGATCGTCTTGCTGAAGGTGATGATCCGGTCGTGGACCGCGGTCACGACCTCCTGGCCGAACCAGTCGCCGACGAAACCGAGGCAACCGAGGAGCCCGAGCAGCAGCGGCGGCAGCGACAGCGTCTGCCAAAACGCGGCTTCGGCGGCCTCGGAGAAGATGTTGCCTTCCCACGCCTTGTTGAGCGTGCGGCTGAGCAGGCGCAACGGACCTCTGCGGACCTTCGCGACCCCAGCGGCCGACTCTTCCCGGCCGTTCTCCTCGCTCATGCAGCTCCTCCGCCAGCGCCGAGCGCCCTTGACGGTCTCCAGCATGGTCCATGCCGCGGCATTCGGCTCGTCACCCCTGGCATTTGGGGTGAGTAAACCGACAACGGGGGTGGCGCTTCCGGCGTTCCACGGGCCCGGCGGGTAGGCTCACTCCAGTGCCCTCACCTCAGGCGCCGGCGTCGCGGCCGGATACCAAAGTGGGGGCTTTTGCTTGTCGGACACAGTGCTTGTCAGACAGCGGTGAGCAGTGCTTTTGCGGGGAGAGAGGGAGGTGACCGGCATGTCGGAAACAGTGGAACGTGATCGTGGCACGTTGGGCGCGCCTCCCGCGGCGAAGGACAGCACCGCCAGGCCGCTGCGTGCCTGGCAGCGCCGCGCGCTGACGAAGTACCTGACGAAGAAGCCGAAGGACTTCCTGGCGGTCGCGACGCCGGGCGCGGGCAAGACGGTGTTCGGTCTCCGGATCGCCGCCGAGCTGCTGAGCGACCGGACCGTCGAAGCGATCACCATCGTCGCGCCGACGGAGCACCTGAAGCACCAGTGGGCCGCTTCGGCGGCGGCCGCGGGGATCGCGATCGACTCGAACTTCCGCAACGGCACCGGTGCCACCTCGCGGGATTACCAAGGTGTCGCGGTCACCTACGCGCAGGTCGCGGCGCATCCGACGCTGCACCGCGTGCGCACCGAGAACCGCAAGACCCTGGTCATCCTCGACGAGATCCACCACGGCGGTGACGCGAAGTCCTGGGGCGACGCGGTCCGCGAGGCGTTCACGCCCGCCGTCCGCCGTCTGGCGCTGACCGGGACGCCGTTCCGCAGCGACGACTCGCAGATCCCGTTCGTTACCTACGAGCCCGACGGCTCGGGTTTCCAGCGCAGCAAGGCCGACCATGCCTACGGTTACGCCGACGCGCTCGCCGACGGCGTGGTCCGGCCGGTCGTCTTCCTCGCCTACTCCGGTGAGGCCTCCTGGCGCACGAGCGCGGGGGAGGAGTTCACCGCGCGGCTCGGCGAGCCCCTGACGGCCGAGCAGAACGCGCGGGCCTGGCGCACGGCGCTCGACCCGGCGGGCGAATGGATCCCGGCGGTCCTGCAGGCCGCCGACACCCGTCTCGCGCAGTTGCGCGCCAACGGCATCCCGGACGCCGGTGGCCTGGTGATCGCCACCGACCAGGAATCCGCGCGCGCCTACGCCAAGATCCTGCAGCGCATCTCCGGCCAGAACCCGACGGTCGTCCTCTCCGACGACCCCAAGGCGTCCGGCCGGATCAAGGAGTTCTCCGACTCGACCGACCGCTGGCTCGTCGCGGTCCGGATGGTGTCCGAAGGCGTCGACGTCCCGCGCCTGGCCGTCGGCGTCTACGCCACCAGCGCGTCGACCCCGCTGTTCTTCGCGCAGGCCATCGGCCGGTACGTGCGTTCGCGCAAGCCCGGCGAGACCGCTTCGGTCTTCCTGCCGAGCGTGCCGGTGTTGCTGGAACTCGCCAGTGAGCTGGAAGCCCAGCGCGACCACGTCCTCGGCAAGCCGCACCGGGAGAAGGAAGGCTGGGAGGACGAGCTCCTCGCCCAGGCCAACCGCACCGAGGACGAGCCGGGCGAAGAGGAGAAGGCGTTCACCTCGCTGGGCGCCTCCGCCGAACTCGACCAGGTCATCTACGACGGCAACTCCTTCGGCACCGCGGTGTTCTCCGGTTCCGACGAGGAACAGGAGTACCTCGGTCTGCCGGGTCTGCTCGAACCGGACCAGGTCCGCGCCCTGCTGCGGAAGCGGCAGGAAGAGCAGCTCTCGGACGAGAAGCGGCGCAAGCCCAAGGCCGAGCAGCAGGCGCCGGTGGCGCGGCCGCAGTCGGTGAGCGAACGGCTCGGCAGCCTCCGCAAGGAGCTCAACGCCCTCGTCGGCGTGTACCACCACCGGACCAAGAAACCGCACGGCGCGATCCACAACGAACTGCGCCGGGTGTGCGGCGGACCGCCCACCGCGATGGCGACGGTGGAGCAGCTCGAAGAGCGGATCGTCACCCTGCGTTCCTGGTAGCGCTCCGTACCAAACGCTATGAAAGGTCCTTTCCTTGCAAAATTTGCAAGGAAAGGACCTTTCATAGCGTTTGGGACCAAGGGGATCGGCACCGCTGGTCACCCTTCGTGAGTGGTGGCGGTCACCCTGTCAGCGCGCCTGGACTTCGTACGCCGTGCTACGGCCACGTTGCCAAACCGTGTCCATTTGATGAGGCTTAATCGATTCAGCCGTCTTCCGCCAAAGCCTTTCGGCGGCATATGTTGTCGCCCACAACATATGCGCGATGGTGCGACGGGTCCTCCTGGATCGCCGCCCGCGAGCAAGATTCGGAAAGGTTCGAGGATGCGCAGCAGAACCCTTACCCTCCTCGCCGCGACAGTGGGCGCCGGTCTGGTGCTCTCCGCCTGTGGCGCCAACACCGCGGACTCCGGGAGCGGCAATTCCTCGCAGTCCGCCCCCGCGCCCGGCGGCGCCGCCACCGGTGGCAAGGTCGGCGTGATTCTTCCGGAGACCGCGTCTTCCGCGCGCTGGGAGGCCTTCGACAAGCCGTACCTGAGCAAAGCGCTGAAGGACGCGGGCTTCGAGGCCGACGTCCAGAACGCGCAGGGCGACGTGCAGAAGTTCACCACGCTGGCCGACGGCATGATCGGGCAGAACGTCAAGGTCCTGATCATCGCCTCGATCAACAGCGAGGTCGGCGCGGCGGTCGCCCGCAAGGCGCAGGCCGCCGGCATCCCGACGATCGACTACGACCGCCTGAACCTCGGCGGCAGCTCCGACTACTACGTCTCGTTCGACAACGAGAAGGTCGGCCAGCTGCAGGGCCAGGGTCTCGCCGACGCGCTGAAGGACAAGAAGGGCGCCGAGGTCGTCATGATCGAGGGTGCCCCGACCGACAACAACGCGACGCTGTTCGCGAACGGCCAGAAGTCCGTGCTGCAACCGAAGTTCGCCAGCGGCGACCTGAAGCTCGTGCGCGAACAGGCCATCGACAACTGGGACAACCAGAAGGGCGGTCAGACCTTCGAGCAGATCCTGACCGACAACAAGGGCAAGGTCGACGGCGTCGTCGCCGCGAACGACGGTCTCGCGGGCGCGGTCATCACCGTGCTGAAGAAGAACGGCCTCAACGGCAAGGTCCCGGTCACCGGCCAGGACGCCACCGCGGACGGCCTCATGGCCATCCTGCGCGGCGACCAGTACATGACCGTCTTCAAGCCGATCAAGGAAGAGGCCGAGGCCGCGGCGAAGCTCGCCGTCCTGCTGGCCAAGGGCGACAAGGCGGGCGCCGACGCGCTGGCCACCGCCAAGGCGAAGGACCCGAAGGGCAACCGCGAGGTCAAGTCCGTGCTCCTCGACCCGAAGCTGACCACCAAGGACGGTGTCAAGGAGGTCGTGACGCAGGGCTACGTCAAGGCGGCCGAGATCTGTGGCGGCGAGCTGGCCGCGGCGTGCACGCAGCTCGGTATCTCCTGACCCGTTAAATCCAGACAACCGGGCCGGGGCGCGCCTCCCGACAGTGCGCCCCGGCCCGGTACCCAGCCGGGAGAATTCGAGAACCCCCATGAGTGAACCGATCCTCGAACTGAGGCAGATCAACAAGAGCTTCGGACCGGTCCACGTCCTCCACGACGTGGACTTCGACGTGCGGGCCGGTGAGGTCACCGCGCTGGTCGGCGACAACGGTGCCGGCAAGTCCACCCTGGTCAAGTCGATCGCCGGCATCCACGGCTACGACTCCGGCACGGTGAGGTTCCAGGGCAGGCCCGTCCACATCCACGGCCCGCGTGACGCCGCGGATCTCGGGATCGAGGTCGTCTACCAGGACCTCGCCCTCGCGGAGAACCTCGACATCGTGCAGAACATGTTCCTCGGCCGGGAACGCGGCAGCAAATGGCTGCTCGACGAGGCCAGCATGGAAAAGGCCGCCCGCGAGACGCTCGCGTCGCTTTCGGTCCGCACCGTGAAGTCCGTCCGCACCCCGGTTTCGGCGCTTTCCGGCGGACAGCGGCAGACCGTCGCGATCGCCAAATCCGTGCTGTGGGACTCCAAGGTCGTCCTGCTCGACGAGCCGACGGCCGCGCTCGGCGTCGCGCAGACCCGTCAGGTGCTCGACCTGGTCCGCCGACTCGCCGAGCAGGGCCTCGGTGTGGTGCTGATCAGCCACAACATGGCCGACGTGTTCGAGGTCGCGGACCGCATCGCGGTGCTCTACCTCGGCCGCCTCGTCGCCAACGTGCACACCAAGGACGTCACCCACGGCCAGGTCGTGGAACTGATCACCGCCGGCCGCTCCGGCGACCTCGGCCTTGCCCGCCCCGAAGCCGCCGTCCTCTGACCGAGGCGAGAAAGAACGAAAAAATGACTGAGACTGCAAAGCCCGCCTCGCCGGAGGGGGGCAAGTCGACGGCCGCCGCGCTCAACCCGTCGGCGGCCATCACGGACTTCGGCATCGACACGACATCGATGTCAACAGGCGAGGCGATCGGCGACTACTTCTCCCGGCTCAAGGCGGGGCAGCTGGGTTCGCTCCCGGCGCTGCTCGGCCTGTTCGTGCTGGTGATCGTGTTCGCCTCGCTGTCGGACACGTTCCTGACGATGAACAACATCGCGAACCTGCTGGCGCAGGGCGCCGGCAAGGCGATCATCGCGATGGGCATCGTGTTCGTGCTGCTGCTCGGCGAGATCGACCTGTCCGCGGGTACCGCGTCCGGGGTCACCGCCGCCGTCCTCGCGATGCACTACGTGCGTGACGGAAACCTGCTGGGCGGGATGGGGAACGGCGTGTTCATCGCGTTCCTCGTCGTCCTCGCGATCGCCGGTCTGCTCGGGGTGATCCTGCGGATCTGGGCGGGTGTCGGCTTCGCGGTGCTCGCCATCGCGCTGGTGCTGTCCGGAACCGCGGCCAACCCGTGGATCGAGATCCTGCTCGCGATCAGCGTCGGTGGCGCGATCGGTGTCCTGACCGGGTTCCTGGTCTCGAAGATCGGCATGCCCTCGTTCGTCGTGACGCTGGCGCTTTTCCTTGCCTGGCAAGGCGTCATCCTGCAGTTCATCGGTGAGGGCGGCACGCTCGGCATCAGCACGTCGGACGTGCTCTTCAAGGTCGCCAACGGCAATCTGTCCACAGTGGGCAGTTGGGTCCTCTTCCTGATCGCCGCCGGTGGTTTCGCCGCGGTGTCCCTCGGGCAGCACTTCTCCCGGCTCAAACGCGGCCTGGTCACCCAGCCGACGCCGATGGTGCTGTTCAAGGTCGGCGCGATCGCGGTGATCGCCGCGGTGGCGACCTATCTGCTGACGCTGAACCGCGCGCCCAACCCGAACGTCGTGATCTCCGGCGTCCCGTACGTCGTGCCGATCGTGCTCGGCCTGCTGGTGCTCGGTACCTACGTGCTCAACCGCACGCAGTACGGCCGCCACATCTACGCCGTCGGCGGCAACCGCGAGGCGGCGCGCCGTGCCGGTATCAACGTCGAGAAGATCCGGGCGTCGGTGTTCGTCATCTGCTCGGCGGTGGCGGCGATCGGCGCGATCGTCTACTCGTCGAAGGTCGGCTCGGTCGACCCGCAGGCCGGTGGCCTCAACACGCTGCTGTTCGCGGTCGGTGCCGCGGTCATCGGCGGCACGTCGCTGTTCGGCGGCAAGGGCCGAGTGGTCGACGCGGTGATCGGTGGCCTGGTCCTCGCGGTGGTGGAGAACGCGCTCGGCCTGCTGAAGCAGTCGGCGGCGGTGGTCAACATCGTCACCGGGCTGGTGCTGTTGCTCGCGGCAACGGTGGACGCGCTGTCCCGGCGCCGCGCGGCTGCGTCACCGCGCTGAGCCCGCATGGAATGATGAAGTCCGTGACCAGCACACCCGTTGCACGACCAGACGAGGTGCGCAGGCACAACCGCACGACCTTGCTCCGGTTGCTGCACGTCAGCGGCCCGAGCACGAGGGCGACCCTGGCGACCGAGCTGGGGCTCAACCGCAGCACCATCAAGACCCTCGTCGACGGGCTCGCGGAAGCGGGCGTCGTCGAGGAGAGGGTCCCGAGGCCGGGACGAGGGGCGGGCCGCCCCTCGCTCCTGGTCCTGCCGCAGCCGCACGCGGCGGTGGTGCTCGCGGTCGACCTCCAGGTCGAACACGTGGCGATCGCGCTGATCGGGTTCGGCGGCCAGATCCTCGGACGCAACAGCTGGAACCTCCGCGGCCGGATGCGGGAAGCCGACGAGGTGATCACGCATGTGATCGAGTCGACCACCATGCTGGCCGGTGACCTCGGTGTGCAGCCGATCGCCGCGGGGGTGTCCGTGCCCGGCGTCGTCCGCCGGGCGGACGGGCACGTGCACGAGGCGCCCAACCTGCGCTGGACCGACGTGTCGCTCGGGGAACGGCTCGGCGGTGTGCTGCGCATTCCCATCCTCGTCGGCAACGACGCCGAGCTCGGCGCCATCGCCGAACACCTGCGCGGTGCCGCGCGGGGCTCGTCCGACGCCGTCTACGTCTCCGCGGACGTCGGTGTCGGGGGAGGGATCATCGCGGACGGCTCGTCGCTGCGCGGCGGCGCCGGCTACGTCGGCGAGATCGGGCATATGGCGGTCCGGCCCGGCGGCCGTCCCTGCTACTGCGGCTCCAGGGGCTGCTGGGAGACCGAGGTCGGCGAGGCGGCCCTCTGCCGCGCGCTCGACCTGCCGGAGGAGACCCCGCGCGGGGTGATCCTGGTCGAACTACGCGAACTGGGGCGTGACCCGCAGGCGGCCGAGGAGCGGCTTTCGGAGTTCTCGGAATGGCTGACGGTGGGGCTGGTGAACGTCGTCAACCTGCTCGGCCCGCAGCTGGTCGTGCTGGGTGGCCTGTTCACCGCGCTGCCGGATTCGGTGGTGGGCTCGGTCGCGGCCGAGGTCCGGCGGCGGAGCCTGGTCAGCCGGGCTGTCGGCGGGACGCAGATCGTGAGTTCGGCGCTGGGCGTCGACGCGAAACTCCTCGGCGCCGCCGAAGCGGCTTTCGAGATGATCCTGGACACCGTCTAGCTCGCATTCAGTCCTCTGAATGCGGTCGTTGCGTGTGCAAGTACCGCATTCAGAGGACTAAACGCGGTCCTTCACGAGGCCTGACAGCAGGGCCACCAGCGCCTGCAGGCACCGCGCCTTCGCCGCTTCGGGTTCCTCGGCGTGCGCGATCATCAGCGCCGCCTCGCCGCAGGCGGTCATCACCAGTTGCGCCAGTTCCGGGATCGGTGCCGGAATCAGCTTCCCGTCGGCGGCGACCGACTCCAAAATCTCCGTGATCAGCCCCAGCCCGTACCGCTGCTCGATCGCGCGCCACTCCTGCCAGCCCAGTACGGCGAGCGCGTCGGTGAACGAGATCTGGACGACTTCGGGTCGCACGCAGACGTCGAGAAACCGTGCCAAAGCCGCGAGCGCGGCCGTCCAGGGATCCTCCCCGGCCCGCAGGACGACCTTGAGCTCGTCGGTGATCTCCGTTTCGAGCTGCTCGACCACGGCGCGGAAGAGCCCCTGCTTGTCCCCGAAGTGGTGATAGAGCGCGCCGCGGGTGACACCTGCCGCCCGGACGATCTCGTCGGCGGGCACGGCGGCGTAGCCCTGTTCGGCGAACAGGGGCCGCGCCGCCGCGATGAGGGCGGTCTGCGTCGACTGAGAGCGCTCGGTCTGGCTACGTCGTGGCGTGGGCACCCAGGAATTCCACCACCATGGCGCTCAGCCGCTCCGGCTGGTCCTCCGGCACGAAGGCGTAGGAGTCCTCGATCGTCTTCAGCTCGGCGTTCGGCAGGACAGCGGCGAGCTTCCTGCCCAGCCACAGCGGGAAATGCCGGTCCTCGGGCGCCCACACCAGCAGCACGGGCTTCTCGAACGCGGAGAGCCGCTCGGACGCGGTCAGCGTGTAGCGCTTGTCGATCGCGGCGGTGAATCGCACGACGTCCTCGCGGATCGCCGGCTCCCGCCTGCTGGGCAGCAGGTAGGCGTCGAGGACATGGTCGGGGACCGGATGCTTGGCCAGCCACACGAACTTCGTCGCCTTCAGCAGCCGTCGTGAGCGCATCGCCTGGAACACCGGCCAGAGTCCGCCGGGCAGCCGGGCCAGCACGCTCAGCCCGGCGAACATCGGCGGAAGGAACCGCTCGAAGGAGTCCGACGGGGTCAGCACGACCCGGCCGACGCGTTCGGGAGAGGTGGTCATGAGCAACTGCGTGAGCGCGCCGCCGGTGTCGTTGGCGACCACCGTGACGTCGGTCAGGTCGAGCACTTCCAGGAACCGGGCGATGAGCGCCGCGACGCCGGGCGGGCTCAGGTCGGCCTCAGGGACCGGGATCTCGTGGGAGCCCAGCGGCCAGTCCGGGGTCAGGCAGCGGAAGCCGGCGTCGGCGACCGCGGGGGCCACCTTGCGCCAGAGCAGGCCGTTCGTCAGCAGGCCGTGCACGAAGACCACGGGAGGGCCTTCGCCGCGGTCGCGGTAACGAATGCGGGCGGTGCCGAGGTCCACCTCGTGCGTCTCGCCAAGAGGATCGCTGGTCATGCGGGGAAACATACACGCAGTATGTATGTTTTTGCTAGGCCTGCTTCGACCTGCGCCGCACCGCACCACCGGACGGAAACGACCTGCCGCCGGGCAAAACAGGGCGGCCGACCGCTCCATGGGGAGCGATCGGCCGCCGGGTGGTCGTGGACTGGTGGTTACCGCTGAATGTCCGCGGACATTTCTTTGAGCTTCGTTTCGTGTGCGCGGGCGTGGTGACCACAGAAGAGCAACTCGCCACCGGTGCTGAGAATGGCTCGAACCTGGGCTGCAGCTCCACACCGGTCGCATCGGTCGGCAGCGGTCAGTTCGGGGCGGGTGAGCGTCGGTGAAGTCATTGGAGTCTCCCTCCGTCCCGGCACCGGTGACCCGGTGCCATCGATCCAGCTACGACCACTTCGGCACTGATGCCTGAAACGTTCGTTCCGGGCCCCGCCGTGTTCGTGCTTCCACTCTTCCAGACGTTTGGCGGGCCGCAAGTGTTCCCGCCTGGGTGTCTCATTTGTCACTGGTAATTACCTCGGATGCCGTAGCGTAATCACGCAACGTAGGAGAAGACTCCCCCCGCACCCGCCTTTTCCCATGTCAGGCACCATGCGGGAGTGGGTATCGCAGTCGTCCGGAACCGCCTCTCGAGCGTCCCGGCCCCGGTCTTGTTCGTTCTCAGCGGAATTTCCATGTACGCCGGCGCGGCCGTCGCCGTAGGTCTCTTTTCGGTCGCCTCACCCGCGGGGGTGGCCTGGCTCCGCTGTCTCGGGGCCGCGGTCGTGCTCCTGGCGTGGCGGAGGCCACCCCGTTCGGCGTGGACCGGCCGCACGTTCCTGCTCGCCGGCGCGTTCGGCGTCGTCACCGCCGGGATGAACGTGCTCTTCTACGAGGCGATCGCGCGGTTGCCGCTGGGCACGGCCGTCGCGCTGGAGTTCGCCGGACCCGTGCTGGTCGCGGCGTTCGGCTCGCGCACCCGCCGCGACGTCTTCGCGTTGCTGCTGGTGGTGGCCGGTGTCGTGGCCATCGCGGACGTCCGGCTCGAAGGCAGCCTGCTCGGCGTGCTCTTCGCGCTGGGCGCGGCGGCCGCCTGGGCCGGGTACATCCTGCTGGGGAAGCGGGTCGCGGTCGGCGGGAACGGGATCGACGGGCTGGCCGTCGGGTTCGCCGTCGGCACCGTGGTGCTCTCGCCGTTGGCTCTCGGCACGGGCGCGGTGTGGGCTTCGCCACGCCTGCTGTTGTTGGGCATCGGGGTCGGCGTGCTCTCGACCGTAGTGCCGTACGCGCTGGATCAGGTGGTCCTGCGCAAGGCCGGGCAGGCACGGTTCGCGCTGCTGCTCGCGTTGCTGCCGGTCACGGCGGGCGTCATCGGCTTCCTCTGGCTGAAGCAGGTCCCGACCCTTCCCGAGGCGCTCGGCACGCTGGCCGTCGTCGCCGGGGTGGCGTTGCGCTCGCCGGAGAAACGCGATGGCCCGGCGCCCCTCTGAACGCCGATACTGACCCGGTGTCCTCCGGAATCGACGGCGACCGGACCGGTCTGTCGGGACAGCGCTGGCTCCCCGGTGGCGAGCACCTCGTCGCCGTCGCGCGGGCCGAACTCCCGCAGAAGGACGGGCTCGCCGGCCCGTTCGTGGCGCTGGCCGCCCTGCGCGCCGCGGGCTTCGACGTCCCGGGCCAGGACGAGGTCGCCGCGGTGGCGGGCACCACGCCGGACGGCCTCCCGCGAGCGATCGAGGCGCTGTCGGGCGGACGGCTGGCCGCCGTGCCCGCCACCGGGCACCGGACGCCGCAGTCGCTGTTCATGCTCCTGGCCGGGCTGTGGCGGCTGCCGCGGGTCGCGGTGATCGCCGAGGTCGACCCGGCCGAATTCGGCGCGCACGACACCCCGGTTCGAGCGCTGCTCGACTACCTCGACACGGGGGTCCCGCCGCTGTGGTCGTCGCGGTGGCGCCCGCCCGGCGGACATGCCGTCCTGGTCGCCGGGATGCGGATCGGCACCGAAGGCACCCTTTTGTCCATTATGGATGGTTATCCGTCCTTGGGGGACGACGGAGTGCACGACCAGCCGGTGGAATGGGTGGCCGCGGCGCTGAACCGGATGCTGATCGTGGTCGACGACGGCGACACCGAGGCCGCCGTCGCCGCGATCACGACGGCCGGTCTGTGGAGCTGAGGTCGTTCTTCGCGAAGCGCGAATGCTTGCGCCCGTAGAAGACGTAGATCAGCAGGCCGAGCACCAGCCACGCGGCGAACCGCAGCCAGGTCATCACGTCGAGGTTGAGCATCAGGTAGAAGCACGCCAGCGCCGCCACGATCGGCAGGTACGGCGAGAACGGCACGGTGAACGGGCGCTCCAGGCCGGGTCGGCGTTTCCGCAGCACCGGCACGGCCACCGCGACGATGATCATCGCCGACAGCGCGCCGATGCTGACCATGTCGGCGAGTTCCGAGATCGGGACGAACGCGGCCAGCGCCGCGATCAGCACGGCACCGCTGACGGTCATCCGGTGCGGAGTGCCCCACCGCGGATGCGCCGTGCCGAACTTCTTCGGCAGCAGGCCGTCGCGGCCCATCGCGAAGCCGATCCGGCCGATCGTCACCAGTTCCACCATCATCACCGACGTCAGCCCGGTGACCGCGCCGAGTGAGATCAGCGCGCCGACCCAGTGCTGCCCGACCCGGTCGAAGGCGTCGGCGAGCGGGGCGCCCGCGTCGATCTCGGCGAAGGGCACCATCCCGGTCAGCACCAGCGACACGCCGATGTAGAGCAGGGCGCAGACACCGAGCGCACCGAGGATGCCGACCCGCAGGTCGCGTTTGGGGTTCACGGTCTCCTCACCGAGGTTGGCGAGTGCCTCGAAACCGGTGTAGGCGAAGAAGACGACCGCGGCGGCGGTGACCATTCCGGCGATGCCGTACACGGATTGCTCCAGCCCGAGCGCGGCTTGCACGATCGGCTGGTGCAGGGCCCCGGCGGTCTCCGTCGGCGGCTGGGCGGGCGGGATGAACGGGACGAGGTTCTCGCCGCGGATGTAGAACACGCCGACCGCGAGGATCAGCACGCACACCGCGACCTTCACCAGCACGAGCAGATTCGTCACCCGTGCCGACTCCTTGATCCCGATGACGGCGATCACGGTGAGCACGGCGATGATCGCGACAGCGCCGATGTTCACTTTCGCGTCTTCGCCGAACCAGTCGGGGGAGAGACCCATCAGATTCGCGAGGTAGCCGGACCAGCCCCGCGACACGACGGCCGCGCCGAGGGCGAACTCGAGCAGCAGGTCCCAGCCGATGATCCAGGCGAAGGTCTCGCCGAGGGTGGCGAACGCGTAGGTGTAGGCGCTTCCGGCCGTCGGCACGCTGGAGGCGAGTTCGGCGTAACAGAGCGCGGCCATCCCGGCGACGACGGCGCCGAGCACGAACGACAGCGTCACCGATGGGCCCGCGTGGGTCTTGGCTTCAACGCCGGCGAGGGTGAAGATCCCGGTGCCGATGATGATGCCGACCCCGAAGCCGATCAGGTCGCGCCCGCGCAGGCGGCGTTTCAGCTCGCTGGAATCCTGTCGCTGCAGGACCTCGTCCACGTCCAGAGTTCGGCGCATGAAGGGTCACGCTAGAAGATCGCCGCCCGCCTCGCAGAACGGTGGAGATCAGCTTTCCAGGGTGACGCCGTTCTCCTGCGCGAGGATCGCCGCCTGCACCCGCGACCGCAGTGCCAGCTTCGTCAGGACGCGCGAAACGTGCGTCTTCACCGTGGTCTCACCGATGTGCAGCCGCGTGCCGATCTGCGCGTTGGACAGGCCGCCGCCCAGGCACGCCAGCACTTCGCGCTCGCGTTCGGTCAGCTCGGCGAGCCCGTCGGGGGCGCTGGACGGTGCGCGGGTCCCCTCGGCGAACGCGGCGATCAGTTTCCGCGTGACCTGCGGGGCGAGCACCCCTTCGCCCGCCGCGACCAGTTTCACCGCTTCGATCAGCCGAGACGCTTCCACCGATTTCAGCAGGAACCCGGCCGCGCCGGCCCGCAGCGCGGCGTGGACGTACTCGTCGAGATCGAAAGTGGTCAGCACCAATACTTCGCACAGCCCCTCCGCGGTCAGTTCCCGTGTGGCCGCGATGCCGTCGACGCCGGGCATCCGGACGTCCATGAGCACGACGTCGGGCTTCAGGGCCTTCGCCTGGCGGACGGCGGTGGCGCCGTCCGCGGCCTCGCCGACGACCTCGATGCCTTCGGCGTTGCCGAGGATCATCATCAGCCCAGCCCGGATCGCGCCGTGGTCGTCGGCGACGAGCACCTTGATGGTCATGACCCCTCCAGAGGCAGTTCGGCGCGGACCAGCCAGCCGCCGCCTGAGCGCCCGGCGGCGAGGGTGCCGCCCACCGCGGCGGCACGTTCCCGCATGTTCAGCAGGCCGAGTCCGGTCCCGCCGTCGTCACCCGAGCCGGAACCGGGGCGAAGGTCGTTGTGCACTTCGACGGTGAGTATGCCTCCGCGCGCATGGATGTCGAGTACCGCCCGCCCGCCCGCGGCGTGCTTGGCCGCGTTCGTGAGCGCTTCCTGCGCGATCCGGTACGCGGTCAGGTCGACCGCCGCCGGCAACGGAGCCGCTTCGTCCACTGTGGAAACCACCTCGACCACCAGCCCGCTGGCCCGTGCCGATTCGACCAATTTGGACAGTTGGGCCAGCCGGGCGGGCGCGGTCGCTTCGATCTCCGAGTCCCCTGTGGAGGGATCGGCGCGCAGCAGTCCGATCATCGCACGCATCTCCTCCAGCGCGCTGACGCTGTTCTCCCGCACCGATTTCAGGACCTTCCTGGACAGTTCCGGGTCGGCGGTGGCCATCGACAACGCCGCCTCGGACTGGATCGCGATCGCCGAAAGGTGCCCGGCGATGACGTCGTGCAGATCCCGCGCCATCTTCGAGCGTTCTCCCACCACCGCGGCCCGCCGGTCCAGCTCGCCGATCGTGGCCAGCTGAGCCGCGTTCGCCCGTTCGCTGTCGGCGATGTCCCGTTGCTGCCGCACGTTCGCCGCCCACCACACCGGGGTGACCAGGAACGGCAACAGCGCGAACGCGGCGAGGATCGCCGTCCGCCACTGCGAGAAGATGAGCGCCAGGCAGACCACCGCGAGGGTCCCGATCGCGGCGACGCCGATCATCACCCGGCTGGTGTGCCGCGACCCGTAGAGCGTCGCCGCGTAGAGGAAATCGGTGAAGACGATGACGATCGGCAGCGAAGGGCCGAGCGCGATGTCCACGCCTAGGACGACCAGCGCGCACAGCAGTCCCACGGGGACCTTGCGGCGCAGCATCTCCAAACCGCACAGCACGGTCAGCTCGGTCAGCCGGATCCACAGCGGCGTGTTGTCGGGCCCGTTGAGCAGCACCTGCATCCCGCTGGCGTAGACCAGCGCCCCCAGGATCCAGGTGCCGAGCGCGATGACGGCGTCCTGCTTCCACAACGGGAGGTGGCGCAGGCGCGGGACCAACGAGGGCACCCGTCCATCCCAGCACACCGGGACGCGCACCGGGGTCCTACGAACTGATGACGGTTTCTCGTGCCGATCACCGACGCGGCCGCCCCGGTGCAGAGGCGACGATCGAAGCGTGAACAAGATCTGGGACTTCTTCGCCGACAATCCGATGGCGGCGGTGATCGCCGCCGGGGAGATCGGTTTCTGGGTCGCGATCGGCGCCGGCCTGCTGGCCCGCTATCTGCTCCGGCTCAAGCGGACCAGCACCGTCCTGCTGGCCCTCACCCCGGTGATCGACATCGTGGTACTGGTCGCGACGGTGCTCGACCTGCGCGATGGCGGCAAGGCGAATTTCGTGCACGGCCTCGCCGCGGTGTACCTCGGCTTCAGCGTGGTGTTCGGGCCGTCGATGATCCGCTGGGCCGACGTGCGGTTCGCGCACCGGTTCGCGGGCGGTCCGCCACCGCCGCCGAAACCGAGGGGGCGCGAGAAAGCCCGCGTCGAATGGCGTGAGTGGGGGAAATGCGTACTGGCCTGCGGGATCGCCGCCGCCGTGCTGCTGGGGCTGATCTTCATGGTCGGCGACACCGAGCAGGTCGCGCCGCTGTGGGGGTGGTTGCCGCGGCTGGGGGTCGTGACGGCCATCTGGTTCGCCACCGGCCCGCTGTGGCAGGAGCTTTCGCCCAAGGACAGGGACGACGACCGGATTCCGGAAGGGACACGACGATGATCGAACTGCTGGGGATCCTCCTGCTGGTGCAGGGTGGGGGAGGGCTGATCAACCGGCTGCTGGGCAGTACCGACCCGAGCTGGTTCGTGCAGCTTCACCTGCTTCCGCCGGAGGCGCACATCGTGGTGAGCGCGCTGATGGTGGCGGCGGGGGCGGGGGTGCTGTTCGCGGAGCGCAACCGCAAGCAACGCCGCGGCAGCGGGTCAGAGTGACACGAGCACCTGCAGGACACCGAGGACGATGGTGACGATCGTCAGCACGACGGTCACCACGGTGAGCCGCGTGACCCGCGCGCTCACCGTGTTCTCGTAGGCGTAGCGGGTCTCCTCGTCCATCGCCTCGGCCTGGCGGTCGAGCTGGGCGATGATCCGCTCCACCCCCATGCTGGTGACCAGACGTCGCTCCAGCGAATCGATCTCGGGCGGGAGCACCGAGTGCAGCATTTCGAGGATGTCGTCGAGCGAGCCCCGCAGCAGCCGGGTGCGGTTCGCGGACTTCTTTTTCGCCGTCAGCGCCCGCATCTCGCGCTGGGCGGTGCGCAGCCACTGGTCGGCCAGCGCCATCCGGATCAGGACCCGTTCGAGGATGAAGAGCATCCCGTGATCGAGGCCGCCGACGTCGCTGTCGATGCCGAAGTACGGTTCGGCCGCGCCGAACGGGCCGCGCATCAGCTCGCCTTGCTGCTCGACGTAGTCGGAATCCTTGCTGTTGAGGCAGACGATCCCGCCGGCCATCGTGTACGCGGAGACGAAGGACCGCGTGCCCCACGACGGGCCGAGCGCGTCCCTGGCGACCTCGCGGGGTACGAACCGCCAGCCCTCGTCGCCGGTCGCCAGCCCGTAGAACGGCCGGGGATCGGCCGCGACCCGCTGCGCGGGCGGATGTCCGTCGTGGGACCGCGATTCGACGCACCAGCCTTTGCGGCCGAGCCCTTCGGTCAGGCCGCAGCCCTTGGTCAGGTCCTCGAAGATGTGGGTGACGGCCTTGAGGAGCGAGGGGAACGACTTCTCGCCGTAGCCGCCGTGCAGCCCCTTCTCACCGTTCGTCGCCTCCCGGCCTTGAAGGCTCTGCAGGACGGCGATGGCGAGATCGAATCCGACGGCGGACGGCTCCGTCTCGGGTCCGGTGATCGTGGTGGCGAGGATCAGCGTCATCGCGTGATAGGCCGGATGCCAGGTGACGAGGAGTTCGCAGGGCAGGCTGACCGCGCCGACGCGGATCGACAGCCGGGAGCCACCGGTGCGTTTGCGCAGCACGCGACGATTCGGCGGATTCGTGTAGCTGGTGAGGAAGTTCTCCGCGGCGGTCCATTCCTCGCCGAGTTTCCCGTCGAGATGGGTCAGCAGGCCGCGGTCCCGGCCGCCGTCGAGTACCTTCCCCGCCTCCCGCTCGGACAGCGGGACCGCCCAGGCGTAGGTGAGGAGCAGCGCCGTCATGCGGGTTCGCGGCGCAGCAGGGTGACCAGATCGCGGCCGAGGTGACGGCGCAGCGGACCGGAGGCGTTGACCAGTTCGTCACGGTCGAGGTGCTCGTCGGCGGGACCGAGGTCGTCGAGGACGTGGTAGGTCCATTCCCAGTCGGTGCGCCAGCCCGCTTCGGCGGCGTCGGCGGCGACCTCCTCCGGGTCGAGGTAGCGGACCGGGAGCGCCGGGCCGTCGCCGTCGCGTAGCGCCTTGTCGAACTCTTCGCGGCTGATCCGGCGTGAGCGGACCTCGCCGCCTTCGACGCTGTCCAGGCTGAAGGCGCCCCGTCCGATCGGTGCGCGGCTGTAGGCCAGCACCAGGGCTCCGCCGGGCGCGGTGACCGCGGCCAGCCGTCGCAGGATGGGCGCGACCTCCGAGGTCGGCACGTGCTGGATGACGTGACTGCAGACGACGAGGTCGTACGGGCCGCCGTCCAGCTCGGTGATCGGCGAAGCGACGAAGGAGAGCCGCGTGTCCTCGACGAGGGTCTCGCTCGCCTTCGCCAGCCTGCCGTGGTCGGGGTCCGCGGCGGTGATCTCGGCGGAGAACCGGGCGAGCCAGGGAAGAAGCCTGCCCTCCCCGCAACCGGCGTCGAGCGCCTTGATCTCGGCTCGCGCACCGAGCGTCGCGGTGAGCCGCCCGGCGACCTTCTCGAGCGCGCGCTCCTCGCTGGCCGCCCAATAGCCGTCGTAGGGTTCGTGCCGTCGGATGAACAGGCCGGTGACGTGGTCACCGGTGTCCGGATAGCGGTAGCTCTCGGTCGGCTTCTCGGTCAGCACAGTCGCGAATATAGCCGGGTTGACGGCTTCTCCGACCCCGCCGAGCGGGATTACCATGGGTCATGGCCACCGTGCCTGTCGCGCTGTACGCCGTTGTCGCCGTGGCGCCGTCGGCTCTTTTCTGGTGCGCGCTGAGGGTCCCCGAGGTGGTGCGCCGCCGGCGACGCCGCCGCGAACCGGAGATCCCGGCGGGCCCGCCCATCGAGAAACTCGCCGCCGATCTCCGCCGGGTGCACCGGCTGCTGGCGGAGCTCCCTCCCGGTGCTTCGGCCGTCCGCCGGTACGGCACCCGGCAGGCGTACGACGCGCTGCTCGTCCAAGCCTGCCGGGAGGTCGAGGTCGACCATCGGCTGGACGAGCTGCCGGAAGGGTTCGACCGCGGGATCGAACGGCTGCGTGTCGAGGAATCCTTGGCCGAGCGAGGACTTTCCGTGTCCTGAAGCGGTTTGTATCGAAAGTATGCGCGGGACCGGGATGCTCGCGGGCATGAAGAGGTTGGGACTGCTCGCTTCACTCTTGCTGGTGTTCGCGCTCGTACCCGGGGTCGCCTCCGCCGCGGCCGCCTTCCCGCGGATGGACGCGGCCACGGTCGACGCCTTCCGCTGGACGCCGGGTTCGACCTTCGACGTCTACGGCGCGCGGATCGCCGCGCTGGAGAAGAAACTCCCGGCGCGTGGCCTGCCGGAGATCCTGTCGTCGGCTAACCGGTCCGCGCGGCCGTTGTGCCACGGCACCTATCTCGCGACGGCGCTGAAACCGGCGGGATTCTGCTGGGAAGACGCGGGAGACGACAAGACCAACGACTGGATCCCGCAGGGCCTGACCGGCTCCGGCGACGCCGACGCGGCGACCGGGAAGGTCGGCGGAAAACGGGTCGTCGCGGCCTCCTGGCACACCCCGGGCGACACCATGGTCCGGCTGTCCTTTGTGGACGCGACCGGGCTCGGCTACCGGCACGTGCTGCTCGTCGAACCGACGTCGGACGACAACTTCACCGTCGTTCAGGGACACGGGCACGGCATGACCTGGATCGGGAACCGGCTGTTCGTCGCGACCACCGGGGGAGTGGTGCGGGTCTTCGACACGACGCATTTCTGGAAGGTCGACGACAGCTCCGGCGTCGTCGGGAAGGGGCCGGACGGCAAATATCACGCGGCGTTCTACGACTACGCGATGCCGCAGATCGGCGCCTACTGGTATCCCGGCGGCGGAACCTGCACCGGGGCTCCCGGGGTGCGGCCGTGTCTCGCGACGATGTCCTTCGACCACAGCGACGGCTCGATCGTGACCGCGGAACACGTGCCCAAGGCCGCCGGAGGCCGGGTACTGCGCTGGCCGTTCGACCGCGCGACGGGTCTGCCCAAGCTGTCGGCGGACGGGACCGTGCACGCGAAGGAAGGCTTCGTGTCGCCGGTGTGGGGCATGCAGGGAGCGGTGGCGCGCAACGGATACTTCGTGCTGACGGGGACCTGTCCGGAATACGCCGGGGTGGCGGGAGACCATCCGTCGTGCCTGCACGGCGGGGTCGGTGGCACGTCGACGTCGAGGCTGAGCGGCAAGGCGCCGGTGAACTCGCAAAACCTGTCGTACTGGCCGGCGACGGGGGAGCTGTGGCTGATGAACGAGCAGCTCCGGGAACGGGTCACCGTGCACATCCCCTGGACGACCCTCACCGGCCGCCCCTGAACCCCGCATTTCGTCCTCTGAATGCGGTCCTTGCACACGCAACTACCGCGTTCAGAGGACTAAACGCGACGGTCAGTGGGCGAAATCCCAGCGCGTGGCGCCGTACGGTTCGGCGCCCGCCACGGCGATGGCGCGGTGGAGGGTGAGCCGGTACAGGTGCCAGGGCGGTGGCCCCGCGCTGGGCGCGCTGTAAGGAGCGGTCAGCGCGTCACCTTCCACCGTGGCGGGCCAGCCACCGGCGCGGTACACGGCGGCCACCCGCTCCAGCGTCACCGGATCGGTGACTCGATGCGCTTCGCCTTCCAAGGTGAGGTCGACTCCTCGCAGGCGCACCGAAACACCGCAGGCCGGATTCGCCGCCAGGTTGCGGGAGCGCCGGGTGCCGGGTCCGCCCTTGAAGTACAGGGCGTCGTTCACCCAGACGGCGCCGACGCCCGCGGAGTGCGGCCGTCCGCCGGGCCGCACGGTCGTCACGAAGAAGGTCAGGTCGGCCGTGGGGGTGTCTTCGGCGAGGATGTCGCGAGGACGGCTCCACGGCAGCTCCTCGGAGCCGTAGCGGTCGAGGTTCTTGGTCGCGATCGGGTTCGTCGTCATACCCACGCGTCGAACGAGCAGGCCGCGATTCGACACCGGACGCGAAAAACCCCGCCACCGAACGGTGACGGGGTTCTTCGTGAGCCTGGGATCAGTCCAGGTAGTCGCGCAGCACCTGCGAACGCGACGGGTGACGCAGCTTCGACATCGTCTTCGACTCGATCTGCCGGATGCGCTCACGGGTCACCCCGTACACCTGGCCGATCTCGTCGAGCGTGCGCGGCTGGCCGTCGGTGAGACCGAACCGCAGCCGCACCACACCCGCCTCACGTTCGGACAGCGTCTGCAGCACCGACTGGAGCTGGTCCTGCAGCAGCGTGAACGACACCGCGTCGACCGCGACGACGGCCTCGGAGTCCTCGATGAAGTCACCGAGCTGCGAGTCGCCCTCGTCGCCGATGGTCTGGTCGAGCGAGATCGGCTCGCGGGCGTACTGCTGGATCTCGAGGACCTTCTCCGGGGAGATGTCCATTTCCTTCGCGAGCTCTTCGGGGGTGGGCTCGCGACCGAGGTCCTGCAACAGCTCACGCTGTATACGGCCGAGTTTGTTGATGACCTCGACCATGTGCACCGGGATACGGATGGTGCGGGCCTGGTCGGCCATCGCGCGGGTGATCGCCTGACGGATCCACCAGGTGGCGTACGTGGAGAACTTGTAGCCCTTGGTGTAGTCGAACTTCTCGACCGCGCGGATCAGACCGAGGTTGCCCTCCTGGATCAGGTCCAGGAACGCCATGCCGCGGCCGGTGTAGCGCTTGGCCAGCGAGACCACGAGCCGGAGGTTCGCCTCCAGGAGGTGGTTCTTCGCCCGTTCACCGTCGCGCACGATCCACTTGAGGTCGCGCCGCATCTGGGTGACGAGTTTCTCGCCCTCCTCCTCGGCGTTGCGGACGCGTTCGGCGGCGTAGAGCCCGGCCTCGATGCGCTTGGCGAGCTCCACCTCCTCCTCCGCGTTCAGCAGGGCGACCTTGCCGATCTGCTTGAGGTACGCGCGGACCGAGTCGGCCGAAGCGGTGAGCTCGGCGTCCTTGCGGGCCTGGCGCAGCGCCTCGGACTCTTCTTCGTCCCAGACGAAGTCCGGGTTGTCGGAGGTCTTTCCGGCGTTCTTGTCGGCCACCGTGCGGCGCCGCGGGGGCGTCTCTTCGGCGTCGTCGTCGGACTCGGCGTCCTCTTCCGTCTCCTCGGTGACCGTCGCGTCGACGACGTCCACCTCGACCTCTTCCAGGTCGGAGAGATCCGGGGTTTCGAGGTCGGCTTCGTCGAGCTCTACCGGACCGTCTTCCGGATCGCCGTCTTCGGTCTTGACACCCTTGGTGGCGGGTTTCTTGGCCGGAGCCTTCTTCGCCGGGGCCTTCTTCGCGCCGGCCGCCTTGGCGGCGGTCTTGCGCGCCGCGGGCTTCGCCGCGCCGGTGGCTGCCTCGTCGGCCGGCTCGCCGGCTGCGGTCGCTGTCTTCGTCCCGCTTCGGGTTGCGGTTCTTGCGGCTGCCACTTACGCCCTTTCGCAGCGGTCGATCATGACGAGCCGAGGCGTGATGGTCTCGGCTGCCTCAAACTTCGGGGAACACCCCTCGGCCTGCGGTTTTCCTCGTTCTGGTGAGTGCCGCCGCCGGGGGCCGTGTTCCATTGTAACGACGATACGTGACAGCGTCGCGGCGCGGATCACCGCCCGGCGGGCGCGACACGCCGTCCGACCCGCCGAAGTGACATCCGTGGTGTCGATGTCAGCACGGGCGGGTCAGTGCTCGATGCCCTCCGCGGCGGCCGCCGCCGCGCCGACGATGCCCGCGTTGTTCTGCAAGGACGCGACGATGACCGGGGTCCGGATGTCCAGCAGCGGGACCCATTTGTGCGACTTCTTGCTGACCCCGCCGCCGACGATGAAAAGATCCGGCCAGATCAGGTTTTCCAGCACGCCGAGATACCTGTTCACCCGTTCCGCCCATTCGGGATACGACAGGTCCTCGTTGTCCTTCACCGACGCCGCGGCCTTCTTCTCCGCGTCGAAGCCGTCGACCTCGATGTGGCCGAATTCGGTGTTGGGCACGAGCTTGCCGTCCTGGAAGACCGCGCTGCCGATGCCGGTGCCGAAGGTCAGCAACGCCGTCACACCGCGCCGCGCGATCGGGTCGCCCCAGCGGATCTCGGCCATGCCGGCGGCGTCGGCGTCGTTCAGCATCGCGATGTCGTCCACGCCGCGGCCGAGACGTTTCGCGAACAGGGCGTCGGCGTCGGTGCCGATCCACGCGCGGTCGATGTTGGCCGCGGTGTGCGCGACGCCCTTCTTGACCACCGCGGGCAGCGTGACGCCCACCGGGCCGTCCCAGCCCGCCTGGCCGGTGATCTCGGCGACGACGTCCGCCACCGCCTCGGGCGTCGACGGCTTCGGCGTGTCGATGCGGATCCGGTCGCCGATCAGCTGTCCCTCCGCCAAGTCGACCAGCGCGCCCTTGATCCCGCTGCCGCCGATGTCGATACCGAAACCTCGGGTCGCCTCCACCACGGACGTGGTCCCTTCTCGCACGATTCAGAAGCCTGCCTCGGAGACTTTAACCGGATGTGGTGACATGGCGGACGTGGGAGTTGACGAGACGTTGCTGAAGAGTGTCGCCGAGCGTGTCGCGGGCGAGGCCGCCGAACTGGTCCACGAGGCCTGGAGCGGGATGAACGGGGGCCGTGAGGTGCGGGTGGACACCAAATCCGCCGACACCGACGTGGTGACCGCCGTGGACCACGAGTCGGAACGGCTGGTGCGCGCGCGGCTGGCCGAACTGCGCCCCGGCGACGCCGTGCTCGGCGAGGAGGGCGGCGGGAGCGCCGGTGACGGCGTGACCTGGGTGGTCGATCCGATCGACGGCACGGTGAACTTCCTCTACGGGCTGCCGTGGTTCGCGGTGTCGGTGGCCGCGCAGGTCGGCGGGGTCTCGGTGGCGGGGGCCGTCGTCGAGCCGGTCAGCGGCCGCCGCTGGACCGCCGCGCGCGGGCACGGCGCGTTCCTCGACGGACGGCGCCTGTCGGTCAACGCCCCGGCCCGGCTCGACCTGACCCTGGTCGGCACCGGATTCGCCTACAAGGTCGAACGGCGCACCAAACAGGCCCGGTTCGTCGCCGAACTGGCGACGCGGGTGCGCGACATCCGGCGCAACGGCGCCGCGTCACTCGACCTGTGCGCGGTCGCGGCGGGCTGGCTGGACGCCTACGTCGAACACGGGCTCGGGCACTGGGACTGGGCGGCGGGCGCGCTCATCGCCGCCGAGGCGGGCGCCCGGGTGTCGCTTCCCGGGGAAGACGCCGAGCTCGGACCGGACGCGACGTTCGCGGTGGCGCCGTCGATCGCGGCCCCGTTGCGTCAGGCGCTGATCGACTCGGGCGCCGGCGTGATCTGAGGGGGCTGACGGGACCCGGCACACGCTAGGAGGGGACCCGGGTGAGGGACTCGAATCAGCAGGGGGCTTCGCGAGCGGCTTTCAGCAGTGCCTGGTCGATCACCGGGGCACCGCCGCCCGCCGACTGCTCGCCGCCGCCGCTGCCCTGCTGCGCCTGCGACCACTGGGTGAGCTGGTCGAGGATCTGGCGCGCCTCCGCCTTCGGGCGGATGTCACCCAGCAGGGTGCCGGTGGTGAACGTGACCGAAGCGTCCTTGCGGTTGTCCTTGACCAGTTCGGCGCACGGGACCACCAGGCTCAGCGTGCGGGCCGCGGCCGCGCCGTTCTCGCCGAAGCGGATCTGGCCGCGGCACTTGGCTTCGGCGTCCTTGTACGCCGGGTCGGTGCTCGGCTCGAGCGCCTGACTGAAGCCCATTTCCTTGAGCGTGCTGGTGACGATGCCGCCCTGGCCGCGGATCTGGGAGCCGTTGAGCACCTGGAGGGCGACCTTGTCCGGCGGGACCGGAGCGCGGTCGTCCAGCCCGTTGTGCGCCAGCGGCTTGTAGGTGACACCCGGTTGCGGGGCGGGCGGCGGATCGCAGCGGATCTTGGCCTCGATGTCGGCGTTGCTCGCCACGACGTTCACCCAGACGATCACCGCGCCGAGCGCCAGCACCCCGATCACGATGAGCGCGGGCAGTGGATTGCGCTTGCGATACGGCTTCGCTCCGCGGTCCCCGATGCCGTTCCCCGACGCCACCTGCCAGTCCCTTCCCCAAAGCCCGGATCCCCGGACGGTGCGTCATCTCACCGTCGTGTCCGACCAGCCTATGCGTTGAGGCGCAGGCGAGCGGCGCGGGCCTCCGGATAGCACCACGCGGTGGCCACTCCGGGCAAGCGACCAGGCCCGAGGGTGAGGTTCCCGATGCGGGGGCAACCCATTCGGACGCCAGGCGTCTCGGAGGGCGAGTTCCCCCTGTTGGGTGACGTATTCGCGGCAATGTCTGACTCGTTGCAGAGCCGGTATCGGCGTGAGCTACCCTTCGCGGGCTCAGGCGGCAGTAAGAGGCGCAAAAGAGAGACCTCGCTCACTGCCGAGCCGGGCACAAACAGGGGCGCTGGGACGTTAACCAGCGGCACGAAGGATCCACGAGCCGCGCGCTCGCGGGTCCGGGCCATCTGACATCGAAGCTGATCGCAGGGGTGAGGGACAAATGGCGACCGACTACGACGCTCCGCGCCGCAGCGAAGCCGACGAGCTGGCCGAAGACTCGTTGGAAGAGCTCAAGGCACGGCGCAACGAAAATCAGTCCGGCGTCGTGGACGTCGACGAGGACGCGACCGCCGAAAACTTCGAGCTGCCGGGCGCGGACCTCTCCGGACTTTCCGGGGAGGACCTGACCGTCAAGGTCGTGCCCAAGCAGGCCGACGAGTTCACCTGCTCCGTCTGCTTCCTGGTGCATCACCGCAGCAGGCTGGCGGAGGAGAGTGGCGGACGGCTCATCTGCCGCGACTGCGCCTGAGCCTACGGGCACAGGGGACGGCGCGACAGGGGTTTCGGGGTTCTCAACAGGAATAAGGGGGCCGGCCGCGAGGTCGGCCCCCTTTCCGTTGGCCCCTGGTCAGGATTTGCTGACGGGGTGGCGGAGCAGTTCGGCCACCTTCTCCGGATGCCGGGTGCTGAACAGCCAGTACGGCGTCGGGTCTTCGGGGTCGGTGAGCCAGACCCGCACGACCGGGCCGATCCAGCCCCGGTGCAGCACGAAGGCGGCGGGATCGGCGTCGCGGCCGAGCGCCTTCCGCTTCTCTTCCTTGTCGATGACCTCGACGTCACCCGCGAACTTCAGCGGCAGGTGGGCGTCGCGGAGCCACAGTTCCGGCTCGTCCCCGCCGGTGACCTTCACCCGGGACCGGCCGAGTGAGATCATCAGCGCGATCACCGCGGGGATCAGCACCACGTATGGCAACCAGCCGCGGAGCCCGGGGTAACCCATGTCGATCTCCGCCGCCAGCAGCCCGCCACCCAGCAGCGGCAACGGCCAGCCCCACCACGGGACGTAGAGCCGCTCGGAATGCTTGACGACGCCGCCTTCGGCCGTGTTCACGCTTTCACCCACGCGTTCAGGGTAGTCTCGCCGCCCGTGTCCACCGTTCAGGTACTGCTTTCCCGGATCGATCCATCGGTCCCTCTCCCCGCCTACGCGCGCCCCGGCGACGCGGGCGCCGACCTCGTCACCACCTCGGATCTCGTGCTCGCGCCCGGCGAACGCGGCGTGGTCGGGACAGGGGTCGCGATCGCCCTGCCACCCGGGTACGCGGGCTTCGTCCACCCGCGCTCGGGCCTGGCGGCCAGAGTCGGCCTCTCGGTGGTGAACACCCCCGGCACGATCGACTCCGGGTACCGCGGTGAGATCCGCGTCTGCCTGATCAACCATGATCTCTCCGAGAAGGTCGTGCTCACCCGCGGCGACCGGATCGCGCAGCTGGTCGTGCAACGGGTCGAACAGGCCGAGTTCGTAGAGGTCGCCGAGCTCGAGTCGTCCGAGCGCGGCGAGGGAGGGTATGGCTCCACGGGCGGACACGCCACACTGGGAGCCGGAGCCAGGGAAGGAACGGAGAACTAGTGGGGATTTTCGGTCGCAAGCGCGCGGCGAAGCCCGGCGGACGGCACGCCGCGCCCGAGGTCGGGGACCGTCCCGGCGACGTCGACGACGGCGATGCCGAGGAGATCGAGCCGCAGCTGTCGGAGACCGACGACGGTCCTTTCGACATCGCGGACGCGCCCGAGGACGGCATCCCGAGGATCGATCTCGGTTCGGTGAAGGTCCCGGTGCCCGACGGTTCCCAGGTCCAGGTCGAAATGGATCCGGACAGCGGCGGTGTCCGCGCGGTGCACGTCGTCACCGAACAGGGCCAGATCACCGTCAGCGGCTACGCGGCGCCCCGGTCGGGCGGCCTGTGGAAGGACGTCAGCACCGAGCTCACCGAGCAGCTGCGCGCCGACGGCGCCAAGGTCTCGGTCGGCATGGGGGAGTGGGGGCTGGAGCTGTCCGCGATCGTCGGTGACGTGGCCTTGCGCTTCGTCGGGGTCGACGGGCCGCGCTGGATGCTCCGCGGCGTCATCGCCGGCCCGCAGTCACAGGCGTCGCAGGCGCCCGCGGTACTGCGCGAGATCGTGCGGCACACCATCGTCGACCGCGGTGACGCGCCGATGCCGGTCCGCACTCCGCTGACCATCACATTGCCCGACGCGGTCGCGCAGCACATCGCCGAGCAGCAGCAGGGTTAGCGGCAGGCCTTCAGCCAGGCCAGCACGGTCGCCCGGCCGAGGGATTCCCGGTCCGCGCCGAGGGCGGTGAGCGTCGACTCGCCGACCTCGGCGCGCGGCAGGGCGTCCGCCCACTCCCGCGCCACCGCCACCGGATGGATGGGATCGTCCACACACGCGCCGATCCCGGCGGGCACGTCGAGGCCCTTCAAGCCGGCGAGTTCCGGGGCGGCCCGGGACGCCGCCGTCCGCAGGCTCGCCGCGAGTCCGTCGCCGTGACGGCGCCACGCCCGGCCGAGTTCCGCCGAAAGCCACTCCGGGACGCCGTCGGCCGATTTCGCCAGCGCGCCGTCGACCCCGTTTTCGGCCACCAGATCCGCTGAGAGCCGCGCGGCGAGCGACGCGGGTGCTTGCCCGGCCGGGCCGTTCCAGGCCGGGAGAGCGGCCAGCAGGCCGGTGCAGCGGCCGGAATCGCGGGTGGCCCACTCCGCGGCGAGATGCGCGCCGAACGAGATGCCGCCGACCAGCAGCGGCCCGTGCGCGTCGGCCAGCCGGTCCAGCTCCTCGAGATAGCCGTCCGCGAGCCGGTCTCCCGATGGTGGCGGCGGGGCGAGCAACCGGATGCCGAGTGCCCTCAGCGGGCCGGAGAACACGGCGCGGACGAACACTTCGTCGGACCCGGTACCGGGGAGCACTACTGCCGTCGTAGGCGGAATAGCGGAGGTCACGTTGCGATCCTCTCCCAAACCGGTTTCCCTGGCTGAACACAGTTACGCTGGATTACGCACGGGCCGTTCGAGTCGGGGGCCCCGGAGCACAGGAGCACCGTTATGTCCGCCAAAGACGGCGGCTACTTCAGCCGGTTGGTTCGCAAGCTGACCAGCGACGTCGAGGATCTCGACGCCGACGATCTGTCCGAAAAATCCGAGGCGGGCGGGGCGAAGCGCGCCTGCGACTGCCGTTCGGGCGAAGAGGTGACGGTGCTCGGCAGGCTCCGCAGCGTGGAGCTCTGCCCGACCAACGAGGCCGCGACACTGCAGGCCGAGCTGTTCGACGGCACACAGGGTGTGACGCTAATCTGGCTCGGACGCCGCCGGATCGCCGGAATCGAACCCGGGCGAACCATCAAGGTGCGCGGCCGGATGGCCGAACGTGACGGTCAAAAGGTGCTGTACAACCCCTATTACGAACTTCAGAGCCCTGTGAGTTGATCCCGTATCGTGACTGAACCCGCCGGCGGCGAACAGAAGACCGACGACAAGAAGCCCCAGCCCACCCTGCTGGAACAGATGGGCGGGCTGTCGGGGCTGTTCTACTCCTCACTGCCGGTCATCGTGTTCGTGATCGCGAACGCGATCTTCGGCCTGACCGTCGGCATCTGGGCGGCCGTCGGCAGCGCGGTGGCCATCACGGTGCTCCGGATCGTGCGAAAGGAACCGCTGCAGCCCGCCATCTCCGGCTTCTTCGGCGTGGCGATCGCGGCGTTCATCGCCTACCGCACCGGTTCGGCCAAGGGCTTCTTCCTGTTCGGGATCTGGACGAGCCTGGTCTACTTCGGCGTCTTCGTGCTGTCGATCGTCGTCCGCTGGCCGCTCGCCGGCGTGGTGTGGAACGCGCTCAACGGCAACGGCCACGCCTGGCGCAAGGACAAGAAGTCGCTGATCTCCTATTCGATCGCGACCGCCGCCATGGCGCTGATCTTCGGTGCCCGGTTCGTCGTGCAGCGCTGGCTCTACGACGAGGACTACACCGGCTGGCTGGCCTTCGCGAAGATCGCGATGGGATACCCGCTCTACGCGCTCGGCCTGCTCACCGTCGTCTGGGCGGTGCGGCGGTCGGAGAAGCACCTCAAGGCACTGAGCGAGGAGACGCCTCCCGAGGAGACCGACGCCGAGATCGAGGCGCGGCTGCGGGAGAAGTACGCCCAGGCGCCCGGCGTGGAGAACTGACCTTTCCCGTCAAGCCCCGCGTGCTATGAAAGGTCCCTTCCTTGCAAATTTCGCAAGGAAGGGACCTTTCATAGCACTTGAGGGGACCATGACAGGCCCGTTCAGTACCCCAGCGCGGTCCGGATCTCCGGTTCCACGTCCGAGGTCGCCACGAACAGCAGCTCGTCACCCGGCTCCAGTGGGTCCTCCGGCTGCGGCACGATCACCCGGTCCCCGCGCAGGATGGTCACCAGCGCCGCGTCCCGCGGCAGGTTGATCTCGCTGACCGCCTTGCCCGCCAGGGGAGTCTCCTCCGGGAGGGTGAGTTCGACCAGGTTCGCCTGGCTCTGCCGGAACGTCATCAGCCGCACCAGATCGCCGACGCTCACCGCCTCCTCGACCATCGCCGCGAGCATTCGCGGTGTCGACACGGCGACGTCGACGCCCCAGGCGTCGTTGAACAGCCATTCGTTGGCCGGGTTGTTCACCCGCGCCACCACCCGGCGCACCGCGAACTCGGTCTTCGCCAGCAGCGAGACCACCAGGTTCGCCTTGTCGTCGCCGGTCGCGGCGATCACGACGTCGCACTGTTCGATGCCGGATTCCTCGAGGATCGACACCTCGCACGCGTCGCCCAGCACCCAGTCCGCCTGCTCGACGGTGTGCGGCTCGAACTGGTCGGCTTCGCGCTCGATGAGCATCACCTGGTGCCGTCCGTCGATCAGCTCCGCAGCGATCGACCGGCCCACCGCGCCCGCCCCGGCAATCGCGACCCGCATCAGTTCTCCTCTTCCGGTTCGCGAGCGGCGACGCTGGTCACGTCGCTGACGGTGCCCGACTTCGCGGCGACGTACACGACGTCGTCGGCCTGGATCACGGCCTTGGCATCGGGCAGCACGCCGGTGCCGAACCGCATGATGAACGCGACCCGCGCGCCGGTCGTGTCCTGCAGTTCGCGCACGCTGCGCCCGACCCAGCCCTCGTGCAGCGGCAGCTGCAGGAGCGCCACACTGCCGGAGGGGTCTCGCCACGCCGAGGCGACGCCGTCGGGCAGCAGGCTGCGAAGGAACCGGTCGGTCGTCCACGGGACGGTCGCCACGGTCGGGATGCCCAGTCGCTCGTAGACCGCCGCGCGCTTGTGGTCGTAGATCCTGGCGACGACCTTGTCGATGCCGAAGTTCTCCCTGGCCACCCGCGCCGAGATGATGTTGGAGTTGTCGCCGCTGGACACCGCCGCGAAGGCGCCCGCGCGTTCGATCCCGGCCTCGATCAGCACCTGCCGGTCGAATCCGACGCCGACCACCTGCTGACCGTGGAAATCACTGCCGAGCCGCCGGAACGCCTGCTGGGTCTTGTCGATGATGGCGACTTCGTGCCCCAACCGCTCAAGCGCCGCGGCCAGGGATGCGCCGACCCGGCCGCATCCCATGATCACCACGTGCACGCCCTGCCTCCTTAATTTTCGGACGTTCACCCGTCCGCAGGTACCCAGACACACCAGCGCCGAACCTACCGTGAGCACCGCCCGTTAGTCTTTCGTGGTGTCGAAGTTCCCGACCGTGGTGAAGCGGCTCGTCCTCGGACGTCCATTCCGGAGTGACCGCCTCTCGCATACGCTCCTGCCGAAGCGCATCGCGCTGCCGATTTTCGCGTCCGACGCGTTGTCGAGCGTCGCCTACGCGCCTGAGGAAATCTTTCTGACCCTCAGTGTCGCCGGACTGTCCGCGTACGCGTTCGCGCCCTGGATCGGGGTCGCCGTCGCGGTCGTCATGCTGGTCGTGGTCGCCTCCTATCGGCAGAACGTGCACGCCTATCCCAGCGGCGGCGGTGACTACGAAGTCGCCAATACCAACCTCGGCGGCAAATTCGGGCTCACCGTGGCCAGCGCGCTGCTGGTGGACTACGTGCTCACGGTGGCGGTGTCGACGTCGTCCGGGGTGGCGAACATCGGCTCGGCCGTCCCGTGGGTCGCGCAGCACAAGGTGATCGTCGCGGTCGTCATCGTGGTGGTGCTCACCGCGTTGAATCTTCGCGGAGTGCGCGAATCGGGCAAAACCTTCGCCATTCCGGTCTACGGGTTCATCATCGGTATTCTCGGCATGGTGATCTGGGGGCTGATCGAAACGGCCTCCGGCGCCGACATGCGGGCCGAGAGTTCCTCTTTCGAATTGCACGAAGAAGCCTCTTTGACCGGTTTCGCGTTCTTCTTCCTCCTGCTGCGGACGTTCTCCTCCGGCGCGGCGGCGCTGACCGGGGTCGAGGCGATCAGCAACGGGGTCCCGGCGTTCCAGAAGCCGAAATCCAAGAACGCGGCGACCACCCTGCTGATGATGGGCGTGCTCGCGGTGACGATGCTGGTCGGCATCATCACGCTGGCGATCGTCACCGACGTCAAATTCGCCGAGCATCCGGAAACCCAGCTCACCGGTACTCCGCCGGGTTACGAGCAGAAGACGATCGTCGCGCAGATCGCGCAGGCGGTGTTCTCCGACTTCACGCCGGCGTTCTACTACATCTCCTTCGCCACCGGCCTCATCCTGCTGCTGGCCGCGAACACCGCGTTCAACGGCTTCCCGGTGCTGGGCTCGATCCTCGCCCAGGACCGGTACCTGCCGCGCCAGCTGCACACCCGGGGCGACAGGCTGGCCTTCTCCAACGGCATCCTGTTCCTCGCGGCGTTCGCGCTGGTGCTGATCATCGCGTTCGACGCCGAGGTCACGAAGCTCATCCAGCTCTACATCGTGGGCGTGTTCGTCTCGTTCACGATCAGCCAGGCGGGCATGCTCCGGCACTGGAACCGGTTGCTGGCCAGGGAGACCGACCCCACGGCGCGGCGGCGGATGCGCCGATCGCAGACGGTCAACGCGATCGGCCTCACCATGACCGGCACCGTGCTGGTCATCGTGCTGATCACGAAATTCCTGCTCGGCGCCTGGATCGCGATCGCGGCGATGGTGGCGATCTACATCCTGATGACCGCGATCCGGAGGCACTACGACCGGGTCGCCGAGGAACTGAGGGAGATGGACCGCAAGCCGGTCGTCCTGCCTTCCCGTAATCACGCCATCGTGCTGATCTCGAAACTGCACCTGCCGACCTTGCGCGCGCTTTCCTACGCCAAGGCCGTGCGCCCCGACGTCCTCGAAGCCGTCACGGTGAACGTCGACGACCTCGAAACGCGCAAACTCGTCCAAGAATGGGACGACCACAATTTCAAAGTGCCGCTGAAGGTGATCGAGTCGCCGTATCGGGAGATCACGAAACCGGTGCTGGATTACGTGAAGCGCGTCCGCGGTGACAATCCGCGCAACGTGGTGACCGTGTTCATTCCCGAATACGTGGTCGGGCACTGGTGGGAGCAGGTCCTGCACAACCAGAGCGCGCTGCGGCTCAAGGGACGGCTCCTGTTCCAGCCCGGTGTCATGGTGACCAGTGTGCCTTGGCAGCTCGCCTCGTCGGAAAAGGCGATCAAACGCGCCCGGAAGGTGCGTCCCGCGGCGGGCGACGTGCGGCGCGGATTCTCCCCCGTGGTCAACAAGCAGACCGAAAAGACTGAAAAGACTAAGGACAAAGCAGAATGAGTGTTGACGCGTCGACCGGTACGTGGCTCGGGCGGACGATCGAGCTGGAGGTCGGCGCGGTCGCGCACGGCGGGCACTGCGTCGCGCGGGCGGAGGGGCGGGTCGTGTTCGTGCGGCACGCGCTGCCCGGCGAACGAGTACTGGCCTCGATCACCGACGACAAGGGCGGCTCGTTCTGCCGCGCCGACGCGATCGAAGTATTGGAGGCGTCGCCGGAACGCGTGGAGCCGCCGTGCCCGCTCGCGGCGCCGGGGGCGTGCGGCGGCTGCGACTGGCAGCACGCCGCGCCCGGCTATCAGCGTGAACTCAAGGCCACCGTGGTCGCGGAGCAGCTGAAGAGGCTGGCAGGGATCGAACGCGAGGTCGTCGTCGAAGCACTCGAGGGCGGCATGCTGGACTGGCGCAGCCGCGTCCGCCTCGTGGCGGGCAAGGACGGCCGCGCGGGCTTCCGGGCGAACCACAGCCACCGCGTGATCCCCATCGACGACTGCCCGATCACCGTCCCCGGCGCGCTCGACGACGTGGTCTCGCGGAAGTGGCGGCCCGGCTCGGAAATCGAGGTCACCAAGGACGGCGACGGCAAGGTTCACCTTCGCGACCTGTCGACGGTCCACGGCAAGGCCCGGTCCCGGCAGCTGACGGGCGGACTCGCCGTCCAGCACGCCGCCGGTCGCGACTGGCGGCTGGACGCCCACGGCTTCTGGCAGGTCCACCCGGCCGCCGCGGACACCCTCGCCGCCGTCGTCGCGGAATGGGCCGACGCGCCGCGCGACGGCGTGGCCTGGGACCTCTACGCCGGCGTCGGCCTCTTCGCCTCGGTGCTGGCCGAGCAGGTAGGCCCCGGTGGACGCGTGCTGGCCGTGGAATCCGGCCGCCGCGCCGTCGCCGACGGTGAGGAGAACCTCGCCGACCTCCCGCAGATCCGCTGGCGTTCCGGCCGGGTCGAGCATCTCCTGGCGGACGCCCCGAAACCCGTCGACGTCGTCGTCCTCGACCCGCCGCGCAAGGGTGCGGGCAAAGCCGTCGTCGAGTCCATTGTGGAGGGTTCGCCGGACCGGATCGTCTACGTGGCCTGTGACCCGGCGGCGCTGGCCCGGGACATCGCGCTGTTCGCGGAGCACGGCTACGGCTTGAGCGATCTTCGTGCTTTCGACGCGTTCCCGATGACTCAGCACGTCGAATGCGTTGCGTTGTTGCAATAACGACGCATTTGTAGACCGTCGGAATGGTAGGGCTTCGTTTGCCTTGCCCGGGTGCCGGGCGCTCGCTAACTTGAATTTCGTGTTCACGGGGTAGCGGGTGCTTCGGACACTTTCCGAGGGGTGTTGAACCGAATCATGGACTATCTTACTTCGGTATGCGGTGATTGCGACGGAAAAGGCTGTGTCGGCTGCGATGGGCACGGCACGATCACCATCGTGGAGGACTGAAGAGTTGCTTCCTTCGATGTTGCCGCCTGGAGTGACGGCGCAGGAAATCACTTACCGGAATGGCCGGAAACAAGTCATTTACACGGCGCCGTATCCCTCCGAGGGGCCGGTGCTCGTCCGGGACCTGCTGGGCAGACAGGCGTGGATGTTCATGTACGCACACTTCGTCTTCGCCTGGGCTGAGGGCGCCGTTCAGGTGCAGGTCAGTCACGGCACCCTCAACGGGCCGAAGATGTTGCTGTGGAAAGGGGTCAGTGTCTCCGCTTGCTGGTCGGGGCCCGCGTTGGCCGAGTTCGGGCGAGCGTGGGCGTTGGAGCAGATGACCGGCAGAAGTGGTACCCCGGCCGTCGTCAAGGATTCCCTTCCCTGAAGGCCAGGATTGCTTACCACTCAAGAGAAACGACTCGCGTTCCCCGTTGCCGAAAAACGGTAACGCCTCACAGTTTTCGCGTGATCGCAAATTGTCGGTGGCCGGTTGTACGGTTCTTGGCGTGGATACTCAGGTCGCCGTTGTGGCGTTTCTCGAAGAACTCACCGACCCTGGCCTGGTGGGGTTGGTCAATGCGTCTGTGGATTCGTTGGATGCCAAGGATTCGGTGGCGGTGGCACAGGCGGTGTCGGTGGGGATCGCGCGGTTGGAGGTGGTGCGGTTTCGGGCGTTGGCGCAGTTGAGTCGGCATCGTGGGGGTGCGGGGAGTGTGGTGCAGGAGGTCGCGGTCGAGTTGTCTCTTGTGGACAATCACGCGGGTGCGATGGTCTCCGCGGCGGAGGCGTTGGCGACGCGTCTGCCGCGCACCCTGGGTTTGATGGATCAGGGGAAGGTGTGTGGTTTCGGTGCGTTGATGGTCGCCGCCGCGACGGCGTGGCTCTCGGATGAGAACGCGCGGGCCGCGGATGCTGTGTTGGAGGATCGGTTGCCGGACAAGAATGCCGATCAGATCCGGAAAGCGGCCAGCCATGCGGCGATCGCCGTCGACCGTGACGGTGCGGGCAAACGTACCGCGCATCATCGGGAAGGGCGTCGGCTCACTGTGCGGCAGGGTGAGACGGGTGTGGCGTGGATCGAAGTCGACGGCGGGCCCGTGGAGAAGGTGACCGCTGCTTACCGGCGGATCGATCGTGAGGCCCGTGCTTTGCGGAGGGGTGGGGAGACCCGGACGTTGGATCAGCTCCGTGCGGATGTCGCGCTTGATCTGCTGCTGGGTGGGCAGGGCGGGACGAGTGAACGTGCGGAGGTGTTCCTGTACATGGACCTGTTCACTTATCTCGGGCTCAACGATGATCCGGCGGAGTTGGCTGGGCATGGGCATGTTCCGGCGGGGTTGGCGCGGCAGATCGCGACGGGGTCGGACGCGGTGTTGCGGCGGATCATCAGTGATCCGTTGTCGGGGCAGGTGCTGGATTTGGGGCGGGGTCGGTATCGGCCTACGGCGGGGTTGGGTGAGTTTGTGCGGGTGCGGGATCGTGAGTGTCGAAGACCGGGGTGCGGGCGTCCCGCGCAGGCGTGCGATCTGGATCATGTGGTGCCGTGGCAGTACGGCGGCCACACCAACGCCGACGAGTTGGTCGATCTCTGCCGCCGCGATCACCGGCTCAAAGACGAACCCGGCTGGACCTACCGGCTCGCGGCTGACGGCACGTTGACGGTCACCACCCCGACCGGGAACAGCTACGACAGCGCACCGCCACCTCTCCACGAACCCCGCACACACACCCCGCCCGGCGAGGAACCACCACCGTTCTGAGGCTTATTGCCGGGAACCGGCGACGGCTAGGGCCGGGCTTCGACGACTGGAAAGGTGCCGGTTTCGCGGGCGGGCAGGTCTTTGTGCAGCGCGAGGGCAGAAGTCTCGTTGCCGGATAGTGGCGGCAGTCGTGGTGCGCGTGGATTCGTGCCGGTTCGTGGCTGACTGATGTACTTCGTTACCGGTCGGCGGCGACGGCTTCGGCAGGGTTTCTGTCGTGCAGCGTGGTTGGTGTGTCTTTGGCGGTTGGTGAGGTGCCGGGTTCGCGGGCAGGCGGGTCTCTTCTGCAACACAGGGAGGGAATTCCGTCGCCGGAAAACGGTGACAGCCCATCTGCTCTCCAGGTTCGAGCTGAAGTGAATAGTTCGAGGGCGCCTTTCCAGCAGCGCCAGTGCGACCGATATGGCTGTTGTGGCCGGAGACCCCAAGCCTCCGACTTACGGTTCCCCTCCTGTGATATCGGGACGAGAACTCCATAGCCGAAAAATGGCGACACCCCACCTGGTCTCCATCCTGGAGCTGATGTGAATGCTTTCAGGGCATGTCTGCGGCGCTAGTGCCAGTGCGGTCGGTGTGGCTCTGGCAGCCGGACGTGCCGGATGCCACCGAAACCCACGAGGTCGTTCCCCGCCGGCGCGGGGCGAATCCCAGTAGGATCCGCCCCACCTCGACGAGCCCGCAGCTCGGGCCAACGGCAATATGCCGCCTCGGCAAAGCTGAAACCGAAGTCAAAGCCAATAGAAGGCCGCGACTCAGGAGCGCGCGTCCTCCTTCACCATGTCCGCGCACTTTTCGCCGATCGCCATGGTCGTGATGCACGGATTCACCGCGACGAGGAACGGCATCGCCGAACCGTCGGCGACCCGCAGGCCCTCGACGCCGCGCACCCGCAGCCGGGCGTCCAGCACGGCCGACGGGTCGTCGTCGCCGCCCATTTTCGCGGTGCACGAAGGGTGATAGACCGTGTTGTGCGTCTTGCGCAGGTAGTCGGCGATCTCGTCGTCGGTCTTGACGTCCTTGCCCGGCGCCAGTTCCGTTCCGGCCCACTCGTCGAGTGCCGGTTGTTCGGCGATCTTGCGTGCCAGTTTGATGCCGTAGGTCATCACGCGCATGTCGTGCTCGTCGGTGAAGTACCGCGGGTCCACCTTTGGCTTGTCCCGGTAGTCGCGGCTGCGCAGCCGCACGGTGCCGGTCGACCGGGACCGGGTGACGTTCGGGGTCAGGCAGAAGCCGTTCTCCGTGGTGGGGTAGCCCTGCCGGAGCGTGTTCAGGTCGAACGGCACGGAGCCGTAGTGGAACATCAGGTCCGGCCGGTCGAGACCGTCCTCCGTGGTGGTGAAGATGCCGATCTCCCACCATTGTGTGGACTCGGTGGTCATCGGTTGCAGCGCGTCCCACTGGATGACGCCCTCGGGGTGATCCTGCAGGTTCTCGCCGACGCCGGGGGAGTCCACCAAGACGTCCACGCCGACTTCGCGCAAGTGCGAAGCAGGGCCGATTCCCGACAGCATCAGGAGTTTCGGGGTGTCGATGGCGCCGGAGGACAGGATGACCTCGCGTCGCGCCCGCAGAGGAACACCGTGGATCAGGTCGTCGGCCAGGTATTCCGCGCCGGTGCAGCGTTTGCCGTCGAACAGCAGGCGCCGGACCCGGGCGCCGGTGATGATCTCCAGGTTCGGCCGCTTTCCGATGATCGGGTGCAGATAGGACACCGAGGCCGACGACCGTGTGCCGTCTTCGCGCGCGTTGATCTGGAACCAGTTCGCGCCGTGCGTCACGGTCTTGCCGGAGTTGAATTCCACCCTGGGGATCCCGGCCTGCTCACACGCCTGGAGCAGCGCGACGCCGGTCGGATCGTTCGGCGGCACCGAGCGGATGGTCACCGGGCCCGAGCGGCCGTGGTGGTCACCGGGGCCGTCGTTGGTCTCAAGACGTTTGTACAGCGGGAAGATGTCCTTCGCGGACCAGCCGGGCAGGCCGAGCGAGGACCATTCGTCGAGGTCTTCCGCCGGTGCCCAGAACGCGATGCACGAGTTGTGCGACGAGCAACCGCCGAGCACTCGCGCGCGGGCGTGGCGCAGGAAGGAGTTGCCGGACTCCTGCGGCTCGACCAGGTAGTCCCAGTCGTAGCCCGATTCCAGCAGGGCCATCCACTTCGTCAGTTCCAGCACCGCCGGATCGTCCACATCGGACGGTCCCGCTTCCAGCAGCGCCACGGTGACGTCCGGATCCTCCGAGAGTCTCGCCGCGACCACCGAACCCGCCGTCCCGCCGCCGACGACGATGTAGTCGAACTCTCCGGTCACTGTGCTGCCTCCTCGGGATGTGCCGCCGCGGCGTGATCGGCGAGGACGCCGCTCTTGTGCCGCAGAACGAACCAGTAGTACGCGAAACCGACGATCGCCACCGCGCCGACGAACAGCACGGCCCCCCATTCGAGGTACCAGTGGTAGGGCTCGGTGGCGTTGTAGACCTCGCGTCGCGGCCACGCCAGGTTCACCACGATCGCGCTGCCCCACAGCACGCCGAGGATGTTGACCGGCAGGCCCAGTTTGCCGAGGGAGAAGTACTTGGTCCCCTCCGCCTTCGGCGGCGGCCATTGCCCGCGCAGCCGTTTGACCAGCATCGGGATGGTGACCAGCAGATACGCCAGGTAGATCATGATGATGCCGATGCTGGTGATCACCGTGAAGATCTGCGGCTGGCCGACGTTGACCACCAGGATCAGCACCGCGATGACGCCGGAGACGATCGCGGGGACCACGGGGGTCTTGGTCTTCGGCGAAACCCGCGCCAGATGCTTTCCGGCGGGCAGGTTGTTGTCGCGGCCCATCGCGAACATCATCCGGATCGCCGCCGACTGCACGGCCAGGTTGCACACCGTGATGGCGATGACGACCGCCAGCAGGAAGATCGAGCCGATCGTGCCGCCTAGGACGTCCTTCACGATGAACTGCAGGCCGCCCGTCGCGATCTCCGGGTTGTTGATGTCGCCGACGGCCATCAGCGCCAGCAGCAGGATCAGCCCGCCGATGACGAACGACGCGATCAGCGCGCGCAGGATCGCCTTGGGCGCGTTCTTGCGCGGGTCGTGGGACTCTTCGCCGAGCGAGCTGGCGGTGTCGAAGCCGTACATGACGTACGTCGACGCGAGCGAGGCGACCAGGAACGCGCCGAAGTAACCCCACGGCTGGTCCGCGCCGGTGTCGTTGGTCTGCATGACGACCTCGGGGCCCCGGGTGATGTTCACCGCGAGCGCGATGATCAGCAGGACCGCGGCGATCAGTTCGATGAACACCCCGGCGCTGTTGATCCGCGCCATCAGTTTGACGCCCCAGGCGTTCACCAGCGTGGTGAACAGGATCAGGACGGTGCCGAGGATGACCGCGTTCACCGCGCTGTCGCCGGAGAACGAGAAGAACGACGAGATCTGCGGGAGGGTGATCTGGTAGGCCAGCGCGACCGCGGCGATGCTGACGATCGAGGCGGTCAGCATCATCCAGCCGGCCAGCCAGGCCACGTGCGGGCTGCCGAGCCGTTTCGACCAGTTGTAGATCGACCCGGCGACGGGATAGTGCGCGGCCAGTTCGGCGAACGACAACGCCACCATCAGCTGGCCGACGAACACCATCGGCCACGACCACCAGTAGGCGGGCCCGCCGAAACTGAAGCCGAAGTAGAACAGCTGGAAGGTTCCGGTCAGGATCGAGATGTAGCTGATCCCGGCGGCGAAGGTGTGGAAATTGCCGAGCGTTCTTTCGAGTTCCTGTTTGTAGCCGAAACCGGCGAGGCCGTCATCGGAAGAAGCACTCATCGGCGCTTTCCCCTCTTTAGTCGGACGCGGGCTCCCCGGAGAACCAGCGCTGTGGAGCGGGTCGGAGGTTCTGGTAGATGTGCTTCGCCTCCGTGTACTCGGCCAAGCCCGTCGGGCCCAGTTCGCGCCCGAAGCCGGATTGCTTGTAGCCGCCCCATTCGGCCTGCGGCAGGTACGGGTGGAAGTCGTTGATCCAGATCGTGCCGTGCCGCAGCCGGTTCGCGACCCGCTGCGCGCGGGAGGCGTCCGAGGTGAACACCGCGCCCGCGAGGCCGTAGTGCGTGTCGTTGGCGATGCGGACGGCGTCGTCCTCGTCGGTGAAGGTCTCGACGGTGAGCACCGGGCCGAACGATTCGTCGACGACGGCGCTGCTGCCCTGCTTCACGTTGTCGAGGATGGTCGGCAGGTAGTAGTGGCCCTTCGCCAGCTCGCGATCGTCGGGGCGTTTGCCGCCGGTACGCAGGACGGCGCCCTCTGCCAGTGCCGCGGCGACGTAGCGTTCGATCTTGTCCAAATGGGCGGCCGAGATCAGCGGGCCGGTTTCAGCCTTCGGGTCGAAAGGTCCACCCAGTCGGATCAGTTCGGCGCGGCGGACGAGTTCGTCGACGAACTCGTCGTGCCACTCCTCTTGGACGATCAGCCGCGTGCCCGCCGAGCAGACCTGTCCGGAGTGCAGGAACACCGCGGTCAGCGCGTAGTCGACGGCGGTGTCGAAGTCGGAGTCGGCGAAGACGACGTTCGGGTTCTTGCCGCCCAGCTCCAGCGCGACCTTCTTGACGGTGGCGGCGGCCGACGCGGCGATGATCTTGCCGGTCGCGAGGCCGCCGGTGAACGAGACGAGATCGACATCCGGATGCTCCGAAAGAGGCGCCCCGGCCTGCGCGCCGGCGCCGAGCACCAGGTTCGCGACGCCGGCCGGGAGCCCGGCCTCGGTCAGCAGCTTCATCAGCAGGATCGAGGTGTGCGGCGTCAGCTCGCTCGGCTTGAGGACGAACGTGTTGCCGGCCGCGAGCGCGGGGGCGACCTTCCAGATGGTCTGCAGGAGGGGGTAGTTCCACGGCGTGATCAGCCCGCAGACGCCGACCGGCTCGTGCACGATCCGGCTGAACGCGTCCGGGTTGCCGGTGTCGACCACGCGGCCGGCGTCGTTGGCGGCGAGTTTGCCGAAATAGCGCAGGCAGGCGGCGATGTCCGCCATGTCGTACTCGCTCTCGACCAGCCGTTTGCCGGTGTCGAGCGACTCGGCGCGCGCGAAGGTCGCGACATCGCGGTCGAGCAGGTCGGCGGCCTTCAGCAGCAGGTCACCGCGTTCCGGCGCGGGAGTGTGTGGCCAGGGGCCGGTGTCGAAAGCCTTCCTCGCGGCGGCGATGGCCGCTTCGGTGTCCTCGCGGGTGCCCTCCGCGACCTCCGCGACCAGCGATCCGTCCGCCGGACAGCGGATCTCCCTGCGACCGCGGCCGACCGCGTCGACCCACTCGCCACCGATGAAAAAATCCGCCATCAAGCCACTCCAACCGGGCTTCTTCTTAACCGTCGAGGAGCGATTATGTCGGCCACCCGACGTGACCGCTACTTGGCAAAAGAGGCCATGTTCACACCATTGGGGGCAGTGTGGTGATTTTCTGACATGTGACCCGTGACGCGGCGGACGGAAGGTTCTCAGCCGGCCTCCGTAGACTGGCCTGAACGGCGGAAGAGGAATCAGGCGAGGTGGGAGAGTGACGTTGCTCGAGTCCGTGCACGGACCGGCCGACTTGAAGCGGATGGACCATGAACAGCTCGGCGAGCTGGCCGCGGAGATCCGGGACTTCCTCGTCGAGAAGGTGCGGCTCGCCGGTGGTCACCTCGGCCCGAACCTGGGTGTGGTCGAGCTGACGATGGCGCTGCACCGGGTCTTCGACTCACCGCGCGACGCCATCGTGTGGGACGTCGGCCACCAGGCGTATGTGCACAAGATCGTCACCGGCCGTCATGACGGCTTCGGCAAGCTGCGCCAGCTCGGGGGCCTCACCGGCTACCCGGCGCGCTGTGAGAGCGAACACGACCTCGTCGAGAACAGCCACGCCTCGACCGCTTTGTCCTATGTGGACGGCCTGGCGAAGGCGTTCGAACTCGGCGGTGGCGGCAGGCACGCGATCGCCGTCGTCGGCGACGGCGCGCTGACCGGCGGCATGTGCTGGGAGGCGCTCAACAACATCGCCGCGAACCCGCGCCGCCCGGTCGTCCTCGTCATCAACGACAACGGCCGCTCGTACTCGCCGACCATCGGCGGCGTCGCGGACCACCTGGCGGCGCTCCGGCTGAAGCCCGGCTACGAACGCGTTCTGGACCGTGGCAAGGAACTGCTGCGGCACACCCCCATCGTCGGCAAGCCGATCTACGCGGCGTTGCACGCGGCGAAGGCGGGGCTCAAGGACGCGCTGAGCCCGCAGATGATGTTCTCCGACCTCGGCCTGAAGTACCTCGGCCCGGTCGACGGCCACGATCTCGCGGCGCTGGAGAAGGCGTTCCAGAGTGCCCGCGACTTCGGCGGCGCGGTCATCGTGCACGTGGTCACCGAGAAGGGCCACGGCTACGAGCCCGCCGTGACCAACCAGGCCGACCAGATGCACCAGACCGACCCGATCGACCCGGAAACCGGCCTGCCGCCGGTCAAGGGCCCGAGCTGGACCGGCGTCTTCGCCGACGAACTGGTCAAGATCGGCGCCGACCGCGAGGACGTCGTCGCGATCACCGCGGCCATGCTGCGCTCGACCGGGCTGCACAAGTTCGCCGAGGCGTACCCGGACCGCTGGTACGACGTCGGCATCGCCGAGCAGCACGCGGTGACCTCGGCCGCCGGTCTCGCGATGGGCGGCAAGCACCCCGTCGTCGCCGTCTACTCGACCTTCTTGAACCGGGCCTTCGATCAGGTCCTGATGGACGTCGCGCTGCACCGCCAGCCGGTGACGCTGGTGCTGGACCGGGCCGGTATCACCGGACCGGACGGGCCGAGTCACCACGGCATGTGGGACCTCTCGCTGCTGGGCATGGTGCCGGGCATGCGCGTCGCCGCGCCACGGGACGCCGGCACGCTGCGTGAGGAGCTGCGTGAGGCCGTCGCCGTCGAGGACGGGCCGACGGCGCTGCGGTTCTCCAAGGGCGGCGTGATCGACTCCGTGCCCGCCGTCGAACGTGTCGGCACGGTGGACGTGCTGCGCAAGCCGTCCGGTGACGCCGACGTGCTGCTCGTCGCGGTGGGCGCGTTCGCGACGCTCGGGCTCGCCGCCGCGGACCGGCTGGCCGATCAGGGCATCGGCGTGACCGTGGTGGACCCGCGCTGGGTCGTCCCGGCGCCCGCGGAACTCGTGGCGCTGGCCGAGCAACACAAGCTCGTCGTGACCGTCGAGGACAGCGGCCGCCACGGCGGTTTCGGCTCCGCGCTGTCCGCGCTGTTCCGCGACGCCGAATGCGACGTGCCGCTGCGCGACCTCGCGGTGCCGCAGGTGTTCCACGAGCACGGCTCGCGCGAAGAGGTACTGGCCCGCGTCGGGCTCACCGCGCAGGACGTCGCGCGGCGGGTCACCGAGTGGTCGGCCAAGCTGGCCAGCCGGACTCCGGCGCCGGAGGACACACACCGCTGACAAGCGCTTCGACGGTCGTGAGTGGCGATTCGGGTTAGAACACGAATCGCCACTCACGACCAACCGGTCGCGCGCGTGTTGGTCGGTGATTCGGGTACCGCAAGGCTATGTTGCCGACATGGAAAAGGTGTCCACTTTCGTCGCCCTCGACCGAGCTACCATGTTTGGGGCGATGCGACAGGCGGCCAATACGACCATTGTGGCGACAAAGTCCCAGCATGATTTGATTTGCCAAGCTGCCGAGATGGGGATTTCGCAGCGGCAGATCGCTCATGCCAACCTCATGAATCAAGCTACGGTGAGCCGAATTCTTGCTCGACGAGCTCAGACGGGTGAGTCGGCGAGCTGACAAGAGCTATGAAAGGTCCTTTCCTTGCAAAAATCGCCAGGAAAGGACCTTTCATAGCAGGCGCTAGGCCCGCCAGACGGTGGCCTCGCCGCTCGTACTCCAGCACCACCTCGGCCCGCTGCGCGGCCTTCACGCCCAGGAACCGCAACGGGGTGGCGGCGGAAGCGGCGGGCGCGGTGACGCCCACGAGACCGCTGAACAAGGTTGGAGCACGCAGAAAGTTCAGCGTCGCACGACGACCTCCCGGATAGCGGCCGACGTCATCCTGAAGGCCGTCCGGGCCCGGCGCCCGAAGACCCGCTACGCCGCCGGATTCGGGGCGAAGCCGATCCTGTTCGTGCGCCGGGTGCTCCCGGACCGTGCCTTCGACGCGTTGTTCCTCGGGGCCCTGCGCCGCTTCGCCTAGACCGCGACGGCAGGTTCCGCGACAGGTTCCGAGTACGCGTAGACCTCTCGCGGCTCAGGGAAGAGCTTGACGAGCAAGGGATACGCGATCGCCGCCGTGCACAGCGTCACCACCATGCTGACGTCGACACCGCCCGCGATGTCTTTGAACGGCCCGGCGATCATCGGGGTGTTGGCGGTCAGCAGGCCCAGCGTCGTCGCCGGGATCCACGCGGCCATCGCGCGCCAGTTCACGCCGCGGGTGAACCAATAGCGGCCGCCCTTGCGGCCCTGGTTGAACACCTGGAGGTCGTCCGGGTCGTAGAACCCGCGCCGCAACACGAAGCCGATCATCATGATCACCATCCACGGCGAGGTGCACAGCACGATCAGCGTGGCGAAGGCGTTGATGCTGGAGACCATGTCCAGTACGAAATTGCCGACGAAGATGAACACGACGCTGAGCGAGCCGATCAGCAGGGTCGCCTGGACCCGGCTCAGCTTCACGAAGATGGAACTGAAGTCCAGCCCGGTCCCGTAGAGCGATGTCGTGCCGGTGGACAGCCCGCCGATCAGTGCGACCACGATCAGCGGGATCGCGTACCAGAGCGGGGAGATCGCGGTCAGGCCGGTGATGTAGTCGGTCGGATCCGCGACCAGTGTCGCGGTGGCGATGCCGAAGCCGAACGGCAGCAACGTCGCCACCTGCGCCAGGAACGGTGCGGCCAGCAGGGAACGGCGGCTGTGGCGCGCGGGGATGTAGCGCGTCCAGTCGCCGAGGAAGGCACCGAACGAGATCGGGTTCGCCATCGTGGTGAGCGCGGCCAGGATCCAGGTGGGCCAGAAGTCCCCGAGGGCGTAGACGCCGGTGCCGGCGAAACCGGGGTCGAAGGTGCCGCCGTAGGCCACGATCCCGAGCAGCATGATCGCCGTGCCCAGTACGACGGCGACCCGGTTCACCAGCAGCATGAACCGGTAGCCGTAGATGCACACCACCAGCGTCGCGATCGCGATGACGCCGTACGCGACGCCACGGAGCACCTCACCGCCGTCGAAGCCGAAAAGCCGTTGTGCCGCACCGGTGACGGCGTCACCGCTCACCCAGACCGAGATGGCGAAGAACGTGATCGCCGTCAGCAGGGAGAGAAAGGAACCGACACAACGGCCGACGACACCGAAATGCGCGCCCGAGGAGACGGCGTTGTTGGTCCGGGTGAGCGGGCCGAACAACGACATCGGCGAGAGCACGAGCGCGCCGACGACGACGCCCGCGACGGTGGCCGCCACGGCGGCCCAGAAGCTTAGGCCGAAGGCGATCGGGAGCGTCCCGAGGATGATGGTGGCGAAGGTGTTCGCGCCGCCGAACGCCATGCGGAACAGGTCGCGGGGCCGCGACGTCTGTTCCTCCGGCGGGATCGGCGCGATACCGTGCTGCTCGACTTCGGTGATCTTCTCACCCATGGGGACCTCCAAATACGAAACCCGGTCAGGCGAAGCGGGTCATGACGTGCTTCACGCGGGTGTACTCGGCGAAGGAGTAGGACGAGAGGTCCTTTCCGTGGCCCGAGTGCCCGAAGCCGCCGTGGGGCATTTCGGCGACCAGCGGCCCGTGGGTGTTGACCCAGACGCAGCCGAAGTCGAGTTCACCCGAGACGCGGGTCGCGCGTGCCAGGTCGTTGGTCCAGATCGACGACGCCAGCCCGTAAGGGACGCCGTTGGCCAGGCGCACCGCCTCGTCCTCGTCCACAAAGGACTGGACGGTGATGACGGGGCCGAAGATCTCCTCCTGAACGATTTCGTCGTCCTGCTTCAGGCCCGAGATCACGGTGGGGGAGAAGAAGAAACCGCGGTCACCGGCGGGTGTGCCGCCGGTTTCCACGCGGGCGTGCGACGGCAGCCGCTCGACGAGGCCCCGTACGCGGCCGAACTGGGCCTCGCTGTTGAGCGGGCCGAAGTCCCGGCCGGGTGCCTGCGCGGCGGCGGCCTTGGCCAGTTCCGCGACGAACTCGTCGTGGATGGCCGCGTCCACCAGCACCCGGCTGCCCGCGGTGCAGTCCTGCCCGGCGTTGTAGAAGGCCGCGCCGACGATGCCTTCCGCCGTCTCGGCCAGGTCCACGTCACCGAAGACCAGCAGCGGCGCGTTCCCGCCCAGTTCCAGGTGCGTGCGCTTGAGGTCGGCCGCCGCGACGGTGGCGACGTCGATGCCCGCGCGGGTCGATCCGGTGATCGACACCAATTCGGTGATCGGATGCTTGACCAGTGCGCGTCCGGTGTCGCGGTCGCCGCACAGCACGTTGAAGGCGCCCTGCGGCAAGAACTCCGCCGCGACCTTCGCCAGCAGCACGGCCGTCGACGGTGTGGTCTCGGCGGGCTTCAGCACGACGGTGTTCCCGGCGGCCAGCGCCGGGGCGATCTTCCAGACACCCATCATCAGCGGGTAGTTCCACGGCGCGATCTGCGCGCAGACACCGACCGGCTCCCGGCGGATCGCCGAGGTGTGCCCCGGCAGATACTCCTTGGACGCGGTGCCTTCGAGCTGCCGTGCCGCGCCGGCGAAGAACCGCAGCGCGCTGACACACTCCGGGATCTCCTCGTCCAGCACGACGGCCCGGATCTTCCCGGTCTCCCGGATTTCGAGGTCGGCGAACTCCTCCGCGCGGGTCTCCACCGCGTCGGCGATCTTCAGCAGCGCGAGCTGACGCTGGGCGGGCGTGCTCTTGCGCCACACCTTGAACGCGCGGTCGGCGGCCGCCAACGCGGCGTCCACATCGGACTGTTCGGACAGGACGCTGGTGCCGAAGACCTCGCCGGTCGCGGGGTCCACCAGGTCGAGCGTCCGCGAGCCCGCCGCCGGTACCTCGGTGCCGTCGACGAAGTTCAGGACCTGAGTCATTTCTTCTCCAGGTGGGTCGGCTCGAACATTTTCAGCAAAGCGGGGAGGACGACCACGGACGGCCCGGACGCGCCCAGCGCGTCGGCGAGATCCTTTCCGACGATGTCCAAAGAGGACACCGTGACGGGGACGCCGAAAGAGCGCGCCAGCGCGGCGAAATCGGGCCGCGTCAGTTCGGTGGCGGTGGACTGCCCGAAGGTGCTGGTCAGGTATTCGCGCAGGATGCCGTAACCGCCGTCGTCGATGACGAGCCACGTGACGTCGAGTCCGTGCTGGATCGCGGTGGCGAGTTCGGCGATGCCGTACATCGCGCCGCCGTCGCCGGACACCGCCAGCACCGGGCCGCCGGTCGCGGCCGCGCCGCCGAGCGCGCCGGGCAGACCGTAGCCGAGCCCTCCCGCCCCCTGCGCGGTGTGGATCGGCGCGCCATCGGGGTTCCACGCCGACCAGGCCCAGTAGGCCGCGATCGTCATGTCCCAGAACGTCTGTGTGCCTTCGGGCACCGCCGCCCGGATGTCGTCGATCAGCTTGCGTTCGACATCGACGGGCTGGGCGTCGAGGCGTTCGCGCACCTTGGCCAGCAGCTCCGCCACCGCGGCTTCGGCGGCACCGTCGGCCTGGCGGAACGGCACCTGCTCCAGAAGTCCCTGCAGGACAAGGCGGACGTCGGCGTGGATACCCAGTGCCGGGTAGTTCGACTCCAGCTTCCCGAGATCGGCCTCGACCTGGATCATCCGGCCGCGCGGGGCGAACTCGCGGTAGTTGCTGGACAGCTCGCCCAGCCCGGACCCCAGGACCAGCAGCACATCCGCGTCCGCGAGGAATTCGGTGCTGTGCCAGTCTTCGATCCAGGATTGGCCGGAGAGTTCGTGGTCCCAGCCGAAGACGCCCTTCCCGCCGAAGGTCGACAACACCGGCGCGCGCAACGCCTCGGCGAGGGCCTTCAACTCGGCGTGGGCACCCGAGCGCAGCGCGCCGCCACCGGCCAGGATCACCGGATTCTTCGCCCTGCCCAGGAGATCCGCGGCCTCGGTGAGCAGTTCCGGCAACGGCGCGAGCGGAGCGGGCTGTGCGGTCACCGACGTGATCCGCGGCAGTTCCGTCGGTGCCAGCAGGATGTCCTGCGGGATCTCGACCCACACCGGGCCGTACGGCGCTGTCGCCGCCGACTCCCAGGCCTCGCGCAGCGCCGTCGGAAGCTGGCTCACGGTCCGCACCACGTGCACCGACTTCACGACGTCACGGAAGCTGGCCTGCTGATCGGGCAGTTCGTGCAGGTAGCCGTGCCGTCCGCCGCCGAGTCCGGCGACCGGGATCTGGCTGGAGATCCCGAGCACCGGTACCGACGCCGCCCGGGATTCCTGCAGGGAAGCCAAAGTCAGCAGCGCGCCGGGCCCGGTCGACACGATCATCGGGGTCACCGGGACCGGGCCGTCGGGGTCCGCCGCCAGCCGGGCGCGGGCGTGCCCGTCGGCCGCGAACGCCAGGTTGTTCTCCACCCGTGAGCTGATCACCCGCAGGTCGTCCGTGCGCCGCAGCGCCTCGAACAGGCCGAGCGCGTGCTGGCCCGGCAGGCCGAAGACGGTGTCCGCACCGAGCGCGCGAAGCGTTTCGACGACGACGTCGCCGCCTATCCGTTGTGTCATTCGCTCTTTCCCAGGCTGAGCAGGCTCACCAGGTCGTAGGCGACGTGGGAGGCCGCGATGGCGGTGATCTCGGCGTGATCGTAAGCCGGGGCCAGCTCCACCACATCCGCGCCGATGAGGTTGCAGTCCCGCAGGCCGCGCAGGATCTCCAGCAGTTCGCGGCTGGTCATGCCGCCCGCTTCGGGGGTGCCGGTCCCCGGCGCGTGCGCGGGGTCGAGCACGTCGATGTCGACGGAGATGTAGAGCGGGCGGCCGCCGATGCGCTGGCGCAGCGCGTCGACGGTCTCGGCCACCCCGCGGCGCATGACGTCGCCGGAGGTGACGATGCCGAATCCGAGGCGGCGATCCTCTTCCAGATCCCGCTTGCCGTACAGCGGGCCGCGCGTGCCGACGTGGGACAGCGCTTCGGTGTCGAGGATCCCTTCCTCGGACGCCCGCCGGAACGGGGTGCCGTGGGTGTACGGCTCGCCGAAGTAGGTGTCCCAGGTGTCGAGGTGCGCGTCGAAGTGCAGCAGCGCCACCGGACCGTGCTTCTTCGCCGCCGCGCGCAGCAGCGGCAACGCGATCGTGTGGTCGCCGCCGACGGTCACCAGGCGCGTCCCGTTCGCGGTCAGCGCCTCGGCCTCGTCCTGCAGGGTCTCGATCGCCTCCCCGATGTTGAACGGGTTGAGCGCGATGTCACCGGCGTCCACCACCTGCGTTGCGGCGAACGGTGAGACGTCGAGTTCCGGGTGGTACGGGCGAAGGAGCCTGCTGGCCTCACGGAGCGCGGCGGGGCCGAACCGCGCGCCGGGGCGGTAGGACACCCCGGCGTCGAACGGCACCCCGACGACGGCGACGTCGGCACGCTCGACCTGATCGAGCCGCGGCAGCCTCGCGAAGGTCGCGAAACCGGCGAACCGGGGCACCTTGGAAGAGTCGACGGGTCCGATCGGGGTCTGCTCAGGCACTGTGTCTCCTTCTTGGGGTGTAAGGGTTTCAGGACTTCGAAGCGGCGAGTTTCGCCTCTTCTTCTTCGGCGACCGCGCTGCCGTTCAGGCGGCGGGTCCACACGGTGAGAATCTCGTCGGAGGTGCGCGGGGTCAGGAAGCTGACCACCAGGTACACCGCGAGACTGGAACCGAGCCCCCAGTAGATCGGACTGTTCGCCTCGACGCCGTCGACGAACATGAACGCGATGACCACGACCGTGCCGACGACCATCGACGCGAGCGCGCCCTGGCGGGTACCGCGTTTCCAGGCCAGTCCGCCGATGATCGCGACCAGCAGGCCGCCGACGAGGATGTCGTAGGCGATGGTCAGCGCGTTGACCACGTCGTCGACGACCATCGCGATGCCGATCGCGACGACACCGAGGACCAGCGTGGTGACGCGGTTCCTGGTGACCTCGTTGACGGCCTTCTTGAGCCCCAGCTTGGAAAGCAGGTCCGAGGTGCTGACCGTGGAGCAGGCGATGAGTGCGCCGCTCGCGGTCGACATCATCGCCGACAACGCCGCCGCGAGCACCAGGCCGCGGATCCCGGCGGGCAGTTGCTGCTCGACGATGGTGGCGAACGCGTCCTGCGCGCTGGCGAGGTTCGGGTACAGCGTCTTGGCCGCGGTGCCGATCAGCGCGCCGGCGAGGCCGTAGACCAGGCAGTAGACACCGGAGATGACGCCGCCACCGGTGGCGATCCCCGGGGTGCGGGCGGTGAACACGCGCTGCCAGATGTCCTGGCCGATCAGCAGCCCGAAGCTGTAGATGAGGAAGTAGGTGAGGATCGTGTCGCCGCCGATGGCGGTCAGCTCGAAGTAGCTCTCGTCCAGCCGCGCGGCCATCCCGTCGAAGCCACCCGCCGAGACGATCGAGACCGGCAGCAGGATGAAGAGGATGCCGATGGTCTTGATGACGAACTGGACGATGTCGGTCAGCGTGATCGACCACATGCCGCCGAGCACCGAGTAGAGCACCACGATCGAGCCGCCGATGGCGATGCCCGCCCAGCTGGGGACGTCGAAGAGGACCTTGAAGATGGTGGCGAACGCCAGCGTCGAGGTGACGGTCAGCATCAGCGTGTACGCCCACATGACGACACCGGAGATGGCGCTGGTGGAACCGCCGTAGCGCAGGTCGAGCATCTCGCCGACGGTGTAGACGCGCAGCCTCACCAGCCGCCGCGCGAACAGCGTGTGCAGGACCAGGATGCCGACGCCGATCGCGATCACGAGCCAGGCGCCGGAGATGCCGTAGGTGTAGCCGAGTTTCACACCGCCGACCGTCGAAGCGCCGCCGAGGACGACCGCGGACATCGTGCCCGAGTACATGAACCAGCCGAGGCGGCGGCCCGCGACCAGGTAGTCGGATTTGGTCTTGGCCAGGCGCAGACCGAACCAGCCGACCCCGATCATGCCCGCTATGTAGAGCGCGATCACCGCGTAGTCACCGGCCACGGTGTCCTCCTTGCCTTGGGCTGTTCGCTTCGTTCGGGTCACCGTAGGGTCGTTCGCCCGGTGAACGACATGGGATGATCCAGCCAAGGTTGCAGACAGGTGAGGATGAAATGACCCAAACCCCCGATCCGCTCGGCTCCGAGGTGAATGTCCCGTTACGGGCCGTGGTCGGCAACCCGGATCTGGCACTCGACCCGGTCGTGGAGACGCTGCGGCCGGAAGCGCTCGACGCCCCGGTGCGCTGGGCCCATGTCAGCGAGTTGCGCGACCCCGCGCCGTACCTGCTCGGCGCGGAGCTGCTGCTGACCGCCGGGGTGAACCTTCCGGTGGAACCCGCCGAGATCGACCGCTACGTCCGGCGGCTGGCCGGCAGCGGGATCTCCGCGCTGGGATTCGGGCTCACGCCCGGCACGCACGAGACGCTGCCGCCGCCGTTGCGGTCGGCGTGCGCGCGGCACGGACTGCCGCTGCTGATCGTCCCGCCGCGGACGCCCTTCCTGGCGATCAGCCGGGCGGTGTCGGTCGCGCTGGCGGAGGCGGGACAGCGGGAGCAGCGGCGGATCGCGGCCGCCCGCGAGGCGCTGACCAGAGCGGCCGGTGAGGGACTCGGCGAACTGGCGAGCGCGCTGGCCGGGCGGCTACGGGCGTGGGTGGCGCTGGTCGGCGTCGGCGACGTCCTCGCCGCCGATCACGGAGCGCCGTCACCGTTGCCGCCGGAGATCGGGGAGCTGCTCGCCACGTTGCGGTCGGGCCGGGGCATCCGCAGCGCGACCACGGAACTGGCCGACGGCACGCACGTCGTCGCGCAACCGGTGTACCCGCAGGCGACGGCGTCGCATCTGGTCGTGGTCGGCCGCGCCGCCCGGTTCGACGGCGCGGACCGCTCGATCCTCTCGGTCGGGGCGGCGCTGCTCGGACTGGCGGGCCGAGCGGGTTCGGACGCGGCCGGACTGGGCGCCACCGCGACCGCGTTGCTGCTGGGCGAAACCGGCGTGCTCGGCGCGGACGAACGCCGCCTGGTCGCCGGGATCGCCTACCGCCGGGGGCCGAACGAGGTCGCCGCGCGTTACGACTGGCTGCGCGCGCGGCTCGACACCCCGCTGGTACGGCTGCTGCCCGGACCGCGCTTCACCGCGATCGTGGGTGAGGCGCCCGACATCGAGGACCTCGACCGGCTCCGTGCCGATGGCTGGCTCGCGGTGGTGAGTTCGCCTGTTCCGCCCGAGCGGCTCCGCGCGGCGGCCACCGAGGTGGAGTCGCTGCTGCGGCGGGCCGCCGCACTGGAACGGCCGGTGGTGGCGGAGGCGTCCGGGCTCGGCCTGGACGCGCTGATCGCCCCGGACGCGGCGGCCGGATTCGCCGCCCAAGCGCTGGCGCCGCTGCGCGAACTCGATGAGAAAGGTGACCGCGAACTGGTCGACACGCTGCGGACCTGGCTCGCGCACCACGGCGGCTGGGACCGGACGGCCGCCGAACTGGGGGTGCACCGCAACAGCGTCCGGCACCGGATCGGCCAGATCGAACGGGCGCTGGGGGTGGACCTGGCGGATCCGGAGGTCCGGATGCGCCTCTGGTTCGCGTTGCGCTGGGCGTAAGGGTGCGGGTGAGCGTTGCGGCTCGTGAGTGGTAATGACGGTTAGAACCGTCATTACCACTCACGAGTCCAATAAGGTCACTCTCAGGTAAATGTGGCAACGTGGGCTCGTGCGAATACTGGTAGTCGAAGACGAAGAACCCCTCGCCGACGCGATCGCACGCGGCCTGCGGCGCGAGGGGATGGCGGTGGACATCGCGCTCACCGGGGACGACGGGCACGAGAAGGCCGCCGTCACCCGGTATGACGTCGTACTGCTCGACCGCGACCTGCCCGGCATGTCCGGTGACGACCTGTGCCGCGAGATCGTCGCGTCCGGCGAGCTGACCCGCGTGCTGATGCTGACCGCGAGCAGTTCCGTGTCGGACCGTGTCGACGGGCTTTCCCTCGGTGCCGACGACTATCTCGCCAAGCCGTTCGCGTTCCCCGAACTGGTCGCGCGGGTGCGGGCGCTGGGCCGTCGCGCGACCCCGGCCGCGCCGCCGTTGCTGACCTCGGGCGACGTCGAACTGGATCCGGCGCGGCGGACCGTCCGCCGCGCGAGCGGGCCGATCGAGCTGACCCGCAAGGAGTTCGGCGTGCTGGAGGTGCTGCTGTCGGCCGCCGGTTCGGTGGTCAGCAGCGAGGAACTGCTCGAACGCGTGTGGGACGAGAACGCCGATCCGTTCACCACCACCGTCCGGGTCACCGTGATGACGTTGCGGAAGAAACTCGGCGAGCCGGGGATCATCGAGACGGTCGTCGGCTCCGGGTATCGCGTGCCGGAGCAGGGGACCGCACGCGGGTGAACCGGTCCGGCGCCCGTAGCCTGCGTGCGCGGGTCACGCTGCTCGCGACCGGGCTGGTGGCGCTGGTCAGCCTCCTGTTGCTCTGGCTGACCTGGAATCTGGTCGGCGACGCGGTCTCCGCCGTTCCGCGACTGCCGCCGGGTACCACGGTGCGGGTCGACGGGATCGAGGTCGACGCCTCCGCCGTCACCGAGCATCTGCGGGTGTACTCCCGGAACCGGGTGCTGCTGTTCGGCGCGGTCGCGTTCTGTTTCGTCGTGCTGGCGGCGGGGATCCTCGCGTGGACGTTCACCGCGCGGGTCCTGCGGCCGCTGCGTGAGATCACCGGCACGGCGAGGCGTCTGTCGATCGAGTCGATGGGGGAGCGGATCGGTGAGGTCCGCACCAAGGACGAACTCGCCGAACTGGCCGAGACCTTCGACGACATGCTCGACCGGCTGCAGGCCGCGTTCGACGCGCAACGGCATTTCGTCGCGAACGCCAGCCACGAACTGCGGACGCCGCTCGCGGTCATCCGCACCGAACTCGACGTCACCCTGTCCGACGAGAACGCCGACGAAGCCGAACTGCGGCGGATGGCCGAGGTGGTCCGCGACGCGACCGAACGGGCCGAGCGGCTGGTCGGCTCGCTGCTGCTGCTCGCGCGCACGGACGGGGCGGGATTGGCGGCCAGGGAACCGGTCGATCTCGCGGTGATCGTCGCGAGTGCTTGGCGGGCGGTGCGGGCCGAAGCGGAGAAACGCGGTATCCGCGCCGAATTCGCCACCCCCGGCGCGCCGACGTTCGGTGATCCCGCGCTGCTGGAACGGATCGCGGGCAACCTGCTGGAGAACGCGGTGCGGCACAACGTCGACGGCGGCTGGCTGGACGTCGTCACCCAGGCCGGTCCACAGTGGTCGGTGCTGCGGGTGCGTTCGTCCGGCGGCCTGCTCGACCCGGCCGCGGTACCCGAGCTGTTCGAACCGTTCCGCCGCGCGGGCGTCGCGCGGACCGCCCGCACCGGCGCCGGGCTGGGGCTGTCGATCGTGCGGGCCGCCGTCGACGCCCACGGTGGCACGGTGTCCGCGGAACCCGTTGTGGGCGGCGGTCTTTCGGTGACCGTCCACCTGCCCGCCCTGCCTTGACCCGCCGCCGGGGTTACGGTTCAAGGATGGTCCCCACTATCAGGTTGAACAATGGAACGTCCCTGCCCCAGCTCGGCTTCGGGGTGTACAAGATCGGTGACGACGAGGTCGTCGGCGCGGTCCGCACCGCTATCGAGGCCGGTTACCGCGCCATCGACACGGCGACCCTGTACGCCAACGAGCGGGGTGTCGGCGAGGCCGTCCGCAGCAGCGGGCTGCCGCGGGAAGAACTGTTCGTCACCACGAAACTGTGGAACACCGAACACGGCTACGACTCGGCGTTGCGCGCCTTCGACACCAGCCTTCGCGAACTCGGTCTCGAGTATGTCGATCTGTACCTGATCCACTGGCCGCTTCCAGCACAGGACAAGTACGTGGAAACGTGGCGGGCGCTGGAAAAGATCGCCTCCGACGGCCGGGCGAAGGCGATCGGCGTCTCGAACTTCCAGATCCCGCATCTGGAGCGGCTGATCGAGGAGACCGGGACGGTGCCGGCGGTGAACCAGATCGAGTGCCATCCGTGGCTGCAGCAGCCGCTGCTCCGGAATTTCCACGAGAAGCACGAGATCGTCACCGAGGCATGGGGTCCGCTGGCGCGCGGCGGGGACCTGCTCAGCGACGAGAAGATCACCACGATCGCGAAAAAGCACGGCAAGACACCGGCGCAGGTCGTGCTGCGCTGGCATATCGAGATGAACCACCTGGTGATCCCGAAGTCCGTGACGCCGCAGCGGATCGCGGAGAACATGGATGTCTTCGACTTCGCGCTCGACGCGCATGACGGCGCCGCGATCGCGACCTTGGAGCAGGGGAAGCGGCTGGGGCCGGACCCGGACACGCTTTCTTGAGCTCCTCGCTCACCGCGTTCAGTCCTCTAAACGCGGTGAGCGAGGGCCAATCCCGCGCGGAGGACCCCGGCCGCGTGCAGCAGGGCTTGCCGGGCCGACGGATCGACCCCCGCCCGGCTCGCGAATCCGTGCAGCTGCCCGGGATGCCTCCGGTGGATCACCGGGACACCGGCGTCGGCCAGTTTCCGGGCGTAGGCCTCCCCTTCGTCACGCAAGGGATCGAAGCCCGACGTCGCGATGTAGGTGGGCGGCAGGCCCGCGACGTGTTCGTCGTACAGCACCGACGCGCGCGGGTCGCGGTAAAGCGCCTCGTCGGAGAGGTAGCGGTCGCGGTACCAAGCACGTTCCTCGGTGTCGAGCCGGAACCCGAGGCCGAACAGTTCATGGGATGGATGCGTGCCGAACGCGTCGGTCGCCGGGTTCAGCAGGAGGCTGAACACGGGCCGCTCGACCTCGCCGCGGGCGCCCGCGTGCGCGACGACGGCGGCGAGGTTGCCGCCGGAACTGTCCCCGCCGACAGCGAGCCGTGCCGGGTCGAGGCCGTAGCGGCCGGCGTTCGCGTGGATATGGGCGAAGGCGGCGATGCCGTCCTCGACGGCGGCGGGGAACGGGTGTTCCGGAGCGAGCCGGTAGTCGACCGAGACCACCCGCATCCCGGCCTCTTCGGCGAGGTAGCGGCACGCTCCCTCATGGGTCTCGATCCCGCCGAGCACGAAGCCGCCGCCGTGGAAGAACATCAGCGCCGGACCCGGCGAGGCGGTGTCCGCCGGTACGTAGAGCCGGATCCGCACCGGCCCGGCGGGACCGGTGAAGACGTGATCGGACTGGCGGACGTCCCCGCCGATGCCGGCGCCCGCCAGCTCCCCGGCCTGGTTCAGTTCGGCCCGCGCCCGTCCGACGCTCCCGTTGCGGTGCGGATAGTCGAACGGCGCCAATTTGGACATTTTGATCAGCACCTGCGAACTGGTCGCCAGCCGCTGCCCGTCCAGGCGGACGGGGCGGCCGGCGACCAGACGCAGCAGAGGTTCGGGAAGACCGAGCAGGAACCGGAGGGCGGCCATGAGCGAACGCACGAGCAGTCTCCTGCTCAGTGAAAGCATGGGCGAACCCTACGCCTACCGGACGTCCACGAAGACCGGATTGCCGTAGAGCCACAGGTCCTCGAACGGGTTGGATCGCCCGATGACGTCGGCGCTCGGCTCGATGCCGCCGGGCACGTGTTTCTGGCCGTCCGTGCCGCGGGTCCGCACGAAGAACGACTCACGCACGTCGCGGAAGGTGTGCCGGAAGGCGACCCGCCGCCCGGGCGCCCATCGCGGTTCGAAGGACCGCGCCACCCGGGTGCCGGGAGCCGTCTGGGTGTCGGGGTCGGCCGCGGGGCCGGTGACCGGTCGCGCGATGAGATCGAGCCGGGCGAGCCGGGGGATCGCGCCGCCGCCGTTCGGCCGGGCCGCGAGCCGCGCCGAGACCACGACCGTGACGTCGTCCCCGCGCCGGACACGCAGCCTTCCGCCCATGGTGGCCGAGCTCCAGCCGCTGTACGCGCCGAACTCCAGTTCCTGTGCCAGCCCGCCGTGGACCACCCAGACGCGGCCGGCGCGCAGACCCTCCAGCACCCCTTCGTGGCTCTTGCGGGTCACGCCGACGACGGTCCGGCTGAACTCGGCGGGGGCGAAGTCCGCGTACGGGGGCAGAGTCTGCGGGACGCCGGTGTCGATCGGGTCCGGGTAGTTGCCGTGCTCGTCGTAGTACCCGTCGGGGACGCCGGGCCGCACGAGCGTGTCACCGCGGTTGTAGTGGGAGTCGGAGTTGCTGGTGATCCACCACGGCTTTCCTTCGGCGAGCAGGGAATCCCACAGCCCGCCGACGGTCGCGGTGCTCCAGTCGAAGCCGCCGTAGGTGCGGTAGGCCGCCTCCGGGAAGCCCGGCCACGAGTTCGAGCCGGGGGAGTTGCCATACCCGCCACGTGCGCCACCGCCGCTCCCGAGCGGTTTCGGGAAACCGTCGGCCTGCGCGCCCGGCGCGCCTTCCATCCCGATGACGATGCCGGGCGCGGCGTCACGCAGCGCCCGGATCTCGTGCGGGGCGATCCGGCCGTTGCGCAGCGGGTGGTTGATCACCACCACCGGCGCGTGGATCCGCCGCGCGCGTTCCTCGTCCGCGAGCCAGCGGATCGCCGCGACGGCCAGTGCCTCGTTCGACGGCGTGCCGGGCTCGGTGCCGGTCAGTCGCCAGTCGAAGGCGCGCTCGAACTCCCGCAGTTTCGCCGCCTGGTCCGCGCCTGCCTGGAAGAACAGCGTCGCGTGCTCGGCGCCCGGCACGTTCCACTCCATGCCCTGCCACAGCAGGAGATCGCGATGCTCGCGCTGCGCCGCCCTGATCGCGGCGTCCGTCCGTTCCACCGAAGACTTCTCGTGCGCGGCATGGCCGTGATCGGTGATCACCGCCCAGTCCGCGCCGTGACGGCGGGCGGCGTCGGCGATTCCGTCCACTGTGTACATCGCGTCGTAGGAGTACTGGGTGTGGATGTGGTGATCGCCCACCAGCCATCGGTAGCGGTCCCGGCCGAAGAGGCGGGCGACATCGATGTCGAGATCGAGGTCCAGGTCGAGGGCGTCCGCCGGTGCGGTGGCGGCGAGCGGCGCGCCCGCGGCCACCGCGGAAACGAGACCCGCGCGCTTGAGGAATCCGCGGCGGTCCACGCCGGGCTTTTCGCTGTTCACCGGCGGCACGCTAGAGAGCCTCGTTGAACGAGCGGTTTCCGGAGGACCAACGCACGGCGCCGTGTGATGATTGTCCCTGTGGACGAACCGAAACGGGCACCCTTGGCGCCACGGCGGTGGCTCTGGGTGGCCGGAGCCGTCGCGCTCCTGGTCCTCGCCGCTGTCGTGACGACGGCCGTCGTCGTCCTGAACCGGGTCACGCCGCCGCCCGCCCCGCCGCCCGCCCCGGCGGCGTTGCCGCGGGACACGGTGCCCGTCCCGCTGGGAAAGCGGGAGTTCTGCGGGATCCATCTGCTCGTTTACCTGGAGACCGACGAAGGCATGACCCTCGTCGCTCAGGCGCTTCGAGACGATCAGAAAGCCCGCCGAGTGCTGACCGAAACCCGGGAACAGGCGTACGAGCGATTCAAGAAGCTCTTCGCGAACAGTCCGGAACTGCTGAAGGTGGTGAGGCCGGAGACCCTCTCGGCGGGCGTGCACCTCGTGCCGGTCGCCGGAACCGATGCCGAAGCCTGGGCGAAAGAGCTGCGACAACGCTTCCCCGAGGCGAAGAAGGTCGACGTGCTCGATCCCGCGCGGATCGCCGAGCAGATGAAGACCCCGCTCCCGCCTTGTCCGCCGGACGGCGAACGCTGAAGACCCGGCTCCCCGAGGATGGCAGGGGGGAGCCGGGCCTCTCGGCTAGAAGTCCCGGTTGGCCGGGCTCACGCCGAAGTCGCGGTTGTCCACTCCGGTGATCCGGACGCTGCCGGTCTCGTCGCCGGTGATGCGGACGCTGTCGTCAGCGCTCGCCACACCCGCTCCGAGCAGCATTCCCAGAACCGCCGCGCCGGCTCCCAGGCCCACGCGCACGACGATGTTCTTCATCGTTTCCTCCCAGTGTTCTCTTCCCCAGTACCTGGAAACCCAGGTGCGGGTGAGTGTTCCGGAAATCGCACGCACGCGCCACAAAGTCGGCGAAATACGCGAAAAGCCACCGTCGGCGATCAGGAGGTCGCCGACGGTGGCTCTTCGGTCGAAGGTCAGGAGAGCGGAACGCTCGCCACACCCGGGGCCAGGAACGGCTTGCCGTTGACCTTTTCGGACACCCCGGCCCGGTCCAGGTACGGCGTGATGCCGCCGAGCCAGAACGGCCAGCCCGCACCGAGGATCAGGCACAGGTCGATGTCCTGCGCCTCGGCGACCACGCCCTCGTCGAGCATGAACCGGATCTCCTCGGCGATCGCGGCCAGCGCGCGGTCACGCACCTGCTCGGACGTCGACGGCGAGTCGCCGCGCTGCCAGAGTTCCGCGACCTCGGGATCGACGGTGGCGTTGCCCTTGTCGTCCCACTGCCAGACGCCCTTCTTGCCCGCCTTGACGAAGCGGTCGAGGTTCTCGCTGACGGTGAACCGTTCCGGGAACGCCTCGTGCAGGGTTTCCCCGACGTGCAGGGCGATCGCCGGGCCGACCAGCTGCATCAGCGTCAGCGGCGTCATCGGCAGGCCCAGCGGTTCGAGTGCCTTGTCCGCGACCTCGAACGGCGTGCCCTCGTCGACGGTCACCAGCACCTCGCCGAGGAACCGCAGCAGCAGCCGGTTGACCACGAACGCGGACGCGTCCTTGACCAGCACACTCGACTTCTTGAGCTGCTTGCCCAGCGCGAACGCGGTGGCCAGGGTGGCGTCGTCGGTCTTCTCCGCGCGGACGATCTCCAGCAGCGGCATCACCGCGACCGGGTTGAAGAAGTGGAACCCGACCACGCGCTCCGGGTGCTTGAGCTGCGACGCCATCGCGGTGATCGACAGCGACGAGGTGTTCGTCGCCAGGATCGCCTCGGGGGAGACGTACTGCTCCAGGTCGGCGAAGACCTTCTGCTTGACGCCCAGTTCCTCGAACACCGCTTCGATCACGAAGTCGGCGTCGGCGAAGGCGGATTTGTCGAGTGAGCCGGTGACGAGTGCCTTCAGCCGGTTGGCGCCGTCCGGCGAGACCCGCTTCTTGGTCAGCAGCTTGTCGATCTCACCGTGCACATAGGACACACCCTTGTCGACCCGTTCCTGGTCGACGTCGGTGAGCACCACCGGCACCTTGAGACGGCGGACGAACAGCAGCGCCATCTGGCTGGCCATCAGGCCCGCGCCGACGATGCCGACCTTGTTCACCTTGCGCGCCAAGGACTTGTCCGGCGCACCGGCCGGCCGCTTCGCCCGCTTGTTGACCAGGTTGAACGAGTACAGCCCGGCGCGCAGCGTGTCGTCCATGAGCAGCTCGGCGAGCCCGTCGGTCTCGGCCGCGTAGCCGCGGTCCAGGTCGTTCTCGCGCGCCAGCTCCAGCAGTTCGACGGCCTTGGTCGCGCCGGGGGACGCACCCTTCGTCCGGCCGTCCACAATGGACTTGGCGCGGGCGATCGCGGCATCCCAGCCCGCCCCGCGGTCGATCTCGCGGCGGGCGGGGGTGAGCTCGCCGTTGACGACCTTCGCCAGCCACAGCAGGGACTGCTCGAGGTAGTCGGCCGAACCGAAGACCTCGTCGACGATGCCGAGCTCCGCCGCCTGCGCGACCTTGAGCATCTTGTTCTGCGCCAGCGCGTTCTCGATGATCACGGTGACCGCGGCGTCCGGCCCGATCAGATTCGGCAGCAGCTGCGTACCGCCCCAGCCCGGGAACAGGCCGAGGAAGACCTCGGGGAACGCGATCGCGGCGGTGTTCTCCGACAGCGTGCGGTAGTGGCAGGAGAGCGCGAGTTCGAGCCCGCCGCCCATCACCGCGCCGTTGATGAACCCGAACGTCGGGATCTCGGTCTCGGTGAGACGGCGGAACACGTCGTGTCCCGTCTGCGCGATTTCCCGCGCCAGCGCGGGATCCGCGACCGCTTCGACGCCGGAAAGATCGGCGCCGACGGCGAAGATGAACGGCTTCCCGGTGACCGCGATCGCCGCGGGACCGGCCGCGAAGGCGGCGTCGATCGCGGCGTTGAGGCTCACCAGACCCTGCGGGCCGAAGGTGTTCGGCCGGGTGTGGTCGTGGCCGTTGTCCAAGGTGATCAGGGCGACCGGCTTGTCCAGGCCGGGCACCTTCACCAGACGCGTGACCGCGTTCGTGACGACCTCGTCGGGGAAGGCGGCTTTCGCCTGCTCAGCGGTGAAAGTCATTACTTCGCCCCCTCGGAGCCGTTGTAGGCCGGGTTCTCCCAGATCACAGTGCCGGGACGCCGGACGACGCGAGCGGGTGACCGCAGGCGATCGCGCCACCCCACTGGTTGACGCGCGGGTCGTCGTCGGCGATGCCGAAGTGGTCGAGGAAGGCGAGCACCTGGACGGCGAACGCCTCGTTGATCTCGAACAGGCCGATGTCGTCGATCGACAGGCCGGTGCGCTTGAACAGCTTCTCGGTGGCCGGCACCGGGCCGATGCCCATGACCTCCGGCTCGACACCGGCGAAGGAGTAGCCGACGAGCCGCATGCCGATCGGCAAGCCGAGTTCGCGGGCGGTGTCCTCGTCGGCGAGCAGTGCGGCGGTGGCGCCGTCGTTGAGGCCGGCCGCGTTGCCCGCCGTGATCCGGCCGTGCGGCCGGAACGGCGTCTTCAGCCCGGCGAGCTGCTCGACCGTGGTACCCGGGCGCGGCGGCTCGTCCTCGGTCGCCAGCCCCCAGCCCAGTTCCTTCGAACGGGTGGCGACCGGGACCAGCTCGGGGCCGATCTTGCCGGTCTTCACGGCTTCGGCGTACTTCTCCTGGCTGCGCGCGGCGTACGCGTCGGTGCGCTGCTTGGTGATCTCGGGGAACCGGTCGTGCAGGTTCTCCGCGGTCTGGCCCATCACGAGCGCCGTCGGGTCGACGAGCTTGTCGGCGATGATGCGCGGGTTCGGGTCGACGCCCTCGCCCATCGGGTGGCGGCCCATGTGCTCGACGCCGCCGGCGATGGCGATGTCGTAGGCGCCGAAGCCGATTCCGCTCGCGGTGGTGGTGACGGCGGTCATCGCACCGGCGCACATGCGGTCCAGCGCGAAACCGGGCACCGACTTCGGCAGGCCCGCCAGCAGCGCGGCGGTGCGGCCGATGGTCAGGCCCTGGTCCCCGATCTGGGTGGTGGCGGCGATCGCCACCTCGTCGACGCGCTCGGGCGGCAGCTCGGGATGCCGCCGCAGCAGTTCACGGATGGCGTTGACGACGAGGTCGTCGGCACGGGTGCCGGCGTACATGCCCTTTTCGCCTGCCTTGCCGAAGGGCGTCCGCACCCCTTCGACGAAGGCGACATTGCGTACCGACCGCGCGTTCGGCGCGAGCGGTGTTGCTCCTGCGGCCACGAATGCTCCTGAAGTAGAGGTAGTCCTGACCGCACCCTAGCCCCGGTTACCCGTCGGTAACCAGGATGGTGGCCCGGTCGAGTGGGGGAAGGCACACTCCCGGGGCATCGGAGGGCAGGGGGTCGGCCGCTTGGCCGATCCGGCGATGGTCAGGAAGTTGCTATGTTCGAGGTGATCAGGGGGAGGGATCACGATGACATCGCCGGGTCCGGCCGTCACCCGTCGTGGGTTGCTGGGGATGGCGGTCCTCGTACCGCTGGCCGCGTGCACTCGAGGGACGCCGCCCGCGCCGTCGTCGGTTCCCGCACCGCCGCCGCCTTCGACCGCTCGGCAGCACCACGACCGATTGCTGGAGCTGGAGAAGAAGTTCGACGCCAGGCTCGGCGTGTACGCGCTCGACAGCGGGAGCGGCGGCACGGTCGAACACCGCGCCGACGAGCGGTTCGCGTTCTGTTCGACGTTCAAAGGGGTCGCGGCCGCCGCGGTCCTGCAGCGCAATCCGTTGTCGCACTTGGAAACCCGGGTCACCTATGCGCGGCGCGACCTGATGAAGCACGCCCCGGTCACCGGGCAGCACGTGGCCACCGGCATGACGATCCGCCAGCTGTGCGACGCCGCCGTCCGGTTCAGCGACGGGACCGCGGGCAACCTGCTGCTGCGAGATCTCGGCGGACCCGCGGAGCTCACGGCCTTCGCCCGTGGCCTCGGGGACACCGTCACGCGGATGGACCGGGTCGAACCGGCGATCACCGAGGCCACCCCCGGCGATCCGCGCGACACCACGACCCCCCGGGCGTTGGGGATCGACTATCAGAAGATCGTCCTGGGCGACGCGCTGACGGCCGACAAACGCGCCTTCCTCCGCGATCTGCTCCAGCGCAACGTCACCGGTGCCCAGCGGATCCGGGCGGGCCTGCCTGCCGGCTGGACCGTGGCCGACAAGACCGGGACCGGTGACTACGGCACGATGAACGACTTCGCGATCGTGTGGCCGCCGGACAAGGCGCCGATGGTCGTGGCGATCATGTCGAGCAAGGCGGCCAAGGACGCCCCCTACGACGAGGCGCTGCTCGCCGAGGCCACGAAGTACGTGATCGAGGCGCTCGCCGTCTCGTGAGTGGCGATTCGGGCTCTGTTGAGGGGTAAGGCAAAGGTGTGGTGGTCGGGAGGGCCTGTGAGACGTTGGGCAGCAGGCTTCGGCACTGGGCGGTGGCGTGCCGAAGGTGTCGCGAAAGCCACTTTCGGGACATCACATGTCCTGAAAGTGGCTTTCGCGACACGAGCA
>NZ_JBVISU010000028.1:0-105840 GCF_055575355.1 Amycolatopsis sp. NPDC034160 | reverse complement strand
CGTCCGCACCAGCACCCACCGCGTCACCGCACTAGCCAAAGCCATCCTCACCCTCGAATACAGCCTCAGCTAACCAAGATGGAAAAGGCTCAATGCAGGCCGCGGATCGCACGCGACGAACTCGCGATGTGGTCGAGCAGGATGAGCCGTCCACCTGGCCGGAGGACACGGGCCATTTCCCGCAACGCCCTGTCGTGATCCGGGATGGCACAGAGCCCGAGCGTGCAGAGCACGGTGTCGAACGAACCGTTCTCAAAGGGCAGGTCGTGGGCGTCGGCCCGCCGGAGCGTCACCGGGTGGCCGAGGCGTTCGGCGCGGCCGCGGGCGATGGCGAGCATGCCGTCGCTGAGGTCGACGCCGGTGAGGGTGACGCCGTCGGGATAGAGCGGCAGGTTCAGCCCGGTCCCGACGGCGACCTCGAGGACGTCGCCGGTGGCCTGGCCACAGGCCCATGCCCGGGAATCACCGAAGAGCTTCCGGTCGAGAAACTGCATTTCCCGGTCGTATCCCTGGGATTTGCCGTCCCAGTAGCGATTCCACCTGGTGCGGCGATCGGCGGACCGGGTCATGGCGCTCCTTTCAGCAGCAGTGCTCGCCGCGCCAGGCTTCGCGACCTTCCTTGAGCGCGACGGCGGCGATGACGAGCGCGACCAGCGGATCCGCCCAGTACCAGCCGAGGAGGCTGTTCAGCAGCAACCCGACGAGCAGCACACCGGAAAGATAGGTGCAGAGCAACGTCTGTTTGGAGTCGGCGACGGCACTCGCGGAGCCGAGTTCGCGTCCGGCGCGGCGCTGGGCGAGCGACAGGAACGGCATCACGACCAGCGAGATCGCCGCCAGCACGATGCCGACGGTGGAGTGCTCGGCCTGGTCGGCGCCGAACAGGGTGCGTACGGACTCGACGGTGACGTAGGCGGCCAACGCGAAGAAGGACACCGCGATGACCTTGAGCGTGGTGCGTTCACGGGCTTCAGGGTCCGCGCCGGAGAACTGCCAGGCGACCGCGGTGGCGGAGGCGACTTCGATGACCGAGTCCAGCCCGAAGCCGATCAACGCGGTCGAGGAGGCCATGGTGCCGGCCGAGATGGCCACGATGGCCTCGATGACGTTGTAGGTGATCGTCGCCCCGACCAGGAGCCGCACCCGGCGCGACAGCTGGGCGCGCCGATCCGGGTCGACCGTGGACGTCGTGGTGCAGCAGCCATCCGTGCAGCCGCCGGTCTCGCGGGGAAGAGCGCGCTCGGTCATCGGAGCACCCGGAGGCTGGTGTCGTCGTCGACGCAGGGCTCGGCCGTGTCGACGGCGAGCACGACCTGCACCAGTTCACGGAGTGCGCGGGCAAGATGCTCGTCGGCCAGCGCGTAGCGGACCTGGCGGCCTTCGTAGGTGGCCACGACTAGTCCGCAGCCCCGCAGGCAGGCGAGATGGTTCGACACGTTGGACCGGCTCAGACCGAGTTGTCCCGCCAGTTGACCGGGGTAGCTCACGCCGTCGAGCAGGGCGACCAGGATCTTGCACCGGTTCGGGTCGGCGAGGGCACGGCCCAGCCGGGCGAGCGCGGCACCGTGGGTTTCACACGTCAGCACAGCCAGGACAGTACAGCTTCGGCTGACCTATCAGCAAGGACTGAACTATGACCCGTGCGTACTCAGGGCACGGTGGTCGCCCGGGAGTGACTTACACGACGGGGTGTCCGGACGCGACCCTCTGTTTCGTCGCGGTCTGTCAAGTCGCCGTCGAGCCTGCGCGGAGAGGCGACCCGAAAGTGATCGTCCTGCTCACTCCAACGGCCGCATCGTCGGCGCCGCAGGGAGTTTCGCGGCAGCTTCGCATAACACCTCAGAACAAGTACTGGACCGATTGTGTGAGTATTTTCATTTGCCCGGTCACATTGCCAAAAGGCTTCGACGGCAATGTCGAAACCGGCATTCGGGTGGCCTTTCCTCATTACCCGAAAGTGCGCTTGTGCGGGCAAAACACCTTGCTATGTTGATCCCTGCGGGGCCGTCACCTCGGGGAATACCGGCACTCCGCGGTTTGTGGATCTTGTTTGTTCGCATGACTATCGAAGGGTGGACCTTGCTGTGACCGTGACCGAATCGGACACTTCCGCCGAAGGTGTCCAGGGGCCGGGAAATCCGCAGCTGAGTTTGGGTCGGGCCGCCGCGCGCAACCTGGCGACCACGACCAAAACCGTCCCGCAGATGCAGGGCATTTCGTCTCGCTGGCTGCTGAAGATGCTCGAATGGGTTCAGGTCAACGGTGGCGCTTATCGGGTCAACCGGCGGCTCAATTACGCGGTCGGCGACGGACGGGTGACGTTCTCGAAGGTCGGGACCGAAGTGACCGTCATCCCGGCGGAACTCGGGGAACTGAAGCCGCTCAAGGGTTACGACGACGAAGAAGTTCTCGCCGAACTCGCCCGCCGCTTCGAACAGCAGGAGGTGGCCGCCGGCGACGTACTCGTCGAGTTCGGGCATCGCGCCGACCGGGTCTATCTCATCGCGCACGGCAAGATCACCAAAACCGGCCCCGGCCCTTACGGCGAGGAGACCGCGCTCGGCGTGGTCAAGGATGGCGACTACTTCGGCGCGCAGGCACTCGTCGCCGGTGACGGTATCTGGGAGTTCACCGCCAAGGCGGCCACCGCCTGCACCGTGCTGACGCTGAGCCGCCAGGCCTTCGAGCAGATCCTGGAGCAGTCCGAATCACTGCAGGCGCAGATCGAGCTGGCGTCGCAGGACACCGGACGGTCCAACGACTTCGGCGAGGCCGAGATCGACATCTCCTCCGGCCACGACGGCGAGCCGCTACTACCGGGCACGTTCGTCGACTACGAGACCTCGCCGCGCGAATACGAACTGAGCGTCGCCCAGACCGTGCTGCGGGTGCACAGCCGGGTCTCCGACCTCTACAACCAGCCGATGGACCAGACCGAGCAGCAGCTCCGCCTGACCATCGAGGCGCTGCGTGAGCGGCAAGAACACGAGATGATCAACAACTCGGACTTCGGCCTGCTGCACAACGCCGACTTCACCCAGCGGATCGCCACGCGCACCGGCCCGCCGACCCCGGACGACTTCGACGACCTGCTCGCGCTGGTGTGGAAGGAGCCCGGCTTCTTCCTCGCGCATCCGCGCACGATCGCCGCGTTCAGCCGCGAGTGCAGCAAACGCGGTATCTATCCCACCGGCGCCGACCTCGGCGGGCACAAGGTGCCGTCCTGGCGCGGCGTCCCGATCCTGCCGTGCAACAAGATCCCGGTGGGCCGGAGCAACACCAGTTCTGTGCTGCTGATGCGCACCGGCGAAAAGAACCAGGGCGTGGTCGGCCTGCGCCAGATCGGCCTGCCCGACGAGTACGAGCCGGGCCTGAACGTCCGCTTCATGGGAATCTCGGAGCAGGCGATCATCTCCTACCTCGTCAGCACGTACTACTCCGCCGCCGTGCTCGTGCCGGACGCGCTGGCCGTGCTCGAAGCCGCCGAACTCGGCCGCGAAGGATGACGGCCACTACGCCGGAGGCCGACCGGCGGCTGAGTCTCGGCCCCGCGGCCGCGCGGAACCTGACGACGACCACCAAGACGCGGCCGCAGATGCAGAGCATCACGCCGCGCTGGCTGCTGAAGCTGCTGCCTTGGGTCGAAACGAAAGGCGGCACCTTCCGGGTCAACCGGCGGCTGACCTACGCCATCGGTGACGGGCGGGTGAGCTTCACCAACGTCGGCACCGAGGTCCGGGTCGTCCCGCAGGAACTGGCGGAACTGGCGCTGCTGCGGGGTTTCGACGACGAGGACACGCTCACCGCGCTCGCCGATCGCTTTGTGCAGCACGAGTACCGGCCCGGCGACACGATCGTCGGCCACGGCACCCCGCTCGACGAGGTCGTATTGGTCGCGCACGGCAAGGTCGCCAAGGTGGCGCCGGGTGAGTACGGTGGCGAGTCGACCATCGGGAGCATGGCCGACGGTGATCATTTCGGCGAGGAGATGCTCGCCGGGATCGAGCGGAACTGGCCGTACACGGTCAAGGCCATCACCCCGGTGATCGTGTTGACCCTGCGCTCCGAAGACTTCGCCGACCTCAACGGCCGGTCCGAGGCGATGCGCCGCCACGTGCAGGACATGCTGGCGCAGGGCACCAAACCCCAGAACGCCAAGGGCGAGGCGGAGATCGGGATGTCGTCCGGGCACGACGGCGAGCCACCGCTGCCGGGCACGTTCGTCGACTACGAGACCACGCCGCGCGAGTACGACCTGGCCGTCGCCCAGACGTCGCTGCGCGTGCACACGCGGGTGACCGATCTCTACAACGGGCCGATGGACCAGTTCGCCGAGCAACTCCGGCTGACCGTGGAGGCGCTGCGGGAGCGGCAGGAGCACGACCTGATCAACAATCGCGAGTTCGGCCTGCTGCACAACGCCGACCTGAAATCGCGGTTCCAGACCCGGTCGGGCCCGCCGACACCCGACGACATGGACGAACTCGTCAGCCGCCGCCGCAAGACGAAGTTCTTCCTCGCCCATCCGCGCGCGATCGCCGCGTTCGGCCGGGAATGCACGCGCCGCGGCCTGTATCCGGAGGGCACCACGGTCGACGGAAAGGTGGTCGCCGCGTGGCGCGGGGTGCCGCTCCTGCCGTGCGACAAGATCCCGATCACCGACACGGGTACGTCGTCGATCCTCGCCATGCGGACCGGCCTGGAGGACAACGGCGTGATCGGGCTGCACCAGACCGGTCTGCCCGACGAGTACGAGCCGGGCCTGAACGTGCGGTTCGACGGCATCACCGAACAGGCCGTGGCCACTTACCTGGTCAGCACCTACTACTCGGCCGCGGTGCTCGTGCCCGACGCGCTCGGCGTCCTGGAGAACGTCGAGGTCGCGCGGTGACCCCTCGAACCACACCGAACCTGAACGCCCGCGAAAGGACCACACACGTGACAGTCGCTCGTACCCCCGCTCCCGCCAAGGTTCTGCGCACCGAATACCAGAAGTCGGTGGCGTCGTACTGGAACAAGGAGAAGGATCCGGTCAACCTGCGGCTGGGCGACGTGGACGGGCTCTATCACCACCACTACGGGGTGGGCGAGGTCGACTGGTCGGTGCTGGAAGGGCCGGAGAGCACCCGCGACGAGCGGATCATCGCCGAGATGCACCGCTTGGAGACCGCGCAGGCCGACGTCCTGCTCGATCACCTCGGGGACGTCGAACCGGACGACCGGCTCCTCGACGCCGGCTGCGGCCGCGGCGGGTCCAGCATCATGGCCAACGCGCGGTTCGGCTGTCACGTCGACGGGATCTCGATCTCGGAGAAGCAGGTCGAGTTCGCCAATCACCAGGCGGAGATCCGCGGGGTCGCCGACAAGGTGCGCTACCACTTCCGCAACATGCTCGACACCGGCTTCGAAACCGGCTCGCGCAAGGCGATCTGGAACAACGAAAGCACCATGTACGTGGACCTCTACGACCTCTTCGCCGAACATGCGCGGCAGCTGGAGTTCGGCGGGCGCTACGTCACCATCACCGGGTGCTACAACGATGTGACCGGTGGGCGGTCCAAAGCCGTCGCGCAGATCGACCAGCACTACACCTGCAACATCCATCCGCGCAGCGCGTACTTCAAGGCGATGACGGCGAACGACCTGGTGCCGATCTCGGTGGTGGACCTGACGGCGGACACGATCCCGTACTGGGAGCTGCGGGCGAAGTCGTCGGTGGCTACCGGGATCGAGGGACCGTTCCTCGACGCCTACCGCGAAGGAAGTTTCCACTACCTGCTCATCGCAGCGGACCGCGTCTGATCCCGCATTCACTGAGACCATCGGAGTGACCGCGATGACGGAACATGGCGCTCTGGCCACGCTTCTGGCCGGGCCGAGTGGACTGGGAACGTCCGCCGCGCGCCTGGCGGCCCGGCTCGCACACACCCCGGCGGCTGCGGAGACCCCGCTGCCGCCGGGGCCTGCAACCGGGCTCGACCCCGGGTACGCGTACCGGCCGTGGGGTGACGGGTCGGCGCCGCCGCTGTACTGCCCGGTCACCGAACGGATCAACGATCCGCTCGCGGCGGAGGTCGACCGGCGGCTGGTCGAGTGGGCGGGTGAGTGCGGATTCGACGAGGAGGAGTGCGAGCAGATCGGGAAGGCGGGCTTCGGCAGGCTGGTCATGCTCGCCCACCCGGACTGCGAGGATCCCGACCGGCTGCTGATCTCCGCGCGGCTCAACGCGGCCTGGTGGGCGGCGGACGATCTGTACGCCGACGACACCTCGCTCGGCGCGGTCCCGGCGGAACTGCCGCCGAAGCTCGCGCTGGCGATGGCCGCCATGGACCCGGTGCCATCGCTGGGCGAATTCAGCCGCGAACTCGACGAAGCGCTGCGGAACGACCGGGTTCTCGTGGCGCTGAACTCGGGGACGGACTTCCTGCGGCAAGCCGGGACGGCCGCTCAGGTCCAGCGTGTCTGCTATTCGACCTTCGCGATGTTCGTGAGCTGGACCGCCTACGCGGCATGGCGCCACAGCGGCAAATACCCGCCGGCGTGGGAGTATCTCGCCGCCCGGCAGCACGACAGCTTCTACACCTCGATGACGCTGATCGACGTCCTCGGCGGCTACGAACTGACGTCGAACCTCTACTACGACCCGAGGGTCCGCGATGCGGCGATCCAGGCGGGCACGGCGGCGGTGCTCGTCAACGACGTGCATTCGGTCGCCAAGGATCTGGAGGACGAGTCGCCGCCCTGCAACGCGGTCCTGCTGATCGCCGGAGACCGGAAATGCTCGATCGAGGAGGCCACGGCGATCACCGTCGAACTGCACAACGACGTCGTCCGCGACTTCCAGGCGGCGCACGAGCAGTTGAGCGGGGTTCCTTCCGTCGAACTGCAACGGTTCCTGCGTGGGTTGCGGGGGTGGATGGGCGGCGGGTTCGAATGGCACTCGACGAGCCCTCGGTACCGGACGAAGCCCAGCGTTTAGTCCTCTAGATGCGGTAGTTCGTGACACGAACCTCCGCATCTAGAGGACTAAACGCGGGCAGGCCAGCGGCTAGACGACGCCTGCCGCGATCAGCTGCTGCCAGATCACACCCTGGTCCACGACCTCGACTTCGAGCTTCTCGGCCTTGGTGATCTTGCTCGCCCCGACGTCGGCGCCGGTGATGAGCATGTCCGTATTCGCCGAAACCGACGACGCGGTGGTCGCGCCGGCCTTCTCGCACAACCGCTGGAAGGTCGGGCGCGGCACCTTTTCGCCGGAGCGGGGGTCGCTGATCGACCCGGTGACCACGACGGTCTTGCCCTCCAGCGGCGCACCGGCCACGACGACCGGCGGAAGGTCCTCTTCGCGTACGTCCAGCGAGACACCGACCTCTCGCAGCCGCTCGAGTTCGGGACGCAGCCGGGTGAGGTGCTCGATCAGCGAAGCGGCCACCTTGGGGCCGATGTCCTCGACGGCCACGAGTCCTTCCTCGCCTGCCTCGATGACCGCTTCCAACGAACCGAAACCGGCCCGGCACAGACGTGCGGCCGTACCCTCGGAGGCCATCGGGATCGCCAGCCCGATCAGCGCCCGGCGCAGACCGACGGCCCGGCTCGCGTCGATCGACTCGATCATGCGGGTGGCGGAGATTTCGCCGATGCGGTCGAACTCCAGCAGCCGCTCTTTCGTGAGCCGGTAGAAGTCCGATGGGTGTTCGAGGATCCCGGCCTCGGCGAGCCGCTCGATCCAGACCCCGCCGATCGCGTCGATATCCGCCGCGGCCCGGGAGGACCAGTGGATCAGCCGACGCACGGTCTGGGCTGGGCAGGCGAGGTTGGTACAGAACAATTCCCGGCTGTTGCCCTGTTCGGTCAACGGCTCTTCGCAGGAAGGGCACACCGACGGCGGCACGATCTCGCGCTCCTCGCCGGTGCGCTTGGCGGCGTCCAGGACACCGGCGACGAACGGGATGACGTCGCCGGCGCGGCGAACCAGCACGGTGTCGCCGATCTTGATGCCGCGGGCTCGGATGACCTCTTGATTGGCCAAGGTCGCGCGGGTGACCGTGCCCCCGCCGACGAACACCGGCTCCAGCCACGCCACGGGAGCGATTTTGCCGGTCTTTCCGACATCCCAGACGACGTCGGTGAGCACGGTCGTCTTCTCCTCGGCGGCGAACTTGAACGCCATCGCGCCACGAGGTGAGCTCGACCGGGTTCCTGCGGCGGCGTAGGCGTCGCGATCCGCCAGCCGCAGCACGGCACCGTCGAGGTCATAGTCGAGTTCGTTGCGCTGCTGCTCGATGGTCGTGATGACGGCTTGCGCCGCCTCGGCGTCGTCGCAGTGGCGCATGTCGGCGGCGGTGAATCCGAGTGTCCGCAGCGCGCCGTCCAAGTCGGTTTCCACACTGTCGGGTTCGGTGGTCAGGTCGAAGGCGAAGAACCGCAGACGTCGTTCGGCGACGGTGGCCGGGTCCTTGGCGCGCAGCGTGCCGGCGGCGGCGTTGCGCGGGTTGATCAGCGGTTTGTCCGGATGCGCCTTGTTGTAGGCGGCGAAGGTGGAGCGCAGCATGACCGCCTCGCCACGCACCTCGACCCGGCCGGGCGCGTCGACCTTGTCCGGGACGCCGTCGGTCAGCGCCCGCACCAGCATGGTCACGTCGTCGCCGGTGGTCCCGTCACCACGGGTCACCGCACGCGCGAGCCGACCGTTCTCGTAGACCAGGGCCAACGACAGGCCGTCCAGCTTCGGCATGACCACCACCGACTGGCCGGGGAATCGGGCGAAGAACGCCGCGACCTGTTCGGGTTTGGTCGCCTTCTCCAGCGACAGCATCGGGCGCGAGTGCCGGATGGGCGCGTGCAGCACGGCGGGCGCGCCGACCTGGTCGAGTGGATTCGGATCCGGGGTCAGCTCGGGGTTGGCCTCGATGAGCCCCCGCAATTCGTCCTCGATCGCGTCGTACTCGGCGTCGGCCACCTTCGGCGAGCCCCGGTAGTAGGCGTCGCGAAGGACGACGATCTGATCGGCGAGTTCTTGGATGCGGTCCCGAGCGTTCACGGGGCAGAGATTACCCGTGACCTCCGACAAACAGCGTCCGAAGAGAACGTGTCACGGGTTGATGGCAAGCACGAGGAACGAGGCGAGCAGCACGAGATGTACGCCGCCCTGCAGGCGGGTGGCGCGGCCGGGGACCACGGTGAGCACGCTGACCGCGATCGTGAGCGCGAGCAGCACGATGTGGGTCGCGCCCAGGCCCAGCAGCAGCGGTCCGTCCAGCCAGATCGACGCCAGCGCGATGGCCGGGATGGTGAGTCCGATGCTCGCGATCGCCGACCCGTAGGCCAGGTTGAGGCTCGTCTGCATCCGGTCGCGCCGCGCGGCCCGCGTCGCGGCCAGCGTTTCGGGCAGGAGCACCAGCAGGGCGATCACGACACCGACGAACGACTGCGGGAAACCGGCCGCGCGGACCCCCGCCTCGATCGCGGGCGATTCGACCTTCGCCAGTCCGACCACGGCGACCAACGCGACGAGGAGCAGCCCGAGACTGGTCAACGCGGCTTTGTCGGTCGGCGGCTCGGCGTGCACTTCCTCCTTGATGGAGCCGTCGGTGTCCACCGGCAAGAAGAAGTCTCGGTGGCGCACCGTTTGAGTGAGCACGAAGAGGCCGTAGAGCAGCAGGGAGGCGATCGCGGCGAAGGTGAGCTGTGTGCCGCTGAAGGCCGGGCCGGGGGTGCTGAAGGTGAACGTCGGCAGCACGAGGGTGACCGACGCGAGCGTGGCGACGGTGGCGAGGGCGCCGCCGCTGCCTTCCGGGTTGAAGTGCGCTTCGCCGTAGCGGCGGGCGCCGACCATGAGCGAGATGCCCACGATGCCGTTCGTGGTGATCATCACCGCGGCGAACACCGTGTCGCGGGCCAGCGTCCCGGCCTCGGGGCCGCCGGAGGACATCATCGTGACGATCAAAGCGACCTCGATGACCGTGACCGCGATCGCCAGCACCAGCGAACCGAAGGGTTCCCCGACGCGGTGCGCGACCACTTCGGCGTGGTGGACCGCGGCCAGCACGGTCGCACCGAGGGCGATCGCGACGATGGCCACCGGGACCGGGCCCAGCTCGCGGCCCCAGCTCAGTGTCAGCACCACTATGGCGAGGACCGGCGTGACGGTGGTCCAGGACACGGGGAATCGGCTGCTGGAGGTGGCCATGACGTCACCTTCGCACACCCTGCGTGACATCGCCGTCCAGCGGTCTCGTGAGTGGTAATGACGGTTCTAACCGTCATTACCACTCACGAGACGCGGGCGCCGGGGACCTTGACCGTGATCCACCGGTCGGACGCCACGATCCGCTGCAACCGGAAGCGGCACAGGGTGTGGAACATTTCGCCCAGCTCCTCAGGATCGATCCGCCCTTCGAGGTCACGCCTGCTCGCGTTGAGCACCCGGCTGATCACCGCGGCGGGCACGCGGCCGCCGAACTCGCCCATCAGCCAGACACCGATTTCGCCGATCTCGTCCGTGCACCGCGCGGTCATCAGCCTGACCTCTCCCCATCGACGTGTCGCCGGCTCGCCCGGCGAGGGGGTGACTCGCCATGACGAACCTTGTGACGGAGAACTCGTGAGATTGCTCCGCTCGGCGTAACGGGCTGGTCGGCGGGGCCCGGGCGCCGACGTTTGCACAGAACCGTGTAGCGGCGCTGAGTGATCTCCGGGAAAACCCCGATGTGATCGACATCGGCCTGTGCCAGCCTCGGTAGTGACCATTATGGACAGTGCCGAGAGGAGAGTACACGCGTAGTGACCCCAGCAAGGGATGAAGAAACCGAGCGGTGGATCGCGGAATTGACGGCCTTGACCGAGCTGTACCGGGCGGCGGAGGCGGCGGGCTCGGAGGAGGTGGTGTCACACGAGGGGTGGCATACCGGAGCACGGATCGGGACGAGCGCCGCGAACGGGCGATTACTGGCCTATCACGATTCGGGTCCCGAGGCGGAGTGCGTTTTCCGGGAGGGGGAGCGCACGCTGTTCAACATCATGAGCGGCGGATACGGGAACGACACCACCGAGCGAGGCTTCGCGGTGTGGAGTTCGCGGCCTGGTGTGCTCGGGGCGGTCGACGCCGGGGTGAGCAGACTGGAGGTGGCCGACCCGGACGGCGTGGTCGTCCCGGCCGAAATCGTGGCCCACACCTTCGCCGTGGACGTGGATTTAGGCCCGGAGCCTCGCACGGTCGACGAGGTCTTCGCGCCGTGGGAGCCACCGGAGCTGACGGTCCGGGTGTACGGCGAGGGCGACGCGTTGCGGTACGAAGGACCACTGCTCGCACCTAGCCGGTCCTGACGGCGTGCGGGTGCCGGGCGATATCTCGGCCGGCACCCGCTACCGCGCCCGCTCACGAACCGGCAGTGACCGGCTCGTGCCGGATGGGGAAGTTCACCGAGTTTGGCGATGAAGCACGCGTCATGCGCCTGCTTGTGCAGTGCCTCGACCCGCTCGATCGCGACCGGGTCGGCGACGGCCACCGCGACGCCGAAGCCCGCTGCGCGTCGCCGAACGTGGCCGTCAGGTTCCCGGCAGCGCGAGCCGGAGGATCTTCCGGACGACCGAACCGAGCTGTTTCGAAAGGGAACCGGTGTTGTAGGGCAGGCCGTGCTTCTCACAGATTTCCCGCACTTCGGCGGCGATCTGCGGATAGCGGCGGGAGGGGATGTCCGGGAACAGGTGGTGCTCGATCTGGTGGCTGAGGTTTCCGGACAGCAGATGGAACAACGGGCTTCCGGAGATGTTCGCGGAACCGAGCATCTGGCGCAGATACCACTGCCCGCGACTCTCGTTCTCGCTCTCGTCCTCGGTGAAGACCTCGGCGCCGTCGGGGAAATGTCCGCAGAAGATGATCGCGAACGCCCAGAGGTTCCGCGTCAGGTTGGCGGCGGCGTTCGCGGTCAGGGTGAGTGGCGCCAAGGGACCGGTGAGCAGCGGGAAGACCAGGTAGTCCTTTCCCGTCTGCCTGGCGAGTTTGCGGAGCATCGGCCCGAGTAGTGGCCGGAGGTCCGACCAGCTCCGGCGTCTTTGCACGATCCTGTCCGCCTCGAGGTCGTGCAGCATGATGCCGTACTCGAAGAACAGCGCCTGCGCGGCCGCGTAGAGCGGGTTGCCGAGGTAGTACGGATGCCATTTCTGGTCTTCGGTGATCCGCAGGATGCCGTAGCCGACGTCGCGGTCCTTGTCGAGAATGTTGGTGTAGGTGTGGTGCATGAAGTTGTGCGAGCGGCGCCATTGCTCGCTCGGGCAGACCATGTCCCATTCGAAGGTCCGCGAATTGAGGGTGGGATCCTTCATCCAGTCGTACTGGCCGTGCAGGACGTTGTGGCCGATCTCCATGTTGTCGAGGATCTTCGACAGCGCCAGCGCGCCGACGCCGGCGAACCAGGCGGGCGGGAACCAACCGGCGAACAGCAGTGTCCGTCCTGACAACTCGCAGAGCCGTTGTACCGCGACGACGGTTCGGATGTAGTCGGCGTCGGCCGCGCCGAGGTCGTCGACGACGCGACGGCGAAGCGTGTCCAGGTCCTCGCCGATCTGGTCGATTCGGGCGGGGTCGAGTTCCTTGGTGGTCATCGAGCGATCTCCTGTGGCACGGCCGGATTCACCTTCGCTGGTTCGGCCGCGGTCCAGGGCACGCCTCTTCAGGGTAGGGCGGGCCGGTCGGGACGGTGTTCGGCCACGTGGGTGGTTCGTGGTCCGCCAGACGGACGCGCCGCTCAGCCGAGCTGGGGAAGGTCGTTCGGGAACGTGATGGGCAGCTGGAACAGCCCACGCGCGGTGCGGCCGCCGCCGAGCCAGCCGTGGAAGTAGATATGGCCGTCCACGACGTCTGCGCCACCTGGTGCGTCGACCTTGCCGCCGAGCAGATCGGTGGACAGGAACTGCGCGTCGGCTTTCACGAACGGTCCGTTCAACGCCGGCGCCGAAGCGTATCCGGTGTGGTAGCCGGAACTCTGGAAGGTGTCGGCCGAGTAGAACAGCAAGAACCGGCTCGCGGTCTTCACCACCGCCGGTGCCTCGACGACCGCCTTTTCGGAACTGAGATCCGCACGGAGGAGTTCGATACGCGGGCCGGTCAAGGTCCGGCCGTCAGCCAGCAGCTTCTGCGACCAGATCGCCGCCGGCGGGCCGACCGCCGCGCCGTCGCTCTTGTAGAGCAGGTACCGCGAGCCGTCGGAGTCCACAAAGGTCTGCGGGTCGATGTCACCGCTGTCCTCGGGTACGCAGATCAGCGGGCTTTCCCCTGCGGGCGTGTACGGTCCTTCGATTTTCGCCCCTGTCGCGACCCCGATGCACATCTCTCCTCCGGGGGCCACCGCCGCCGAGAAGTAGAGCAGGAACGTGCCGTCGGAAAGCCGGGTGACATCGGGGGCCCAGAACCCGCCGTCCGGTTTGGCCCACTTCGGAACCGCGGCCAGCGCGTCGCCGGCCACCCGCCAAGGACCTTCCGGCCCGGGAGCGCTCGCGTACGGAACTTTCACCGCGCCGGTGCTCGTGGAGAAGGCGAAGTAGCCGGAGTCGGTCTTCACGATGTCGGGGTCGGGAAAGTCCTGGCCGAGGAGGAGTCGCGGGGTGCCGATGGCGGAAGCCGGGGGAGCGATCGTGAGGCTCATGGCGATGACCACGACAAGCGCCAGGAGACGGTACTCGATCTTCATGCCCGATTTTCTCGACACGATGACGTGGTCGGCAGCCTCACGGGGGCGCTGTCACCGGGAAGCATGCACTTGTCGTTCACCCGGTCCCGGTGGATTCATCCGCTCGCCAACGGGGTAGTGGATGATAAGCATGGGCGTATCATATGCATAGCGCAATCATTTGGCGCTGAGGCGAGGAGCGAGCATGATCAAAAGCAAGTGGGTCACCGGTCAGGCCGCGGACCATTCCGGAGACGTGCTGGTCAGCGTCACCGCGTTGACGCTCGACGGCTTCCGGAATACGCCAGGCGCCTACCGGGCGGGCTGCGTGCTCAGCCGCGAGTGGCCTCGGCTGCCCGGTGCGATCGGCCAGTGGTTGTGGGCCGAACCGCTGCGACGGCGACTGGGGTCGGTCTCGGTGTGGCGCGACCGCGATGGCCTTCGTGGTTTCGTCGGGCTGCCTTCTCACGTGGCGATCATGCGGAAGTATCGCGACCTCGGCACCACTCGCGCTACCACTTGGAACGCCACGGACGTCGATCCGGTGGTCATCTGGCGAAGGGCGGAACGGTGGTTGCGAGATGTCCCTGGAACTTGAGATGCCACGGCCATCCGGTCGTGAGTGGCGATTCAGGTTAGAGCCAAACGTGTTTTAGGTACCTACGGGGGCGAGTTCCCTCGGCTCAGCCGAGGAAACTCGCCCTTCACCCCTTCCCCAGTACATGAAGGCCCCCTTCCTTGCGCCTAGCGCAAGGAAGGGGGCCATCACGTACTTCACGCAGACAACGCCGCAGGGCGTGGGTCCAGTGGGTCGTGAGTGGCGATTCGGGTTAGAACCCGAATCGCCACTCACGACGGAATCAGACGTGCGTGACCAGGAGTGTCACGCCCGCTTCGCCGCCGCAGTCCACCATGACCGGTCCGACGCCGTTGCCGATGTGCTGCGCGAGCTTGGCCTTGGCGACGAAGCGGCCGGGCCCTGGGTCGATGATCCTGATGTCGACCAGTGCCGGATTGGCGACCAGGCCGCCGATGACGGCTTTGAGTCCGGTGCCGCCGTTGCAGCTGCCGGTGATCGTGACTTCCTGGCCGCGCTGAGTGGTGGGGTTAGGCGAGACGTTGACGGTCGCGCGGGTCCCCTTGGGCGGCTGCTGTTGTTGTTCGATTTGAATGCTCCCTGCGGGGTTCGCCGATGCGGCGCTGATTCCGGTGGCTCCTGCGACGATCGCGGCTCCAGCGACGGCGATCGTCGTGACGATCCGGCGGCTGACTGCCATGATCACTCTCCCTCTCCAGGTGTCCATAGAGGACACTGCATCCCCGTGATGTGAGGCTCGTCCGGTAAGTCGGCGAGGACGTCGGCCAGGGTTCCCCAGCGCCCGGATTGTGTCCTGGGTCACCCGGTCTGGGCGTGCTTGCCGGTGGCGGTGCTGTCGATGAGATCGGCCAGTGTCGTGGCCGCCTCTTCGGGAACCCAGTGGCTGATGCCGGGCAGGATTTCCAGCCGGTACCTGCCGTCGACGTACTGGCCGGCGAGTTCGGCGCCGCGACGGGACAGGGCAGTGTCGCCGTCGCTCCACACGTGCGTGGTCGGCACGGAAACCCGGGTGGGCAGAGACGCCGGGCGTTGCAGGAGCATCGCGCGGTACCAGTTCAGGCCGCCGGTCAGAGCGCCGCCGGCGAGGATCTCCTGGTGGACCTGGTCGATCTGAGCCGCTGTCATCCCCGTTTTCGCGAGCGTGCGGTCCACTACGCGCGGCCAGAGCCGCATGACGAGTTCGGGCAGCCAGGGGAGCTGGAAGAAGAACATGTAGTAGGACCGGATGACCTGGTCGCTGGTCAGCATCGCGCGCAGGAACGCCGAAGCATGGGGGACCGACACGGTGGTCAGCGACCTGACCAGGTCCGGCTGCTGGGCCGCGGTCGCCCAGGCGACGTTGGCGCCCCAGTCGTGTCCGACCAGATGTACCGGTCCGGCGCCGATGGCGTAAATCAGTGCGACGGTGTCGGCCACGAGACGGCTCGACCGATAGGCGAAGCGGCCGCGTGGCCGTGCGCGGGGGGAGTAGCCGCGCTGGTCGGGTGCGATCGTGCGGTACCCGCGTTCGTTGAGCAGCGCGGCGGTCTCGGCCCACGACGCGCCGGTCTGGGGGAATCCGTGCAGCAGCACGACGACGACGCCATCGAGCGGGCCGGTGTCGCGTACGTCGAAGGTGAGCCCGTCGTGATCGAACGAGCCGATGCGGCGCGGCGTGGTCATGAGCGGTCTCCTCGTTGGCCGTGGAGTCGGCCCGCCGCCCCCACTCGCGACCGGGCCATTTAGGTGTTACCTTGGGTAACAGTGAATTACGGTAACGTCTAAAACTACACCCAGCCGACGTAGTCAGGGAGGTCCGTATGACCAGCACCGATGTGCCGCGCACCGCGGGGACGGCCGGTAGCGGCCGCCACGAGACCGCGCAGCGACTCCTCGATTCCTCCGCGATGCTGTCCTACGACCCGGCCACCGAAGTGGACTGGGAAACGCCTTTGGACAAGGACTTCCACGGCGCCAGCCCCGAGTGGAGCACTCTCTACGGGACGAGCTACTGGGCTGAGATGACCCCGGAGCAGCAGAAGGAGCTCACGCGCCAAGAGGCCGCCTCGGTCGCGAGTACCGGTATCTGGTTCGAGATGATCCTGCAGCAGATGGTGCTGCGCGATTTCTACGCCAAGGATCCGACCGACCCGGCGTTCCAGTGGGCACTGACCGAGATCGCGGACGAATGCCGTCATTCGATCATGTTCGCTCGTGGTGCGGAGAAGCTCGGCGCGCCCCCGTATCGTCCGCGCAAGCTCGCCGTCGAACTCGGCCGCGTCTTCAAGGCGACGGCCACCGGTGAAGCGGCGTACGCGGCGATCCTCGTCGCCGAAGAAGTCCTCGACGTCATGCAGCGCGACTGGATGCGTGACGAGCGGGTGGTCCCGTTCGTGCGGACCATCAACAACATCCACGTCGTCGAAGAATCCCGGCACATGAAGTTCGCCCGCGAAGAGACGCGTCAACAGCTGGAGGGCGCGGGCTTCCTGCGCCGCCGGATCAACGCGCTGGTCATCGCGATCGCGTCGTACTTCATCGTCAGCAGCATGGTCAACCGCGACGTCTACAAGAACGCGGGACTCGACACCCGGCGCGCGCTGCGCGAGGCGAAGGCCAACGAACACCACAAGGCGATGATGCGGTCCAGCTGTGCCGGCCTGATGGAGTTCCTCGGCTCGTGCGGCCTGCTCACCAAGCCGGCTCTGGTGTTCTACAAGCGGGCGAACCTGATCTGACATGGCCTTCGCGATCACTCAGACCTGCTGCAACGACGCCACCTGCGTGTCGGTCTGCCCGGTCAACTGCATCCACCCGACACCGGACGAGCCCGATTTCGGCACCACGGAGATGCTCTACGTCGATCCGGCCTCGTGCATCGACTGCGGGGCCTGCGCGGACGCCTGCCCGGTGGACGCGATCTTCCCGGTCGACCTGCTGACCGGGCCTCTGCGGGCCTACGAGGGGCTCAACGCGCAGTACTATGCCGACAGGGAAACCGTGCCGTCGGCCGACCCCGCGCCGAACTTCCACCGTTGGGGTCCTCCCACCTTCGGCCGCGCGATTCCGAGCGACTTCGCGCCGCCGGACATCGCCGTCGTCGGCACCGGTCCGGCCGGCATGTACGCCGTCGAGGATCTGCTCCTGCACACGAACGCGAGGGTCACCCTGATCGACCGGCTACCGGTCGCGGGCGGCCTCATCCGCTTCGGTGTCGCCCCGGATCACCCTGCCACGAAACGGATCGGCGAAGCCTTCTCGCGTTTCCACGAGCACCCGCGACTGCGGATGCGCTTGGGCACCCAGGTCGGCCACGATGTCACCGTCGACGAACTGGCCGAGCGCCACGACGCGGTCATCTACGCCGTCGGGGCGTCGTCCGCACGCGGCCTCGGCCTGGACGGCGAGGATCTGCCGGGAAGCATCGCCGCGACCACCGTCGTCGGCTGGTACAACGGCCATCCGGACGTGCCCGCGAACGCGGTGGAGCTGTCCGCGGAACGAGTCGTGCTGGTCGGCACCGGCAACGTCGCGCTGGACGTGGCCAGGATCCTCACTGCCGATCCCGCCACGCTGGCGGACACCACGATCGCCGCGCACGCGTTGGAACGGTTGCGTACGAGCAAGGTCCGTGAGGTCGTCCTGCTCGCCCGGCGCGGGCCGGAGGACGCGGCCTACACCACGCCGGAGCTGCTCGCGCTGGCACAACGCGCCGGGGTGCCGCTCGTCGTCGACGACGCGGATCCTCGCACCGCGGCCGCGATCGAGGCGGGCATTGGAAAAGCGAAGCTGCTGCGCGGACTCGGCCGCGAGACCGTCGACTGGACCGGCCAGCCGGTCGCGGACGCACGCCGGATCGTCGTGCGCTTCCACTCCGCTCCCACCGAGATCGTCGGTGACACGCAGGTCCGAGGCCTCCGTGTCACCGGTCCGGACGGGCCGGTCGAGATCATCGCTGGGCAGGTCGTACGCGCGGTCGGGTACCGCGGAAGCTCGGTGCCGGGCCTGCCGTTCGACGAAGCGCGCGGCACGATTCCGAACACCGCGGGCCGCGTCGACGGTCGCAGCGGTGCCTACGTGGTCGGCTGGATCAAACGCGGTCCCTCTGGCGGGATCGGCACGAACCGGACCTGTGCGGGGGAGACCGTCGCGACCCTGTTGGCGGACATCACTTCCGGCCGGCTGCCGGTACGGGCACGACGCTCCCCGATCGCCGCGTTGGCAGCGCGTTTCCGCGGTCGTTGACCTCCTGACCGTCGTCGCGAGGCAGGCAATGCTGTCGTGGTCACGGGACTGTCGTGCGTGACTGTGTGGATTTCGGGTCATCTGACGTCCCGAAATCCACACAGTGCCGGGCAAGATCTTGGCGGACGCGCTGCACCCGCGCGCCGACACCACTGGCTGACTCACGGCGGCGAATTTCCGGCGCGGGCCGCTGGAGCCGGTCGGCTCAGTCCTGCGGGTGGCGGAACTTCCGGGCGAGGTGGAAGATCCCGGCGGCGACCAGACCAGTGACCAGCCCGAGCACCAGGAAGAACCACCCGATTCCCTGGCCACTGGAAGCGACGATGCTGATGCCCGCCACCACCAGCATGACGGCCATCAACGTGGTTGTCGTTGCCCTCCAAGTGAACGGCGACCGGTTGTCGACGTCCTTGGTTGTGTCGGCTTTCATGGCCCTCTACTACCCGGATAGGGCTTGCATCAATCCCGGGTTCTGCGTTCATTCCACTTCGCCGAACCGCAGCCGACCCCGTCATGAACTCGGGAACCAAACGGACACGACACCTGCCTACCCGGCAGTCCTGACGTCACCTTCCGCGTCGGTCAGTGGGTCTCGGTTCGCGGGTGGCCGCCGGAAGGCGCCCGCGTCGGCGGCGAATCCGATCGCGGCTTTCAGCAGAAGGTCCTTCTCGGTGCGCAGCAGGGCGATCTCGGCGCGGAGTCGGTCCACTTCGGACTGATCGGCCGGGGAAGTTCCGTTGTCTGGGAGCATTTTTATCCGAACTCAGCGAAGGGGGTCGAAAGGTCGCAGGGCTTCAGGTTGTTTGCCGGTGGTGATGTGCTCGGCGAGGAGGCGGCCGGTGATCGGGCCGTGGGTCAGTCCCCACATCCCGTGCCCGCCCGCGACGTAGAGCCCGGGGGTGCCTGTTACGCCGATCACGGGCCGTCCGTCGGTGGTGACCGGGCGGGAGCCGACCCATTCGTCGGTGCGCCGGTCCCAGTCCAGTCCGGTGAGGAACGGCCGAGCCGAGGCGATGATCGCGTCGATCCGGGCCGGATGCAGTGGTGCGTCCGGTTTCCGGAACTCCATCGTCCCGGCCACACGGAGGCCGCCCCGGTACGGCGTGCACGCCACGCGGATGTCCGGCAGATAGAGCGGCCCCGGGACCGGACGGTCGGTCGGCACGGTGAAGGAGTAGCCGCGTCCGGCGCGCACGGGGACCTTGACTCCCCACTTCCGCCCGAGGTCCCCAAGCCAGGCCCCGGTCGCGAGGACGACAGCGTTGGCGTTCACTGTCTGGCCCGTCTTCGACAGCACACTCAGCGCGTGGCGGTGCGCGCGCAGGGCCGCGACTTCGAAGCGGTGACGGATCGTGCCGCCCCGGCCGACCACAGCCCGAGCCAGCGATTCGACGAATCGGCCCGGGTCCACGTAGCGCTGGCCGTCGATGCGGACACCGGCGCCGAGCCTCGCCGTGGCCTGGGGGAATCTTTCGGTGAGTTCGGGCGCGGTGAGCCGGGTGTAGGAGGTGTCCTGTCCGGTTTCGCCGATGCGCCGTAGTTCAGTGATCAGCCTCGCGGCGTGGTCGGCGGTCTCGAACGCCGCCGTGATCGGCGCTTCGATGGTCGGCGCATCCACTCCGTTCGCGGTGAGGACGTCGAAGGCCTCCAAGCATTCCTCGTTCAGCGGCGAGTTCGCCTCGACAGCGCGAGTCCACGAGCGGTCGCCGCAGTTCGCGGCGAACCGGGCGAGGAACGACCACAGCCGTGGATCGGGGGACGGCGGAACGTGCAGGGGCGCCTGCCGGTCTAGTAACGTCCGCAGTCCGTAGCGCAGGACACCGGGTTCGTTGAGCGGGATCGCGAGACCGGGGGAGAGCCATCCGGCGTTGCCCCACGACGCGCCCGCCGCGATGCCCTCGCGATCCAGCACCGTGACGTCTACGCCGCGTTCCTGCAGGAACCACGCGGTCGAGAGGCCGACCACGCCGGCGCCGATCACGATCGCCGAACGCGGGCCGCCGTCGATCCGGTCGAGTTCGCCCATGAATTCCTCCGCTGCACGGGTGGTGCTTTCGCGGTCAGGATGACTCGGATCCAGGCGGTGGCGATTGTCCGGATCCGACAAACAGGGCGGGTGGTTTTGGCGGCGACGGTCAAGAGGCAGGGGCGGACACGGCCAGTTCGATGATCATCGCCAGCCGTTTCGCGGGCTGGTCGAGCCGGAGTTCGGTCACTTCGGTCATCTTCCGGAGCCGGTAGCGGATCGTGTTGGGGTGGACGTCCAGCCGCTCGGCCGCCTCCGCGAGATCTCCTTGTGCCTCGAGCCAGGCCCGCAGCGTCGCGACGTAGCTGGTGCCGTTCGCGCTGTCGTGCCGCCGCAACGCGGTGATCGGGCCGCGAGCCGGTGCCCGGCCGGACGCCGCGGCGGCCCGCAGCCGTTGCACCAGGATGTCGTCCCAGGCTTCGTCGTAGGCGATCGCGGATTCCGTGGCGGGCCGCACGCCGTGCAGCGCGAGGCATTCGTCGGCTTCCCGCCTGCCGGCGGGCAGCTCCGCGGACGTCGCGCCTGCCCCGATCCCGGCCAGCATCGTCACCTGCCGGGGCAGCGCCTCCCGGATCGAACTGACCCACGCCCTGGCGGCCTCTACGTCGTCCCCGGGCAGGACGGTGTAGACGGTGTTGCTGAACAAGGTGCTGCGACCCGCCCGTGACCAGCCGAAACCGGTGGTCGCCCGCTCGAACGCGAGCAGGAGCGCGGCATGGCGTTCGTCGCCGATATGGGCCTGCAGCGCGATCACCCGGAACCGGCCTGGAGGGAGGCCGAGCCTGCTGAGCACCGCCGCGGCGTCCGGTGTGCCCTCCACCAGCCGGATCACCAGATCGGATTCGACCTGCCGCTCCAGGTCCGCGCTCGCCCGGGAGCGCAGCAGGTGCAGGCCCACCGTGCGTGAACTGTCCCGCAGGACCGCACACCGGGCCTCGGTCAGCGGCCGGTCGCATTCCACCCAGATCGAGCCCAGCATCTCCCGGCCCGCGCGGACCGCGACGACCATGCGCCCGGTCAGCCCGTGTTCGGGATCGGCCTCGACGAACAGCGGCTCATCGGAGGCGGCGAGGTGCCCGAACACACCACGCCGCTCGAACAGCTCGCGGACCGGTTCGGGAACGCGCCTGCCGAGGATCGTCTCCAGCCGTGCCCGGTCGGCCAGGTGCTGGCGGCTGGAGTAGGCGAGGACCCTGGAGAGCCGGTCTTCGATGGTCACCGCGCTGCCGAGTGCGTCCGCCAAGCTGTCGGCCAGCGCGAACAGGTCAGTCGGCCCGCGGCCTGACTCGGTCTCGCGCCCTTCCAGTACGAGCCCGTAGACCACGCCGGCGAGCTGGCCCCACGACACGTCCGGTTCGACCAGCAGCACCGCGACACCGCCGCGCTCCGCATGTTCGGTCGCCTCCGGGTCCGGCGGCGCCGATCCTCGGACCAGGACGACCGACGCGTGTGCCGCGGCGGCCAGGCCCACGGCCGTCGTGACGGAGTCCGTGCCGACGGCGAGATAGACGTCCCCGCGCAGGTCACGTGGATCGGCGGCGTCGTGCATCACCACGTCGCGCAAGGCCGCCTCGCGCGATATCGGGCAGCACCACAGTCGCGCCCCGTATCCACCCAGGACGTTCACGAGCCGATCCAGCGTCACCATGGTCGCGACCTTGCCATCAAATGGTGCCGGACTCGACGCGTTCACCCGTTGACTGTGAGTTTAAGAACCTTTTACACTGCGATAGTTAGGAAACTTACTTAACGAACGCGACCCGGCTGACGACGCCGCCCACCGCCGGTACTCGCCGACTCCGCAACGTCGAGGAGTTCGCATGAAACGGAGAACACCCCTGGCCGGGGTCGCGGTGGCGGCTCTGGTCCTGCTGGGGCAGACACTCATCTCTTCAGGTACCGCCGCGCAAGCGGAATCCCTGCTGTCCGCGGGGAAACCGACCACGACCTCGTCGGTCGAGGGCACCGGCTTCGAGGGCGGCAACGCCGTCGACGGCAGTACGACGACCCGGTGGGCGAGCGAGGAGGGGGTGGATCCGCAGTGGATCGCCGTCGACCTCGGCGGCACCGCGACCATCACCAAGGTCAGACTGAACTGGGAAGCCGCCTACGCCAAGACCTACAAGATCCAGGGCTCGGCCGACGGCAGGACCTGGACCGACATCAAGTCGGTGGTCGGCGGTGACGGCGGCATCGACGAGCACCTCGGTCTCAACGCGTCCGCGCGCCACATCCGTGTCCACGGTACGGCCCGCGGCACGACCTATGGCTATTCACTGTGGGAGCTGGGAATCTACGGTGACTCCGTCGGCGGCGGCGACACCCAGGCGCCGACGGTACCCACCGGACTCGCCGCGACGGCGACCACCGCGGACAGTGTCACCCTTCGCTGGACCGCGTCCACTGACAACATCGGGGTCGCCGGGTACGAGGTGCTCCGCGACGGGAACGTCGTCGGAACCACTGCGACGACCACCTACACCGACAGTGGCCTGGCGTCCGGAGTGGAATTCGGCTACTCCGTGCGGGCTCGGGACGCGGCGGGCAACGTCTCCGCGGCGAGTCCGGTGGTCAGGGCCAAAACCCAGCCCGGCGGCACCGGCCCCGTCACCCTCGCGCTCGCGGGTGACATCGCCAACCCCGAACTTTTCTCCACCCACCAGGGGACAGCGAACCAGGTCGCCAGGATCAACCCGCAGTACGTGCTGACCGTCGGCGACAACCAGTACCACAAGGGCACCATCTCCGAGTACCGCTCCCACTACGACAAGACGTGGGGCAAGTTCAAGAGCATCACCAAGCCCACGACGGGAAACCACGAATGGGACGACCAGCTCAGGGGCTATAAGGAGTACTTCGGCGCGATCGCGTACCCGCAGGGCCTGCCGTACTACAGCTACGACATCGGTGATTTCCACTTCGTCGCGATGGACTCGAACCCGATCTACACCGGCGGTGGCTCCGAGCAGGTGACCTGGCTGCGCAACGACCTGGCGAAGAACACGAAGTCCTGCGTCATCGGGTACTGGCACCATCCGCGCTTCAACTCGGGGAACTCCGGTGACAAGAAGCAGATGGCGCCCCTGTGGAACGAGATGGCCGCCGCGAAGGCGGACATGGTGATCGCCGGGCACGATCACCACTACGAGCGGACGAAGCCGCTGGACGTCAACGGACACGTCGACGAGGCCAACGGGGTGCGATCGGTCATCGCCGGTATCGGCGGCGACTACCTCTACAGCGACTACCGGGCGCGCGAAGGGGTCGAGAAGATCCTCGCCAAGCACGGCGTGATGAAGCTGATGCTGAACGGGAAGTCCTACTCCTGGGAAATCCACGACACGAACGGGAATGTGCTCGACAAGGCGGGCCCGTACACCTGCCGCTGATCACCCGTGGTCCGGTGCCGTCCGCGGCACCGGACCCGGTCTGTTGTCCACGACGACGTAGGCCTCATCCAGGAGTACAGGTGAATCGAATGGTGAAGCCGGGCATCGCCGCGATCGCGGCGATCGTCCTGCTCGCTCAGCCCGTGACCGCTTCCAGCGCCACGGCCGGACCGGTGGAATCACTGCTGTCGGTCGGCAAACGCACCACCACCTCCACCGTCGAGAACGAGAGCTTCAGCGGCGCGCTCGCCGTCGACGGCGATTCGACGACCCGCTGGGCGAGCCTGGAGGGCGATCCACAGTGGATCGCGATCGACCTCGGCGGACCCGCGGACCTCAGCGGGGTCAAGGTCTTCTGGGAATCGGCCCACGCCAAGGACTACGAGGTCCAGGTTTCCGACGACGGCCAGAACTGGCGCGCGGTCAAGACCGTCATGGGCAGTGACGGCGGCATCGACGAGTTCACCGGCCTGAACACCTCCGCGCGGCACGTCCGGATCTTCGGTACGGCGCGGGCGACCGTGTACGGGTACTCGCTGTGGGAACTGGAGGTCTACGGCGTCCGCACCGGCGACGGTGACATCCAGCCACCGTCGGTGCCGACCGGCCTCCGGCAGAGGTCGTCCACCACCGAAAGCATCACGCTCGGCTGGACTCCGGCGAACGACAACGTCGGTGTCGTCGAATACGAAGTACTGCGCAACGGCAATGTCGTCGGCCGGTCCCCGGTGACGTCCTACACCGACACGTCGCTGGCGTCCGGCTTCGACTTCCAGTACGCGGTGCGGGCGCGAGACGCGGCGGGGAACCTGTCCGGATCGACCGTGCCGGTGAAGGCGGCCACCCGGCCATCGGCCTCCGACGGCATCGTCATCGCGCTCGCCGGCGACATCGCCAAACCCGAGCTGCCGTCCGAGCACCAGCGGACGGCCGAGCTGGTGAGCAGGATCAAACCGCGATACGTGCTGACGGTCGGCGACAACCAGTACGTCGACGGCACCATCGAGGAGTTCCGGTCCTACTACGACAAGACCTGGGGCGAGTTCAAGAAGATCACCAAACCCACGCCGGGCAACCACGAATGGAACAACGACCTGACGGGATACCTGCAGTACTTCGGGAAGATCGCGGCACCCAAGGGAAAGCCGTACTACAGCTTCGACGTCGGTGACTTCCACTTCGTCGCGCTCGATTCGGACCCTGTGTACAACGGGGGCGGCGCCGAACAGATCGCTTGGCTGCGCAAGGACCTCGCGAGGACCAAGAAATCCTGTATCGCCGGATATTGGCACCACCCGCGCTTTAACTCCGGGAACTCCGGAGACGCGAAGAGCATCGCTCCATTGTGGAACGAGCTGGCCAAGGCGAAGGCGGACGTCGTGTTCGCCGGGCACGATCACCACTACGAGCGGACGAAGCCGCTGGACGTCAACGGACACGTCGACGAGGCCAAGGGGGTGCGATCGGTCATCGCCGGTATCGGCGGCGACAGCCTTTACCTCGATTACAAGGCCCGAGAAGGCGTCGAGAAGATCCTGGGCAAGCACGGGGTGATGAAGCTGGTGCTCAAGGGAAAGAGTTATTCCTGGGAGATCATCGGCACCAACGGGGAGCTGCTCGACAAGGCGGGACCGTTCCGCTGCCGATGACGGCGCAAGGAGACAGGGTGAAGCTTCCGGTGAAGTTCGTCGTGGCGCTGGCGGGTGTCGCCGCCCTCGCCGCCGCCTCGGCGGTGTACGTGGTGCAGGCCAAGGCGAACAGCCCCGAGCGGCGGGCGGCCGACGCGGCGGTCGCGGTGGACTCCTCGCGGCCGGTCGTGCTGGGGGAGCAGGGGAGGCTGCTGTTCCGCAACGAGGCGCCGGGGCCGGGCTACGGCAACGTCGCCTCGGTCCCCGGCTCCGATCCCGGCGGGCCACGACGGATCAGTTCGCTGGCTTGCGAGCGGTTCTTCGCGGCCGCGGACCGCGGCCTGTGCCTGGCGAAGGAACCCACGCCGATGCCCGGCGCGGTCGCCCGGTTCGTCGATCCCGCGCTCGGCGAGGTGAAGCGGGTGGACGTCCCGGGAATCCCCAATCGGGCCAAGTTGTCGCCCGGCGGCCGGATGGGAAGCTGGACCACGTTCGTCACCGGTGACTCCTACTCCAAGCCCGGCACCTTCTCGACCCGGACGGCCATCATGGACCGCGAGCGCAACGAGCTGTCGAGCAACATCGAGGGCATCCCGCTCCGGATCGGGGACGTGCCCCAGCGTGGGGAAGACGTCAACTACTGGGGTGTCACCTTCGCCGCCGACGAGCGGACGTTCTTCGCCACGGTCGCCACCGGTGGGCGAACGTATCTGGCGCGGGGCGACAACGAGGCCTGGAACGCCCACACGCTGCGGGAGAACGCGGAATGCCCGTCGTTGTCGCCGGACGGCACGAAACTCGCGTTCAAGAAACGGGTGGCGGACGGCGACGTCCAGCCGTGGCGGGAGCATGTGCTGGACCTGGCGACCATGCGCGAGACCCCGCTCGCGGAGACGCGCAGTGTGGACGATCAGGTGGTCTGGCTCGACAACGACACGATCGCCTACGGCCTGCCACGCGGGAACGGGAAGGAGAGCGACATCTGGTCCGTGCCCGCGGACGGCAGCGGCGCGGCGCGGCTGCTGGTCCCCCTTGCCTCGTCGCCATCGGTCACCACGGCCGCGCGATGAGCTCAGGCGCTGTCCGGGGCGAACCTGCCGCCCTCGCCGTGCCGTGAAGGACCCCGTCCCCAGTACATGATGGCCCCATTCCTTGCGCTCAGCGCAAGGAATGGGGCCATCATGTACTTCCCGCAAGCAAGGCCGCAGGCCACGGGCAGGTACCTAAGAGCGGGTTCGCCAGAACTCGAATCGCCACCCACGACCACGCACGACGGCCGCGACCCGATACCGGGGCCGCGGCCGTCGTCGTTCACACCTCGATTCTCACGAAACGCGGCGTTCGATCAGCGGGGGTAGACGGTCCACCGCTGATGTACTTGCCCGCTGTCCACCTGCTGGATCACGGCGGTGGCGTTGGGGTCCTGGGCACCGGCCGCTTCGACGATCTTCGCCGAATGCACGCTGCGCAGGGCAACCGAACCGTCCGCGGTCGTGGTGAACTCCCACTGCTGCGTCGACCCGTAGTGGCACTGGTACTGGACGATCGGGTTTCCGTTGCTCAGCTCGCCGTAACGCAGGTCCAGGCACTTGCCGGAGTGGCGGTTCTTCAGCGCGTAGACGTTGTTCCCGAGATGGGTCACGTCCCACAGCTGCTTGACGCCGCCGACACAGTCCCACAGCTCCATGCCGGCGAGGTCGTTCAGCGCACCTTCCCCGATGAGCCCCGCCGTCTGGATGCAGCGGCCCGACTTGGCGCCCCTGAGTTCGACGGTGTTGTGGGGAACGGCGGCGACGCGGTAGGCGATGGTTCCGCCGTTCTCGCTGCTCCAGTCGATCCGGCCGTTCTGGAACACGCTGCGCTTGCCCAGCGGCAGACCGGCCTCGTCCGACTTCGGGTAGCCCAGGTACGACCGCTCCGCGCCCATCGCCTTGTACTTCAGGCTGATGTTCCCGAAGACCATCCGGGCACCGGTGCTCGGATGCCAATAGATCGAGCTGGAACCGATCGAGAAGTCGGCTACCCTGCCCACACCGTCCAAAGTGGCCCGGATGTCGCCCGTCGGGTACCCGAGGGAACCGGTCTCGTAGCCGTACTCGGCGAACTTCCGGTGGATGTCCCCGTTGATCGCGACGGTGCCGTTGCGCGTGAGGTAGATCGAACCCGCCGTGAAGCGCTGCATGGGGCTGCCGTCCGGACCGAAGGTGCCGGCGTCGGCTGCGGGATAACCCATCCCCGCCTCGAAGCCCATGGCGGCGAACTTCCGGTGGATCTCGCCCTTGACCTGCCGGATGGCACTCCCTGGCACGTAGTAGATGGTGCCGGTGACGAAACGGCTGTGGCGGACGTTCGTGCCGCTGACCGTTGCCTCGTCGGCGACCGGGTAGCCGTACGGACCGGTTTCGCCGCCCGACGCCATCCAGATGTCGCCGATCATGCCGAAGACGATGCGGGCGCCCGTCGACGCGCTCCAGACGATGTGAAGATTCTGCCCGCCCATCGTCGGCTTGACGATCCGGAGCACCTGACCGTTGTTGTCCTTGGTCGGTACCTGGTCGGTCATCGCGCCGCCGACCCCGGACGGGCCGCCCAGCGCGAGGAGCTTGTCGAGGACCGGTCCGTTGTAGACCACCTGCACCGCGATGCGCTGGTTGGTGCCGTCATTGCCCGCGGTGAGGTAGAGCCTGCCGTTGTCGTACACCCGGTGGCCCAAGGTGACCCCGTTGGCGGTTCCTCCGGGAACGAAGTCACCGACGGGCTTGCCGAGCTTGTCGCGCAACGGCTTCTCCGCGGCATAACGCCGGTCGATCGGATGCGGTGCCTGAGGGGCTTCGGCGTGCCACTTCGTCGCGATACCGTAGGAGTCGTCGTCGATCGCACCGGTGACGAACAGGTACTTGCTCGAACTACGCGACGGACGGATGGAGACGCTGGACGCGTCACCGCGCACGCACCAGGTGGCGTCGCCCTTGTACGCGCTCGAGCCGTCGCTCGGGTCGGAGTAGGCCGTCACCCGCTGGGACTGCGGGGGAATGAACGCCGCGTTGGCCGCCGAGGATGCTCCCGAACGCCAGCGCAGGTAGTGATTGGGCCGGCTGACCGACTGGAACGAGAAGCATTCCGGATTGCTCAGGCCCGGCTCGATCCGCCACTGCGCTTCCGGCCGATTGCCCGGCTGCCACTGTTCGAGGACGATGTCGCCGTTGCGATCGGTGAGGTAGACGTCGATGCCGCTGCGCGCGTCGACGCGCAGGGTCTGGACCAGGTTCTCGTACTGGCCGGTCCGGAGGAACTTCTCGCGGTCGCTGCGCTTGGCGGCGAGGGCCGCGTCGGCCGCCGCGACGAGTGCGGGCCGGATCAGCTGGTTCGCCGCGCGGGTGCGCAGTTCGGTGATCTGGCGGATGTACTCCTGATCGCGTTTGTTCAGCTCGTTCACGATGTCGCGCAGGTGCGCTTCCTCGGCGCCCTGGTTGATGAAGAAGGTCCAGTCGGCGGGGTCGAGGCTGCCGACGGCGTCTTCGGCGGCGCCGTGCACCTCGGTGTCACGGGGCACGGACTTCCAGATTTCGACGACGAAGTCCCGGTCCTTCAGGTTGATCAGGTACTCCAGTCGCGTCTGGGGCACGGATCCCAGCGTGTGCGACACGGCGTTCGCCTTGGCGGCTTTCGCCCGCTCGGCGGCCTTGGCCGCTTCGTCCTTGGTGGCGTCGTCCTGGATCACCCGATCCACGTCTTTCCTGTGCTCCACGAAGAGCCCGACAGTCAAGAAGCGCCACTGGTCGTCCGCGGTACCCCGCAGGGCGGCGCGTGCGGCTTCTTTGACCGCCATGTCCTTGTAGCCGTCGGCGTTGAGGTCCAGGTGGACGATGAAGTCGAAGATCGACTTGGCCAGGACGGTGTTGTCGGCGGGGATGCTCAGGGTCGAGGCGGCCAGCGCCTTGGCGGCGCGTTCCTGTTCCTGCTGTTGCCGTCGCTCGGTGACGATCTTCTCGTCTTCCCGGTGCGCGTCGTGGATGCCGACCTTGATCCACTGGGTGGACGTCGCCTCGCCGTCGGCGGCGAGGGCGGCGATGGCCGTCTCCTTGAGCTTCTGGTGCTCCGGTTCGAGGGGGTGCTGCTTGTCGATGTCGTCGGCCGCGTAGTACATCGCGGCGACGAAGCCCCGGTCGCTGAGAACCAGCAGATCGGGTCCGGCGACGATCTTCAACACGGCGGCGGCGTTGCCCTTGTCGATATCCGTGGACTGCGCCGCGGCCGAGGGTGCCGATTGTGGCGCGGCGACGGCCGTGGCGGGCATCGCGACATTGGCCGCCGTCGCGACGATCGCGGTGGCGACGATCAATCTTTTGATAACCCCTCTTCGCCGTGCCGATGGCACGCCGGAGGGACCCCAGTATCCGTTCAAGACATCCTCTCCCTGAATAAAGCACACGAGGCCGGAATTCGGTCTCCATCGCGCGTGCGATCAGGAGATCAGGTCACGACAAAAAAGGACCGCGACTGTGACGTGGATCACGTCCTTTACGGGTGTTGTGCCCATGTGCCATAGTCGTCTTCTGCGTGCGTAGGCACGCATTTCTGGGGTCTGGGGTTCTGGGGATGAGACTTCGTGTAATGATCGGCGCCCTCATGCTGTCGATCATCGGGATAAGCGCCAATGTCGCTACGGCGAATGGAGTAACAGGAACGGCCAAAAGTTCTAATGTCCCGGGTATCGAGAATTCGATTTACTATCCGATCGTGCGGCAAAACGCCCTGTACCACTCGGAAGACCTGGTCAGGGTGGCGGCATGGCAGGCGCTGCGCTCGGGCGAAGGTGAGCCGGCACTGCGGGAGTTCGTCCGGAACGGGTTCTCCGCGGCCAGGAAGCGCGCCGAGGACTACCACGCGCGCAACAAGGAGTTCGCGCGCCGGGTCATGAACAACTACAGCGCGCAGTATTCGCCGAACGTGCACGCCGAGGCCACGGCTGCGTACAAGGGCACCTCCGCTCAGCAAGAGCAGTTCTTTCGAACAGGTTTCGCTGCGGCGAAGGCGCTCGACGACGCCGCCCGCGAGGCTGATGAGCAGCACAAACAGCAAATTCTCGACGAGGATCGCGCGTTCGTGCGCTTGCTGGCGGAGTTCGATCCGGGCGAGCAGGTGCGCTTGGCCGCGCAGTACGCGTTGCGCGCCGGGGGCACGGACAGTCACCTCCGGGCGTTCTTCGCCTCCGAGTGGATGGCGGCGTCCGCCACGGACATCGAGATCTTCCGGATCCGCACCCAGGAGGCCGGAGTCCGCTTCTACGCCCTGATCCCGCAACTGATCGCCGATGCCGAGGAAGCCGAGCGCGAGGCGCTCGCGGCCGAAGGCGCGGCAGCGGAACAGGCTCGTGCCGTCGCGGCTCGCGCCTGGGCTACCACCAGGGAAAAGGCCGATGAGGCCCGGGCGGTCTGGGAGAGTGAGGCGCTGGCCTGCGCCGAGCAGGCGCGGTACTGGCGGACGGTGATCGAGCGAGCCAACGCCAGTGTCGACCCGGTGTGGGCGATGATCGCCGCCAAGGCGGACAAGAACCGGGGCAACTGGACCGCTGACGGCACTTTCGCGGACGGGCAGACCCAGTACTGGGCGAGTGTCGAAAGGCATGCGAAAGAACATCGGGACCAGATGTCTCCCGCAGGCTGAAAACGGGTAACTCTTCACTTGTCGCCGAATTTCGTCTTCAGCGTCATCGAAAGACGTTTCGGCATTCAGCATCAACCGCAAATCAGATTATTTCCGATAAGCGGGACGAGGTAGCGCGCTGACGCTCGTCCCGCTTACTCCGGTGCCCGGAAAACGTTTCCACATTCTTCCGGTGCGCGATTTTGCTGATTTGACGACCTTTCGACTACTGGGTTTCGACTACTGGGGAGTGGTGTGCCATGACGAGGAAGACTCGACGCGTAAGACGGGGACGGCCGGCCTCGAGATGGTGTCGTGGCGCGGTCGTGCTGACCGTGTCCACGGCCTTGGTCGTCTCGGGGGCGGGGTTGGAGATCGCCTCGGCAGCGCCCGCGATACCGGTGGTCGCGACCACCGGGCAGGCGGCCGCTCAGCCACCGGTCCCGGCGGGGCCGCCGGCCCAGACGGCGGTGAACGATCCGGAAGAGGAAGCGCTTCTGCGGCAGCTGCAGCTGGATCTGCTCGCCGACATCGCGGCACTGGACGAGGACGAGGAAGTCCGGGTGGCGGCCCGGGAGGCCCGGGCGAAGGCCGAAGCCGGTGACGGCGCGGCCATCTCGGCGTTCTTCGATCATGGGCATCAGGAAGCCAAAACGCGGGCTAAACAGCGTAAGGAAGAGGCGGACAACCGCAACCGCAAGGTGATCGAGTCGCTGGTGGGTACCGGTGGACCGGCCTTCAACGCCGCCGTCGACCGCGCGCTGCGGGGCAACGCCTACGACCGCGTGAACTTCCTGGCCTTCGGTCGGGACATCGCCGCGGAACAGGACCGCCGGGCCGGGGCGTATGAGAAGGAGCTCCGCGACCGGCGGCGGGGGCATGTGCAGATCGCCGCGGACCGGGGGACGCCGGAGGTCTCCGCGGCCGCCAAAACGGCGCTGGCCCAGGGTGACGCCGCGATCGAGGAATACCTCAAGACCGGCTACCTGGCCGCGGCCAAGCGCGACGCGGACGCCCGTGAACGGCAGCTCGCCGACCTGGAGAAGCAGCGCAAGGAAGCCGAAGCGAACTCGGAGCTGGCGCAACGGATCGCGCGGGTCATGCGGGCGCGCCAACATCTGCTGGCCGCACACGCCGACGGGGTCCGGTCGCTGGAGCGGACCGCCAACGACATGACGCTGGCGGCGAACGCGTCCCGGGAAGCGGCGCGAACGCTGGCCGCCGACCAGGCCGGGCACACCTACCATCCCGAGCTGTATCAGCGGGCGAAGGACGAGGTCGCCCGCTTCGTCCGGGACGCGCGGGCCGACGCGCAGCAGGCCCAGTCCACGGCCGCGCTGGCGAGTGCTCAAGTGGACGTCCTGGTGCAGAACCAGATGCCGCACGGCACCCAGTGGGCGAAGGTCGTCCAGGGCATGGCCGCCGCGGCGACCGCCGCGAAACAGGCCGCCGAAACCGCGGCACACGCGATCGACGCGATCTCCGCCGACGCCGCGGCCACCGACGCCGCGGAAAAGGCCGAGGCTCGGGAAGAGAACGCCCGGCGCTGGCGAGAAAACGCCCAGTCCCACGCCGCTGCGGCGGACCGGTTGGCGCAGGCGGCTCGTGAGCAGGCCGCGGCGGCCGCTCAGGCGGCGGCGCAGGCCCAGCAGGCGAAGACCGACGCGGAAACCGCGCTGCAGAACGCCAGAGCGCACGCCGCGAAGGTCAAGCAGGCGCGTACGGACGCCGAACGCGAACGTGACGTGGCCGGTGCCAAGCGGCAGGAAGCCGAGCAGTGGCGTGACCAGGCCGCGCGCAAGAGGCAGGAGGCCGAGGCGAAGCAGCAGGAAGCCGCGAGCGAGCGCGACAAGGCCAAGCGCGAAGCGGGCATCGCTCAGCAGAAACGGCAGGAGGCGGAAGCGCAGCAGAAGATCGCTTCCGAAAAGCGCGTCGCGGCCCAGGGGCAGGAACAGATCGCCGCCGACGCCGCCAAGGAGGCGCGACGTCTGGAACAGGTCGCCGGCGACATCGATACCCACGCCGGGATCGAGGAGAGCAAGGCCCATCAGGCCAGGGAAGACGCCGCCCGGGTGCGGCAGTCGGCCGAGACGACGGCGAAGAAGGCACAGGCACTCGAACAACTGGCGGCGCGGGCCGAGAGCGCGTCGGAGGTCCTTCAAGAGGACAAGCAGAAGGTGCGCGCCGCGGCGACTCAGGCGCGAACCGAAGCGAACACGGCCAGGGACGCCGCGCAGGCAGCGGACGGCCTCGCCACCCAAGCCGGGCAGGCCGCGGCGACGGCGCGTGCGGCGGCGACAGACTCGCAGGCCGCCGCGGGCCGGTCACGCGCCCACGCGGATCGGGCACTGGCCGCGGCGTCGCAGGCTCGTGCGGCGGCGCGGGAAGCCGAGGTCGCGGCGGAGAAGTCGCGTGCGGCCGCGGACGAAGCGCGGGCCGCGGCCGCACGGGCCGACGAGGCGGCGGCACGCGCCGAGCGGGAGGCAGCCGCGGTTCACGCGGAGGCGTTGAAAGCGCGCGCATCGGCGGAAGAGGCGACGGCGGCGGAATCGCGTGCCGCCGAGAACGCCCGTAACGCGGCGAACCTGGCTCAGCAGGCGGCGGTGGAGTCGGAGCGTGCCCTTGGATCCGCGCACCGGACTCAGGAGGAGGCCAACGCGGCCGCGGCGGAGGCGGCGACCGCCGCGACCCAGGCCGGGATCGCCACCCGCGCGGCCGTCGCCGCGGGGCTGTCGGGGTCCGGGATCGCCGCTCCCGCCGACCAGGCGATCAACCTGGTCAGCCCCTTCACCGGAGATGACATCGACGCCGATTTCGTGCTGATCGTGGCCAACCGCGCCAAGGACGTCGGTGACACCCAGGTGCGGGCCGCGCAGGCCGCCGCGACCGACGCGGCGGCTCAGGCGGACCGCGCGGCAGAGGCGGCCAGAAACGCCGGGCTCGAAGTGAAGCCCGCGTTCGAGGCGGCGGCCGCAGCCGCCACCTCGGCGGCCGACGCGGCACGCTCCGCGGCGGCGGCCCAGCAGTCCGCGGCAGCCGCGGCCGTATCCGCCGCAGCCGCCAGGAAGGCGTCGGCCGAGGCCGACGTCGTCGACGCCGACGCGCAGGCCGACGCCAAGGCGGCACGTGCGGCGGCCGACCAGGCCGCGGCGGACGCGGCGTTGGCCGGCCGGGCGGCGGACAAGGCGGCGGCGGACGCGGCAGCGGCGCGGAAGGCCGCCGACGACGCCACTCGCGCGGCGAACGAAGCCGTCGCCGCGGCCGACCGGGCACAGCAAGCGGCGGCCGCGGCTCAGCAGGCGGCGGCGCAGGCCCAGCGGGACGCGGACGCGGCCCGCGAGTCCGCGAACCGGGCCGCGGACTACGCCCGGGACGCCGATTCCGCGGCCACCAACGCGGAGAAGTACGCGAAGAACGTGGAGGACAGGGCAGCGAACGCCGAAGCGGATGCCAAGGCGATCCAGGACCAGCTCGCCGAGATGCAGGAGCAGCTCCGGCAGGAGGAAGAAGCACGGGAACGTGCGGAGGCCGAACAGGCCATCACTGACGACAGCGAGGTCCCCGCGCTGACGCAGGAGGAAGAAGAGCTGCTGCGCGCGGAGAAAGGCCAGGCGGGTGTCGACGAGTACAACCGTGCCCGCGCCGACGCGAACAAGGACCTGATGGGCCTGATCGTCGACGAGGGCGGGCAGGTCATCCTGGACCTGATCGGCTACACCGACGCGAAGCGCTGCTTCATGGAAGGCGACTTCATCTCCTGCGTGATGACCGTCATCAACGCGTTGCCGATCCTCAAGATCGCCTCGGTGCTGCGGAAGATCCCGGACGCGGTCAATGCCACCGTGCGGATCGTGAAGGGCATCCGCACCTTCAAGGACGTCAAGATGGTCGGCCGTCGCATCGCCGACAACCTGCGTGACCTGATCAGGCAGCTCAAGGGATGCAAGAAACCGGGCGTCGCCACCGCGGCCGCCGCCCCGCCCGTTTGCGAGGTCGTCGACCGGGAAGCGATTCGCAAGAAGGTCGAGGACGAACACAACAGCCAGCCCGCGGTCAATCCGCAACCGGGGCAGAAGCTCAGCACCATCGCCCGGCAGCGGGAAGTGGAAGGCTGCTTCAAGAGCGTGTTCCCGGCGAACATCTCCTTCAACTACCCCATGCAGGACTTCACCTGGCTCGGCAAACCGGCCAAGCGGGCGACCGGCGGCATCGTGTGTGTGAACAAGACGTCGGGGCGACACGGGGATCCGGCCACTCCGGCGGGACATCCCGATATGTCCCCGCCCAAACTGAACGGGATTCCGGTCCACAAGGGACATCTGGTCGCGGCCAGGCTGCACGGTTCCATGTCGGTGGAGAACATCGTCACCCAGTGGTCGACGGTCAACCTCTCCGATGTCAAGAAGGTCGAGAACGCGGTCGCGAACATGCTGGACCGGTATCCCAACCAGGACGTCTCGGTCATCTATGAGGTCCACGTGCAGTATTCGACCGCAACGGCCGCGATGCCGAGGTGGGTCTTCATCGAGGCGATCGCATCGAACGGTGCGAAGTGCTTCGCCAAGATCGAGAACGTCCCCACCGGTAACCTCGTGAAGGAAACCTGTCCCTCGTTCCGAGCGGCCTGACCACCAGGAGAAGAGATGACAGACGTGCCGAAACGGTCGTACGTCGAGGAGGTCTGCGAGCTCGTCGGGTGGCGGGCCGGGGACTTCCGGCCGGAGCTGGACTGGACCACCGTCGAACGCGAACTGGGGACACCGCTTCCTGGTGACTACAAGGAGCTGCTCACCCGGTTTCCTTCCGGAGGATTTCGCGACGTCATCGCCTTTTCGAACCCGGGCGAGAGCATCGAGGAGTGCGCGAACGTCAAGAGAGACAACACCGAGCTGCTGGAGATCTTCGGCGACGAGGATCTCGACTACCTCAAAGGCGTGCCGTATCGGCTGTTCCCTGAACCGGGCGGGCTCTATCCCTGGGGGACCAACGGTGCGGGGGGGACGTTCTGGTGGATCCGCGACTCGCCCGACCCGGACGAGTGGGGTGTCGCCTACAACAACCGTGACTACTGGCACGAGGCTCATCCCGGGCCGATGACGAAGGTCATCCAAGAGCTGCTGGTGAGCACCGGGGAGGACAACATCCTCGGCTGGGACATGTCCGGTAAGCCGGTGAGCTTCGATGGTCGGTGGGGAGACCGCTACGTCTCCCATCCCGGCTGAGGGTGGCCCTGCCTGCGCCTGCCTTGCGTGAGGGTGACGGTTCAGCGGATACCGGGATCGACGACGGAGGATCGGGGACGTTCAGTGTCCCCCATCCTCCGTTGATCAACCTCAGGTCGGCCAAGACCTCCGGCCTTCCCCGATCATGGCGCCCGTTTCAGGTGTTTCGCGAGGGGGTCATGAGTGTCAATGAGGGGTATGGCAAACGTGGTGTGTTCGGGCGGGGTGGTGACTTGGGTGACGTCACGCCGTACTCGCGTGCTTAGGGCCGGATCTCGCGTGCTTGGAGGCGTAACACCCGAGTGCGGGGTCCAGGCACGCGAGTTCCGTCTCTGAGCACGCGCGTTACGCCTTCCGCCCTGCGCCCGCAACCAAGACACTTTTGTCTTTCTTCTCGATAGAACCCGAATCGCCACTCACGACCCCCTCGCAGACGCTGAAGCCTTCGCAGTAGGCGCGTCGGCTCTTGGGCGAGTGCGGGCACCGTCCTGCTCCATACGGCGTAACCGGCTGCCCGCACATCGCCCAGTGCGGTATCGGCCTGATGACCGGTGGTGACGGGCGTGGCAAGGTGAGCGGAGCCCTGAACAGGGCCGAGTGGAACGCTCATCTTTGTTTGGCATCCGGAAAGTGGCGACGCCTGTGCTCGGGCACCTCGACGAACGCGACGTGGAGCGGTGGCGTGCCGGTGATGCGAACGCGATGCGCGCCGACCTCGACGACGCTCTCGGCCCGGCCGAGCAGCCGAGCCCGCTCTCCGATGCCGAACTGATCGAGGCCGTGCGCGACGGGACCGTTCAGGCGTACGGCAGCCTCTATACCCGCCACGTCCATGCCGCCCGGAATCTGGCTCTTCAGCTGGCGAAGTCGTCGTCCGACGCCGAAGACCTGGTGTCGGACGCCTTCGCGAAACTACTCATTTCCCTACGCGCGGGCGGCGGACCCGACTCCGCGTTCCGCCCCTATCTGCTCACGACCGTGCGCTACGCCGCCTACGACCGTTTCCGGCAGCAGCGCCGGCTCGAACTGGCGGACGACCTGGAAGCGGTTCCCGGCGCCGAGCGGGTCACCAGCCTGCCCTTCCGCGACACGGCGGTCGCGGGCCTGGAACGCGCATTGATCACCAGGGCGTTCGCCGACCTTCCCGAGCGCTGGCAAGACGTGTTGTGGCATACCGCGATCGAGAACCGACCGCCGGACGAGCTCGCGTCGATTTTCGGCCTCACCCCCAACGGCGTCGCCGCGCTTGCTTACCGAGCCCGCGAGGGCCTGCGCAAGGCCTATCTCCAAGCACATGTCACGGGTGATCCCGCCGAACGGTGCCAGGCCGCGGTCGGCAAACTGGGGGCGTGGACTCGTGGCGGACTGTCCCGGCGCGAATCCGTGCAGATCAATGCCCATCTGGACGAATGCGTCACCTGCCAGGCCGTCGCCACCGAACTGGCCGACGTCAACGGCGCGTTGCGGGGCATCGTCGCCCCGATCGTGCTGGGCGCGGGCGCCGCCGGTTATCTCGCCGCGACGGCCAAGGCCAGTGCGTCCGCCGTCACCGCGCCCGCCTTGCTCGGCGCGGCAGCTTCGGCTGTCGTACTCGCCGTCACCGTCGGGATCGGGACACTCGGCCCGCCGCCTCGGGCGGGGGTCCTCCCGACCGCTGCCGCTCCGCCCGCGCCCAGCAGCATCGCGGGCGCTTCGACCACGCCGACACCGGGCGGGGCGTCCGCTACCACCTTGACCGCTCCGATCTCGACCGGTGCCACAACGCCGGCCACGACCGGCCAGCCGAGCGGCACCACGCCGGTGACCACCACGGCAGCCACCGCGCCCTCGCTGGTCGGAAAGGGGCCCGACGGGTTCACGATGTCCACCGGCGGGCCACCCGCCGACTTCCCGATCACCGTCCGCAACACCGGTTCGGCACCTGCCGCGCCCATGACGGTGACACTGACCTTGCCGGACGGCGTCAAGGTGGTCGGGCCGGGAAACCCTCCGGCCGGATCGATCGGCTGCCCGGCGGGCAGCGGCATGGTGACCTGTACCGCGAAGCAGCAACTCCCACCAGGCGCTTCGGTGACGTTCGTCTTCCGTTTGCTCGCCGGACCGAAGGCCGCCGACGGCACTCTCACGGCCACCACAGGCCCGGTCCGGGTGGACGTGCCCCTCATCGTCAAGGGAAAGAAGTGACCGCTGCGCCCTGCCACCGATCCGCCGGTTCACCGCGCCGGCAGTACCCGTTCCCGCACGAATGCGGCGGTCAGGCGCCGTATCGCCTTGGCAGGGGTCAGACGAAGCACCTTCGCGTCGGTTCGGGTGGCGGCGAGCATCCTCGCCGCCAGCCACGGTGCCACCACCTCCACCGGTTCCGCGAGGACCCGGTAATACTGCCGCTGGCGCTCGCCCCGCAAGTCGTCGGTGGCGATACCCGACTCGGTCACCAGATCCGTCAGCACCAGGCCCGGATCGACCACCCCGACGCGTACCGGTGTGTGCGCCGTCTCGAGCAGCAGTGCCTGATGCAGGTAGTCGAGGGCCCGCTTCGTACATCCATACGCGGCCATTCCCCGCGAAACCCGGGCGTTGCTGCCGAAACCAAGGGTGTTCCAAACGAATCCGTGAGACTGGTTCACCATGCCCGCGATGGCCACCGCACTGCCATGCAGCGAACCGGCGAGGTTGACCGTGATCACCTCGTCGATACCCGTCGACGGTGCTTCCCAGAGCAACTGCGGGCGCATCGCGGCGCCGGCGTTGTTCACCCAGTGGTCCACGACGCCGAACGCGTCCACCGTGCGATCCCACAGACGCTGCAGATCTTCCCGGCGCGTGACGTCGGCGGCCATCCCGAGCACGCCGGGCCCGATGCTCGCTGCGGCGGCCCGCGCCGATCGCTCGTCGCGTCCACAGAGCGCCACACGCTCACCCGCCGCCACGAAGGCCTGCGCGAGCGCGTATCCGATCCCTCGGGTACCACCGGTCATGACGACAGCCATACGACACCCTTTCCTCGGCTGGTGGAGGCGGGCTGAAACCCGGATGGAGGCCGGATCCGCCGGTCTCATCCCGGCAACTGCAGATTTCTCGTTGTCAGCCAGGCGTTCAGGCGCAGCGCCAGTTCCATCTCATTACGGCTCAACCGAGGGGCGTCCGGCCCCATGGGATCGGCATGCAGCGCTTGGAGGAGGTTCTCGTCCACAAGAGGGCGAACCGGCGCGTCCGGATCCGTGTGCAGCTTGCCGACGGCGGTGCGCAACGCCCGGTCGTACCCGGCGTCTCGGGTGAGCGGATATCCGGACTTGCGACGCTCTCGCACCGAGCTGGGGAGTAAATCGCCTGCCGCGGCCCGCAGGAGGCTCTTTTCCCGGCCATCGAAGGTCTGCATCGACCAAGGGGCCGCGAAAACGTACTCGACCAGCGCCCGGTCACAGAACGGGGTGCGGATGTCGAGGCCGATGGCGGCGCCGAACCGGTGAGCTCGTTCCAACTGCTCCGGCAGGAATCGGGTCAGGAACAGCTGGACGACCCACCGCATCCTGGTGCCCGGGCGGGTATCCCGACGATCGCCGACGAACTCGTCGGCGGCCGTGCGGTACTCCTCGGCGCGGAAGCCCGGCACGTCCAGCTCGGCGAACGCCCGCCCGAAGAGCGGTTGGACGACCATGTCCGTCGTGGGTGTCCACGGGAAGTCTTCAGCCAGCGCCCATTGCGGATGATGGAACCACGGGAAGCCGCCGAAGAGCTCATCCGCGCCCTCCCCACCTAGGACAGCGCCGGCCTCTCGGCGGACCCGTTGATACAGCAAGTACATCGACGGCTCGACGTCGGCGAGGATGGTGGGCGCCTCGAGCAGGCCCGCGAGCGTGTCCCACAGATCGGTGGCGGTGAGACCGGCCGCCTCCAGGATCACGTCGGTGTGCCGGGAGCCGATGTGCGCGGCCATGTCGCGCACATACGGGCTGTCCGGTGCGGGCCGGGCGATATGGGGCTGGTAGCCGGTCTCATAGCCGGGATAGTCGACCGCGAAGGTCGCGATGGCGGCAGGCGCCTGCTGGGCGTACAGCGCGGCTAGCGTACTGGAATCCAGCCCACCGGAGAGCAAACTGGCCACTGTGCCACCGGTCGTGCGGCGCCGGACCGCCCGTGCCAGCAATTCGCGCGTCTGCCCCACGGTGGTGGCCAGGTCGTCGGAATGTCCAGCGCTGCCATCCAGCCGCCAGTGCCGACGTTCCTGATCGCCGTCGCGGCTGAACCGCAGGGCGTGTCCCGCACGAACCTCCCGGACCCCCGCATACGGGGTGTCGCCCGGCACCGCGATCCCCGCCAGCATTTGCCGCACGCCATCGGTGGTAAGCCGGGCCGGCACAGCGGGATGGTTCAGGACCGCGTCCAGGCTGGACGCGAAGACGACACCGTCAGGCGTGCGGTAGTAGTAGAGGGGCCGGGTGCCGAGTGCGTCTCGGACAAGGGTCAAGTGCTCCCGGTGGTCGTCCCAAACCGCCAGGGCGTAGTCACCATCGAGCGAGCCGGGCAGGTCGTCGGCCCCCTGTACACAAGCATCGAGCACCGGACCCGCGTCATCGTCGAACGACGCCGTGCCCGGCCCGGCGCTGCAACGGCCGAGCAAAGCGGCGACCAGCCCCGCCCGTGCGGGCCGGCCGGACGCCAAGGCACGCGATGGGCCCGGTTCGGAGGCATGCCCCCGAACCCCGATGACCGCATGCGGCCCCGCCCAGAATCGGTCGTCGCTCGACCGTGGGGCTGGCCGGGGGGCCAGCATGCGGATGGCGACCGCGCGCTCCACGACCGCGGTGAAGCAGACGTAACCTACGAGTTCGGTCATGGTCGGCCCTTCTGCCGTCGGCGCCGCCCACGCCATGCCGGGCCGTCGGACGGCCTCCGTGGAGTGGACGGAATCCGGATCTGACCCGACCACGCTCGAAGCGACGCCGAAAACTGGTCGACTCTCGGTCAGCGCCACAGGGAAAAAGGGACGGACCACCCAATCCAGGAGTTCTCGACCCATTTCCGACCGGTTGGTCCCTATCGTTGCCCCCCAACAAACCATCGCAGGGGGACATCGTGGACGCCTCGCCGAAGGAGCCACTGGAGTATCCATTCGCTTTTGACGGCTTACGGTTGCCACCGGAATTCGGCGAACTGCGGCGGCAGGCGCCGATCACGCGGGTGGTGTTACCCACCGGCGGGCAGGCGTGGTTGGTCACCCGGCACGCCGATGCGCGCGCGGTACTCAGCGACGGGCGGTTCAGCCGGGCGGCGGCCGAGTCGCCATGGGCGACGAAGCTGGGACCGTTCACCCCGAGCACACACAGTTTGCTGGGGATGGATCCGCCGGAACACACGAGGGTCCGGCGGCTGGTGTCGCGAGCGTTCCAACCGCAACGGGTGGCATCGTTGCGGCCGTCGATGCAGGCGGCCGCCGAGACGTCGCTGAAGCAGCTGCGACAGCAGGACGGGCCGGTGGACCTGTTGGCGGCTTTCGCGTTGCCGTTCGCCACCACCGGCGTCTTTCAGTTGCTGGGGATTCCGGAGGCGGACAGTGGTCCCTTGCACGTGTGGACGCCGGTGCTGTTCAACTCCCGAGCCGCCGGGGACGCGGATCCCTTCGAGGAGCTGATCCACTACCTGCGGGGGATCATCGAGAAAATGCGGCGTGACGGCGTCCAAGACGGCGTGATCGGATCCTTGATCGCCGCGCGGGACGAGCAGGGGCAGCTGTCCGAGGACGAGCTGATCCATTTCGTCCTGCTCCTGATCACCGCCGGACACCGCAGTACGGCCAACGCCATCGCGACCGGGATGCTGAACCTGCTACGCCGCCCGGAGTTGTTCGCACGACTGCACACCGACCGCGAACTGATTCCGAACGCGATCGAGGAACTCCTGCGCTACAACGTCCACAACGCACTCGGCGCGTTGCCGCGGGTGGCGGTCGTCGACGTGGAGCTCGGCGGGGTCACCATCCGCGCCAGGGAGACGGTGCTGGTCTCCCTCGGCTCGGCCAACCACGACGAGGATGTCTTCCCCGACGCTGAAACCGTCGACATCGAACGCGATACGAACATGCAGCTGGCGTTCGGGCATGGTGCCCATTTCTGCATCGGCGCGTCGTTCGCGCGGCTTGAGACCGAGGTCGCGCTTGAGTGCATTCTCCGGTTGTTGCCGTCCACCCTGCGGTTGGCCGTGCCCGCCGAGGAGGTGCCGATTCAGCAGTTGCTGGTCGGGTACGCCTTGGCGAAGTTGCCGGTGGTGTGGTGACAGTCGGAATTCGCGGAGTTACCCCGGTTGGCGCCGCCCGACTGTCCACTGTAGACCACTGAGGGGGCGTTCAAAGCTCGCCCTTGAGCCCTGACGCCCCTCTCGGGGGCCTAGTCGATGAGCCGGCCGGTCAGAGCTTCCGGTGCTGCTCGCGCCACCAGCGCTGGCCGGCTTCGGGCAGGGTGGAGATCGGGTCGTAGTAGGGGTAGCGGCGCTGCAAGGCTTCCGGGTCCTCGTGTTCGATCCCGGTGCGGTAGTTCTTGGTCCAGTAGGAGATCCCGAGCTCACGGTCGTACTCGGCGAGCTGATGCACCCACCGCTTCCCGACGTAGGGCACGTCGCAGACGATCCGAGGCGTCGCGTAGCCCGGCAGATACCCCATGATCGCGTGCTGCAGTTCCTGCGCTTCGTGCACGGAAACCCGCCAGTGCTCGGCGTTGGGGATCATGTCGCACATATAGAAGTAGTACGGCAGGATGTTCGCCTCGCCCTGCAGCGCGAAGCACAGGTCCAGCAGTTCGGCCGGCGTCGCGTTGACACCCTTCATCAGTACGCCCTGGTTGCGCACGTCGCGGACGCCGACGTCGAGCGCGGTCCTGGCGGCTTCCGCGACCAGCGGCGTGACCGACTGGGCGTGGTTGACGTGGGTGTGGATGGCGAGGTTGACGCCGCGGCGCTGCGCGGTGCCGGCGACGCGCTCGAGACCTTCGACGACCTTCGGCTGGATCCAGTGCTGCGGCAGGGCGGCGAGCGCCTTGGTCGCGAGCCGGATGTCGCGGACGGTGTCGATGTCCATCAGCCGCATGAGGAACGACTCCAGCTGCGGCCACGGCACGTTGGCGACGTCCCCGCCCGACACCACGACGTCACGCACGCCGGGGGTCTTCTTGAGGTAGTCGATCATCGCGTCCTGGCGGTCGACCGGTTTGAGCGAGAGCTTGTGCTTCTCGACCTGCTCGGTCGAGTTGCCGACGAGGTCCATCCGGGTGCAGTGCCCGCAGTACTGGGGACAGGTGGAGATCATCTCGGCGAGGACCTTGGTGGGGTAGCGGTGGGTCAGCCCCTCCACCACCCACATCTCGGCCTCGTGCAGGGAGTCGCGCTCGGAGTGCGGGTGGCTCGGCCACTCGGTGTCGCGGTCGCTGCGCACCGGGAGCATGTAGCGGCGGATCGGGTCGGCGTACCAGGCCTCGGTGACCTTCGCCGGGTCGGTGCCCGCGTTGGGTGCCATCGTGTTGATCATCTGCGGCGGCAGCAGCATCGACATCGTGGCCATCTCGCGCTGGTCGGCGAGCATGTCCTCGTAGAAGCGCTCCTCGAGCAGGTCGCCCATCAGGGCACGCAGCTGTTTGGCGTTACGGATGCAGTGCACTCGCTGCCACTGCGCGTCTCGCCACTCTGCCTCGGTCACGTCGTGCCAGCCGGGGAAGCGGCGCCAGTCGGGTTCGATCAGCTCGACTCGGGTGTAGTCGTAGGGCTGATCGTAGGCGGCCACCGGCGAGGTCGGTTGCTGGATCGCAGTCACTTGTACTCCTCGTCGTCGGAAACGCGTGAAAATATCCTGTCACATCGTCTGGAAGACGTAAATATTCCTGTCTTGCGTGTTGTGTCGAGATCACGCCGACCCGCCGGTCACGTGGTCGTCCGCACGCTGCAAACTCGGAAGCGTGACCAACGCGCGAACCACACTCCTGCTCGGCGGACGCATCTACAGCCCGTCCGCGCCCGATGCCACCGCCATGGCGATCACGGACGGCACCGTGGTCTGGGTGGGACAGGACGGCCCGGCCAAGGCACTGCACCCGAACGCCGAGCCGGTCGACCTCGACGGCGCCTTCGTCGCCCCCGCGTTCGTCGACGCGCACGTCCACGCCACCGCGACCGGGCTGCACCTCACCGGGCTTAACCTCGCGGACATCCGCGGTGCCGCCGAACTGCTGGCCGCGGTCCGCGACGCCGTGCGGCAGGGCCAGGTGCTCGTCGCGCACGGCTGGGACGAATCACGCTGGGCCGACGGCAGGTTGCCCAGCCGCGCGGAGATCGACGAGGCCGCGAGCGGAACCCCGGTGTATCTGAGCCGCGTCGACGTCCACTCCGCGCTCGTTTCCAGCGCTCTCGTCGCCCTCGCGCCCGGCGTGCGGGACGCGGCGGGCTGGTCGGCCGACGGACCGCTGACCCGCGACGCCCACCACCGCGTCCGCGCCGCGATGCGCGAGGCGATCACCCCCGGCCAGCGACGCGAGGCCCAGCGGGCGTTCCTCGCCGAAGCCGCCGCGCGAGGAGTCGTCAGCGTCCACGAATGCGCGGGCCCGGACATCTCCGGCGCCGAAGACTTCACCGATCTGCTCACCCTCGCGGCGGAACCGGGACTGCCGGAGGTCGTCGGCTACTGGGGCGAGCGCGGCGGGATAGACCGCGCCCGTGCGCTGGGCGCCAGGGGAGTGGCGGGTGACCTGTTCGTCGACGGCGCCCTCGGCTCCCGCACCGCCGCCCTCCACGAGCCCTACGCCGACGCACACGGCACGTCCGGGACGCTCTACCTCGACGCTCCCGCCATCGCCGAGCACGTCGCCGCTTGCACCGAAGCGGGTCTGCAGGCCGGGTTCCACGTCATCGGCGACGCCGCTGTCGCCGAGGTCGTCGAAGGGTTCCGCCTCGCGGAGAAGACCGTCGGTCAACGCGCGCTCGCGGCCCGGCACCACCGGCTCGAACACGTCGAGATGATCGACGCCGAGCAGGCGCGGGCGCTCGCGGGCTGGGGTGTGGTCGCCTCCGTCCAGCCGCGGTTCGACGCGGAATGGGGCGGCGCGCACGGCATGTACACCGACCGTCTCGGCGCCGAACGGGCCGCGAAACTCAACCCGTTCTCCGCCATGGCCGCCGAAGGGCTCCTGCTCGCGTTCGGCTCCGACGCCCCGGTCACGCCGGTCGACCCGTGGGCAGGAGTCCGCGCCGGGACCTATCACCGCACCCCCGGCTCGGGACTGTCCGCTCGCGCGTCCTTCACCGCGCACACCCGCGCCGGGCACCGCGCCGCCGGGGTCAACGACGGCGTTACCGGCAGCCTGGTCCCCGGCGCTCCCGCGCATTACGCGGTCTGGGACGCCACAGAGCTGGTCGTCGCGACGCCGGACTCACGGGTGCAGCGCTGGTCGACCGACCCGCGGGCGGGCGTGCCCCCGCTGCCGAACCTCGAAGAAGGCGCGCCGCTGCCGAGCTGCCTTCGCACGGTGCGCGACGGCCAGGTCATCCACGACGCGTTCACCCGCACGGCTTAGGGTTCAGGAGTGTCCACGACCGTGACCGATCCGGACCCCGAAGCGGCGCCCCGGAAGCGGTTCTCCCGCGCCTGGCTCATGCGTTTCCTCTTCGCCGCGGCGTCGGGTTTCACGTTGTACTTGAGTTTCGCGCCGCGCCCGCTGTGGTGGCTCGCGCCGCTGGCGTTCACCGGCTTCGCGCTGGTGGTGCACGGACGCCGGTTCCGTGGCGCGTTCGGCTACGCGTTCGTGTTCGGGGTGGCGTTCTTCCTGCCGCTGCTGACCTGGCTGCTGGACTTTCTCGGCCCGGGTTTCGGTCCGTGGCCTTGGCTCGGGCTGGCGATGGCGCTGTCGGTGTACCTCGGTTTCGGTGGGGCTTTCGCCACCGTGGTGTGGAGGCTGCCGCTCGGGCCGCTGTGGGCGGCGCTGGTGATCATCGCGCTGGAGACACCGCGCGCCTGGTTCCCTTTCGGCGGGTTCCCGTGGGGCCGCGTCGCGTTCAGCCAGCCCGAGGGCGCCTTCCTTGCGCTGGCCTCGGTGGGCGGCGCTCCGCTGGTCGGTCTCGCCGTCGTGCTGACCGGGTTCGGTCTCGCGGCCCTTTGCCTGCGGCTCAAGGGTTCCTCCCCTCGGCGTTCCCTCGTGGCAGCGTCGGCGCTGACGCTGGTGCCGGTGGTGGCCGGCCTCGCGGTGTGGCCGACGATCGGCACCGAGGCCCAGGACGGTGAACTCTCCGTCGCCACGGTGCAGGGCAACGCCCCCGACATCGGGCTGGCGCTGGAAGGCCGCCGCGACGAACTCCGGAACAACCATCTCGCCGAGAGCGCCCGGCTGCTGGAAAAGCTCAAGGCGAGCGACACCAAGGTCGATCTGCTGATCTGGCCCGAGACCGCGATGGCGATGCGGACCGGTGACGCCGGCGTCGACCAGCTGGTCCGGGACTACGGGGCACAGGCGATCATCGGCGCGCTCGTCCGGCTGCCCGATGGCACGGCACAGAACTCCGCGCTCGTCTGGGACCCGGTCACCGGCCCCGGCCAGCGTTACGCCAAGCAGCAACTGGTCCCGTTCGGCGAGTACGTCCCCGCCCGTGAGCTCGCGAAGCTGGTGACGCCGTTCGTCGACAGCGTCGCGAACATGACACCGGGTGACGGCGCCAACGCCGCCCTGTCGGTCGCGGGGACCAAGGTCGGGGTCTTCATCTGCTACGAGACCGCGTTCGACTACCCGGCCAGGGAGTCGGTCGCCGATGGCGCGGAACTGCTCGTCGTGCCGACCAACAACGCCTGGTATGGGCCGGGGGAGATGAGCTATCAGCAGCTGGCGATGTCACGGCTGCGGGCGGTCGAGCACGGCCGCGCCGTAGTCGTCTCGGCCACCAGCGGGGTCAGCGCGATCGTCGCGCCCGATGGTTCGATCATGGCCTCCACCAGCCTGTTCACCGCAGATTCCCTGGTGGGGCGCGTACCGCTGAGGCAGCAGACTACGCTGTCGGATCTACTCGGTGTGACGACGGAGTACGGACTGCTGGTCCTGGCGATCGCCGGGGTTACCGGCGGGTACGTGCTCCGTTTCCGCACCCGGCGCGCGAGCGCCGCCAAGGCAACGAGGGAAGCGGCGGGCTGACCCGCCGGAACACGGAGGAAAAGCGGATGGCGCAGGCGCCGCGGGGGGCCCAGGGAATCGACCCGGTGCTGGTGGTGGTCCCGACGTACAACGAGCGGGACAACATCGGCCCGATCCTGGAACGCCTGCTCAAGGCACTCCCGGACGTGAACGCCCTCGTCGTCGACGACGGCAGCCCTGACGGAACCGGTGACGTCGCCGACGAGCTCGCGAAGGCCGACGAGCGGATCCACGTCATGCACCGGACCGAGAAGGCGGGCCTGGGTGCCGCGTACGTCGCGGGGTTCCGCTGGGGTCTCTCCCGCGAGTACGCCACCATCGTCGAGATGGACGCCGACGGCTCCCACGCGCCGGAGGATCTGCCCCGCGTGCTGGCGGCACTCGAGGACGCGGACCTGTCCATCGGCTCCCGGTACGTTCCCGGTGGCAGCACGGTGAACTGGCCGTTCCAGCGCAAGGCGCTCTCCTGGGTGGCGAACTTCTACGCGCGGATCGCGCTCGGCACGAAGATCAAGGACATCACCGCGGGTTTCCGCGCGTATCGCCGCACGGTGCTGGAGAAGCTCCCGCTCGACGAGATCGCCTCGCGCGGCTACTGCTTCCAGATCGACCTGGCGTTCCGCACGGCGCTCGCCGGGTTCGAGGTGGTCGAGGTGCCGATCACCTTCACCGAACGCGAGGTCGGTCAGTCGAAGATGAGCGGTTCGGTCGTGCGCGAGGCGATCGTCCTGGTCGGTCTGTGGGGTATCAAGCGTCGCTGGCAGCAGCTTCGCGGGCTGGCCAAGAAGGGCTGACGCCGAGCACGCTCACCCCGAGCCTCCCCAGTTCCTTCACCGTCGGTTCGTCCGGCGCCGCGTCGGTGATCACGCCCGCGACGTCGGACAGGGGAAGCACGGTGAACGGCGAGGCCGCCCCGATCTTCTCCGAGCTGGCCAGCACATAGGTGTCGGCGGCGCGTTTGGCGAGCGTGCGTTTCATCGCGGCCTCGTCCGAGTCGCCGGTGGTGAGCCCGGTTTCGGGGTGCACGCCGGTGACGCCGAGGAAGAACAGGTCGGCGTTGATGCCTCCGGCCGCCTCGGCCGCGGCCGCACCGCACGTGACGGCGGAGTGCTTGAAGAGCCGTCCGCCGATCAGGAACACCTCGACCTTCGGATGCGTGACGAGCGCGGCCGCGACGGTGGGACTGTGCGTGACGATGGTCGCTTCGAGGTCGACGGGAAGCGCCTTCGCCAGCGCGAGCGCGGTCGTCCCGCCGTCGAGGATGACCGTCGAGCCGAGCCGGATCAACGCTGCTGCACGTTTCGCGATCCGTTCCTTGCCCGCGACACTGACCGCCATACGCGTCGCGTAGTCCGCAGTGGCCGGTGAGACCGGCAGGGCTCCGCCGTAGACCCGCTGACAGAGCCCGGCGTCCGCGAGTTCTCGCAGGTCACGGCGGATGCTGTCTTCCGATATGCCGAGTTCGGCGGCGAGGTCCTTGGCCACGATGCGGCCTTCGGTCTTGAGTCGTTCCATCAGCAAGTCTCGTCGTTGCGCAGCCAACATGTGCACGTTCCTCCTTGTTCCTGCCGAGTGTTGCACATTATGCTCCGGCTCATGAACAAACCTTTGATGATCCTCATCGCCGGACCGTTCCGCTCCGGCACCGGCGACGACCCCGAACTGCTCGCCCGCAACCTCGCCCGGCTCGAAGAAGCCGCCTGGCCGATCTTCCGCAGCGGGCACGTGCCGATGATCGGCGAATGGGTCGCGCTGCCGGTGCTGCACGGTGCGGGCGGGAAGACCGTCGCCGACCCGGTCGCCAAGGAGGTCATGTACCCGACGGCCGACCGGCTGCTGCATCACTGCGACGCCGTCCTGCGCCTGCCCGGGGAATCCACCGGCGCCGACCAGGACGTCGCCATCGCGTTGTCCCGCGGCCTGGCGGTGTATCACCGTGTCGAGGACATCCCGGGGTATCAAGCCGCATAATGCGGTCGAGCATGACGTTTAGGGAGAGGGTGAGCCATGGCCGCCCAGGTCGGCTGCGTTGCGAGTCGGCTGCGGGAGCTGACCTCCGCCCCCGATGTGCCGGGTTCGCGGACGATAATCCGGCCATGAGCGCGAAACTGGACATCCTGCTGGCCGATTACCAGGCGATGCGCGAAGACGACCGCGGGTTCTCCAACAGTCAGAGTGCGCTCGCTAGCGTGTTCGTCGCGCTCTTGGCCGGACTTTTCGCCATTGTGGTCGGCGACTGCCGGTTCCGCGGCAAGGCAGCGGGCGCGGCCGAGGCCGCAGGGAGCTGTTACGACCTTGCAGAACCGGTGTACGTCGTGGCTCCGGCGTTGCCGTTCGCAGTGCTCTGCTACCTCGTCATGCTAGGCATACAGGTGACCATCAAAAGCTTCTACATGAGGGCCCTCGAAAACGAGCTGCGCGGTCATCAAGCCGAACTGTGCGCCATCCCTGGGGTGCTGGCCGGCTCGGCGACAGAGCTCATGCTCACGATCACCAGCCCGCGGCGGGGCCGCCGCTCCTACTTCATAATGTTGCTCTTTCTCACGTTGACCTTCGCCATCGCGCTCGGCGGGTGGGTCGTGTTCGTCGCTCTCACGCTGAGCACTCCGGCCATGGTCATCATGTTCGCGCTCTACGGCCCGCTGCTGATACTTCTGCTGCACCAAGGAATCTTGGCCAACACCGGCGGCAGGCGGCTCTTGCGCGGCGCGGCGAACCATCTGCGGGACAGCTCGAACTACCCTCGGACCGATCTGTTGCTAAGGGCAAGCCGAACTGGCCGGACTGATGAGCGGCCGATGTGGTCCTATCTCGTGCTTCCTCGACCTCTCGATACCGTCAAGTGGCTCTTCATCCCGATCGCATACCTCGTCGGGGTGGTGACCGCTTCCCACGGCCACGGCGGGCCAGGGCTGCTCAGCGCAGTCCTCGGCTGGCTGGTCTTCGAGTACCTGATTTACCAGGGCCGTTACCAATGGAATGACATCCGTGGCCTCGCCGACGACCTGGTCCACCCGGCTCGCCGCGAACGCGGACGACTCCCGGTCACGCAACGAGGACCACTCCGGTCGGTCGCGCTCAGCGCTCTCGTGATCGTGGCGCGAGCAGCGGTGGCGGTGATCATCGCGTTCACAATCGTCGCACCCTCGGTCTCGACGATCATCCTGGTCTCGTTCATCGGAGTCTGGGTTCCGGCGTGGCTCTACGAGTTCCTCCGTGCGGGGCGCACCAGACCCGGCGTCCGAGCGGCCGCAACCTGGCTCGTAGTCGGAGTGGGTTACGCCGTGCGTGCCTCCATCGGACTGGCGCTCGCCGGCGTTGTGCCGAGCGGGCAGACCGCCGGGACATTCTTCCTTTTTGCCGGGGCTGCGTGGACCTTCGGGATCGTCTTCGTGACGCTGACGTGGGTGCTGGAGGCGACCGGTTTCTGTTCTTTCCGGGACGGTGACGTGCTCGAACACCCGGCCGAGTTGACGGGCAAACCGCATCTGGCCCGCTTGTTGCGGTTCACCCCGCTAGCCCTGCGTTCGGTCGAAAGTGCCGATCGTTCGGCGTCGTCGCTCCGTGTCCTCGCCGGCAGGTCACCGGTTTTCGCCCCGTGGAACGCCGGGCTGATCGCCGCGGTCGCCTGCGCAGTTGCCGCCTGCGCCTCACCCGATGAACGCCTGCTGCTGGTTGCGGCGGGTGTTCTTGCTACGGCGGCTGTCGTTCCGCTCCCTTCAGTGCCGACCCGCTGGATGGGCACTTCGGTGGCAGTCGCCATGCTCGGCATCACCGCGGCCCTCGTCGACGGCTGGCGTGTGGCGGTCGCCGTTGCCGGGGTGACCGGATTGTTCCTCAGCGTCTACTGCGTGTTCCGCCAGTCGTCTTACGATGACCTCCGATACTCCCTCGTTCGCATACGCGCCGATGTGGCTTCGCTGGGACGCCGAGTGGCGAAGCTCGGAACCGGGGTGCTGGTGCTGCTGCTCGGCAAGCGGACGTGGGCGTTCCTGACTGACCGGACGCCGCCGGCGACCTGATCCCGCGGAACCCGGCGGCGCGCTCAGCGCACCAGGCCTCACCCGCCTGGTCGACCACCTGCTGGCCACCGGATGCGACGGCATCGTCGTCGGCGGCACCACCGGCGAGTCACCCACCCTCAACGACGCCGAAGCCGCCCGGCTCGTCCGCACCGTAGCGACCCGAGCCGGAGACCGCGCCATCGTGATCGCCGGAGTCGGCACCTACGACACCGCCGCCTGCGTCCATCGCGCGAAGGAAGCCCAGGCGGCCGGAGCGGACGCGCTCCTACTCGTCTCATCGCGCACTGCCTGGCCGTGGCCGACGCCACCGACCTGCCCGTGATGCTCTACGACGTCCCCGCCCGCACAGGGACGGCCATGGAAGCGGCCACCCTGATCGAACTCGCCGGCCACCCCCGGATCCGGGCGATGAAGGACGCCAAAGGCGACCTCTTCGAAGCGATGACCGTCATGGCCCGCACCTCGCTGGCTTACTACTGCGGCATCGACGAGCTCAACCTGCCGTACCTGGCGTGTGGCGCCACCGGCGTGGTCAGCGTCGTGGGCAACGCCTTCGCCGACCGCAACGCCGAGCTCATCCGCGCCGTACGCGGGGGAGACCTCGACACCGCACGGAGACTCGGCACCGCACTGCGGCCCCTCACGGAAGCGGTCATGCGCGCCTCACAGGGGGCGATCATGGCCAAGTCCGCACTGGCCGAACTCGGCATCATCCCGCACGCGACGGACCGGCTACCGCTGCTCGAATCACCGCCCGCCCATCTGCGGCGACTGACCGACGCCCGGCGCCCCTCGTCGCCGACCTGATCCCTAGCTGACCCCGGATACGGCGAAGCCCCCGCGGTGGGAGGTCGCGGGGGCTTCGCCGTGTGCGTGGTGAGGCTAGCTACTTGTGCCGTGCGTCAGGCGGACCGGGTGGTCCTGCGTCCCTTCAGCTCGGCGAGACGTTCGTTGAGCAGATCTTCAAGCTCCGGAATCGAACGACGCTCCAGGAGCATGTCCCAGTGCGTCCTCGGGGGCTTGACCTTCTTCTGCTCCGGCTGTCCGCCGTCAACGATCTCGGACTCACTGCCGTGCAGCCTGCACTCCCACACCGAAGGGATCTCGGCGTCGTCGGAGAAGGGCACCTCGAACTCGTGGTTCTTGGGGCAGGCGTAGCGCACAGTGCGGCGAGGCGCGAGGTCGTGGTTGCGGTCGGTCTCGTAGCTGACCGCTCCCAGCCGGCTTCCACGGAGAACACGGTCGGCCATGATGGGGATCCTTTCAGTCAGCTCCGGGTGGAGCCAGGGTGATGCTCACCCTATGCAACGACGGGGAGGGCCAGAGGATTCCCTGGACACCATGTCCTTGCTCACGATGAGCTGTGTCACCCGGTGGCAACAGCTTCTCCTAGTAGGAGTGATTTCGCGCTCTGGCATGACGTCAATACGGCCATCTTGGTGCGGATATCCCCCAGATGGGCTAGTAGTACGCCTGTCACGTCAACCGTAACTGACCGTGTTGGGCAGAGGTGGGGCCCAGGTCGCCCTGGCGAAAGTGCCGGCGGCACAATACCTGATAACGCACTGTGTTCGGCTCACCCTCAAAACGTGATGTTGATGAAGATTCAACTACAGACTGTTCGGTATCCGCCACCACAACGGTGTCCCCGGCGCGCAACACCTCACCGTCGGAGACCCGTGCGTTGAACCGTCCCGTCTGCCCACACCAGCACAACACCTCGACCTGAACCGGCTGCAGGTCGTCCGCCAACTCGAACAGCCTCGCCGCACCCGGGAACAACACGCTCCGGAAATCCGTCGCGATCCCGAAGCAGTACACGTCGATCTGGACGTCATCGGCCAGTTCAGCCAGCTGATCCACCTGATCAGGCGACAAAAACTGCGCCTCGTCGACGATCAAGTAGTCCACGTGCCGCCCCGCCGCCCACTGCTCACGCACCAGCAACCGCAGATCGGTGTCGTTCCCCACCTCGGTCGCCTTCCGCGTCAACCCGATCCGGCTGGTGATCTGCGGCTCACCGGATCGGTCATGCCGCACCAGCACCATCCCGCGACGACCCTGCCGCGCGTGGTTGTGGTCGATCTGCAACGCCAACGTCGACTTCCCGCAGTCCATCGGCCCGTAACAGAACTTCAGCTTCCCGACGACCGGCACACCCCGCCGTGAACCCGCCACCGGCACCGACGACAACGCGTCCGTGGGGTCCGGGCCACTCTCCTTCAGTACGGTCACGACGCTCGACCCTATCGGCACGCCGCAGGCTCACAGCACCGCCGGTGGTCGGTTGCCCGCCGCCTCGATCGCCCGACGCACCGGCACCAGCCACACGAACACGAAACCGAGCACGAAGAAGACCACCAGCGCGATGATCGCGTACCGGAACGACCCGGTGATCTGCCCGACCGCGGCGAACAACAGGGGACCGAGCCACGACGTCCCCCGCTCGCCGACCACGTACAACGAGAAGTACTGCGCGTCCTTCCCCTCCGGGATCATCTGCCCGAACAACGAACGCGACAACGCGTTCGTTCCACCGAGCACCAACCCGATCCCGACGGCCACCGCGTAGAACTGCAGCGGCTGACCGGCTTCGATGAAGAACGCGAAGGCCAGCACGACCACCCAGGCCACCAGACTGCCCAGGATCGTCTTCTTCGCCCCGATCCTGGCCGCGATCGCCCCATGGATCATCGCACCCGCGTAAGCCAGGAACTGGATCACCAGGATCGTGACGATCAGCACCTCAGTGCTGTACTTCAGCTCGTCCTTGCCGTACTGCGCGGACACCGCCACCACCGTCGTGATCCCGTCGGTGAAGACCAGATAGCTCCCCAGGAACGCCAGCGTCAACGGATAGGCCTTCGCCTCCGAGATCGTCCGCTTCAGCTCCTTGAACCCGGCCGTCAAGACCGACAGACCCCGCTCGGCCGACTTCGGCACATGAGTCCGGGGGAGTGCCCGCACCGCCGGGAACGTGAACACCGCCCACCAGATCCCCGACGTCAGGAAGCAGATCTGGACCGCCAGCCCCTCGCTCACCCCGAACGCCTCATGGCCGGTGAAGAACCCCAGCTGCAACGCCAGCGCCAGCCCACCGCCGAGATACCCGAACGCCCACCCCTTCGACGACACCGCGTCCCGCTCATCAGGCTCGGCGATGTCCACCAGGAACGAGTAGTAGACGACCAGCGCACCGCCATAGCCGATGTTGGCCAGGATGAACGTCCAGACGCCGACCTCCCAATTCGTCCCCGAAACGAAGAACATCAACGCCGACGCCACCGCGCCCAGGAACGCGAACCCACCCAGGATCCGTCGCTTGTGCCTGCTCCGGTCCGCGATCGCGCCGGCGATCGGCAACACCAGTACCTGCGTCACCGTCGCGACGGACAGCAGATACCCCCACAGCGACCCCGCCGGGAAATGCAGGCCGAACAACGAGACGGCGCAGTTCTGCAGGGTGCTCGCGACTCCACTCGAATCGGTGCACGGCCTGTCCCCATTAAGGGTGATATTCGCCGTGGCATCCGCGGCCGCGATTTCGCTCAAATACAGCGCACCGAACACCGTGATGACCGACGAATAGAACGGCGAATTGGCCCAGTCGTAGAGGTACCAAGCCCGCCACACCCGCTTGCGTTCACGGGTCACGGCCACCGTCATGTGCTGCTCCTGAGGTCGTAAACGTCGAGGTCAGCGGGAGACTACTGGTGATCACGCCCACCTGTCCGGCACGAGTCCGGACCGTGTTCGTTTCGACGCGTGACGAACCCTTCCCGGCCATCCGCCCGACCGACGTCAGCGTGTCGCTGACACGAACCACGTGTGTTTCGTGTGAGGCTGGTGGGCGAGCTGTGACTGTTGTGAAGCAAGTGTCCGGTATTTACTGTTCCGCTCATGAGGACCCACCGGCTTCGCACCGCACACCGCGTAGTGGCGAGAACGCTTCTGCTCGCTCTAGCCGTCACGGGACTGCAGATCGCCACCACCGGATCCGCCGCCGCCGACCCTCACGGCTCCCACTGGGCCAAGCTCCGCATGTGCGAATCGAGCGGCCGCTATAACATCAACACCGGCAACGGCTACTACGGCGCCTACCAGTTCGACCTCCCCACCTGGCGCAGCGTCGGCGGCCAGGGGAGGCCCGACCAGGCCACTCCCCGCGAACAGGACTACCGGGCCCTCTACCTCTACCGCATGCGCGGCTGGCAACCCTGGGAATGCGCCGGCAAACTCGGCTTCCGCAACGACGGCGACGCCCGCAGCAAACGCGTCCCGTCCTACGAAGACTCCGCCTACATCGGCGGGGGAGGACAGCCCGCCCCGCCGCCTCCGCCCAAACCGAAGCCGACCCCGCCCGCCCCGCCCGGCGGCCCCCAACCCGCCTGGCCCGGCGTCGTCTACGCCTACGGCGACTGCGCCGCCCCACTCAAGCAGTTCCAGCTCAGGATGAACGCCTACGGCTACGGCTTCACCGGCACAGGCTGCTACTACGACAAAACCCGCGAAGCCGTCCTCGCCCTCCAACGCGCCAACGGCATCAACGCCTCAGGCCGCCTCGGCCCCAAAACCTGGGACGCCGCCTGGAACGGCAAACCACCCCGCTGACCCTGCGCTCACAACGCATTCAGAGGACTAAACGCGAGGCTCGGGGTTCGGCCAAGCGCCCCGCTCCCGGAGCACCTCCCGCAGCAGATCCGGCCGATCCGTCACGATGCCGTGCACCCCCAGATCCAGCAGCATCCGCATCTCCGCCGGATCGTCCACCGTCCACGTGTGCACCTCGAACCCCACGCGCGTCGCCTGCCGCAGGAACGCCCGGTCCACCACCTTCAACCGCCCCTGCCGCACCGGCACCTGCGCCATCGCACCCCGCGACAACGCCCGCAACGACACCAGCGGCAAGAACCCGTTCGCCCACATCACCGCCACCGAACGCGGCCCCATCGCCGTCACCAGCTTCGGACCGGCCAGCTTCCGGATCCGCGCCAGCCGCGCGTCGGAGAACGACGCCGCCGCCACCCGATCATGCGCACCGGTCCGCTCGATCGTCCGCACGAAGGGCACCACAGCCTGATTCGACTTCACATCGATGTTGAACCGCGCCTCCGGCAACTCCTCCAGGACGTCCTCCAACCGCGACAGCGGCGCACGACCACCGACCTTGACATTCCGCAGCTGCGCCCACGTCTGCCGGGAGATCAACCCCGCGCCGTCGGTCGTCCGATCCAGGGACTCGTCGTGATGCACGACCACCACGCCGTCCGACGTCGCGTGCACGTCCGTCTCGAGGTAGCGATAACCCTCCGTCACCGCCTGCCGGAAAGCCGGCAGCGAGTTCTCCAGTCCCTCCAGGTCACCGAGGTGCCAGCCCCGATGGGCGAACGCACGCGGGAGCGGGTCGGCTAGGTACGGAAACAGTGTCGGCACCCCACTAGTGTGCACTTCGGCCGTGGCCCCGGCATGATCGTCCGATGGCCAGCTAGGGTCAGAACCGTGAGGGAAGTGGCCGAACAGCCGAAGACGTCCGCCGCAGAGGTGTCCGAACTCCGCCGTGCGGGGGCACCCAAACACTGCGGATGGTGCGGCCGACGCCTCGAACAGGGCGGCAACGTCGGCAGGCGCCGCCGCTACTGTGGGCAATCCTGCCGCCAGCGCGCCTACGAACGCCGTACCGCCCTCCAACGCAGCGGCCTCCCCGAAGACGCCGTCGTCCTCTCCGACACCGAGATCGCGGCCCTGCAGGACCGGCTCTTCCAACTCCGCTGCGCCGCCGAAGACGTCGTCACCGCGGCCGACGACGGAGCCTCACCGGCCGAACTTCGCGGCTTGGCCGACGAGATCGCCCAAGCCGCGAAGGACCTCGAACAGCTCCGCTGACCTACAGGATCCCGTCCAGCGCCCGATAGGTCCGGTTGCTCGCGGCCGCCGCCCGCTGCTCCCGCCCCGTCGCCTCGATGTAGTTCTGACTGGTCGCCAGGCTCGCGTGCCCCAGCAGCGCCATGATCTCCGAAGCCGTCGCCCCGTCCTCGGCCAGCCGTGTCGCGAACGTGTGCCGCAACGCGTGCAGGTTCGCCCCGACCGGCACGCGGTCGTGCAGCCCTGCCCAGCGGTAGCAGGACTTCACCAGGTACTCCAGCGCGCCGCGGCCGATCGGCTCGCCCGCGCGATCCCGGAGGAGGGGAGTGGAGGGCCCGAACCGCTGCTGGGGGAAGCGCCGTCGGCACGAGGCCAGGTACTCCTCGATGATCTTCTCCATGATCGGTTGCACCGGGATCGACCGATCCCGGCTTCCCTTGCCATGGACGTGCAAGCGCATCTCACCCTGACGCCCGACCAGCGACCGTGCGGTGAGCGCTCGCATCTCCGCCGCCCGCAGCCCGGCGACGAGACCGAGCGCGATCACCAGGACGTCCCGCTCCGGCCATGGATCCCGCGTCCGACGCGATCCATCCGCCGCGGCCGCGAGCAACTGCTCCGGAGTTTCCTCACCCCGCAACGGTTTCGGCGTCAACGGCGGCGCCTTCGGCCGGGCGACCGCGCCCATCGGGTTGCCCGCCAACAGCCCGTCGGACACGCAGAAGGTGAGGAACTGATTCCAGGTCGACCACGCGCGCAGGACCGAACTCTTCGCGTGGGTGTCCGCGAAGGCACCGAAGGCGTTCCGGAGGGCCTGGGCGGTGAGCATTTCGACGGTGAGTTCGTCAGGGGAGCGGTCCAGCTCGCGGAGCAGAAGTGCGGTGATGCCGGCGAGGTCTCGGCGGTAGGCGTCAGTGGTGTGAGGAGAATCCTTACGGGGACGACGTGCGGCGAAAAAGGCTTGCTGTGCCTCAGAAACCCTCATAGGCATCTTGTACCGCATGGCACCGACAGTCTTACACTGGGTTATATTCGGTTTCATGCATAATAGCGATTATGCATGAAACGGAGTGATGAGTCCGGAAGCCTCTCATGGGGGATCTCAGGCCACTCGGCGCCCTCCGGGGTGTCATGAGGGGTCCCCATGAGACGTTTTTCTCCTATGGGGACCCCTCACGACATCTCCGGCGACCGATGGACGACTGAATCCCAGAGGAGGGACCGATGAGGATCGGCTGGGTTCACGAACGCGCTGAATCACCGCATCCCGGTCGTCCGCTTGCCCGAGACGCTCACCTCAATACGTCACAGTGACGTATTGAGGTGGAGTGAATGGTCATCCGTTCTACGCCCTCGGGGGTCACCCGTGCGCCCAGTCGCTCAAGGCGCCACCAGGCGCCGGAGAAAGCGGAGTGGTCGAGGTCAGTATCAGCCAGCGAAGGCAGCACTAGCTGCACGACATGCACCGGTAGAAGCCCTCCAAGATGACGCCGAAAGCCCCTCTCGAGCCTTGTTATCCAGGTCAGCTCAAGTGCCGATAATGTACATTATGTCAAGTAGTCGTCAGAACGGCCTCCGCTAGGCTCTCCCCATAGATCGAACCTGGGGGTTGCCGAAAATGTCCGAGACCACTGCTGTCCGCGTCGATCCGTCCAACGAGCGGATGCTGAAGGCGTGGGACGGTGACGACGGCGCGCTTTGGGCGAAGCGCGCTCAGCGATTCAATGACGGTGTCGCCGCGTACCGCGAGATGTTCTTCTCCGCGGCCGCCATCGAACCTTCCGACAAGGTCCTCGATGTCGGCTGCGGCGCCGGCGAGACGACACGGGACGCGGCTCGGCGGGCCACAGCGGGTTCGGCGCTCGGCGTGGACCTTTCCACCCAGATGCTCGGCCTCGCTCGTCGGCTCGCTGAGCAGGAACGTGTTCTGAACGTCTCGTTCGAGCAGGCGGACGCTCAGGTCCATCCGTTTCCCGAGGCGGGCTTCGATGTGGTGATCAGCAGGCACGGCTCGATGTTCTTCGGTACTCCCCTGGCCGCGTTCACCAATCTCGTCCAGGCGACCCGGCCTGGTGGACGGCTCGTGTTGCTGACGTGGCAGCCGTTTCGGCTCAATGAGTGGATCACCACGTTCCGGACGATTTTCGCCGCCGGCCGTGAGGTGCCGTCCTTCGATTTCCCGCTCAGTGACCCGGCCGCGACCGAAGAACTGCTGACTTCCGCCGGGTACACCGATGTCCGATCGACGGCCGAGCACCGGCCGATGTACTTCGGTCAGGACGTCGATGACGCGGCCGAGTTCATCATCGAACAGCACGGCGGGCGGTTGCGCGATCTGGACGAGGCCGCGCGCGCGAAGGCCGTCGACACTCTGCGGGCCGATCTCGCCGAGCACCAGACCGACCGAGGCGTGTTCTACGACTCGGCGGCCTGGCTCATCGAGGCCCGGCGTCCCTGAGCTAGACCTTGCGGGCGATCAGGTACGCCTGCTGGGTGCTCTCGAACTCCTCCGATGGCTCGCGGACGAGCTGGGAGACCACGGCGAACCCGGCCTCCCCCAGTTGTTCGGCGATCTTCTCGGGCAGGAGCCGGTAGGCGTCGCAGGAGATGTCGTGCCCGTAGGCGTGCTCGATGTGGCGCACTTCGTCGCCGACCTGGAAGGCGAGCAACAGATGGCCGCCTGGGACGAGGATCCGGTGGAAGTCGGTGAAGATCTCCGGCAGCCGCTCCCGTGGGGTGTGGATGATCGAGTACCACGCGACGACGCCGGCGAGTGCACCGTCCTCAATGGACAGACCGGGCATCTCCCCTAGCTGGAACTCCAGGTGCGGGTACCACTTGCGGGCGACGGCGATCATCTCCGGCGAGAGGTCGACGCCGTAGATGTCCAGCCCGAGGCTGTGCAGGTACTCGGTGATGCGGCCCGGTCCGCAGCCGATCTCGGCGACGCGGCCTTTGCCCGCGGCCTGTACGAGTTCGGCGTAGGCGCCGAGCGTGGCGCGGTCCCAGGTGGATCCGGTGAGGTGGTCGCGGAGGAGTTCGGCGTAGTCGGCCGCGACCTTGTCGTAGGCGGTGCGGGTGCTGTCGAGGTAGTCGGTCACGGCGGGCACCCTATCCCCCGGCACCGACAACAACCGTCGCGTACAGCTCGTCATCGGTGATCACTTCGGGGGCCAAGCCGTTGTGCGCCATGGCTTCCGCGGTTTTGGCGGCTTGGCTTTCGCCGGTTTCGATCAGCAGGTGCCCGCCCGGTGCGAGCCATTGGGGAGCTTCGGCGGCGACGCGGCGGTGGACGTCGACGCCGTCTTGTCCGCCGTCGAGTGCGACGCGAGGTTCGTGGTCGCGGGCTTCGGGCGGCATCATCGCGATGGCGTCGGTCGGGACGTAGGGGGCGTTGACGACGAGTAGGTCGACGCGGCCGCGCAGTGACTCTGGCAGGGGTGCGTAGAGGTCACCTTCGAAGACCTCTCCCCCGGCATCGGCGACGTTGGCTCGGGCGCAGCGGACGGCGGCGGGTTCGATGTCGGCGGCGTAGAGCCGGATTTCGCCGAGTTCGGCGGCGATGGCCGCGCCGAGTGCTCCGGTGCCGCAGCAGAGGTCGAGGACGACCGCTCCTGGTCGGGCGAGGGTGAGGGCGTGGCGGACGAGGAGTTCGGATCGTCGGCGTGGCACGAAGACGCCGGGTTCGACGACGATGCGGAGTCCGTGGAATTCCGCCCAGCCGAGGATGACTTCCAGTGGTTCGCCGTCGATGCGGCGTTGAACCATGGTGTCGAGTTCGGCGGGTGTGCGGGCTTCGGTGGTGAGGAGGCGGGCTTCGTCTTCGGCGAAGACGCAGCCGGCTTCGCGGAGTCGGTCGGTGATCGTCATTTGTCCCGCAGTCTGGTGAGGATCCCGTCGAGTGCGCGCCGGACGGTGTCGGGGACGCCGTCGGTGCGCAGGTCGGTGAGGAGTTGTTCGTTGAGCCCGCCGGGGGTCATGTGCTTGCCGGTGAGGGTTTCGAGTGAGCCGTCGTGGTGGAGCAGGGCTTGGCCGAGCTGCCCGAAGATGTGGCTGGTGAAGGTGGTCGCGACGGTGTCGTCGAGGCCTTGGTCGGTCATCCAGGCGGCGATGGTGCCGAGGTAGTCGAGGTGGGCGGCGAAGGTGGCGGTCGCGGCGCTGAAGATGTCGAGGTCTTGCTCTTTGCCGGGGACGACGCTGCCGCCGATGCGGTCGAAGAGTGCGCGGGCTTCGGCGTTGTCGGGGTACAGGGCGGTGAGGCTTCGGCGGCGGGAGGCCGGGGGCAGCGGGATGCTCCGGACGACCTCGGTGGCGGGTGCGGCCCATTCGCGTAGTTGGCCGAGTGGGACGCCGGCGAGCGCGCTGATGAGGATGTGGTCGGGGCGGAAGGTGAGTTCCGTGAGGACTTCCCGGGCGATCGGCGGGCGGACGCCGAGAATGATCGTGGTGGCGTTGTCGAGCACGGCTTGGTTGCTGTCGCGCACGTGGACGTTGGCGAAGCGGGAGGAGAGTTCTTGTCCGACGCTGCGGCCGCGGGGTGAGAGGTGGATCGTCGGTGGGTCGGTGATGTCCTTGCTGAGGCCTTCGACGATGGCGGCGGTGATCTCGCCTGCTCCTACGAATCCGTATTCCATGGCGGTTCAGGCTCCCGTGTAGCCGTCGACGCGTTCGCGGATGAGGTCGGCGTGGCCGTTGTGGCGGGCGTATTCGCCGATCATGTGGACGTAGATCATGCGCAGTGAGAACGGATTGCCGTCGAGGTCGAAGGTGTCGTCGAGCGAGCCTTCGGCGGCGGCTTCGTCGGCGAGGCGGATTTCTTCGAGGAGGGTGTTGTAGGCCTCTTCGGCTTTGGTGGCGTCGAGGACTTCGAAGTCGTGGTCCTTGCCGAGGGCGGGGTTGTAGAGGGGTTCGATGTCTTGTGCGGCGTAGCGCAGGCGGAACCAGATGCGTTCGACCTTGGCCAGGTGGCGGATGAGGCCGAGGAGGGTGAGGTTCGAGGGCGGGACCGACGCCGTGGCGAGTTGTTCTCCGGTGAGGCCGGCGACTTTGTGGAGGAAGGTGCTGCGGTGCCAGGCCAGCAGGTTGGGCAGGAGGACGCGCTCGTCGGCGGCGGTGTCGCCGGACGGACGGGTCACCTCGGGGGCGGTCCATGTCATACCGGCGATCATGCCATCGGGTGGCGTGGGGTTCGTGGCGCGCCTGCCGGGGTGAGCGGGGTCACGTGAGGCGAGCTGAATCCTTTCGCGGGGTGCCCGGCTCTTGTAAGGGCCGGGACAAGCTCGGCGTGGGAGGAGGTTGTCGTGGAGGCCGAGTGGCCGAGGGAGCCGTTGATCGTGGCGGCGCAAGGCGGGGACGCGTCCGCCATCGCCGCCTTGGTCTCGGGTTCCCATCCGCATGTGCAGCGGTTCGCGCGCTCGTTGTGTGCTTCGCGGGAGGACGCGGAGGATTCAGCGCAGGAGGCGCTGATCATCCTGTATCGCAAGATCGGTTCTCTGCGGGCTACCGGTGCGCTCGCGTCGTGGATGTTCCGGATCGTGCGCAACGAATGTCTCCGGCGGGCCCGTCGGGCGTTGCGTGGTGACGATCTGGCGGATTCCGTCGTGATGGTGTCGGCCGAAGAAGACGCCTTGGATCGGCTGGAGGCGCGACGGGTGGCCGCGGCGATCGCGGAGTTGCCCGCCGATCAGCGTCGCGTCCTGATCATGCGTGACATCCAGGGTCATCCGGGCCGGGCGGTCGCTGACGCGCTCGGTCTGAGCACGGCGGCGATGAAGTCCCGGCTGCACCGGGCGCGGGCGTCGGTCCGTGCCTTTCTCGACAACCCTGCTTCCTGATTCTGTTGAGGAGTTTTCATGCTCGAAATCGGTTCCGTGGCACCTGATGTCGCCCTGGAGGACACCACCGGGCAGCTTGTCCGGCTTTCGGACTTCCGCCGCAAGGGCAACGTGCTGGTCTACTTCGTGCGTTCGACCACTTGCCCGGTCTGCAACAGCCACGTGAAGGACCTCGCGGCGCGTGCCGCTGAATTCGCGGCCGCCGATGTGCGGGTTTTGATCGCTGTGCCGGAGGGTCGGGCGGAGGCCAAGGTGTGGCGGACGAGGCGAGGGTTGTCGCTGCTGGTGGTCGTTGGTCGGAGCGGTACGCCGCATGAGGCGTTCGGGTTGTCGAAGAGGATGTTGCAGCAGTCGGGCAGCGTGCTGCTCGACCGGGACGGGGTGGTCCGTCATGCGCACGCGGCGACGATGCCCACTGGCGCTTATGACAAGAAGGGCATCGTCGAGGCGGTCGAGGAGCTGGCTGGCGCCCATTGACTGAAGATGTGAATCAGTGCTTCACTTCTTGAGTGCCGTATCGCCGTACACCGAAGGTCCAGGAGCGTCTGGACGCCCAGCGCGACGCTCTCCTCGCCGCCGCCATGGAGCAGTTGGCCGAGCGCGGGTACGCCGGGTGTTCGGTGTCGGCGGTCGCGGAGCGGGCGGGGGTGGCGGTCGGGAGCGTGTACCGCCACTTCCCCACCAAGGCCGCGTTGGTGGTGGAGCTGTTCCGCAAGGTCGTGACGCGTGAGGTCGAGGCGGTGCGGGCGGTGTCGGAAACACCTGGCACGCCGCAGGAGCGGATCGTGGCGGTCTTCGACACCTTCGCGAGCCGCGCGCTGAAGACCCCGCGGATGGCCTACGCGCTGCTGGCCGAGCCTGTCGACGCGCCGATCGAGGCCGAGCGGCTGGTGTTCCGGCGCGCGTTCCGCGATGTGGTGGCCCACCACGTGTCCGATGGCGTCCGTTCCGGGGTGCTGCCCGCCCAGGACACCGAGGTCACCGCGGCGGCGCTCGTCGGCGCGGCGGCCGAGGTACTGATCGGCCCGTTGACCACCGGCGGTGCGGACGACGTGTCCGGGCTGCGCACTTTCGTCCTGCGTTCTTTGGGAGGTTCCGATGCCGGTCACTCATGAGGTCACCAACCAGGTCCCGCCGCTGGCGGAGTACGACGTCGCCGCGGATCCGGCGTTGCTGGAGGGGTTGGAGCGGGCGGACGCGGGCTGGGCGGTGGCCGAGGTGCACGCTCTCGGCAGGCTGGCCGGGAGTGAGCAGGCGCAGGAGTGGGGCAGGCTGGTCAACGAGAACGAACCGGTGCTGCGGACGCACGACCGGGTCGGGAACCGGATCGACGAGGTCGAGTTCCATCCGTATTGGCACGAGCTGATGGACGTCGCGGTCTCCCATGGGCTGCACGCGGCGCCGTGGCGGGATTCCCGGCCGGGCGCGCACGCGGCGCGGGCGGCGAAGATGTACGTCTGGGGCCAGGTCGACGCCGGGCACACGTGCCCGATTTCGATGACCTACGCGGCGGTTCCGGCGTTGCGGTTCAATCCGGAGCTCGCCGAGCGGTACGAGCCGTTGCTGGCCTCGACGGAGTACGACTTCGGGCTGCGTGAGCCGAGCACGAAGCGCGGGCTGATCGCCGGGATGTCGATGACGGAGAAACAGGGCGGTTCCGATGTCCGGGCGAACACGACCACGGCGCGGCCGATCGGTGACGGCAGCTATGTGATCGTCGGGCACAAGTGGTTCACCTCGGCGCCGATGTCGGACATGTTCCTGACGCTGGCGCAGGCGCCGGGTGGGCTGTCGTGCTTCCTCCTCCCCCGTGTCCTGCCCGACGGCTCGCGCAACGGGATCCGGTTGCAGCGGCTGAAGGACAAGCTGGGCAACCGGTCCAACGCGTCGTCGGAGATCGAGTACGACGACGCGATCGGCTGGCTGATCGGCGAGGAGGGCCGCGGGGTGCGCACCATCATCGAGATGGTGAACAACACCCGGCTGGACTGCGCGGTCGGGAGCGCTTCGGGCATGCGGTACGGCGCGGTGCGGGCCCTCCACCACGCTCGGCATCGTCGCGCGTTCGGGGCGAACCTGGTGGATCAGCCGCTGATGGGCAACGTGCTGGCGGATCTCGTCGTGGAGTCCGAGGCGGCGACGACAGTGGGGATGCGGCTGGCGGCAGCCACCGACCGGCCGGATGACGAGCAGGAACAGGCGTTCCGGCGGCTGGGGCTCGCGGTGACGAAATACTGGGTGTGCAAACGCGGTCCATCGCACGCGGCGGAGGCGCTGGAATGCCTCGGCGGGAACGGGTACGTCGAGGAGTCGGGGATGCCGCGGCTCTACCGTGAGGCTCCGCTGATGTCGATCTGGGAGGGTTCGGGCAACGTCGCGGCGCTGGACGCGTTGCGGGCGATGGCCAAGCAGCCGGAGTCGGTGGCGGCGTACTTCACGGAGGTCGAGCAGGCCGCCGGTGCCGACGCGCGGCTGGACGACGCGGTGGGCGGGCTGCGCAAGGAGTTGTCCGACCTGTCGGACATCGAGTACCGGGCGCGGCGGCTGGTCGAGTCGATGGCGCTGGTGTTGCAGGGCTCGTTGCTGGTGCGCCACGGTGCGACGGCGGTGGCCGACGCGTTCTGCGCGTCGCGGCTGGGTGGCGACTGGGGTGTCGCGTTCGGAACCCTTCCGTCCGGAGTGGATACCCGGGCGATCGTCGCCCGTGCGGAGGTTTGATGGGTCGTGAGTGATTTGGGTCGTTCGGGCGGGATGGGGCCTGGGCGACGTGGCACCGCACTCGCGTGCTCAAAGACGGATCTCGTGTGCCCGGAGCCGGATCTCGTGTGCTTGGAGGCGTAAGACCCGAGTGCGGGATCCAGGCACGCGAGTCCCGTCTCTGAGCACGCGAGTCACGCCTTCGCCCTGCCCGCCACCCCGGCGAACAAACCCATTCACAACCACGACACGTTCGACCTTCTCCTCAATAACCCTCGTCAACACTCACGACGCTCGGTGCCCGGATGACCACGTGGCGCGCCGGTCCGGCCCGTTCCCCCGGTCGGACCGCCGCCGGGCACTGCGAACAGCCGCACGATTGCGGAATTCGGGTGCATCCAGACGTTCGTGTGTCGGCTACGTTCGTCGGTCATGGTCGATCGCCGAAGATGCCTGTTCCTGGTCCCCGTGGTGCTGCTCGCCGCCGGTTGCGCGACGGCTGAGCCGACGCCGATCTTCTCCGCCACGAGTTCGAGACCTTCCGCGGAGAACGTGCCGATGATGGACGTCGCGGCCCCGCCCGGGACACCGTTCGTCGCGGAGGACGACCGGAATCTGAGAGCGTGCGCCGACGGGACGTGCGAGGTCCTCGTCAAGACGGGCGACCAGATTCCCAACGACGGCGGCGCGGGGCCGCTGTCGGTCTCCGTCCAGGCGGGGAAGGTGGGGCTCGCCCCCGCGTCCGGTGGGATGGGCGAGGCGGTGGCCGGTCCGGCGGGGATGGTCCACCGGATCAACCGGCAGGTGATCGTGGTGGTCGCGGTCCGCGACGGTGAAGGAATCGTGCGGCTCAGCAAGAAATAACGTACTTCGCCGGGGGCGGTGAAGTTTCCACCGGCGGGATCGGAGCGGAGTCCCCTGCCCGCGTTCTGTACCTACTAGTATGTACGGCATGCATGCGATGCAGTACGAGATCACCCTGCCCGCCGACTACGACATGGGCGTCATCCGCGAACGCGTCACCACGCGCGGGCACCTGCTCGACGACTTCGCCGGCCTGGGGCTGAAGGTGTACGGGATCCGCGAGCGCGGCGTCGACGGCTCGACGCTGAACCAGTACTCCCCCTTCTACCTCTGGCACGACGAGGCCGGAATGAACGCGTTCCTGTTCGGGGGTCCGTTCAGCGGTATCGTCGAATCCTTCGGGCGTCCCGCGGTGCGGCACTGGACCGTGCTCGGCTTCGAAGAGGGGTCCGCTTTCGGCACTCCTCCGGTCGCGGCGGGAAAGCACGTCACGCGGATTCCCGCGGAAACCGACCCGGTGGCGTTCCTGGGTGAGGCTCTCGACGGGCTTCGGGAGCATTTGCGACAGGACGGCGCGCACTCGGGAGCGCTGGCCGTCGATCCCCACACCTGGCAGGTGGTGCGCTACAGCTTGTGGCGTGACCGGGCGCCGGAATCGGATGAGATCCGGTACCGGGTGCTCCACCTGTCCTCGCCGCACCTGCACGAGCTGCGGCGAGGACGGCAGTGGGATCAGCCGAGCAACGCGGCGAACAGCACGCCGGGATCGGCCTCGGGCGGACCGGCAGGCCACTGATCCCGGTACGGGTACCAGCGCCCGTCCTTCCCCAGCCGGATCTGCACGCCGGTGCCGCGGACGGCGCAGTGGTTGCGCTCGATGTCGAGGACTTGGCCGGGTTCGTCCACCACATCGGTGAAGGCCGCCCTGGCCCGGCCGATGGCCTGTGACGGCGGTGTCCACGCGGTCTCCAGGACTTCGAGACCGGCCCGGCCGCCGTGCCGCCACGCGAGGACCGCGCGATCGAAGTCCTCACCGCTTCCGGCCGGACGCAACCGCTCGGCGACCTCCGGATGGGCGGCGGCGAGGCGGACAGCGTCCTGCTTGCGGGTGAGTTTCGGCTGTGATGTCAGCAGCGCACCGGCCACCTGGCCGGCGTTGGCGACCAGCAGACTGAAGGCCTCCGCCGGGATACCGGGGGCGCCGGGCACGGTCGGGCCTGGCGTCGGAGCGAACTCGGCGAGGTCGGGCAACGGGCCAGGTTCGTCGGCGTAGGCACGCTCCGGTGTGGTGCCGTCGTCCCCGGTGCGCACGAACCGCGGTGCGTTGCGCCGCTGCAGCTCGTCGAGGAGTTCCCGCTCTCCCTTGCCGCGCATCAGCAACAGGACGAAGGGATCGGCGTCGAGCAGCCACGAGACCTGGAACGACAGCGCCGCGGCGTGACGGCACGGCAGCTCCCAGCCGGGGCAGTCGCAGTCCGGGTCGAGGTCGCCGATCCCGGGCAGCAGGTGCACCCCGGCGTCGTCGGCGGCCTCGACGAGATCGTGTGGCATGTCCCGGTCCAGCAGCGCGGCGAGGTGCCCGGCCCGGGAGGCGACCCGATCGAGGAACCGATCCCAGTCGTCGTCGGTCAGTTCCGCGAGGCGGACCTCGGTGCGGTACTGGCCTTCCTGGTCGTCGACCACGGCGGCGATGCGGCCGGGGCTGACCGTGATCGGGCCGACCCGGCCCGCCGCGGCGTACTTGCGGCCCTGTTTGAGCTGCCGCAGGTCCAGTGCGGTGTCCTCCATCGCGCTGATCCACGCGCGGCCCCACCACGAGCGGGCGAACTGGCCGTGGCCACCCTGCCGCCCGAAGGCGGGGAACCCGCGGACGCGATCGTCGGGCGTACTCATCGGCGACTCCTCAACTCGACCAGATCGGCCAATTCCGCGTCGGTCAATTCGGTCAGGGCGGCCTCGCCGCCGGTGAGCACCGCGTCGGCCAGGGCGCGTTTCTCCCGCAACATCGCCGCGATGCGGTCCTCGACGGTGCCTTCGGCGATGAGCCGGTGCACCTGCACCGGGCGCGTCTGCCCGATCCGGTAGGCACGGTCGGTCGCCTGATCCTCCACCGCCGGATTCCACCAGCGGTCGTAGTGCACGACGTGATCGGCGCGGGTGAGGTTGAGCCCGGTGCCCGCGGCCTTGAGCGACAACAGGAACACCGGCACCTCACCGGCCTGGAACCGGCGCACGAGGTTCTCGCGTTTGGGCACCGGCGTGCCGCCGTGCAGCAGCTGGGTGCCGATCCCCCGCTGCGCGAGATGGCGTTCCAGCAGCCGCGCCATCGCGACGTACTGGGTGAACACCAGCACCGCGCCGTCCTCGGCGAGGATCGTGCCCAGCAGCTCGTCGAGCAGTTCGAGTTTGCCGGACCGGCCGTCGAGCACCGCGTCCGCGGGTTCTTTGAGGTACTGCGCGGGGTGGTTGCAGATCTGCTTGAGGCCGGTGAGCAGCTTGACGATCCGGCCGCGGCGCGCGATGCCCTCGCTGACGGAGATCTCGGCCATCAGTTCGCGCACCGTCGCCTCGTACAGCGCGGTCTGCTCGGCGGTGAGCGTCACCGGCCGGTCGGTCTCGGTCTTGGCAGGCAGCTCCGGCGCGATCCCCGGATCGGATTTACGGCGCCGCAGCAGGAAGGGACGGACCAGCCGGGACAGCCGTTCCGCCGCGTCGGGGTCCTTTCCGGCCTCGACCGGTTTCGCCCACACCCGGCGGAAGTCGGCCATGGTGCCGAGGAGACCGGGAGTGGTCCAGTCGAGGATCGCCCACAGCTCGGAAAGATTGTTCTCCACCGGCGTGCCCGTCAACGCCACCCGCGCCGACGACGTCAGCGTCCGCAACGCCTTCGCCGTGCCGGAGCGGTGGTTCTTCACGTGCTGGGCCTCGTCGGCGACCAGCAGTCCCCAGTGGACGCTTCCCAGTGGTTCCGGGTCGACGCGCAGTGTCCCGTAGGTCGTGAGCACGAAGCCGTCGTCGAGGCCCTCGAGTGACCGCTCCGTGCCGTGGAACCGCCGCACCGGCACGCCGGGGGCGAACCGGGTGATCTCGCGTTCCCAATTGCCCAGCAGGGAGGCGGGGCAGACGACCAGCGTCGGGCCCTGCGCGCGGTGCAGATGCAGGGAGATCAGGGTGATCGTCTTGCCGAGGCCCATGTCGTCGGCGAGGCAACCACCGAGCCCGATCGAGGTCATGGCGGTGAGCCATTGCAGGCCGCGCAGCTGGTAGTCGCGCAGGGTCGCGGCCAAGCCCGGTGGTGGTGCCTGTGGTTCGGGCGGGGCCAGCAGCCGTTCCCGCAGGGCGGTGAGCCAGCCGTCGGTGAGGACGTCGACGCGTTCGCCGTCGATCTCGGCGGTCCCGCTCAAGGCGGCGCCGAGCGCGTCGATGGGGGTGAGCGGTTTGAGTGCGCGATCCCGTGCTTTCGCCGCCAGCGCCGGGTCCACGAGGACCCACTGGTCCCGCAGCCGCACGACGGGACGGTGCGCCTCGGCGAGCGCGTCCATCTCGGCCGCGGTGAGCGGGGCGCCGCCGAGCGCGAGCTGCCAGTCGAACTCCAGCAGTTTCCCGCCGGCGAAGAAGGACGGAAGGTCGTCCGGTGGCGCGTCACCGCCGCCGACGACGGCCTTCGCACTCAGGTCGCGGGCGAGCCCGGCTGGCCAGTGGACGTCGATCCCCGCGGTGGCGAGCAAGGGCGCGCCGGTGGTGAGGAGTTCGGTGATGTCGGCGTCGCCGAGTCCGATCTCGTCCGGGACCGCCGCGCTGAGCAGTGGTTCGAGTGGCGGCCACACCTGGGCCGCGCGGCGCAGCGCCAGCATCACGTCGATGCGGGCCCTCGGGCCGAAGCGGTCGTCACCGGCCCACAAGGCGGCGGCGTCGGTCAGGACGCCGGGGTCGGCGAGGCTGTGTACCTGGACCACGCCGGTGAAGCGGCCGTCCGCGAAGTCGTCGCCGGGCGCTTCGATCCGCACCGAGACCCGGACCCCGGAATCGAGTCCGGCCGCGACCTCGGCCGCCCAGTCCCGCAGCTGCGGGACACGGTGCGACGGCGGGGCGGCGAAGGCCTTGACGCCGGTCGCCTGCGCGGCCGCGGCGGTCCGGGGAAGGGTGTCGGCCACGGCGTCGAGGAACGCGCGTAACAGCGGATATCTCGCCGGAAGGAGGTTCCCCTCCTCCGGGATCGCCCGTGCCCGCGGCGGCATCGCCTCGGACAGCGTCCGCAACCACGCGGCGTCGGCGGGTTCCAGCGGACCCGCGCGCCAGGCGTCCACATCGGACTCGGTGATGCCGGGGAGCAGGCGGCCCGCCTCGGCGAGCTTCAGCGCCGCCACGGCCGCGGTGCTCCAGAAACGCGCGGAGGCGTCGTCACTCCCACCCGACCGCAGCAGGACGGGGAGCGCCTCGGCCATCGGGAGCCGTACGCAGGGCACCGTCTTGAGCTCGGGAAGGGCGACCGTCACCTCCTCGGCCCCCGGTGTGTCCCCGTCGGCGTTCCAGAAGACGAATCCGCTGGTCCGAGGGGGGTTCTTCGGTTCGAACACGACACTGTCGAAACCGTCGCGAGACGTCACTCAGCCCCAATCTCTGTACGGTGTACAGTTCAGGATAACACAAACTCCGTACACCGTAGAGAGAACAGGGATGACGTACGCGGACCACACCGGCACGGGCGATCCACGGCGGACCATCGAGCTGCTCTGGGGCGTACGGGACAAACTCCGGCGCGGTCCCAAGCCGAAGCTGACCGTCGAGGAGATCGTCACCGCCGCGATCGCACTCGCCGACTCCGAGGGGATCGCGGCGCTGTCGGTCCGGCGGGGTGCGGAACGGCTCGGCGTCTCCCCCATGTCCCTCTACACCTACATCCCCAGCCGCGCCGAGCTGCTCGACCTGATGATGGACCGGGTGCACGGTGAGCTGACCGATCCGCCGCCGAGCCATGACTGGCGGGTCACGATGACGATCCTCGCCGAGGACGCCTGGGAGATGTACCACCGGCATCCGTGGATGCTGCAGCTCATCACCAGCCGTCTCCCCCTCGGCCCGCACACCTTTGCCAAGCACGAACGCGAGCTGAGCGCCCTCGACGCGATCGGGCTCACCGATCTGGAGATGGACGCCGTGGTGGCGATGGTGAACGGGTTCGTCCAAGGCATCGCGCGGGGCTCGGTCGAATCGGCGAGTCTCGTACGGCGGTCCGGGATGACGGACCTGGAGTGGTGGACGGCCAGCGCTCCGGTGCTCGCGGAGATTCCCGAGGCCGACGCGGGGCTCTTCCCGCTGGCGGCCCGGGTCGGCCAGGCGGCCGGGGAGGCACATGGTTCGGCGAGCGCGCCGCTGTACACCTTCCGGTTCGGGCTGGCGCGGATCCTGGACGGGGTCGAACAGCTGGTGAACGGCGCCGCACGCGGGCCGGAGCGGCAACCGCCCTCCTGATCCAGGTCACCTGCCGCGTCGGCGCAGTGAGCGGTAGAGCAGCCACAGTGCCAGCGCGACCGGGGTCAGGACCGCCGTGAACAGGATTCCCGCGAACATCCCGTAGCCGTGCGGATCGGAGGACGAACCGGTCGCGCTGAGCACCACGCGGCCGGCGAGCAGCACGATCACCGCGGCGACGCAGACGAAAGCGCCGAGCACGAAGCGTCGGAACACCGTCCGCGACGCGCTCGTGCGGGCAGGGCCATCCGGCGTGTCCATGTTCGGCTCCGCTACGTCACTTCGGGTCGGAAGTGCAGATGGTCAGGAACGACTTCCGGTTCTCGCGCTGGACGTCCGACGCGTCCAGCCAGCCGCTCCGCGGCACTCTACGGGACCTCGGAAGCCTCCACCGGCGATTCGGGCGAAGGGGTGGCCGCTTCTTCGACGACCGGTGGACGGGCGAGTTCGGCCAGCTGACGGACGACGTCGTCGTAGCGTGCCTGGTCGGCGGCGGCACGGGCCTGTGCGCGCTCCACTTCTTCGGCCAGCGCCGTCGCCCGGGCTTCGGCGAGGCTGCGGGCGGTGTGCTCCTGCGCGAGCTCGGCGCGGACGCGGTCCAGATCGCCTCGGAGCGCGGCGGATTCCGCCCGTGCCGCGGCACAGTCCTTTTCGGACACGGTCGCCCTGGCCTTCGCCTCGTCGAGCCGGTCCAGCAAGGCTTCGAGTTCGGCCACCGCACGTGCCAGCGCGGTGTCGCGCTCAACCAGCTCCGACGTCAGCCGGGTCTTTTCCGCTCGCACGGCCGCGAAGTCCTCGCGCAGCGTCCGGAGATCGGAAACCAGCGCGTCGCGGGCGCGTTCCGCGGCGACGGTTGCGGCTTCCGCAGCGCCACGGGCCCGTTCGTGTGCCGCGACCTCGGCCCACGAACGCTGGCGGGTCTCCTCCGCGTCCTTCAATGCCTGTTCGGCGGTGCGTTCCGCCTTCGCCTTGGCCATCTTGTCGTCGCGGGAGGACGCCAGCGCCGTCGCGCGCGCCGCATCGGCCTTGGCCGCCGCCTGCTGGGCGTCCTCGGCCTCGCGCCGGGCCGTGGCCGCCTCGGCCTCCGCTTCGGTGACCCGGCCCAGTGCCGCCGCGGCGGCGTCGTCGAACCGCGAGCGCATCGCGTCCAGCAGTTCCACGAGCGAGGCGGCCGCCGGGGTGAACTCGTCGGCGATCCGGCGGACCTCGAGCAGCGGATCGGCCACACTCGCCACCGCGGCGGCCCGCCGGGCCCGCGACGCGGCGTCGGCGTGTGTCTTACCGCAGTAGGCGGAAGGCCGGCCGCCCTTGCGTTTCCCCTCGGCGTCCACCGCGGGCGGGGGCAAAGGATTCTCGCAGCCTTCCAGCGCGCACAGCCGGACCTCGTCGGCGTCCGTATCGATCACCGCAGCAGGGTAGCGCTGCCCGCCCGCATGGGAAGCGGGGCAACGCCGGGAAAACCGTCGGTCCCGCCGATAGGGTCGACCGCGTGCGTGTCCTGTTCACCTTCGCCGGCGGCAACGGCCATTTCCGGCCGCTCGTCCCGATCGCCCGCGCGCTCGCCGCCGCGGGCCACACGATCGCCTTCACCGGCGAGCCACTGATGGTCCCGATCGTGGAGGCGGCCGGTTTCACCGCGTTCCCCTCGGGTCCGAACCTCGGCAGCGAGGGCGAACGCCGACCGCTGCTCCCCGTCGACAGGGATCGCGAGGACGCGGACCTCCGTGACGGCTTCATCCGCCGCACCGCGCCCCGCCGCGCCGAGGACGTCCTGACACTGTGCCGAGACTGGGCACCGGATCTCCTGGTGTGCGACGAGGCCGATCACGGTCCGATGATCGCCGCCGAGAAACTCGGGCTTCCCCATGTGACCGTCCTGGTCATCGCCGCCGGCGTGCTCATCCGGCCCGATCTGGTCGACGAGCCGCTCAACGAGGTCCGCGCCGCCTACGGTCTTCCCCCGCAACGGAAGCTGGAGCCGGCCCACCGTCATCTCGTGCTCAGCCCGTTTCCCGAGAGCTTCCGCGATCCCCGGTTTCCGCTGCCGCCGACCGCCCGGTCCTTCCACACCCCCATGTCCGGTCGCGGCCCGGCGCCGGGCTGGCACGTCGAGGGCCGCCCGTCGGTCTACTTCACCCTCGGCACGATCTTCAACACCGAATCCGGTGACCTGTTCGCCCGGGTGCTCGCCGGACTGCGCGAGGTCGACGCGACCTGCGTGGTGACCGTCGGAAACCTCATCGACCCCGCCGAGTTCGGACCGCAGCCGGAGCACATCCACCTCGCGAAATACCTGCCGCAGGACGAAATCCTCCCGTACTGCGACGCGGCCGTCACCCACGGAGGCTCGGGCAGCCTGCTCGGCGCGATCGCACACGGACTGCCGATGGTCCTGCTGCCGATGGGCGCCGACCAGCCGCACAACGGCGACCGCGTCACCGCGCTCGGCCTCGGCGTGGTGTTCGACGTCATCGGGCTGACGCCGTCGGACATCCGCGACGCCGTGTCCTCGGTGCTGGCCGAACCGTCCTACCGGGACGCGGCCGGGCGGCTGCGGGACGAACTCCTCGCCTACCCGCCGCCAGAGAAGATCGTTCCCGCGCTCGAAGGGCTCGTCCGGTGACTTCCGGCGGTTGAGACCCGCGATGTCATGAGGGGTCCCCATGGGACGGAATTCGTCCTCTGGGGACCCCTCATGACACGTGCGGGGGCGAAGGATCAGCCGCGGGCGTGCACGATCAGCCCGCCCACCAGAGCGCCGAAGCCGCCGATCGCGGCCAGGGTCCGGACCAGGTTCCACCGTTCCCAGACGCCTTCGAATTTCGCCCGCAACGCTTCGAAGTCGGTGTTGTCGCCGTCGAAGCCTGCTTCGAGCGCGTTGTTCAGCGGCACGTTGATCGCCATGGTCACGATCAGCATCACCAGCAGCAGGACGAAACCCGCGATGAGCCATGGCAGCGCGGACCGCAGCTCGGACCGGAAGTGCAGTGCCGCGGCCACCGCGGCGAGCAGTGGCGCGCCGCCGAAGCTGAGCGCGAACCAGCCGTTGAGGATCGCGATGTTGATCTCCCGCATGCCGGTCACATACGTCCGGGCGTCGGCCCGCGCCAGTCCCGGCATCACCGAGCAGGTGTAGGCGTAGAACAAGCCCGCGATCAACCCCGCGGTGATGACTGCCGCGATCAGGGCGATCTCGCTCAGCGTCGACATTCCGGTCGCCTTCCTTCCGAGCATCGCTCGGTTCATCGATTCCAGACCCCAGTGGCCGCGGCCTTCGCGGCGTACGCGGAGAAGTCCCTCGCGGGCCTGCCCAGCACCTTCTCGACGTCCCCGGTGAGCGTTTCGTTCCGGCCGTCGAGGATCCGCGTGAACAGGTCGGTCAGGCCCTCGATCTCCTCCTCCGGCACGCCCTGCTCGGCCGCGCCCGCCGCGAACTCCGCGGCGGAAACCGGAACGTACCGGACATCCCGCCCCACAGCCGCACCGATTTCCGCCGCCACGTCCGTGAAACTCAGCAACCGGGGTCCGGTCAGCTCGTACACCCGGCCGTGGTGCCCGTCGGTGGTGAGCGCCGTCACCACGACGTCGACGATGTCCTCGACGTCGATGAAGGGCTCGGTCACCTGCCCGGCGGGCAGCACGATCTCGCCGGCGAGCACCGGCTCGAGCAGGAAGTGCTCGCTGAAGTTCTGCGCGAACCAGCTGGACCGCACGACCGTCCACTCGGCACCGGAGTCCCGCACACCCTGCTCGCTGACCACGGCTTCTTCCTCGCCACGGCCGGACAGCAGGACCAGCCGTCGCACACCGTGTTCCACGGCCAGTTTCGAGAAGTCGCGGATCGCTTCGGCCGCGCCGGGGAAGGCGAGGTCGGGGTAATAGGTCAGGTAGGCCGCGCTGACTCCGGTGACCGCCGCGGTCCAGGTCGACCGGTCGTCCCAGTCGAAGCCCGGCCGCGACGCCTTGCGGACCTGGATTCCCCGGTCGGTCAGCCGCTGTGCCACCCGGCGCCCGGTCTTGCCCGTCGCCCCGAGGACCAGGACCGTCTCGATGTTCTTCGTCTCTGTCATGCCCCTAGTCAAGCGTCTCCGAATGAGACTCGACATAGTTCAAAGGATCTGTTCCATGTTTTATCGTCTACACTCCGTGGCATGGATCCCCTCGCCGGTCTGCTCGACGGACCCCGCGCCCGCGGCGCGTTCCTGCTGAAGTCGGTCATGACCCCACCATGGTCACTGCGCGTCGAGGACAAGGCACCGCTGACGGTGATGGCCCAGGTGCGCGGCGAGTCCTGGGTCGTGCCCGATCACGGGGACGCCGTCCGGCTCGGCACCGGCGACATCGCCATCGCCCGCGGCCCCGACCCGTACCTCGTCGCGGACGACCCGGCCACCCCGCCGCAGGCGATGATCCTGCCGGGACAGGAATGTCTGGCCCCGGACGGGCGGCACCTCACCGAGCTGTCCGACCTCGGTGTCCGGACCTGGGGCAGCGACCCGGGCGGCCCTGTCGTACTGCTGACCGGTACCTATCCGCTCGAAGGCGAGATCAGCAGGCGGCTGCTCAACGCGCTGCCATCACTGCTGGTCGTGCGGGACGAGGACTGGGAGAACCCGCTCGTGCCGCTGCTCGCCGGGGAGATCGTCAAGGATTCGCCGGGCCAGGAGGCCGTCCTGGACCGGGTGCTCGATCTTCTGCTGGTCGCCGCGTTGCGGACCTGGTTCGACCGGCCGGGCGCCTCGGCGCCGGCCTGGTACCGCGCGCATGGCGACCCCGTCGTCGGGCGGGCGCTGAAACTGGTGCAGCACAAGCCTTCCGAGCCGTGGACGGTGGCGAGCCTCGCGGCGGAAACCGGGGTTTCGCGGGCCGCGTTCGCCCGGCGGTTCGCCGCCGCGGTCGGCGAAACCCCGATGGCCTACCTCGCGAGCTGGCGGATCGCGCTCGCCGCGGATCTTCTGCGCCAGCACCCCGACCTCACGATCGGCGCGGTCGCCCGGCAGGTCGGCTACGGCAGTTCGTTCGCGCTCAGCACCGCGTTCAAACGCGAACACGGCGTCAGTCCGCAGGGTTACCGCACCGGCGCCCTGTAGCGCTCGACCAGTTCCGCGCCGATCCGCGCGAGTTCCTCCTGGACCGACGGCGGCCCCAGCACTTCGATCATCGAACCCCAGCCCGCGAGCTGCTGGGCGATCATCCACGCCACCGGGGCCGACACCGTCACTCGCACGCGCCCGTCGTCGAGCGTCTCCTCGACGACCGACTGCCGCCCGAAGTGGTCTTGCAGGATCGGCAGGTGCCGCTCGGCGATGAGCACGGTCGCGTCCAGTCCCGACCGGCGCCGCTCGACCTGATCGACCACCTGCTCCCACGCCCTCGACAACTCGAAGTCGTCCGGGCGCGCGGCGGGCAGGTCGCTCACCTCGGCGTCGGACATGCGGTCGACACGAAAGGTCCGTTGCCCCTTCTCCGTACCCGCGATGAGGTACCAGATGTCGTCCTTGTCCACGAGTCCCCACGGATCCACCAGCCGCTCGACCGGGGCGGCTCCCTTTTTGGTGTAGTCGAAGCGAACCTTGCGGCGGCGGACGATCCCGGCCTGCAGGATGGCGAGCAGTTCGGGTCGTTCCTTCTCCCGTTCTCCCCAGCGCGACGGGTCGATGACGACCGCGTCCGCGGCGGCCTCCGCGTCGGCGCGGAAGGTGTCGGGCAGGGCGCGGACCAGTTTCCGCAGCGCGGATTTGACCTCGGGCGAGATCGACGCCGCCGGCCCGGCGAGCAGGAACAACGCCTGCGCCTCCGAGGCCGACAGTCCACTGAGGTCGGTCCGCGCGCCGCCGATCAGCGACCATCCGCCGCCCCGGCCCGGCTGCGGGTACACCGGCACACCCGCCGCGGACAGCGCTTCGAGGTCACGTCTTGCCGTGGCGACCGAGATCTCGAGTTCGTCGGCCAGCTCGGCAGCCGTGACCCGGCCACGGGCCTGCATCAACAGAAGGGTGGCCACCAGGCGATCGGCACGCATGGGGCTGGAGTCTGCCAGGTAAACCGCTCACCTGATGCGCACTTTGGGGCACCCCCACCCCGCGTTTCGTCCTCTAACAGTGGTGGTTCGTGATGCCAACTACCGCATCGAGAGGACGAAACGCGGGGTGACCAAGCCGTGACACCCGAGTGCGGGGTCCAGGCACGCGTGTCCCATGGCTGAGCACGCGAGTCAGGGCTACCAGTGCGCGGGGTGGGACAGCGACTCCGGGAGCTTCGTCGTCGCGTCGCCCTTGGCCGCGTCCAGCTGTGACTGGATGAGGAAGAGTGCGCCGCGGAGGTCCGCGCCACGGATATCGGCGTCGCGCAGGTCGGCCCCGATGACGTCGGCCTGGCGCAGGTCTGTGCCCCGCAGATCCGCGCCGATGAGGTACGCCCCGCGAAGAAGCGCGCCACGCAGGTTCGCGCCCTTGAGCTTCGCGCCGATGAGGTCGGCACCCCGCCGGTCCTTCTTCTTTCCCGGCACCTCGGCGCGGGCGAGTTCGCTCGCGCGCAGCAGCAGGCCGTTCACGCCGCCCCGGTGCGTGTGGACGTCCAGTTTCCGCAGCACGTCGGACTTCTCGAGGGTCATCCGCTCGGTCCGGTCGATCATCTCGGTCAGATCGCCGCGGATCGGTGCGGACGTCGGCAGCGCGGCCGCCTCGGTGAGGTAGTAGAGCAGTTCCTGCAGATCCCGCATGACCGGGAACACCGCGAACATCGACCTCGCCGTCTTCGGCGCCTTCCGCCAGTCTTCGCCGTCGAAGGTGACCTGGGAGACCTTCTGGCCCGCGCCGAAGCAGTCGTAGACCGTGCAGCCGGTGAAACCCGTCTTGCGGAGCTTGTCATGGATGCCGCACCGGGAGTCCGCGAGCAGGTTCGGACAGGCCTGGCCCGCCGGTTTGGTGATGGCGAAGTCGGCCGACGCCGCGAAGGCCGGGACGACACAGCACAGACCGAAGCAGTTCTCGCAGTCGGCTCGCAGGCTCGAAGTGGCTGGCACGGTGGTTCGGACTCCAGGTGATCGTCAGGTGTTCCCGATACAGGGTACGGAGGGGCCGGGGTGCACTTTCCGTGCAGGGCACCCCGCCGCTAATGGACGCCAGACGAAGGTCGGGCCCTGCCCCATTCAGTCGATTCGGACATGTCAAGCGCTCAATAACCTCGATCTTCGTGGGCTTCGGCAGGTGCCGTCCCATGCGGTCGTGCTGACCCGCCTTTTTCCGCCGCTGTGGTCTTGACCGGCCGGTCCCCTGCGAAACGACAGGACGAACACATGCGAGAGACGAGACAAACGCGTTGGCTGACCGGTGCCGGAATGGCGGGCGTGGTCGCTGTGGCGATCAGCGTCACCGCCGCTCCCGCACAGGCCGCCGAAGGACAGATCCTCGCCGCGGGATCACCTGAAGCGATCCCGAACAGCTACATCGTCACGCTGAAGGACACCGGCGTCGTGGGCGCGCTGGCGAACCGCTTCGGCGCGAAGGTGGAGCAGGTCTACAGCGGCTCACTCAAGGGCTTCTCCGCGTCGCTGTCGGAGAAGCAGGCCAAGCGGCTCGCCGCGGACCCGTCGGTCGTGACCGTCGAGCAGAACCAGGTCGTCCACGCGACCGCGACGCAGGTCAACCCGCCGTCCTGGGGCCTCGACCGCGTCGACCAGCGCAACCTCCCGCTCGACCAGCGCTACAGCTACACCTCCACCGGCGCCGGCGTGAACGTCTACGTCATCGACACCGGCCTGCGGGTCAGCCACACCACCTTCGGCGGCCGCGCCCGCAACGGCTACGACTTCGTCGACAACGACGCCGTCGCCCAGGACGGCAACGGCCACGGCACCCACGTCGCGGGCACCATCGCCGGTTCGCAGTACGGCATCGCCAAGGGCGCCACCGTCTACGGCGTCCGCGTCCTCAACAATTCCGGCAGCGGCACCACCGCCGGTGTCATCGCGGGCATCGACTGGGTCACCAAGAACCACGTCAAGCCGGCCGCGGCCAACATGAGTCTCGGCGGCGGGGCCTCGACCACCCTCGACGATGCCGTCCGCCGGTCGATCGCCGCGGGCGTCACCTACGGCGTTGCCGCCGGTAATTCCAACCAGAACGCTTCGGGCTTCTCCCCCGCCCGCGTGACGCAGGCGATCACCGTCGGCTCGTCCACCAACACCGACGCGCGCTCCAGCTTCTCCAACTACGGCTCGGTCGTGGACATCTTCGCTCCGGGTACGAGCATCACCTCGTCGTGGAGCACCGGCGACTCCGCGACCAACACCATCAGCGGCACCTCGATGGCGACCCCGCACGTCGTCGGCGTCGCGGCCCGCTACCTGCAGAACAACAAGACCGCCACGCCCGCGCAGGTGGCCACCGCGCTGATCAACGCGGCCACCCCGAACAAGGTGACCAACCCGGGCTCCGGTTCGCCGAACCGGCTCCTGTACTGGGCGCCGACCGCCTGATCTCACGCCCCACGCGCGCCAGGAAAGGACCTTTCCTTGCAAATTCTGCCAGGAAAGGTCCTTTCCTGGCGTCGGCGGCGGGCCTAGAGCACCTTGCGGATGCTGGGCACCACGGCCGCGAGCCCGGCGGCGTTCGGGTGCAGTGGCGCGAAGCTGTTGTTCACCACCGACGGGATGAGTCCTTCGATCCATTTGACGCCGATCGGCTGACACGCGTCGTGACCGATGCTCGGCGTCCGGATGTCGACGTAGCTCGCGCCGTGCGCCGCGGACTGCTCGGCCATCCGCGCGTTGAGCCGGTCGATGTTGGCCTGGATGTAGTCGGCGTCCTGCGGCAGCACCGGGACCACCGGCCAGCAGCCGCCACCCTTGATCCCGGTCGGGTAGCCGACCATGACGATCTTCGCCCGCGGGGCGCGCTGGCGGATCTGCTCGATGACCATGCCGTAGGTCGCGGCGAAGGCGTCGATCTTGGCCGCGTACTTGTCCACCCCGCCCGCGGTGTTGGCGGCCTTGCACGAAGCACCCACCGGAAGCAGGTTCACACACGACGTGGCGAGCCCGACCAGTCCGATGTCGTTGCCGCCGATCCCCACGGTCACCAGCGTCGTGTCGGCCGAAAGCGCGTCGTACTGCGGGGGGTTGGTGCCGGAGATGATGCCCTTCTGCGGGTTGGTGAAATGGGACGTGGTCGCGGCGCCGCAGGTGACGTCGCGCAGTTCGTCGACCTCGATCTGCTTCGCCAGCAGGCCCGCGTAGTTGATCGCGGAGCGGGCGCAAGTGAGCAGATCGGATTGCGGCAGGACCACGGAACCGGCCGAGAACGAGTCACCCATCGCGACGTACACCTGCCGCTCCGCCGCGTTGGCCGGGGTCGCGAGTCCGGCGAGGGTCAATGCGGTGCCCGCCACCGCGGCGATACGAACGAGTCTTCCCCAGCGAGAACGTGTCACTGCCGCCTCCTGCACGCGTCGTCGAATGCTGCGAGCAGCGTCCGCCGGGAAGTGGGTGGACCACTAGGACGGAGGCGCGCGTTCTTGATCGGAGTTTTATAGGTTGCCTCTATGACTACGCCGTCGGCACAGCCGTGGCGCCGGCTGGACGCCTCGGTGCTCACCCGGCTGGAGCCGGACACCGCCGCGATCGCGTCGGCCGCGATGGACCAGATCCGCGCCGGGCTGCGGATCCCGCTGGACCACCGGACGGCGGCGAACCTGCAACGCACCCTCGACGTCGCACTGGGCGCCTTCTTCAGCGAGATCGGCCATCCCGACGTCACCACCGACCGCGAGGTCTACCGCGCCCAGGGCCGGGCCCAGCACAACTCCGGCCGCAGCCTGGAGGAGATGCTCGGCTTCTACCAGTCGGCCGCGCTCGGGGTGTGGCGGCAGCTCACCTCGGCGGCACCGGCCGTGGACCTGCCGACCCAGGCGATCGTCGAACTCGGTGAAGCGCTTTTCGCCTTCATCGCGGAACTCTCGGCCGCGGCCGCCGACGGATACGCCGAAGCGCGGTCACAGGCGGCGCGGGCCGGGCAGGCGCGACGGGACCGGCTCCTCGGTCTCCTGCTCGCCGAACCGGTGACCGCCCGCGACGTGCTGGAGGACGCCGCGAGCCAGGCGGCGTGGGTGCTGCCCGACCGGCTCATCGTCGCCGTCACCAGCGCAGAGGTCGCGCCGCGCCTGCTGGACCGGATGCCGGGCCGGGTGCTGATCGGGCGGCACCACGACCTCACGGCGGTGGTCATGCCCGCCGACCGGCTCGAGTGGTATCTCGGCCGATTGCGGGACCTGCTCGGCCGTGACCAGGCCGGGGTCGGTCCGGTGGTACCGCTCCGCTCGGCCACGCTCAGCGCCAGGCGGGCGAGCGCGTTGTGGCGGTTGGCCAGAACCGGTGCTCTCGGCGACAGCGCCCTCGTCCACACCACCGATCACCGCATCGACCTGCTGTTGACCGCCGATCCGGAACTCGCCGCCGAGTTCGCGAAGGACGTCCTCGCCCCGCTGGCCGGTCTGCCCGAACCGGCACGGCAACGGCTGACCGCGACCCTCTCCGTGTGGCTCGCGCGACCGGACCAGCCGCAGGCGATCGGGGTCGAACTGCATGTCCACGTCCAGACCGTCCGGTACCGGATCCGGCAACTGCGGACGCTCTTCGGCGGCACGATCGACGACCCGGCCGGCCGTTTCGCGCTGGCGATCGCGCTGCGGCTCGATCCACTGGTATCGAGGGAACCTACAAAAGGCTCAGCGCGCGACGTCCATTCGCTGCGTCCCGACGACCGATAGCAGCCGCAACGCGTTCTCCGACGGAGTACCAGGGTCGGCGGTGTAGATCACGACCTGCTGATCCCGGTCGCTGATGTCGAGGACGTCGCAGTTGACGCTGACCGGGCCGACCACCGGGTGCCGGAACGTCTTGCACAGCGTGGGCGCGGCGCAGACCTCGTGCGCCGCCCACAGCCGGGCGAAGTCCTCGCTGCCGTCGCGCAGTTCGCGGATCAGCGCGGTGAGTTCGGGATCGTCGGGGTAGCGGCCGGCGGTGGCCCGCAGGTTCCGGACCGCGCTCGCGGCGAACTCGTCGGCGTCGGACACCCCGTACAGCCGTCTTCCCTCCGGCCGTGGCCCGAGGAACGCGCGGCGCACGAGGTTGCGGTCGCGGCGTGGCAGGGCGGAGAAGTCCTCCATCAGGGCGGCGGCGAGGTCGTTCCAGGCGAGCACCTCGTAGGTCGCGGACAGCACGATCGCCGCTGCGAGCGGAAGACGTCGCAGCAGCGCGAGGATGCTCGGCCGGACCTCACGGGACGGACCGGGCGGTGGTCCCGGCGGCGCACCGGCGAGGTGATGCAGGTGGTCGCGTTCCACGTCCGACAGCCGCAGCGCCCTGGTCAGCCCGCCCAGCACCTCGCGAGAGGGCCGGGGACCGCGAGCCTGCTCCAGCCGCGTGTAGTACTCGGTCGAGATGAACGCCAGCTGCGCCACTTCCTCGCGGCGCAGTCCCGGCGTGCGGCGGCGTGGCCCGGCGGGCAGGCCCACGTCGGCCGGGGTGATCCGCTCGCGCCTGCCGCGCAGGAAGTCCGCCAGTTGTGCTCTGTCCACCCCTCCAGTGTGGACGATCGCCGAGCCCCAGCCAGGTACCGCCGATGCCTGGATACGTCTTCGGTGCCGGTGAACTCTCGGTGCCATGACCACCACAACGACTGTTTCGGGCCTGCTGGACGGCAAGGTCGCCTTCATCACCGGTGCCGGGCGCGGTATCGGCGCCGCCGCCGCGCGGCTGTTCGCCAGGGAGGGTGCCCGCGTCGTGCTCGCCGCCCGCACCGAGTCGCAGCTGAAGGCCGTGGCCGAGGAGATCCGTGAGGCAGGCGGCGTCGCGGACCACGTGGTGTGCGACCTCGGCGACGCGACGAGCGTCCGCGCGGCCGTCGGCCGTGCCGTGGAGTTGCACGGCAGGCTCGACGTCGCGTTCAACAACGGCGCGACGAACGTGCCGCCCGGGCCGATGGATCAGGTGGCGGAGGCCGATTTCGACCGCATCTACGCGGTGAACCTCAAGGGGCCGTGGCTGTCGATGGTCGCCGAGATCGAAGCGATCCGGGCCACCGCGAAGACCGGGGCCATCGTCAACAACACCAGCGTCGGCAGCCTGATGGCCAACCCGGAACTGCCCGCGTACGGGGCGATGAAGCGTGGTGTCAACAGCCTCACCGCCTCGGCCGCGACCACCTACGGCCCGGAAGGGATCCGCATCAACGCCGTCGCCCCCGGCACGACGTTGACCGAGATGTTCACCGAGTGGGTCGAGAGTTCGCCAGGCATCCTCGACCAGCTCAACGCGCGCACCCCGCTGGGGCGCGTGGCCGAACCCGAGGAGGTCGCCGAGGCCGCGGCGTGGCTGCTGAGCGACCGCGCCTCCTATGTGACCGGCACGGTCCTGCGGGTCGACGGCGGCATGCTGTCCTGAATGGTGGCGGGGTGGGTGATGTGGGGGAACCGGTGTCCGCTTGGCGGCGTCTGAACGCGCACGACCCACCCTGACCAGGGGTTGCCCGAGGAGAAGCCGATGCCGTTCCTTGATCCCGAACCGCTCTACGCCAAGCTCACCTCGGGGGACGCGGCGGGCATCGCCCAGGTCGGTGCCTCCATCGCCGATACCAGGGCCTCGTTGCAGACCGTCGCGGACGGCATCTCCGATGGCGCTCTGCGGGCGGCACGGTCCTGGCGCGGTACGGCGGCCGCGGAGTTCGTCGGCAAGGCGAAAGAGTCCTCGCGGGCCGTCGCCGAGGTCTACGAACAGCTCCACACCGCTGAGTCCGCCGTCAAAGGCGCCGCGAAGGCGTACTCGGCGCTGCGCACGTCGGCAGAGGCGGCCATCGCACCGTGGCGCAAGCTCGGCCTGAGCGACCTCGCCGAAGCACCGGAAATCGCCATGCGGACCGTCCGGGCACTGACCGCCGCTCAGCACACCTACGAAAGCAAGCTGACCACGCTGGCGGCCACGACCGACGGCGGCTGGGACAGCGACGGCAACGCCGACATCAGCGGCGTCGATCCCGGACAGCCGTGGACATCCCAGGGATTGGCCTACGACGGTGAGAACCTGCTCGTGGGCTCGTACCACGACGGCGACGGAGACGGGTCCGGCGACAACCCGATCGGCCCGGGATTGACACCGAGCAGGCTCACCTATGTCGACTACGAGACGGGCCGGGAAACGGGGAACGTCTACCTCAATGGCAACGGCGAGGTAGGCGCGCCCACCCATACCGGTGGTGTCGCGACGGACGGAAAGCACGTTTGGGTGTCGTCCAACGGGCACGTCTACGTCTACGACAAGGCCGAACTCGACGCCGCACAGGACAGCGGCAGACCGGTCGAAGCCGTGGACGTGGTCGCGACGCCCGCCCACAGCTATGTCACCTACGCCCAGGGCAAGCTCTTCGTGGGCGACTACACCAACAACCGGCTCTACGAAGTCCCCGTCGGCGAGAACGGCTCACCCCAGCCGGACAAAGCCGGAGACCCGATCGAGACACCGAACAACGTCCAGGGAGTCGTCGTCCGTGACGACGAGTTCATCTTCTCCTCCTCCGACGGGCACAGCGGCAAGTTCTACAAGCAAGACCGGACGCCGGAGTGGTACGACTTCAACGATCGCGAAGAGATCGAGCTGAAGGGCGGCGAGCCGGGCAACGACGACGGCTACGACTCGCACGGTGTCGAGGAAGCCGTCGAGATCGACGGGGAGATCGTGCTGGCGCACGAATCCGGCGCCTACGGTTATCAGAAGAACCCGGGTTCGAAGTGGGATGAGCCTGAGCTGACCAGGATCTCCCTGGAAGAGCTCGGCCTCGACCCGGACGGTGCGCTCTCCCCCGGCGACGCCGGATATGAAACCGATCCCGATTCGCTGGTCGGTGCCGCGGGTGTCCTGGACGAGGCGACGTCGACGTTGAAAGGCGCGGCAGGTGCGATGTCGCGGCTGCAACTGGTGGCGCACCTGCTGGGCGAGGTTCCCGCCGCCACCACGTTCAGCGACACGCTGACCGAACGCCTCTCCGTGGCGGGCGACCGGCTCACGGCGGGGGTGGACGCGGTCGGTGGCATCGCGGACAGCCTCGTCACCGGTGCGGACACCTACCGGCGCATCGAAGATGGGATCACCGAGGGTCTGCACAAGCTCGGCAAAGTCCTTCCCTGATCGAACCTTACGGCTGGTGGGTGCCTCGCCGCATGGTCCGTCGCAGATGCCTGGCGTGGTGAGCCAGCGGCCGGACTGGAGCTGATCTTGTCCCGACCTGCCCCCGTGTCCGAGGGCAGGTCACGCACTCCTGAACAGCCGGTCCAAATGCACGTCGATCGCGGCGAGCGCGTCCTGGGGCTCGATCACGTCGAGTTCGATCAGGGAGGTGAAGCCGGTAAGGGCGAGGAGCAGGTTGGTCTCGGTCACCGGGTCGCGACCGGAGTCGATGTGCCCGTCGGCGATCGCCTGGCGGACCAGCTGCTCGACGAGGGCCCGTCCTTGGACGAGGCCGCGGCGCGCCTGCTCGTGCACGGCCTCGTCGTGCAGTGCCTCCAGGACGTAGGCGGCGCTCATCCAACTGGTCGCGCGGGCGTCGGCATGTAAGGGAAGCATTTCCGCGAGCGTCAGTCGCAGCACGTCACGGGGGTGCGGACGGTCACCGAGCTTTTCGAGCCCCTGGTGTATGCGCACCGAGGTCTGTTCGGACGCGAAATCCATGGCGAAGGAGAGCATGGCAGTCCGGGAGGCGAAGTAGTGCTGCAGCTGCCCGAGTGACATGCCCGCCTCCTGCGCCACCACGCGCATCGTCAGCTGGGTAACGCCGCGCTGCTCCACCACCCGCCACAGTGCGCGGGCGATCGCTTCGCGGCGTCCGCGGTGATCCACCTGTTTCGGCATCGCCGGTCCCTCCCTCGTATCCCGAGACTATTCCAATACAGTTGACATAATACACCTGACCCATAAACCTGGGGCTCATTCGAGGAAAGGAACCGTCATGTCCGAACAGCCGAAGGTACGAACCACGGAAGGCGTGGTGCAGGGGCGCCGGCGGCAGGGGCACGCGGTGTTCCGCGGCATCCCCTACGCCCAGCCCCCGGTCGGAGCGCTCCGCTTCGCCGCGCCCGTGCCGCCGCACCGCTGGGAGGGGACGAGGCAGGCGGTCGAGTTCGGCCCCGTGGTGCCGCTGTCACTGCCGATCGACGTGCCCCCGCAGGGCACCGACTGGCTGACACTCAACGTCGGCACTCCGGATCCCGGCGCGGCGGGACTGCCGGTGCTGGTGTGGATCCCCGTGGGCGGCTACCTCTCGCGGCGTCGAGCGATCCGATGTATGACCCGGCAGCGCTGGCCGAGGCGGGAGTTGTCGTGGTGACCATCAACTGCCGCGTGGGCGCGGAGGGATTCGCGTTCCTCGACGATGTGCCGCCCAACCGCGGATTTCTCGACCAGATCGCGGCGCTGGAGTGGGTTCAGCGCAACTCACCCGCGTCCTGGACACCGAGTCGAAGACTCTGCCCTACCCCGAACAGGCATCCCGCCACATCTGGGAAGGCCACCACCCCGCCCCCTTCGATCTCTCGTAATTGTCTGGGTCGGCTCCTAGGCCTCTCTTCGTCATGCCCACCGGCCTCATCGCTCGTCGGTCCCAGCCCGTGAAGGGTCCGGAGTCTTCCCGCGCTGTCCACGGCAAGTCAGCCCACTTACTTGCCGTTGCGAGCCCGTGCATCCAGCTCTATTCGGGGTATACGCGATACGTTAAACCTGTTTCGCGTCGCTAGTTCGCGAAACCAACGGACGGATGATGACCCGTGATAATGCCCCTTATGACTGAGCATCGGCGGACATGGATCGCCGACGGGTTCGGTCGGCTGTCGCCGACCGATTTGAGGGCGCGAAAACTGGGGTCCCGGTGAATCGCCAACGCGCCCGGATGGACCGACCTTCGCCGGGGTGATGACACCGGGCGGTCGGGTTTCGGCGCTCAGCGGCGATCTGAGAGCGTTTTGCCTGGTCAGCGGCCATGCCGTCGGCAGGCCGCTGACCGGCGTCCCGAAGAGTTCGTCAAGAAATGTGTGCGTTGGGCTCAGGCAAGCACCGCGACTCCGCTGAGGTCGTTCAGACGGCCTCGAGCACGAAGAACAGGAAACTCAGAAAGGCGGTCTTCCCGGCGAGCTCGTCGGGGAACCGCTCCCGGGCACCTGGTGCCGGGTAGGGCTCGCTGATGACGGCGGTCCGGAAGCCGGCCGCGGTGAAGGCGTCGCTCATCGCGTGCAGTGGCCGGTGCCAGTAGGTGAGCACTGCCTTCTGGCCGTTGAAGGTGTACTCGTCGGACCACTTGACGGTCGCGAAGTAGTCGGCTTCCGGATACAGCAGTTTGAAGATGAAGGGGTGATTGACCGCCAGGATCAGCCGGCCGCCCGGCCTCAGCACGCGCCGGATTTCGGCCAGCGGCGCGGCCCAGTCTTCGAGATAGTGCAGCACCAGTGCGGAGACGACGTCGTCAAACGCGTCGTCGGGATACGGCAACGGTTCGCTCATGTCGGCGACTCGCAGGGCCGCGTCGGGGCCGAGCCGCTCGCGGGCGAGTTCCACCATTTTGGCGCTGGAGTCGAAGCCGGTCATGATGGCGCCCCGGTCCCGCAGGTCCGCGAAAATCGGACCTGCCCCGCACCCGGCGTCGAGGATTCGCCGTCCTGCCACGTCACCTGCCAGGTCCAGGATCGCGGGCCGCGTGTAGTAGGCGTTGTTGAGACTGGTCTCGTTCTCGGCCGCATACGCTTCGGCGAACGTGTCGTAGTCGTTTTCCGCGGTAGGCATATGGCCTAATATGGCACGGCCGGGCTGTCCCGCGTCGGCTCCGCACACTCACCCCACTAACCTGCTGCGAATGCAGCCACACCAGGCGAATCCACCACACGGTCATCCGCAACAGGGCTACCCGCCACCGGGTTATTGAGGGGTAAGGCAAATATGGCGTGATCGGCTCGGTGCCGTGAAGGTCCCCTTGCTTACCCTGAAGGTAGCGAAGGAGGCCTTCGCTACTGGTTGCAGTCAGCTACTCCCCGCGCCAGCCGCCACGGCAGCGAGCCATGCCCGGCGCGAACCCTCGAAGTACATGATGGCCCCCTTCCTTGCGCTAGGCGCAAGGAAGGGGGCCATCATGTACTGGGGACGCCGCTGAATCCCCCGGCGAGCCCTCGCGCCACAGGACCCTGTCACGCCATATTTGCCCTACCCCTCAATATCCCCAGCAGTTCGGCGCACCCGTACGGTTGCGCGCCAACGCGGTCGCCTCCGCGCTCGCGGGTCTGCTGGCGCTGCTCACCGCTGGTTTGTTCGTCTGGTTCGCCGTCGCCAACATCTTGGCGAACAACACCCCGGAGCCCTGGCCGAGCGTGGTGCGGATCAACGTGATCGCCGGGTTCTGCTCGGCGGGCTTGCTGGTGCTCCTCGCCGTGTTCACCTTCGCACGCACGGTCTCGGGCGCGTGGACGCTGGGCGCCGTCAACGTGTTCTTCGTGATCATGAACCTCGTTTTTTCACCGCTGGTGCACGGCGTGAGTTTCAACGCCCAGTTCGACTTCGTGTTCGGGTTCCACAAGGTCACCGGCATCGCCGTCGGGCTGGGCACGTTCTTCGGCACGCTGACCGCGATCTTCGCCGTTGTCGCCGCCGTCGCGAAGCGGCCCTAGCGCAAGATTCGGTCGAGGAGGGCGAGCAGCCGTTCCCAGTGGCGTCGCGATCCGGCGTCGTCGAAGGCGTCGGTGTCGGCCATGGTGAAACCGTGGACTGTGCCGGGGTAGATCTCGCAGGTGTAGCCGACGCCCGCGGTGTCGAAGGCCTGGCTGAGTTCGGTGATGGCCTCGGGTGTCATGTCGTTTTCGGCGAGGCCGAGGTGGACTTCGGCGGTGAGGCCGGGGACCTGGCGGTGCGGACTGTCGGGCGCGTCGGTGACCAGGGCGCCGGGGTGGAATCCGGCGACGGCCGCCACCTGGGCGGGGTGGGTGGTCGCGGTGCGCATCGCGAGGACCGCGCCCATGCAGTAGCCGATCGCGGCGACCGGTCCGGCGCTCACCTCCGGCCGGCTGGTGAGGAAATCGAGGTAGGCCTCGGCGTCGCGCAAGGCATGTTCGGTGGTGTGGGCCTTGAGGAACGGCATCAGGGCGGCGAAGACGTCGGCCCGGTTTTCGGCGGTGATGTGCGCGGGCAGGTCGATCACCGGTGCGGGGCCGTGCCGGTAGAAGACGTTGGGGACGAGGACGTAGTACCCGTGCCCGGCCAGTTCGAGGGCCATCTCGCGGAGAACGGGGCGTGGCCCGAAAGCGTCCGGGTACAAGAGGACGCCTGGATGCCGTTCGTCGTCGTCGGGGAAGGCGGCGAAGGCGTCGGCCTGACCGTCCGGCGTGGGGATCTGTGCTGTGGTGGTGGGAATGGTGGATCTTCCTTCGCTCGTCCGGAGTGATCGTTGCCTGCGCCCGGAAAGCTACCGTGAGCGGCGCCGGGACCTCAGCCGAGGCGCAGGCGGTCGGCCAGGCCTGCGGCGGTGAACGCGGCCACGAAGTCGTCGCGGTTCTCGGTGAAGTGGTCCCAGCTGTCGACGTGGACGGGAACCACCGTGCGGGCGGCGAGGATCTTCGCGGCTTCCGCGGCCATGGCGCTGTCGAGTACGAGCGGGGAGCCGTCGAAGACGTCCTTCAGTCGTGGGGCCCCGGCGAAGAGGACGGTGGTGTCGATCGGGCCGAACCGTTCGGCGACTTCCCGGACCACGTCGAGTGAGGCGTTGTCGCCACTGACGTAGACCGTCGGCAGGTCCTGGGCGGTCAGCACGAAACCGACGACCTCTCCGGTGACCTTCTCCGCGCCTTCCGGTCCGTGGAGCGCGGGTGCGCCGGTCACGGTCACGACTCCCCCGTCAGGGCGGGTCAGTTCGACCGGTTCCCACGACGCGAGCCCCTTCGCCGTGCCACCCAGGCGGCCCGCGCCACTGGGTGTGGTGAGCGTCAGTGGCACTTCGGCCAGCAGTGCCCGGCCGGAGTTGTCGAGGTTGTCGGCGTGCTCGTCGTGGGACAGCAGGACCGCGTCGATGGGGCCGAGGTCGGCCGCCTTGACCGAGGGCGGCGCCGTCTTGCGCAGGCCGGGCCTGCCACCGGGCCGCGGGTAGCCGCCGGGCTCGTCGAAGGTCGGGTCGGTCAGGAACCGCAGGCCGCCGTACTCGATCAGGGCCGTCGGTCCGCCGACGACCTGGACGGAGAGCCGGTCGCTGATCGGGTTCACGCCTACTGCCATTACCCACCTCACGGATAGATCTTATTCTTTCCGTGAGTAACCCTAGGGACCCTCACGGAAAAGTGCAAGGTGATCCGTGAGGCTTTCTCATGGTTGAACTCACCGCTTACCATGAGGACGTGGACGACTACGCCGACACCGCCCTCCTGCCGCCCGCCCCGGGGACGGAGCACTATGTCGCGCTCGCCTTCGCCAACACCGCCATCGCGCTGCCCGGCGGGCAGGTCATCGACCAGGTCGGTACTCCGGACGCCGCGACACATTGGCTCGTCGAGCACGGTTTCGCCCCGCCCGGCACCGGTTTACAGGAGATGTGCGCGGCGCAGATCCGGTCGCTGCGTGAACAGGTGCGGGTGCTGTTCGCCTCGATGTCCTGTGCGGAGCCGGCCCCGCAGCGCGCCCTCGACGCCGTCAACGACGCGCTGAGCAAAGCGCCCACCGCCGCACTGCTGACCTGGGACCCGGTCCAGGGACTGTGCCGCATCGCGCCGCATCCGGTCACCCAGATCGTCGAACACGCGTTGGCCGCGCTCGCGGCGAACGCCGCCGACCTGCTCACCGGGCCGGACGCCGAACGGCTCGCCGCCTGCGGATCAGCGCCGTGCAACCGGTTCTTCCTGCGCAACGGCCGTCGTCAGTGGTGTTCGGTCCGCTGCGGTGACCGGGCGCGCGCCGCCCGGGCCTACGCCCGACGTACCCAGCACGAACCGGTCTGAGCCGGGCCGATCACGTCGCGTCGAGCGGTGGTCCAGGACGGCGGTTGTCTAGCGGTACGAGGCGAACAGATCCAGCAGAGGCTTCGGAGAGTCGTCGGCGAAGCAGAGGTCGAGGCTTCGGGCGGACTCGGCGGCCGAAGCTTCGCTGCGCGGGAACAACGCCTTCTCGTATACGTGGAGGGCGGCTTCGGTGTCGCCGGGATGAGCGGCGAGGGCCAGGCCGAGTTCGGCTCCGTCGTGCATCGCGAGGTTGGCGCCCTCGCCGGCGAACGGTGACATCAGATGGGCGGCGTCGCCGAGGAGGGTGACACCGGGGATCCGGTCCCAGCGGTGACCGATCGGCAGTGCGTGGATCGGCCGCGGCGTCAGGTCGCCGTCCGCGTCGGTGATCAGTGCGCGCAGGCCCGCGTCCCAGCCGTCGAAGTGCTCCAGCACCGCGGCCTTCGCGGCGGCGGTGTCCCCGAAGTCGATCGTGGAGATCCAGTCTTCGGCGGTTGTGAGCGCGACATAGATGTGGAGGCTGCCGGTGGAGTCCATGTGTCCCAGGAAGCCTTTGCCCGCACCGAGTGCGAACAACATGCCGCCTCCGACGAGCGCGGAACTCTCGGGGTGGCGGGTGTTGGCGTCGTGGAGGTGGACTTCCACGAAGGACACGCCTTCGTAGGACGGAGAGGCATCGGAGACCAGGGGGCGGATCTTGGACCACGCGCCGTCCGCGCCGATGAGCAGCTCGGTGGTGAACACGGCGCCGTCGGCCAGGGTGACCTCGTGCGCGCCGCCGCCGAGCGGACGTGCGCCGGTGACCTTGGCGCCCCAGCGCACGGTGTCCTCGGGCAGGGAGCCGAGCAGGAGCTCACGCAGGTCGCCGCGGGCTGTTTCGGGACGGCCGCCGTCACCGTCGTCGGTCTCCTCGTGGTGCACGACCGCGTGCTGATCGAGGATGCGCACGGCTTCGCCGCCAGGGTGGACGAGCGCGCGGAATTCATCGTGGAGACCGGCGGCGCGGAGTGCTTCCTGGCCGGATTCCTCGTGGATGTCGAGCATGCCGCCCTGTGTCCGGGCGGACGGCGACGCGTCGAGGTCGAAGATGGCCGCCTCGATGCCGTTGACGTGCAGGACGCGGGCCAGGGTGAGTCCGCCGAGGCCGGCGCCGATGATCGCGATGGGGTGGTGTGTGGTCATGTCAGGTTCCTTTCGGTGGGCACGGCGGTGCCGGTGATTCCGGTGATCAGCACCCGGATGCCCCACGACATCCGCTGGGCGGGCTGTCCGCTGAGCAGGTCTGCCGCGTGTGCGGCGATCTGCGGGTGGGTCGTCTCGTCGGCGTCACGCACGGCGCGGGCCAGCGCGTCCCATTCCGCCGGCGATTCCTCGTCGGCGTGCTCGGCCGCGGTCGCCGTCGCGTACTGCAGGAGGACGTCGATACCCCAGGCGCGCCGCTCGGGCGGCACGACGCCCTCGGCGAGCAGGGCGAGCATGGTCTCGACCAGGCGGAGGTAGTTCTTCCCGCTCGGACGGGCCACCAGTGCCGACAGCGCGAGACCGGGGTACTCGAGAAGCGTCGCCGTGTAGGCCGTCAGCAGCTGTTCGAGCCGGTCACGCCAGCCGCCACCGGACGACGGCTGGGCGATCGTGCCCAGCAGTTCGTCCAGGATCGCCGCGTGCAGCTCGGCGGTGTTGCGGACGTAGACGTAGAGCGAGGCCGCGCCGGTGTCGAGTTCCTGCGCCAGGCGACGCATCGTGACCTTTCTCAGGCCTTCCTCACGCAGGATCCCGACCGCCGTGGCCACGATGCCGTCACGGGTCAGCGCGGGTTTGGCCGGTCGTTCCCGACGGCTCTTCTCAGGTGCCATGACCCCACCGTAACGAACATGTTCGTCACGAACAAGTTCGGAGCGAACATGTTCGTCACAGGTCACACCACACGCGCTGAATCCCACGGGGGTTTGTCCGTCCACGGCGGACTGAAATGACGAAGGCAGAGAGATCGACACTCCCTGCCACTTTTAACGTATAGCGCACCAGGGGGCTTGCGGCAAGACCCCTGTCATGCCGCAGAATCCCCGCCGGACAACACGGGCTCGACAATCGGGGGAAATCTTGATCGACGTGATCATCGCCGGCGGCGGACCGACCGGCATGATGCTGGGCGCCGAACTGCGACTCCACGGCGTCCAGGTGGTCGTCGTGGAGAAGGACGCGGAACAGACCAAGGTCGTCCGCTCCATGGGCCTGCACGCACGCAGCATCGAGGTGATGGACCAGCGAGGTTTGCTCGAGCGCTTCCTCGAACACGGCACGAAGCACCCCGTCGGCGGCTCCTTCGCGGGCATTCCGAAATCGGCGCCGCCGCTGGACAGCGCCCACGCCTACATTCTCGCCATTCCGCAGACCCTCACCGACCGCCTGCTGAGCGAACACGCCGCCGAGGTGGGCGTCGACATCCGGCGCGGTCGGGAACTGGTCGGCCTGCGGCAGGACGAGGACGGCGTCGACGTCGAACTCTCCGACGGGACGACACTCCGCTCGCGCTACCTCGTCGGCTGCGACGGCGGTCGCAGCACGGTGCGCAAGCTCCTCGGGATCGACTTCCCGGGTGAGCCCGCCACCGCCGAGACGCTGCTGGGCGAGATGGAACTGACCGAGGACTGGGACACGGTGCTCGCCGTGATGACCGAGGTCCGCAAGACCCAGTTGCGGTTCGGTCTCTCCCCGCTCGGTGACGGGGTGTACCGGGTGGGGGTGCCCGCCGAAGGACTGGCCGAGGATCCCCGCGTCCCGCCGACCTTCGACGAGGTCAAACGGCAGCTCAAAGCCGTGGCGGGCAGCGACTTCGGCGTGCACTCGCCACGCTGGCTCTCCCGCTTCGGCGACGCCACGCGGCTGGCCGAGCGCTACCGGGCAGAGCGCGTGTTCCTCGCGGGCGACGCGGCGCACATCCACCCGCCGGTCGGTGGGCAGGGGCTCAACCTCGGCGTCCAGGACGCGTTCAACCTCGGCTGGAAACTGGCCGCCGCGGTCAACGGCTGGGCACCGGAAGACCTGCTGGACACCTATCACACCGAACGGCACCCGGTGGCCGCCGCCGTACTGGACAACACCCGCGCGCAGATGCAGCTGATGTCGCTCGATCCGGGGTCACAGGCCGTCCGGCGGCTGCTGGCGGAACTCATGGACTTCGAGGACGTGAGCCTGTTCCTCACCGAGAAGATCACCGCGACCGCGATCCGCTACGACTTCGGCGACGGACACGAACTGCTGGGCCGCCGGATGCGGGACGTCACTCTGAAACAGGGGCACCTTTACGGGCTCATGCACAGCGGCCGCGGCCTGCTGCTCGACCAGACCGGGCGGCTTTCGGTGCAGGACTGGGGAGACCGCGTCGATCACGTCGTCGACGTCAGCGAGGAGTTGGTGGTGCCCGCGATGCTGTTGCGGCCGGACGGCCACGTGGCGTGGGCCGGTGAAGATCAGGAGGAGCTGCGCGGGGCGCTGCGCCGGTGGTTCGGCGAGGGCGACGTGCGCTAGTCCGGCGACGAGGCTGCTATCGGGAGCCGGAGGGTGCCGTCACGGGCCCTGCGGCCCCCGATAGGGCAGCGTCTGGTTGTAGACGATGTTGGTGTTGGTGCTCCCGAACAGCGCCAGTTCGTTGACGATCTCCTCAAGCCGCCCCATCGACGGCGCCGCGATCTTCAGCGCGTAGCAGTCGTCACCGGTCGTGCGGAGGCATTCGAGGATCTCGGTGCGCTCGGCCAGCAGCTTGTGCAGCGGCGCGTGCTTGCTGCCCGGATACTTCAGCCGCACCACCGCGAGTACCACGTACCCGGCCTTCTCGAGGTCGACGTCGGCGCGATAGCCGGTGATCACCCCAGCCGACTCCAGCCGCTTGACCCGCTCGGTCGTGGCCGACGCGCTCAGGCTGACCCGCTTTCCCAGCTCGGTGAGCGGGAGACGGCCGTCTTTCTGCAGCTCGACCAGGATCGCCCAGTCCGTCGCGTCGAGAGTCTCGGTCATCGCGCCAGATTACCGGCAGATCCACGGCGCAACCGCCTTTACACCGGGAATGATCTCTTCCCGGTATCCGTCCGGCACCGATAGCCTTGACCTGTGCAAATTGGTGTCAACGTCCCGAATTTCGGCCCGGGGACCGACCCCGGAATCCTCCGCGGCTGGGCCACCACCGTCGAAGGCCTCGGCTACGACCTGCTCATGGTGTCCGACCACGTCGCGATCACCCCCGACGTCGCCGAGCAGTATCCGGCGCCGTTCTACGAGCCGTTCACGACGCTGTCGTGGCTCGCCGGGGTGACGGACAGGATCCGGCTGGGCACCACCGTGCTCATCGTCCCGTACCGGCATCCCCTGCTGATCGCGCGCATGGCCGCGAACCTCAACCAGCTCAGCGGCGGACGGCTCGTGCTGGGCGTCGCGTCCGGATGGGCGCGCCAGGAGTTCGAAGCGCTCGACGTCCCGTTCGAGAAGCGAGGACGGCTGACCGACGACCACCTCGACGCCGTCCGCGCCGCCTGGGCGAACGACTCCGACTACCGCGCCGGTGACATCCCGATCTGGGTCGGCGGCAACAGTGACGCCGGGATCCGCCGCGCCGTCCGGGTCGGCGACGCCTGGCATCCGCTGCGGACCAGCCTCCCCTGGCTCACCGAAGCGCTCACCAGGGTCAAGACCATCGCCGACGCGCAAGACCGGCCCGTCCCCGCGTTCACCCCGCGGATCCTGCTGAACGTCACCGACCGCCCGGTCACCGGGCCCGACCGGCTCGCCGGGGAAGGCACGATCGAGCAGATCGTCGACGACCTCGACCGCCTTCGTCTCCTCGGCGCCGAGACGGTCGTACTCGACCCGTTCTCCGGGAACCCCGAAGAGACCCTCCGCCCGGAAGCCGCCTGGCAGGCACTGGCGACCGTCGCCGCACATTGGGAATTGGGCCGCTACCGGCCAGAACAGGAGCGATCATGACCGAAGAAGACGAGAAGTTCCTCCGCCGCGCCATCGAGCTGGCCGCGAAGTCCCGCGCCGACGGCGACCCGCCTTTCGGCTCACTGCTCGTCGGGCCCGACGACACGGTGCTGGCCGAGGACCACAACACGACGGTGTCCCAATCGGACATCAGCCTGCACCCGGAACTGAAACTCGCCGTCTGGGCCGCACGCGAACTCGAACCGGCCGCCGCGGCCGCGACGACGATGTACACCAGCTGCCAGCCCTGCGGGATGTGCCAGGGCGCCATCGAACGCTCGGGCCTGGGACGGGTGGTGTTCGCCCTTTCCGGGGAGCAGGTGAACGCCCTCAAACCACCCTCAACCGCACCGGCCGTGCGCCTGGAAGGTCCGGCGTTGTACGACGAGGCCCGTGTGCCGGTGGAGGGTTATTACACCTGAGCCCCGGCGAATCGGAATTCCGGCGGGGCCAGAATCGGCCCCATCACCGGATTCTCTTTCCGCAGCTCGATTTTCGCGGGCGGCAATTCACTCCAGCATTCCAGCACCCGCGCCGTCGCCTGGTTCACGAAACGCGAGCCGACACACGCGGCCGCCCCGAAACCGTAGGGAAGATAGACCGCTTTGTACCCCTCCGGCGGATTTTCCCAGCGCGCGGGCAGGTATTCGTCGGCGTCATTCCACACCCGCGGATCCCGATGCAGGAGGAAAGTGCACAGATAGAGCCGCTCGCCCGGTGACAACGCCACGCCGCCGACCTCGATCGGGACGGTGGCCTTCCGGGACATCAACCAGGCCGTCGGCCACAGCCGCAACGCCTCACGCACCCGGTTCTCCACCGGGTCGCTCAGCGCTCCCCTGGTCAGCGTCGTACCGGCGGGCAGTCCGATCCGCCAACCGCTGTCGAGCAGCACACACCACGCGATGACCATCGCGGTCGCCCGGCAGATCGCCCCGATGAGGCCGTGCAGCATCAGCGCGACATCGTCCATCGACTTGACCGTGTCGTGGATGGCCTTCTGGAAACCGGTATCGCCGTCCCGGTCCGACGCCCACCGGTGGAGCGCGGCATCCGCCCGGCTGTGCGCGACGCGACGCCGAAGCGCGAGAACGGCGGATTTGTCCCGGTCACGCCGGTTCGAGAACGACAGCGCCCGGTTCAGCGCCTTGCGAGCGGACGGCGACAGGTCGGGCAGCAGCCGCTCACCGAACAACCGCAGGTACAGCTCCGAGACCGCCGCGGGCCAGACCTCACCGCCCATCGCGGCCGTCAGTTCCTCCGCGATGCGCTCTTTCGGCAGCGAACGCAGCACGGTGTCCAGTTCCCGCGCGATGGCGGCGTTCACCGGACGGCTCTTCTCCGACCCCGGGATCCAGTCCGAGGCCGCCCCCAGCGTGGCCGCGCGAGCCTCGAAAGGCTCGGTCGTGCTCGCGAGGACCGTGCGGACCAGCTCCGCGTCGGAGACCAGATAACGACCCGGTTCGAACAGGACCACCGGCGGCTTCCCGGCCCGGTCCCACGCCAGCAGATGCCCCAGCGGATCGGCCATCAAGCCACCCGGGACGCCGTCGACGACTGTATGCATGACTCCCCCAGAAAAGACGGTTGCGGCGGCGATCCGAGACCGCCGCCGCAACCGGAAAACACTCAGGCTCAGTAGTCCATGTAGTAGATCAACCAGCCCGACTCCTTGCTGCGCATACTGCGCAGCACCGAGCGCGTGAAGAAACGAACGGCCTTCATTGTGCTTCCCCCAATCCCCAGTAGTCATCAACGTGACGAGCAGAAAAATATGGGGCCGATTACGATCTTGTCAATAGTGGAAACAAACCCCGTTCCGGAGGACCGGCTTCTCCATCGCGAGAGGTCGCTCTGCGTTAGGATGATCGCGATGTCCGCCGAACTCGTGCCCGCCATGCCGCACCTGCCGGAAACCAGGGCCGAAAACCGGCGACAGGTCCTCGCCGAAGCCGTCGCGCTGCTGCCCGCGCTTCCCCCGGCCGACCCCCTGGACCGGTACGCGATCCGGCACATCACCGCACTCTGGCTCGAGACCGACAAGACCGACCACACCCGTCGCGCCTACTACGCCGACCTCTCCGCCTGGCTCGGCTGGTGCGCCCGCACCGGACTCGACCCGCTTCAGGCCCGCCGCGCCGACGTCGACGCCTGGAAGAACACCCTCACCGTCACCGGCAGAGACGGCCTGCCCAGGCCCGCGGCCGACTCCACCGTCGCGCGCACCCTCGCCGGCATTTCCAGCTGGTACCGGTACCTGCAGTCCAACGACGTCGCCGACCGCAACCCCGTCTCCGCGGTCAACCGGCCCAAGACCGGCAAAACCCCGCCACTGCCCGCACTCGACGGGGAATCGACGGCGAAACTGCTGAACCACATGGAGAACCGGGCCCGCGCCAACGACACCGAACCGTCCTGGCGCGACGCCGCCGTCGTCGCGATCCTGTTCTACACCGGCCTTCGCGTCTCCGGCCTGACCACCGCCACTGTGCGCGACCTGGACACCGACGCCGGGCACACGATCCTGCGCTACACCGCCAAAGGCGGCCACCGCGACTTCGTCCCGCTCGTCCCCGCCGCCCAGCACCCGCTGCGCCGCTACCTCGACCTGCGCGCCGCCCGCGTCGGCGTCCGACCCGACGAGCTGACCGGCCCGCTGCTTGCGACCATGCCCCACCGCTACGACGGCACCAAACCCGGCGGAAAGCCGTTGGCGCAACGCGACGTCTGGTTCCTCCTGCGGACACAGGCCCGCGCCGCCGGACTCGACGCCGCGAACACCATCTCCCCGCACACCGCGCGGCGGACCACCGGAACCCTGCTGCTGGCCAACGACGTCCCGGTCCAGAAAGTCCAGGACCTGCTGGGCCACGCCGACATCCGCACCACCCGCGACCGGTACGACGCGCACCGGCACAAGCTGGAGACCTCACCCGTGCACGCCCTCGCGCAACTGCTCGCCGACGCGCGCCACCGTCAGAACTGAACCTGCCCCAGCTGGGACTTCGTCGCCCCGATCACGACACCGTCGACCCGCGCGAGCCAGCTCCCACACAGACACCGCACGTACTCCAGCCTCCCCTGGGAGACCTGCTGGGACTTGGCCGTACTTCCGGGCAGTTCGGCCAGCGGCCACCCACACCGCGGGCACTTGTTCGATTCCATACCCCGATCGTGCTGTAATGAGTTAATGCACTTCAACCCTTACGGCGGAGCGGCGGCTCAAATCGCCGCCGACCTGGTCAACCTGGGCGACACCGCCGGACCGGCCGAACTGACCGCCATCTTCAAAGACCGCATGACCGTCGCCGCCGTCCTCGAACACGAAGCGAGCGAGGTCGTCACCTGGACCAGAAAGCTCCGGCAGGTCTTCGAGGCGGACCCGACGGCACGCGTCGACCTGGTCAACGCACTCCTCCACGACTCCGCGTCCAAGCCCTACATCTCCACCCACGAGGGCAAAGCACCCCACCTGCACTACGTCGACGCGCACGCCGGAACCGTCTCCCGGGTCCGCGCCTACACCGCGGGCGGACTCGCCCACCTCGTCTGCGACGCCCCGGACCGCTTCGGCGTCTGCTCCCGAGAGAGCTGCGACACCGTCTACGTCGACGTCTCCCGCAACGGACGCCGCCGATTCTGCTCCACCCGCTGCGCCACCAGGGTCCACGTCGCCGACCACCGGACCCGGCAAGCGAGCTAGATCGCGTACCGCCACGCCGTCAGCGCATGCGCCGAGAACCACGCCCCCAGCACCACCCAGGCGACCGAGGCCGCCACGGCCGTCCCCGTCCGCCGCTTCGACAACCCGATCGCGAGCGGGATCAACACCGGGAACGCCGGCAAGATGAACCGGATCTTCGCATCCGGCAACCCCCGCGTACCGATCGCCAGCAACAGCACACCGAGGCCATAGAGCGTCAACGGCCACGGCACCCGCGTGCACACCGCCACCACCACCAGCGCCACCGCGCCCAGCAGGAACAACACCGTCAGCGTGCTGAACACCGACTCGTCCGCGGTCAACCGGGCCAGCACCGACTCCCAGGTCTCCACCCCGAAATCGAACTCCGTGTTCCAGCCCCGCAACTCGATGTCCTGCCAGCCCGTCCAGCTCCCCGTCCGGTACGCGACGAACCCCAGATACCCCGCCACCCCCAACGGCGCGACCATCGCACCCAGCAGCGCGGGCAACCGCTCCTCGGCCCGCCGGAACGCCGCGACCAACGCCGCGAGGACCACCACCGCGACCAGCACCACCGCCGTCGACCTCGACAACCCGGCCGCGAACGCGCACAACCCGGCAAGCACCCAGCGCCGCTCAAGCACCCCGACCAGCGCCCACACCGCGAACGCGCAGAACACCGCCTCCGTGTAAGCCATCGAGAACACGATCGCCATCGGCGCCCCGGCCCACAACGCCACCAACAGCAACCCCGTCCGGTCACCCCGATCCGCCGACACCGCACGCCCGATCCGGATCAACCCGCACGCCAGCACCAGACCCGCCAGCACCGACACCGTCAGCGCCGCCGTGACGACGTCCACGCCGAGCCACATCACCGCCTCGACGAACTTCGGATACAGCGGGAAGAACGCCATCGGCGCGTCCGAATACGGCTGCCGCGCCGCGTCCAACGTCCCCGGCAGATCCGCGTACCCGTGCACCGCCAGCCGCAGATACCACTGCCCGTCCCACGCCGTCAGCCGATCCGACAGCGTCATGCCCCGCCGAGCGGCCAACAGGTCGAGCAACTGGACACTGGCCGTACGGATGACGAGGTAAAGCACGATCGCCTTCGGATACGGCGACCACGCCAGCCGATCGAGAAATTTCTCGACCACACGCGCCCGACGCCCGGACTCGGGCACCACAGGAGCATCGGCGGGCTGATCATCGACTTCTCGGAGCACGGCAACGAGTGTCCACAATTCGGCGTGATTCCGCCGTTCAATCTGGGATATTCGCACGCCGCGACACGTGGGAAAGGCCACAACCCGGCCTTGTGACCCCACCCGGATCTTGTGTTTCCCAGCGCCCGCCCCCGGCTCCTACGGTCGAAACCATGACCGAACAGCACCTGAACGGAACAGTCGCGATCATCGCCGGCGGCGCCAAGAACCTCGGCGGACTCCTGTCCACCACCCTCGGTGAAGCCGGCGCCAAGATCGTCGTCCACTACCACGGGGACGCCTCGGCGGCCGACGCCGAGAAAACCGTCGAGACCGTCCGCGGCACCGGGTCCGAAGCCGTCGCCGTCCAGGGCGACCTCACCCGGGTCGCCGACGTCCATCGCCTCTTCGACACCGCCGTCGACACCTTCGGCCGCGCCGACATCGCGGTCAACACCACCGGCATGGTCCTGCGCAAGCCCATCCTCGAAACCACCGAAGAGGAATACGACCGCATGTTCGCGATCAACGCGAAAGCGGCTTACTTCTTCATCCAGGAAGCCGGACGGCGCCTGTCCGACAACGGCAAGATCATCAGCCTCGGCACCTCCCTGCTCGCCGCCTTCACCGACGGCTACTCCACCTACGCCGGCGGCAAGGCACCACTTGAGCACTTCACCAGGGCTGCCGCCAAGGAGTTCGCCGACCGCGGCATCTCCGTCAACGTCGTCGCACCCGGCCCGATGGACACCCCGTTCTTCTACCCGCAGGAAACCCCCGAGCGGGTCGAATTCCACCAATCACAGGCCATGGGCGGCCGGCTCACCCACATCGAGGACATCGTGCCCATCATCCGGTTTCTCGCCACCGAAGGCTCCTGGTTCACCGGCCAGACGATGTTCCCGAACGGCGGCTACACCACGCGGTGACCGCAGGTCCTCCATACGCTGGTGACGACGCGGTAGACCGACATGAAGGGGACCCCGAGGTGGGCCTGGACCTGTACAAGCTGAACCACCTCATCGCCGTCGCCGAAGAAGGCAGCTTCACCCGCGCGGCGACCCGGCTGCACCTGAGCCAGCAGGCGCTGTCGACCTCGGTGCGCACGCTCGAGCGGGAAGTCGGCGTCCCCCTGCTCGAGCGCAGCGCCACCGGGGTCACCGTCCTCCCTGCCGGGCAGGCACTCATCGCCGACGCCCGCCTCCTGCACGGCATCGCCGACTCCGCCGTCCAGCGCGCCCGCCGCATCGGCCGGGGCGAAGCCGAACGACTTCGCATCGGTCACACCCCCGCCGTCACCGGCGACGAGGTCACCGCCCTGCTGCGCAGCCACCAGCCCGACCCCGACCTCGTCATCGACGTCCACCAACGCTATCCCGACGAACTCACCGCACAACTGCTCGACGGACAACTCGACCTCGGCCTCGGCCGGGCCCTCACCCCGGCGCACGGCCTTGTCGGCACCACCCTGATCCGGCAGCGGCTCAACATCGCCGTCGCCTCGGGACACCGGCTCGCCGAACGCGACGAAGTCCGGCTGAGCGACCTCGACGGCGAGGAGATCACCGTCTGGGGACGCCCCGGCCGGTCCGGATACACCGACCTGCTCGTCAACCTCTGCCGGGACGCGGGATTCGAACCACGCGTCCACCGGAGCCCCATCCAGGGCACACCCCCGGTCACCGCCGTACTCGACACCGACGGCGTCGCTTTCGTCACCGCCTCTCCCGGACCGGCCGCCGGTGGCGCGGTCCAGGTCAAGGAGCTACAGCCGCCGGTGCACGTACCCCTTCAGGCCCTCTGGCCTCAGCACAGCACTTCCGACGCTCGCCAAGCCTTCCTTGCGGCCGTTCAAGGCTTTTAAGGGTGAGAAGCTTGCCGGTCGTGATGGTCCAGCAGCTTCGACAGCAGCTCAGTGAACCGCTCTCGTTCCTCGGCTGACAGCGGAGCCAGCAGCTCCGCCTGACGTTCGGCGAGCTGCTTCTCCAGGCGCCGCAGCTGCCGCTTGCCCGCCGTGGTCAGCGAGACGACGTTGCGCCGCCGATCGCCGGGGTCCGGGGCGCGCTCGACCAGCTCACGCTCGGCGAGCTCGTTGACCGTCGCGACCATCTCGCTGACGTGGATACCGCTACGGCGGCCCAGCGTGGCCTGGCTGGCCGGACCGAACTCCTCCAACGTCGCCAGCACGCGGTAGTGGTAGCCCCGCGCGTGTAAGGCGGAGAACCCTTCGGTCACCAGGCGATGCGCGTGGTTCGCGGTCTGCGTGAGCAGCCAGCTGGGCAGACCCTGCCAGCTGGCGTGCGTCTCTTCCGAAGGGTGCTCCATGTGACGAGTCTAACGAATCATTGGGCGACCGAACGATCGGAGTATCGTTGGGTGACCAAACGTTTAAGCACCGAACGAAACTTACCGGAGCCGAGACCATGATCAAGCCCTTCCGCGTCGCCATCCCCCAAGCCGACCTCGACGATCTCCACGACAGACTCTCCCGCACCCGCTGGCCCAACGAGGTCGCCGACGCCGGCTGGGACTACGGCTTCCCACTGACGCGTCTCAAGGAACTGGCCGAGTACTGGCGTACCGGCTACGACTGGCGCGCCCACGAAGTCGAACTCAACGAGCTTCCCCACTTCACGACCGAGATCGAAGGCCAGAACATCCACTTCGTCCACGTCCGGTCAGCGAACCCGGACGCGCTCGCGCTGATCCTCACGCACGGCTGGCCGGGCTCGTTCCTGGAGTTCCTCGACGTCATCGGACCACTGTCGCGGGACTTCCACCTGGTGATCCCGTCCATCCCCGGCTACGGCTTTTCCGGACCGACTCACGAACGCGGCTGGGACATCGTCCGGATCGCACGCGCCTGGGCCGAACTGATGCACCGCCTCGGATACGACCGCTACGGCGCACAGGGCGGCGACTTCGGCTCGGGTATCTCGACGGCACTCGGCGCGGTGGCGCCCGACCAGGTCATCGGGGTGCACGTCAACTACCTGCCGACCCGGCCGGATCCCGACGTCGAACTGTCCGCAGAAGACGAAGCTCGGCTGGACAAGGTCCGCCGGCTGATGGCGAACCGCCCGCCGTACCAGGCTCTCCAGGCCGCCACCCCGCAGACCATCGGCTACGCGCTGACCGACTCACCGGTCGGCCAGCTGGCCTGGATCGCCGAACGCTTCGCACAGTGGACCGACCCTCGCTCACCGATCAGCGACGACCGGATGCTCACCGACATCTCGCTGTACTGGCTGACCGCCACCGCGGCTTCGTCGGCACGACTGCACCACGACGCGCCGACAGGAACCGTGCCGTGTCCGGTACCGCTCGGCGTGGCGGTGTTCCCGCACGACATCACGCAGTCGGTGCGGCCACTGGCGGAGCGACTGTACGACATCAGGCACTGGTCGGAGTTCGAGCGCGGTGGCCACTTCGCCGCGATGGAAGTGCCGGACCTGCTCGCCGAGGACATCCGGAAGTTCTTCCTCGCCCTGCTCAAATAGCGGTCCTTTCTGGCGTGGCCATGAAGGCTTCATCCCTACTCTCACGGCGAAGTCGAGATATTGCTTGCCGTGAGTGCCAATGAGGGCTCTATTGAGGGGAAATCGGGAGCCGACCTGTCCCCAATGAGGTTTTCTCAGTGGTGGTCTTGGGGGTGGGGTGAGTTGGGACGGAGAGCCTTGCTAGGACTGGATTTGCGAAGATCAAGTCCGACTGCGAAG
>NZ_JBVISU010000027.1:28393-106353 GCF_055575355.1 Amycolatopsis sp. NPDC034160 | reverse complement strand
GGGAAAAGAGGGGGTGTCCGTCGTGTATTCCACCCAAGGAATGCGTTCGTTCGGGGTGGTGGGGGGTGGCGCTCCGGTTCCCACCCCAACCCCCCCCCCACGACCACCTGGACCCACCCCCCACCGGAAGCCTCAAGACGCCATGTTCGCCTTACCCCTCAACAGAACCCTCATTAGCACTCACGACCACCTTGCAGAACCGCGCGAATTGCGCGAATCGGGCGCTCTGGTCACGAAAAATGTCCCATGTGGACGGTCAAGGCCTCGGCAGGACTTTTGACGAGCCCGAACCTGTCTCCAACGTCAGCGCGCCAGATAATAGGTGACGCGTGATGTGCCCGCTGGCTCGCCGTCAGTCTCCATCGACGGTGAACCGCACCTCACCGGCCAACCTCCGCGCCAGGTCGCGTGCCGCTTCCGGGGTGTCCGCACCGACCACCACGACGCCCGCCCGGTCGCCGGACTGGTGCACCGGGCCGATCCGGTCTCCGGGGCGGACGGCCAGTTCGGCGTGCAGCACGGCCGGATGATCCCGCACCCGCTCCCAGCCCTCGATCCGGACCAGGCGCCCAGGCCGCGGTGTGAGAAAGCGTGCCGCTCCCGCGCGGGTAGGCGCCGGGCATCCGGTGGACGGGCGTCCGAGCAGATCGTCGTAGATCAGGCCGAACAGCTCCAGGCCGGGAATGGCGTGCGCGAGCAGCCGGTGCAACCAGTCCCCGCCGGGCCGGACGTGCACCTCTCCGAGCACGACTTCGCCGTCGCACAGCCACAATTCGACGTGGAAGACGCCGAAACACAGGCCCAGCGCGGTGAGCGCGGCGGTGACCTGCCGCTCGATCTCCCGAGCGCGCTCCTCCGGCAGGTCCGCGGGAAGCAGATGCCCGCTCTCGACGAAATGCGGCGGTGGTAGCTTTTCCTTCTCGGTCACCGCGAGTACTTGCGGCCGCCCACTGAGGAACACCCCTTCCACGCTGAATTCGGGACCGGACACGAATTCCTCGACGAGGAACAGCTCGCGATCAGGCAGTGTCTCGAGCGCGGCAGGGAGATCGGCGGGCGCCGACACCTTCCGCACGCCGATGCTGGCCATGCCGTCTCGGGGCTTGACCACCCATGGGCCGGTGGAGGCGGCGAGGAATTCGGCTGCTTGCCCGGCACCCGCGCACAGTCGCACCGCCGGCTGGCGGAACCCGGCCGCGGCGAGCGCCTCCCGGCAGGTGTCCTTGTTGCGTACGCGGGAAACGGCGTCCGGCGAGTTCCCCACCGCGCCGAAGACCCGCGCGCATTCGGCGACCGCGGCGAGCACGGTGTCCCGCAGGCCCAGCACCAGCTCGAACCGGTCACCCGCCGCGAACCGGTCACGCGCCCACCGCGCGCAGGCGACCGGGTCATCGGGATCCACAACGGACACTTCGTCGGCGAGCGCGGTGACGTCCCTGGTCTCGGCCAGCAGTTCGGCACGGCTGAGGATGTGGGTGCGGATTCCGCGAGCACGTGCCTGGTTCAGCGCGTCGGAGACGATGTCCCGGCTCGAGGAGATGGGGCTCGCACCGCCCACGAACAACAGGCGAGGCACGCTCATGATCTACCGGGCCAGCAGACGGCGCAGCCAGTCGAGCCGTGCACGCTGGGCGGTTTTCGAGATGACGGCATCCGGCACCCATTCGTCGAAACTGTGGAACGCACCGGACCAGACGTGCAGTTCGGCCTCGCCACCCGCCTGCCAGATCCGGCTCGCGTACCGCACCGCTTCGTCACGCAGGGCCTCCACCGAACCGACGTCGATGAACGCGGGGGGCAGGCCCGCCAGGTCGCCCGCCCTCGCCGGTGCGGTGTAAGGGGAAACGTCGTCGGTGCCCCGGCGCTCGCCCAGCAGCGCCGTCCAGCCCGCGAGGTCGGAGAGCCGGTCCCACAGGCCGATGCCCTCCATCTGGAACGAGGATGGCGTGTCACACCGGTCGTCGAGCATCGGGCATTGCAGCATCTGCCCCAGCAGCGCGGGCCCGCCCCGGTCGCGGGCGAGCAGGCTGACCCCGGCCGCGAGACAACCGCCCGCGCTGTTGCCGCTGATGACGATCCTGGCCGGGTCGAACCCGTGCTCGCCGGCGGTCGCGGCCACCCACTCGAGCGCGGCGTAGCAGTCCTCCAGCGGTGCGGGGTCCGGGTTTTCCGGCGCCAGCCGGTAGTCGACCGCGACCACGGCGAGCTGGAGTTCCTGGGCGCGGTCGAGCTCGCCGCCGAGTTCGACGGTCCGGTTGTTGCCCGCCACCATGCCGCCACCGTGCGTGTTGTAGAGCACCGGATGCGGTCCGGGGCTCCCGGTCGGCAGGCACACGAGCACGGGGACCTCCGGTGCGCCCGGCGGCCCCGGCACCCGCAGCTCCCGGAGTTCGAACGCGCCGCCGCGCCGGATGTCCTCGTCCGACAGGCTCCCCGTCTCGGTCCGCGCCCGGCGGTCGGCGAAAAGGTCCGGCGTCAACGGGCCGCCCAGATCCGCGAGAATGTCACGCAGCGGTGCGGCCAGCTCGTGGTCGAGCGGGGGTGGCGGGCCCACCCGCGTGCCTTCGGAGCCGGGGTGGGGTTTCGTGCTGGTCATTCCGCTCCTGCCGGGTTCGACGCCGGGTCCAGGTAACGCTGGAGCAGGGCGTATGGCGGTCTCGGGGTCAGATAGAAGTGGTCGCCCGGTACGACGTGCTCGTCCAGGGCCGACGCGGTCAGCTCGCGCCACGGCCTGCGATCGGCGTCGACGTCCTCGTCGCCGAAGATCGTCGTGACCGGGCACCGCAGGACCGGTTTCAGGGGATTGGCGTAGGCGTGGAACATCGCGCCGTCGCTGACGATGTAGGGCAGCACCAGCTCCTGGAAGTACGGGTCCGCGGCCAGTTCGGCGTCGGTGCCGCCGAGCTCGATCAACCGTTGGGCGACCGACTCCGGCGCTTGGTCCTCGTACTCATCGGCGTCGGGCAGCGGTGCGTCGCGCGACCCGGAGGCGAACAGGCGCGCCGGGCCGCGGCCGAGTTCTTCCAGCCGCCGGGCGGTTTCCAGCGCGACGGCCGCGCCGAGGCTGTGCCCGAACAGGGAAACGGGCCGGTCGTCGCCGAGTGCCGCCACCGCGTCGGCGATGTCCCGGCCAAGCCGGATCAGATCCGTCGGCGGCTCCTCGGCGATCCGCTCCGCGCGCCCCGGGTAGCACACCGCGAACACCTCGACGCCGGGCAGGTTTTCGCCCCAGTCACGGAAGAACGACGCCGACCCGCCGGCATGGGGGAAGCAGACGAGCCTCGCTTTCGCCAGCGGCCGTTCGACCGCGCGGAGCAGCCAAAGCGTGGCGGCCCCGGTCATCGGGCCGGTCCCTCGGTCGCGCGCTGCCTCCTGGCCCGCAGGATACGGGCGCGCCGGGCCGCGGCCTGACGCTGCTCGGCCGACGCGCCTTGCGCTCCCCTGCCGCCCCCGCTGATCAGCTCGGCCTGCGCGGACACGGTGGTGTGCCGGAACAACGTCACGACCGACGGCCGGGTGCCGGTGTGCTGTTCCAGAGCGTTCTGCAATTGGAACAGGGTCAGCGAATGACCGCCGAGGTCGAAGAAGTTGACGTCGATGGGCACGTCGGCGAGCTGGAGGACCTCGGCCCAAGCCGCCGCCACCCTGGCGGGCATCCCCTCGGCTGTCTCGTGGCCCTCGCCGGCCGGGCCAGGCCGCCGCAGGACCTCGTCCGCCGCGTCGCGTAGCCCGACGCGGTCGAGCTTGCCGGTCACGGTGACCGGCAAGGTGTCGACCGGCTCGAACCGGCTGGGCAGGGCAGCGGGGCCCAGCCGTTCGGCCAAGTGTGCGCGCACCGAGTCCGTGCTGACCCCGGGAGACACGACCACGAAGGCCACCAACCGGGTCAGTCCGGAGTCCGGCGACACCGCGCCCGCCCGCACACCCGGCGCGCCGAGCAGGGCCGTCTCGACCGCGCCGAGTTCCACCCGATGCCCGCGGATCTTGACCTGGTGGTCGCTGCGGCCGAGAAAGTCCAAAGTGCCGTCGTCGTTCCAGCGAGCCCGGTCACCGGTGCGGTACATCCGCGCGCCTTCCACGCCGGCGAACGGGTCGCCGGTGAACGCGCGGGTGGTCGCTTCGGGACGGCCGAGATATCCGAGAGCGACGCCCGTCCCGCCGATGTACAGCTCACCCGCCACCCCTCTCGGCTGGGGAAGTCCTTCTTCGTCGAGCACGTAAAGGCGGGCACCCGGCACCGGAACGCCGATGGAGACCGGGCCGGGACGGTCGAACCTGCGGTAGCTCGCCCAGACGGTGGCCTCGGTCGGCCCATACTCGTTGACCAGCGCGACGGAGTGGCCGTGCCGGGCGAAGTGCCGCTGTACCAACGCTTCCGGCAGCGCCTCCCCCGCGACGATCACGGTGTCGACGGTCGACAGGCGGTTCACTCCGGCACGTTCGGCCGCGTCGAGCAGCACGCGGTAGAGGGAGGGGACGCACAGGAATCTGGTCACCCGGTGCGTGTCGATGAGCTCGACCAGCCGCGCCGGGTCACTGACCTCGTCGGGGCCGGCCACGACCAGGGTGCCGCCGGCCGTCAAGGTGCCCCACAACCCCGCTACCGACGAATCGAAGGCCAGCGGGGAGACCAGCAAGAACACGGAACGGCCGGGATAGACGGACCGGCGGGCGGCCGTCGAAGCGGCGAGAGCGCCGTGGTCGACCAGGACGCCTTTCGGCTCACCGGTGCTGCCCGAGGTGTAGATGACGTATGCGGGGTCGCCGATCCCGGCCACGGGAAGTGTCGCGTCCGGCGCCGGGCCGTCGTGTTCGGCGGGCACCAATCGCACGTCGAGCCCTTCGAGGCGGTAAGCCGTCTCCGCGGCGACCACGGCGACCTCGGTCCCTGCGTCTTCCAGCACCGCGGCCACGCGGCGGCGGGGCTGGGCGAGGTCGACCGGAACGTAGGCGGCGCCCGCCCGGAGCACGCCGAGCACGGTGGCGATCATCGCCGCGGACGGCGGCACCAGCACGGCGACCCTGCTGCCCGGACCTGCTCCCGCCGCGAGCAGCCGAGCCGCGACGCGCCCGGCCCACCCGTCGAGTTCGGCGTAGCTGAGCGATTCCCGGCCGTACCGGACGGCGACGGCTTCCGGCGTGCGCCGCGCGAAGTCCGCGACCAGTTCGTGCACGGGCCGGGGATCGTGGTCCGGTGGTGGGGCGTAGCCCAGGGTCAGCACGTCGGCTTCCGGGCTGTCGGTCCTCTGCCCGGTTTCGCGCAGGCGGTCACTCTGTTGCAACGAGAACATCACAACTCCTCCGGCGATGGTCGGATGCGGTGCTCGGGCCGGTTGCCACGGCGTGGCCACCCGGTGGTTCCGCCTGCCGCAGGCTCTCGGTCAGTACGGCGATCTGACGGCCGAGGGTGCGGCCCGCGAGCATCGCCCGCAACGGCACCCGCACCCCCAGTCTCTGGTGGACGCGCCGGGCGAGATGCGTGATCAGCAGCGAATCGCCGCCCAGCTCGAAGAAGTCCGACTCCGCGCCGACCTCCGGCGTACCGAGCAACTCCTGCCACAGCGCGGTCAGCAGTTCCGCCGGGCCGGGCGGCGCGGTGACCGGGATCTCCGGCGCCGTTTCCGCCGCGGTGACGGCTTTTCTCCCCATCTCGGGTGCCATCCACCGCGGTCCCGCGAACGGGTAACCGGGCAGATGGATCCGCCGCCCGCCCGCGCACACGGACGTGATCGCGAGCGGCTGACCGCGCGCCCACAACTGCCCGAGCGCGCCGAGCACCTCACGTCCGGGGGCCGACGTACGCTGCGCCGACAACGGGACGGTGGCCAGCCCCACCGCCTCGGCCAGCCCGGACAACGCCCGCCCCGGCCCGACTTCGACCAGCAGTGCACCGGGGAACCGCCGGGCGATCGCCGCGAGCCCATCGCCGAACCGCACCGGGTGGCGGGCCTGCTCGACATAATCGCGCGGGCCGATCACCGCGCCAGGGTCCACCAGCTCGCCGGTGCGGTTCGAGACGAGCGGCAGCCGTGGGCTGCCGAACTGCACCGCCGCCAATTCCCTTGTCAGCGCGGGCAAAGCAGGATCGATCAGCTTGGTGTGGAAGGCATGGGAAGTTTGCAGGACCTTCGCGTGCACTCGATCGCCGAGGAAACGCTGGAAGGCGGCTACCTCGTCCGAAGCGCCCGCCAGCACGCAGCTGTCCGGTCCGTTGGCCGACGCGAGCTCCACGTCCGCGCCCGCCTCGGCTGCCAGCGCCATCGACGTTTCCCCGTCACAGCCGAGTGCGAGCATCGTCCCCTGTGGACACTTGTGCATGGCGAGCCCGCGGGCGGCCACGAACCGGGCGGCACTGGGAAGATCGAAAATCCCGGCGAAGCAGGCGGCGGTGATCTCGCCGAGGCTGTGCCCGGCGAGCGCGACCGGTTCGACACCCAGCTCGCTCAACGCCACCGCGGCCGCGTACTCCACCGCGAACAACGCGGGCTGGGCGAGATCGGTCGCGGCCAGTTCGGTCGCGGGAAATCCGGGATCGGACAACGCGGCACGCACTCGCTCCGCGAGCGGCGGCTCGAACGCGTCGAGGCAATGTTCCAGCACCTCGCCGAACCCGGGCAGCGCATCGGCGAAGGCGGCCGCCATCCCCGGCCGCTGAGTGCCTTGGCCGGGGAACAGGAACACCACCGGCGCGCCGCCTTCGGCCGGGCGTTCGCCCCGCACGACACCGGATCCACCGGTGAGGCGTTCCGCGAGTTCCACCGGATCGCGGCCGACCACGGCCAGCCGGTGGGCGAGTTCGGCCCGACCCGCGGCGAGGGTGAACGAGACGTCTGCGGCAGGCGGTCGCTCGGCGGACAGGAGCGTGGCCAGCCGCCCGGCCGACCGGGTGAGCGCCCCCGCGTCCGCGGCGGACAGGACCACCAGCCGGTCGACGTCGTCGGCAGGACCGCCCGCGGCGAGCACGGGTGCCTGTTCGAGGACGACATGGGCGTTCGTACCACCGATACCGAACGAACTCACCCCGGCCCGGCGCGGCTCGGGGCCGGACCATTTCTCGCACGTGGCCGGGACGTACAGCGGCGAATCCGTCGATTCGAGCAGCGGGTTCAACCGGGTGAAGCCCGCCACCGGCGGCACGAGCCCATCCCGCAGCACCAGCATCGTCTTGATGAGCGAGGCGAGACCCGAGGCTGAGTCCAAGTGCCCGATGTTGGCCTTGAGCGCACCGACGGCCACCTGTCCCGGCGCCACGCCCATCCCGGAAAGCGCGGCCGACGCCGCCGACCACTCGATGGGGTCACCGACCCGGGTTCCGGTGGCGTGGGCCTCGAGGTAGCCGAGGGAACCCGCCTCGACGTCGGCGGCCGCGAGCGCGGCGCGGATCACCGCTTCCTGACCGGTGGCCGAAGGGGCGTAGTAGCCGACCTTCGCCGTCCCGTCGTTGTTGACCGCCGAGCCGAGGATGACGCCGTGCGGCTGCGGACCATCGTCGAGGACGTCGGACAGGCGGCGTAGGACGACGGCTGCCACACCGGACCCCGCGACGACACCGTCGGCGTTCTCGTCGAAGGGACGGCAGTCGCCGGACGCCGACTGGATGCCGCCGGGGACGTGCAGATGTCCGCCCTGTGGGAAGTCGATGCCCGCGGCCACGACGATGGCCTGGTCGCAGTCGCCGTTCAGCAGCGCCTGCCCGGCGAGGTGCAGTCCGACCAGCGACGACGAACAGGCGGTCTGCACACCGACCGCGAGCCCGGTGAGCCCCAGCTTGTAGGACACCAGACTGGCGATGAAGTCCGGGTCGGTGCCGTGGATGGCCTGATCGAGGGTCTGTGGGTCCAGCGGTCCGTTGGCCAGCATGGTGCGCAGGTAACCGCTGCCACTGCCGCTGGCGAACACGGCGGTCACCCGGTCGCCGCCGGGACGGCAGGCACCGGCGTCCTCCATGGCCTCCCAGGCGATTTCGAGCATCAGGCGGTGCTGAGGATCCATCAGTTCGGCGTCGCGGGCACTCACCCGCAACACGGTGTTGTCGAAGCGGTCCGCGTCGGCCAGCCTGCCGCGAACGGGGACGTAGTCGGGGTCGTCCGCGAGGTCCGCGGACACCCCGGCCTCGATCAGCTCGTCGCGGGTCAGCCGGGTGGTCAACGTCCGGCCGTCGAGCAACGCCGCCCACCACGTGGCCAGGTCCGCGGCACCGGGCATGCGCATCGCCATACCGGTGACGGCAAGGTCCAAGGACCGGTCGCGCTCCATTCCCACCCCTTCGATTCCCGCCTCCGGGCTCTTCGCGCACGGATACATGGCAAACAGATTGCCATTCGTAGCAAGCAATGGCAACCTTGTTGGCACAAGTTGGCAACTCGCCTGTGCGGGAAGCCGCCCCTCCCGCCCGAGGAGCCAGCGATGATCGATCCCACCCGGCTCGCCGATCCCGCGCTGCACGCGGACGGCGATCCTCACGCGGTGTGGCACTGGATGCGCGGGCACTCACCGGTGCACCGGCACGAAGCGACCGACCTTCCCGCGTTCTGGTCGCTGACGAGATACGAGGACGTGCGTGCCGCCTATCGCGACCCGAAGGTGTTCAGCTCCGCGCGCGGCGTGCTGTTGCGCCCGGCGAAGCTCGGCGAGGATCCCGGTGCCGGAATGACGCTGGCGTTGACCGATCCGCCACGGCACAAGGATCTCCGCGCCGTGGTCGCGGGCCTGTTCACCACCCGCGCCGTCCGGCACTTGGAGGAGTACATGCGCACGGCGGTGCGCACAATCCTCGCCGAAGCGGTCGAACGGGAGCGGTTCGACTTCGTCCACGACGTCGTCGGACGGCTTTCCATGTACACGATCGGGCACATCATGGGCGTGCCCGCCGAGGACCACGAAACGCTCTACCAGTGGACCAACGAGGCATTCGAAGCGGGAGTTTCCCTTGCCGCGCACCAGGAACTCATGCGGTACTTCATCGATCTGATGTACGCCAGGATGGCCGCCCCCGCCGACGACGTGGTGAGCCTGCTCGCCGGGGACACCGTGCAGGGAGAACTGCTCCCCGAAGAGGAGATTCTTCTCAACTGCGAGAATCTGGTCGGTGCCACGGAAAACGGGCGGCTGGCGCTGGCAGGCGGGATCTGGGCCTTCCTCGAACACCCCGGCGAATGGGAGCGGCTGCGGGCCGATCGCGATCTACTGCCCCCGGCGATCGAGGAGATCCTGCGCTGGACTTCCAGCGCGGTCCACAGCATGCGTTCGGTGACCGAGCCGGTGGTGATCGGCGGGCAGCGGATCGAAGCGGGCGACCGGGTCGTGTTGTGGGTCCCCTCGGCCAACCGCGACGAAGAGGTGTTTCCGCGTGCCGACCGCTTCGACATCGGGCGGGCCCCGAACCGCCATCTCGCGCTCGGCGGAGGCGAGCATTTCTGCCTCGGCAGCATCCTGGCCAGGGCACAGGCCCGGATCCTGCTCACCGAACTCCTCGACGCACCGCACCGCATCGAACAGGACGGGCCCGCGGCCAGGGTGCGCTCGATCGCCGTCAGCGGACCCGAAACCCTGCCCGTGCGGTTGACATCCGTCTGACCGGCGGAGGAAGGACACTTGATGGCGAAGTGGAATGTACTGCTCATCGGCTGGCGTCTGGAAGCGGTGCGGGCCCTGCACGCCCTCGGCGCCGAGGTCACCTGCGTGCTCGCCGCGGGTGAAGATCGCGACCGGGAGGGCGTGCTCGACGACGTGCATGTCGTGCCGGTGCGGGATCCGGCCGACACCGAATCCACCTTGGCCGGGCTGCAACGCCGCGGGCTCTCGGTGGACGGCTTCGACGTGGTGTGCAGCCAATACGAGTTCACCCTTGTCAACGCCTCCGTACTCGGCGGGCCCAGGGCGCCGCACCCCGCGTCGGACGCGTTGTTGTTGCGCGACAAGGATCTCCAGAAGCGAAGCATCCGGGCGGCCGGCATTCCCGTCGCGGAGTCGGCACTCGTGGTCCAGCCTGGCGATCTGGCGGCGTTCGACCATGCGCGCGGGGCGCTCAAGCCGCTGGCCGACTCCGGTACGCGGGGCGTGCGAGCCTGGCGCAGCCCGGCGGACCGCCTTGAACTGGCGCGCGAGTTCGACGTCGCGGCGGGGCCGTGGCTCGCCGAGGAATGGATCGACGGACCCGAACTGCATCTGGACGGGATCGTGCGCGACGGCCGCGTGCTGTTCGTCTCCGTCGGCCGCTACCTGGACAACGTGCTGGCGATCCGCGAGGGCGGCATCGTCGCGACCGTGGTACAGCATCCGCTGGCGTGCGACAAACTCTACGCTCGTTGCCGGGCACTGGCCGACCGCTGCATGGCCGCGCTGCGGCACCGCGACGGAGTGTTCCACCTGGAGGTCTTCGAGAACGACGACCGGCTGGTGTTCGGCGAATGCGGTGGCCGGATCCCCGGCGGATCGTTCGACGAGATGATCCGCCTTCAGCACGGGGTGGATCTGCACGACGAATGGGCGAGAGCGGTGCTGGAACTGGACTCCGCCGTGGCGCCCGAAGTCGCGGACGGCTGGTATGGAGACGTCTTCCTGGCCACCGGGCCGGGCCTGCTGCGCTCTTGTCCCGGCGAGCGGGAAATCCTCGCCCGGCCCGGTGTCCGCCATGTCGCGCTGCGGTCACGCCCCGGTGACACCCTGGCCGACGCCTCCACCGCGTCCAACATCCACGCCGGAACGGCCGTGGTCGAGGGGACCGACGAACACGACACCGCGGACCGGATCCGGCGGCTCGCCTCGTGGTTCTCCGCCGAGACCGTGCTCACTCCAGGCTGATCGCGCGTTCCCGCCTCAGGCCCGGCGGCGGGCGGAAACGACCAACAGGACGCCGACGCCCGCCAATGTCGGCCAAGCGAGCAGATGCCAGTAGAGCCAGGCTTCACCGCGAAGCCGCAACCACAGGAAAAGGCTGCCACCCGCCAGCGAACCGAGCGCCTCGCCAGTGGTCCAGCAGACCTGCCGGAGGTTGAACGACTCCAGGCTCGACTCGATCGGCAACCCGGCGAACGCCGTGCTCACCATCGGGGTGAACAGCATCTCCGCCAAGGAGAACACCGCCGCCGCGAGAACCGCCCCGGCCACCAGCGGCAGCCCCGCCCCCAGGAACAGCATCGCCACCCCGAACACCATGGTCCCCGCACCGAGCACCGTGAACGGTTTGACCCCCGCCTTGAGCAGCCGGGCGACCACCTTGGTCACGGCGGCCTGCAGCAGCACGATCAGTATCGCGGGAGCGGCGAGCAGACCAGCGCGCAAAGCCACCGAGCTGAACGAGTCAGCGACGAAAAGCGCGAAGGCGGAGAAGAACTGAGCGTAGATGAACGCGCCCACCACACAGACCACCAGCACCCGCACAATTTCCGCGCTGCGAAGGGCCTTCCCGAGGACGGCCCGGCTGACCGGCCACCTGCCGCTGGTGGGCGGCGGATATTCCCGGGACGGCATGGCGAAGCACAACGACGCGGCGCCGCCGACGTAGCACAGGGAAACGATGGCGAGCAGCAGCCGCGGGTCGACGGCGAACGTCACGCTCGCGATCAGCGGTCCCACCGCGGCCGCGGCGTTCACCGCGATCTGCAGCAGGGAGTAGATCCTGTTTCGGCCGATGTCGTCTCGCACCAGTTCCGCGACGAACACCCTCGACAGGACAAAGTGGACACTCACGCCGAGCCCGGCGAGTACGAGCAGCCCGCACAGCACCCAGCCCGCACGGACATAGGGAAGCAGCCCGAACGCGACGGCCGACAACAGCGCGCTGCCCGCCATGCCGTGCCGATAGCTCAGCCGGGGCAGCCACCGATTGAGCAGTAAGGCGGAAAGGCCCGCCGAACCCGTGTAGCAAAAGAGTCCGACCCCGACCAGTGCCGCGTTCGACGCAGATCCGCGCGATGCCAGCATCACGCCCAGCACCGGGAAAAGGCTGAACAAACCGAGGGCGACCAGCAGCTGATCCACTGCCAGAACCACGCGTACCCGGCGGCCGCCCGGCGGAACCGCGCTTTTTCGGACCTCTGCTCGCCGACCGACCCCACCCAGCATGGCAAAAATATTGCCAGCTTGTGCCCTTATTAGCAAACAGCCTGCCCACACCGGCCCACGTCGAGTTCGACCAGTTAGTCACGAAAATTGCCACATTTGGCAATTTCTGGCAGCATGACTCGGAGCCTCAGGTCCGCCATCCCCTACACCTGTCCGAGCAACCAGAGAAAGGCTTGCCCCATGACCGAGACCATCGCGCCGGCCGATATCGAGATCACTCGGCTGGCCGGGAACATCGGCGCCGAAATCCACGGCGTGGACACCACTGCCGCGCTCAGTGACCAGACCATCGCCGGCGTTCGCAAGGCGTTGCTCGACCACAAGGTGGTGTTCCTGCGGGATCAAGGCCTGGACTACGACAGCCAGGTGGCGTTCGCTCAACGCTTCGGCCCGTTGACGCTGGGGCACCCGATCTACGGCGGCCCGGAGGAACGGCCGCTGGTGCGGGAAATGGATTCACGCGGAGAAGGCACCAGGGCGAACCACTGGCACACCGACCTGACCTACCTCGCGCAGCCGCCCTCGTTCGCGTTCCTGCACAACAAGGTCAATCCGCCGCTGGGCGGGGACACCCTGTGGGCGAACACCGCGACCGCCTACGAAAGCCTGCCCAACGGCCTGCGCACCCTCGCCGACGGACTCCGGATCGTGCACTCCAACGACTCCGACTACACGGACGACACCTACGACGGCGACCAGCGCTTTCGCGCGAACTACCTCGCCTCGATCTTCGAAGCGGAGCACCCCGCGGTCCGCGTGCATCCCGAGACGGGGGAACGGTCGCTGCTGATCGGCGGCTTCGCCCGCCGCGTGGTGGGCTACAGCCCACAGGCCGGCCGCGACCTGATCCGCATGCTGCACGAGTACGCGACGAAGCCGGAGAACACCGTGCGGTGGCGCTGGCGCCTCGGAGACCTCGCCATTTGGGACAACCAGTCGACGATGCACTACGCCATCTACGACTACGGCAAGGCACACCGCAGGGGCGAACGGGTCACCTCCGTCGGCACCGTTCCGGTCGGCACCGACGGCCGCCCGAGCGTTCTTTTGCGTGGACAGGCCGACTCGTTCAGCACCAGCACCGAATGACCGGCGGGGCCGCCACGCGGCATGCCGAGGCGCCGGCCGTGACCCATCGGCCCTGACCCAGTCGTCCGGTGAGCACTACTCGGCGTACCCGGCCGGATCCGGTTGTCGAGGAGTAAGGCAAACGTGGCGTTGTCCGTGAAGGCCTCCTTCCCTACTTTCAAGGTAGGGAAGGAGGCCTTCACGGACTTCCTGGCTTGAGGGTCCGGCGAGGAGTGGGCTGGGTTGGTCGTGAGTGGCGATTCGGGTTCTAACCCGAATCGCCACTCACGACCAACCCGGCCCCACGCCTTCTGAAAGTTTTCGCAGCCGGGACCAATCCCTCCCCTGTCCGGCGCCGAAGGCCTGTCATGACACCGGGATCAGGGGTTCATCCGCAGCAGCGGGAGACCCGAGGGCGTGCGGATCTCCAGCGCCTTGATGTCCCCGGTGCGCATCGCGGTGCCGACCACGATGTGCGCGGTGTCCTTGGGCATCGCGCGCCAGGACGCCAGTTCGCTGGTACCGCCGTCGGCGTCGACGGCGACCAGGATGTAGTCCCCGGTGCGGTTGCCGCCGTAGCTGCACGTCATGTCGACCTTGGTGCCGGTGTCCGTGGCGGCAAGGGCGACCTCGGCGGTGACGGGATAGTCGCCGAGCGGCGTCATCGGATCACCGCCCGCCGCGACCGGCCCGGTCAGGACGACCGCGAGCGTGACACTGGCCGCGACGGCGACCCCTGCCGCGACGGCGGTGATCGTCCGTTGGATCCGCCTTCCCCGGCGGACCCGTTTGAGCACGGTCGGCAGCAGGTCCGGCGACGGCGACGGTTCCACCTCCAGCAGTGCGGGAGCACCGGCCTGGGCGAGCAGACCCGGGATCCCCGCCAGATCGCGCACGGACGCGGCACACCGGTCACATCCGTGAAGGTGTTTCTCGTACGCGGACCGGTCTTCCGGGGAAAGCGCCCCGAGCACGTAGGCCGCGTCGTAGGTGGCGAAGGGGTCGGTCATTGAGTCACCCCTCTTTCCTCCAATACCAGCCGCAACGCCCGCAAGGCGTAATGCGTCCGCGACTTGACGGTTCCTTCGGCCACACCCAGCCGCTTCGCCGCGTCCGCGACGGAGTAACCCTGGAAATAGCACAAAACGACCACTTCACGATGTCTCGGCGAAAGCTCGCCGAGGGCTTCGGCGACCAGCCAGCCCTGAACCGCCCGTTCGGTGCCGTCGGTGACCGCTGTCTCGGGCGGTTCACCGGTCACCACCTCCGGATGCGCCGCGGAAGCACGCCAGTCGTCGATGGCTATCCGTCTCGCGACGGTGAACAGCCAGCCCCGCGCCGATCCCTCGGACTGGTCGAGCACCTTGGCGTTGCGCCAGGCCCGCAGCAACGTCTCCTGGACGACGTCCTCCGCGCGGACCCGATCACCGCTGGTCAGGTGCAGTGCGTAGGACCACAGCGCCGCGGCGTGCTCGTCGTGCAGAGCCCGCATCAGCCGGTCCTCCGCGAATTCCTTCACCGATCCTTGCCTTCGCGAAGGAAGAGCAAAGGGAGGGCGAAGACGACACACGCCACTTCGGTGATCAGGCCCCAGAGTTCGGCCTGGGTGGTGAAACGCTCAGAGACGCCGAAGAACCCCGTCGTCAGCGAAAGCACGTACGCACCCAGCGTGGCCAAGCCGAAGCCGATCGCCGCCAGCACGGGCAGCCAGTGGTGCCAGACCAGGACGGCGACCGCGATCACCACGCCCGCCACCACGTTCACCAAAAAGAGTGGCCCGACCACGTCCGTCTCGGCGGCCCAGTCCTGCCATACGACGTAATGCACCCACGCCGAACCGAGCAGGCTCGCCGCCACCACCGCCCGCAACAACCACCGGATCATGTCCGTATCTCTTTTCGCGTGTTCGGTTCCCCTATGCCCTTGAACACGGAAAAGAAGGGCTCTCGGTTCACTTCCGCACCCGATGGTCGCTGAAATTGAACCGGATGGCTGCTTGAACCGTGTCTATGGACATGACTGCCGAACTGCATTCCCGCCGCACCGTCCTGACCACGGGGGCCGCCGTCGCCGGCGCGGCCGTCGGTGCCGTGGCCCTCACGGCCTGCGGAAGTGAAGCCCCGTCCTCCGGCTCGGCCGCCGCACCGCCCGCCGCGGCACCGGGCGAGACCCTGACCGCGCTCTCCGACCTCGAGGTCGGCCAGGCCAAGGCCGCCAAGACCGCCGACGGCAAGGACGTCATCGTCACCAGGACGGCCGAAGGCACCGCGGCCGCGTTCAGCGCGATCTGCACGCACCAGGGCTGCGCGGTCGTCCCGGAGGGCGCGGACCTGAAATGTCCTTGTCACAACTCGATCTTCGACGCGGCGACCGGCGCGGTCAAAAAGGGGCCGGCGGACAAGCCGTTGCCCTCGATCGCGGTCAAGGTCGCCAACGGCCAGGTCGTCACCGCCTGAGAAACGTCATGAGGGGTCCCCATAGGACGAAAAGTGTCCTATGGGGACCCCTCATGACACTCGCGAGTGTGAAGTTCAGCTGTCCCAGGTGAAGATCGGCTCGCCCGCCTCGACGTCGCCGCCGGTGAGCAGTCCGGAAAGGACTTCGGCCTTCGCGTCCAGCGCCACCACCGGCACGATCGGCGAGTAGCCCGCGGCCTTGACCGCCTCGGGGTCCCACTCGACGACCGGCTGCCCGGCGCGGACGGTTTCACCCTTGACGACGTGGAGGGTGAACCCCTCGCCCTTCTGCTTCACCGTGTCGATCCCGAGGTGGACCAGCACGCCGCGGCCGTCTTCGGTGGCCACCACGAAGGCGTGCGGGTGCAGGGTCACGACCGTCCCGTCGACCGGCGCGACCGCGCTCTGACGCCCGCCCGAGGGCATGACCGCGAGGCCGGGGCCGACCATCGCCTGCGCGAAGACCGGATCGGGCACTTCGGTCATGGCGGTCGTCTTGCCGCCGACCGGGCTCAGGATCTCCAGACTCACAGCAGGTCCTCGATGTCACTGGCGATCGTGTCGGCCTCCGGCCCCACGATGACCTGGACACCGGCTCCCATGCGCACGACACCCATCGCGCCGGCCGCCTTCAGCGCCGCCTCGTCGAGCAGGCTCATGTCTTCGAGCTCACAGCGCAGCCGGGTGATGCACCCCTCCACCTCGATGACGTTCTCGGCACCGCCGAGACCCGCGAGGATCTTTTCCGCCCTGTCATCCGCCATCGCGGTCTCCCTGTTCCCTGTCGGTTTCCCACATGCGAACCAGCTGTACTACGCCGTTCGCCGACTCGCACGTGATCCCTGGCCACGAACGCGTAACGGTGGTTGACACCCGCTCGTGCGACGGAGCATCCTGCCCCATCGGATCATTGGTCTAGACCGGAACGTACCAATCTTCCGGACCAGACGCGAGTACGGGTTACCCGAATCGACCGGCCCGAAAGGACGGTGACCGTCATGAGCGCTTCGGCGCAGCTGCCGCCGTCCGACCGTGTGATCAACGGACCGACGCCCAAGCACGCCCAGCTGCGGGAGATTCTGCGCCGCACGGTGGAGCGTGAGCTACCCCCCGGCTCACCGATCCCTTCGGAACGTGACCTCGCCGAGACCTACCAGGTGTCCAGGCTCACGGTCCGGTCGGCGATCGGCAAGCTGGTCGAAGAAGGGCTCCTTTCCCGCGTGCGCGGGAAAGGGACGTTCACCGCCGCGAGGCGGATGGAATTGCAGCTCTACCTGATGTCCTTCACCGAAGACATGCGCCGTCGCGGGATGACGCCGACCACGGAGGTCGTCAAGACCGCCACCGAGGTCCCGCCCGCCCCTTCGGCACACGCCCTCGGCCTGGCCCCCGGCACGCCGGCGCACCGCATCGTCCGGCTTCGCCGTGCCGACGGGGTGCCGCTGGCGGTCGAACGCGGCTGGTATCACGCCGGCCGGATGCCCGGCCTGCTCGACCTCGATCTCACCCGATCGTTGTACGTCCAACTCGCCCAGTCGTACGACCTGCGCCCGGACCACGCGTGGCAGACGGTCTGGGCCGAATCCGCGGACCGCGAAACGGCACGCATGCTCGGCATGCGGGCCGGCAGTCCGCTCCTTGTCTTCCGCCGGGTCTCCAGTGTCAACGGGGAACCGATCGAAGACATGACTTCCTGGTACCGGGGCGATCACTACCAGGTCACCATGCAGCTTGACCGGAACACCCCGGATTCCGGTCATCATCCTCACTACGGAGGTACTCGATGAGCTCCACCACCGCGGAGGGGGCGAAGAGCAAGGGCAAGGGACTGGCCGGGCTTCAGCGCTTCGGCCGCAGCCTCATGCTTCCCATCGCCGCTCTGCCCGCCGCCGCGCTCCTCAACAGGTTCGGCCAGCCCGACCTGCTCGGCGAGAAAGGGCTCGGCTGGACCAAAGTGGCCGAGGTTCTCGGTGCGGCGGGCAACTCGCTGTTCAACTGGCTGCCGCTCCTGTTCGCGGTGGGTATCGCCGTCGGTTTCGCCCGGAAGAGCGACGGCGCGACCGCGTTGGCCGCAGTGGTCGGCTTCTTCGTGTTCACCAGCGTCCTTCAGGTCTTCGCGCCGTTCTCCGAACTGCCGGGCTGGAACCCCGAGAAGCCCGCGGGCCTGATGCTCAACCCGCTCAAGTGGCCCTACAGCGTGCTGGCCGGTGTGATCGTCGGTCTCGTCACCGCGCTGCTGTGGCAGAAGTTCTACCGCATCAAGCTGCCGCCGTACCTGGCCTTCTTCGGCGGCCGCCGGTTCGTGCCGATCGTCACCGCCTTGACGCTGATGATCCTCGCGGTGCCGCTCGGCCTGGTCTTCCACTGGGTCAACGACGGCATCCAGGCGGTGGGCGAAGCGGTCACCGGCGCACCTGTGGTCGGTGGCGGTATCTACGGTGTGCTCAACCGGTTGCTGATCCCGGTCGGCCTGCACCAGCTGCTCAACGTGCCGGTGTGGTTCATCTTCGACGGTGGTGACCTCACGAAGTTCTTCGAGGGCGACCCGACCCGCGGCACCTTCATGACCGGCTTCTTCCCGATCTTCATGTTCGCCATCCCCGCCGCGGCGCTGGCGATCTGGCAGACCGCGAAGCCCAGCCAGAAGAAGATCGTCGGCGGTGTGATGATCGCCGGTGCGCTGACCTCGTTCCTGACCGGTATCACCGAGCCGATCGAGTTCTCGTTCATGTACGTCGCGTGGCCGCTGTACCTGATCCACGCGGTCCTGACCGGTACGTCGCTGGCACTGGTGAACGCGCTCGACATCCACCTCGGCTTCGGCTTCTCCGCCGGTGCGATCGACTTCGGGCTCAACTTCAACCATCCGGCGGCGAGCAGCAATGTCTGGCTCCTCATCCCGATCGGCCTGGCCTACGCGGTCGTCTACTACGTGCTCTTCCGTTTCGTGATCAAGAAGTGGAACCTGCGCACCCCGGGCCGCGAGGACGACGCGATCGAGGCCGATCTCGAAGCCACCGCGGCCAAGCCCATCAAGTAGTTTCAGCTCAGCAGAACCGAAGGCACGAAAGGGAAAGAACATGCCGGAGAAACGCGTCACCGTGGCCAGCAAGGTGGGCCTGCACGCCAGGCCCGCGGCGACGGTCGCCAAGGCGGCCGCGGCGCAGCCCGTCGCGGTGAAGATCGCCAAGGCGGGCGGTGACCCGGTCGCGGCCGGCAGTGTGCTGAACCTGATGACGCTCGCCGCCGGTCACGGCGACGAGGTCATCATCAGTGCCGAGGGCGAGGGGGCCGAGGCGGCCGTCGACGCCATCGCCGAGCTGGTGGCGACCGACCTCGACGCCTGATCCCGATCCCTGCGAAGCCCGGGCCGCCCCGACCGGTCCGGGCTTCGTAGGGTGTTGGGCATGGACAGCGTGCGTGGGATAGAACAGTGGCCGGTGGACAACGCCGCCACAGCCGTGGTGACCGCCGCCGGTGACGTGCTGGGCACGCACGGCGACACGACGAAGGTGTACAAGCTGGCGTCGGTGACGAAGCCGCTGACGGCCTACGCGGCGCTGATCGCCATCGAAGAGGGCGTCGTCGAACTCGACACCCCCGCCGGGCCGGAGGGTTCGACGATCCGGCATCTGCTCGCGCACACCTCGGGCCTGGCCTTCAACGAGCACAAACCGATGGCCGCGCCCGGCAATCGGCGCCTGTACTCCAACGCCGGCTTCGAACAACTCGCCGACGCGCTCACCGAGCACTCCGGCATCCCCTTCGCCGACTACCAGGCGGAGGCGCTTTTCCAGCCGCTGGGCATGAAGGCGACCAAGCTGACCGGTTTCCCCGCCTCGGGCGCGGAGTCCACTGTGGACGACCTGGCCGCGTTCGCCGCCGAACTGCAGGCACCGACGCTGATCGCCGCCGAGACGGTGCGCGAGGCGACTTCCGTGGTCTTCCCCGGACTTTCCGGTGTCCTGCCCGGGTTCGGCCACCAGAAGCCGAACGACTGGGGCCTCGGGTTCGAGATCCGCGACCACAAGAGTCCACATTGGACCGGCTCGTCGAGCTCGCCGCGGACCTTCGGCCACTTCGGACAGTCCGGCACGTTCCTGTGGGTCGATCCCGACGCCGGTGCCGCCTGCGTCGCGCTCACCGACCGCGCTTTCGGCCCGTGGGCGGCCGAGGTGTGGCCGCCCTACACCGACGCCGTACTGGCTGAGCTGGGGAAACTCACTCCATGACACGGATCGGCGAACCCGCCTGGAAGGCCGCGATGTCCTCGACGGCGTCGCGGTAGAAGATCTCGTAGGCCTCGCGGGTGACGTAGCCGATGTGCGGGGTGAGCACGACGTTGTCCAGCGCCCGCAGCGGATGCTCCGAAGGCAGCGGCTCGACGTCGTAGACATCGAGTGCGGCGACCGCGATCTCCTTGCGGCGCAAGGCGTCCACCAGAGCGGCTTCGTCGACGATCGGACCGCGCGAGGTGTTGACGAGCATCGCCGTCGGCTTCATCGCGGCGAGTTCGGCCGCGCCGACCAGTCCGCGGGTGCGGCCGCTGAGCACCAGGTGGACCGACAGGACGTCCGAACGGGCGAACAGTTCGTCCTTCGACACCGCCGTCACGCCGTGGGGATCGGCCTTCGCCTGGGTCAGGTTCTGGCTCCAGGCGATGGTCTCCATGCCGAACGCCTTGCCGATCTTGGCCGCGCCGGCGCCGAGCCTGCCGAGCCCGAGCAGCCCGAGGGTCTTGCCGTGCAGGATCGTGCCGACCGTGGTCTGCCAGCCGCCCTCGCGCATGTTCCGCGACTCCACCGGCACGTTCCTCGCCGCGGCGAGGATCAGCGCCCAGGTGTGCTCGGCCGCCGGGGCCGCGATGTACCCGGTGGAAGAGACGACCACACCGTTGCGCCGGGCGGCGGCCACGTCGATCGCGGCGTTGCGGTGCCCGGTGCTCACCAGGAGCTTGAGCGCGGGGAGCCGGTCGAGCACTTCGGCCGGGAAGCGGGTGCGCTCGCGCATCGCGACCACGACGTCGAAGTGCCGCAGGCGGGCCACCACGTCGGCGGGGTCCGCGAACGGCTCCGTGAACACCTCGATCTCGGCGCCGAGGGAGTCCCAGTCTCCGAAGCCGAGTGCCACTTCCTGGTAGTCGTCGAGAATCGCGATCTTCATGGAGCCCAGGCTAGGGTCGCTCCGGTGACCGCGCCCAGGGAGGCTGCTGTCGCGGCGGGACGATCCGGGTCCTACCGGCGCGGGACGAACACGTCGACGCGCACCAGGTGGTGGTCCGAGGCGTCGTTGAGCCGCGCCAGCGGTGAATCGGGCAGCGGCCAGAAGACTACGGCGCGCCAAGGAAACAGACCCTTCGACGGCAGAACGTAGTCGATCCGCAGGTTCCCCGGTGCGTTGTCGTTGAAGTCGCCGGTATCGAAGAAGGGGTCGCCCTTCTGGCCGATGTTGGCGCCTGCCTGGGCCTGAGCGGCGCGCACAGCGCCTTCGCTGCCCGGGCGGGTCTCGATGACGCGAGGGGCGTTCAGCAGGCGGGAGATCGCGCCGGGGACGCTGTCGCCGTCGAGCGGGTCGGAGTTGTAGTCCCCGGCGATGACGAATTTCTCGTGCGCGCCCAGCCCACCGCGGCGACCACGGTCGTCGTGGATGTAGCGGCCCTTGCCCGGCGTCACGTAATCCGCCCAGAACCGGATCTCGTCGTTGTTGCGCGTGCCGTTGCGGTCTTCGGGGCCGTCGAAGGTGGGCGGCGTCGGGTGCGCGGTGAGGAAGTGCACGGTGGAGCGGCCGACGCGGATCGGAAGGTCCCAATGGGACTTCGACGAGAGGCGCAGGACGTCGAGCGCCTGCGGCGAATACCAGTCGTTCGGCGCCGGGGTGGCCGGGTCGTCGGGGAGCAGCGCGCCCGGCATGTCCTTCCAGAGGAACTTCTGGAAGGTCCGCGCGTTCTTGGTGTCGATCGGGTATTTCGACAGCACGAGCATCCCGTACTGGCCCTCGAAGAGGCCGAAGCCGTGCGCGTCGTTGCCGCCGCCGACCCGGCCGTCGCGGTCGAGGTCGAAGCCGGTCGCGACACCGGTGTTGGACGGGGCGGTGAAGGCGTACGGATAGTCGATCGGGGAGGCGCCGTTCTGGCCGCGCTTCAGGTAGTTCTCGCGGAACAGGTCCGCGGCGCGGTTTTCCGGCACGTAGTCGAACTCGTTGATCAGCAGCACGTCCGGCCGGTTGCGCTGGATCACCTCGGCGACCTCGTTCGCCTGCGCGTTGCCCGGCTGCGACAGGTCGGTCACCAGCTGTCCTGCGGCTCCCCTGTTGAGCGAAGCGTTGTACGTCGCGAAGCGGACGTTCTGGCCGACGGTGGCTTCCGCCGGGGTGGCGGCCAGCAGCGTCCCGGCCAGCAGGGTGCCCGATGTGAGCACGGCGGCGATGCGTTTCACGGTCTGTACTCCCGCTTTGCTTTGACGACCAGTTCTGGCCAGACCTTACGCAGCCGACGCGGTCCCCTGGGTGAGCTTCCGGTGAACAGCACCTCTTGAACGCGTTCAAAATATCGGCTACCGTTCGTCTTGAACACGTTCAAAACGGAGGTCCCCATGCAACCTGTCGTCCTGGCCTATGCGCTCTACCTGGTCATCACCGTCCCACTGACCGTGCTGGTCGCCCGCACGCTGAGCAAGCACGGCAAGACGTTCCTGGAAGACGTCCTCCAGGACAAGCAAGCCCTGGCCCATTCGGTCAACCAGCTGCTGGTCGTCGGCTTCTACCTGGTCAGCCTCGGCTTCGTCACCCTGTTCCTGACCAGCAACGACACCGTCCTCGACGCGCGTGACGTCTTCGAAATGCTGTCGGTGAAGGTCGGCACCGTCGCACTCGTACTCGGCGTGATGCACGTCGGGAACGTGCTGGTGTTCAACGGGATCCGGCGTCGCCACCTCAACCACGGCACCACGCGGCCCGCGCCGGCGCCCCCCGCCTACCCCGGTTACCCGGCGCCCGCTCCGCATCCGGCGCCCTGACCGGATAACGTGCACTGGTGGCGAAGAGTGAGGAAACCAGGTCACTGATCGTGGCGACCGCGTTGCGGCTGTTCGCCGAGAACGGCTACGCCCGCACGACCATGCGGGCCATCGCCGCCGAAGCCGGTGTCTCGGTCGGGAACGCGTACTACTACTTCGCCTCGAAAGACCAGCTGATCCAAGGCTTTTACGATGAGATCGCCAAGGTGCACCTCACGACGGCGCGCCAGGCGATCGAAGGTGAGCGGGACTTCAGCGCACGGCTCAAGACGGTCCTGCTCACCTGGCTCGACGTCGCGGAGCCGTACCACCGCTTCGGCACCCAGTTCTTCGTCAACGCCGCCGACCCGGACTCGCCGCTGAGCCCGTTCAGCGAGGAGTCGACGCCCGCGCGGGACGCCTCCATCGGGCTGATGCGCGACGTCATCGACGGCTCCGACGCCAAACTCGACCCGGACCTGCGCGACGACCTGCCCGATCTGCTGTGGCTGTACCAGATGGGGGTCGTGCTGTTCTGGGTCCACGACCGGTCCACGGGCCAGAAGCGCAGCCGGGTGCTGGTGGAGCGGACGGTGCCGCTGATCGCCCGGCTCGTGGGGCTGTCGCGGCTGCGGGTGCTGCGGCCGGTCAGCCGGGAGATCGTGTCACTGATCCGGGACCTCTCGAAGCGCGACGACGCCGCGTGAGAACGCGTTTAGTCCTCTAAATGCTCTTTGGGGTGTCTCGCATTTAGAGGACTAAACGCGTTCAGCGGGGCTCTAGTAAGGCGGCGTGTCCGTGAAGACCTCCTTCCCTACTCTCAAGGTAGGAAAGGAGGCCTTCACGGACTTTTCTGGCCTGACGCTTCCGGTGAAGGGTGGGCCGAGGTGGTCGTGAGTGGCGATTCGGGTTCTAACCCGAATCGCCACTCACGACGCCCGCCGAAACCGTATATAGAGGCATCAGCAGGACGTTCGGCTCTCGTCCTGTCTTGAAGTCAGCGAAGAAAGCCCTTCACGGGACAGGCACTTTTGATTTGCCCCTCGCTAGTTCACGGCCCGGAAGTACAGGAACCGCGGCTTGGTCCGCAAATTCGCGTACCAGCGCGGGTCCGACTCGGCGATCGACTCCTCCGGCATCGGCTCCACCAGCCTGTCGACGGCGAACCCGGCGTCCCGCACCGCGCCGAAGGTCCAGCTCAGCGGACGCCGGTAGAACCGGACCTTCTGCCCCTGCGGGAACTCGTCTTCGAGCAGTTCGAGCTGGAAATAGTTCTGCTTGCCGAACCAGCGCCAGTCCTCGCCGGGGTGATGCACCGAGAACACCAGAAGCCCACCCGGCTTCAGCACCCGCCGGAATTCGGCCAGTGCCGGCGCCCACTCCTTCAGATAGTGCAGCACCAACGACGCCGTGATGACGTCGATCGAGCCGTCCTCCAGGAACGTCAACGGCCGCGTGACATCAGCCGTCTCGAAAGTGGCGACGTCCCCGAATTTCTCCCGGGCGACGGCCACCATGCCCTCGCTGGCGTCGACGCCGAGGACATCGGCGCCCTTGGCGGCGAGCAGCGCGCTGAGATGACCCGCCGCGCAGCCGACGTCGAGCACCCGCTTGCCCGCCACGTCACCGGCCAGCTCGACGATGGCGGGGCGGTCGTAGTGGGCGTTGGTGCTACTGGTTTCGGCGTGCGCGGCGTAGAGCCGGGCGAAGCCGTCGTATTGGGCGGCACGCGCCCGCTCGATGATCTCGTCGATCACCTCGGTCTTGGCGTCGGCGTAGTGCTGGATGTACTTCCAGGTGCGCGCGGCCAGTTCGCGTTTCTTGGCCTCGTAGTGTTTCCGCTCGTCTTCGTGCGCGGTCAGCCGGTCGCGGAAAAGCCGGTAACGCTCGGTCTGGCCGTTGTCCGGCGAGTAGACGTGCAGGTTGACGTTCGTGTCCGGGCCCTTGAAGCAGCGGTGCTTCTCCCAGTCCGGCTCGCGGATGACGAGTTTGTAGCCCTCCGCCTCCAGCTGCGGCACGTAGCTGTCCTCGTCGTCCGAATCGGGGACGATGAGCATGATGTCGATGATCGGCTTCGCGCAGAGCCCGGGCACCGACGTGGAGCCGACGTGCTCCACGATCAGCGCCCGCTCCCCCAGAGTCCCCCTGATGCGGTTGGCTTCCCGTTCGAACAGTTCAGGCCACTCCGGGTCGTATTCGGCCAGGGTGACGGTGGAATTCAGTACCGGAGCCTGATCGACCCACGCGTTGGTGATGTCTTCTTCGGTGTAGTCGTCACGATCGGGTTTAGGCATTGACCCCTTGTTCCTTCCTCAAGGCAGTCGGCCAGATTATCGAACCGGGACGATCTTGTCAGGCGTTTCCGCGAAACGGGGCCTTCACCCTGGGGCCGGGTTGGTCATCCCTCGGCAGTGGTGCCGACCAGTCCTTCACGGACCTGTCAACGAATCGGCAGGGGAAGGATCCCGCCGGTCGCCTCGCGCAACGCGTCCCGCATCGCCTCGCGGGGCGCGGGCTGCCCGGTGAAGTACTCGACTTGCCCGAAAGCCTGATGCAGCAACATGTCCAGTCCGGTGGCCAGCCGGCCGCCCCGGTCGGCGACCGCATCGGCGAGCGCTGTCGGCCAGGGGTGGTAGATGACGTCGAGGACGCAGTCGATCCCGGTCAGCTCCGCCAGCCGCGGCCGGACGGCGTCCGGGGGCACGGTGCTCACCAGTACCGCCGAGGACGCCGCGATCTTCCCGAAGTCGGCGTCGGCCCAGCGAAGGACCTCGACGTCCAGACCGGCCCGCTTCGCCGCGTCGACCGTTTCCGTCGCCCGCGCGGGATCACGCACGACGAGCCGGACGGTCCGCACGCCGAGCGCCGCCAGGCCGACGACGGCCGCCGCGGCCGTGCCGCCCGCGCCGAGGACGACGGCCTCGTCGTCCGGGCCCGGCGAGTAGCCACCGGCGATTCGCAACGCCTCGGTGACCCCGTCGACGTCGGTGCAGTCGGCCAGCCAGCCGGTTTCCCGGCGTACCAGGGTGTTCGCCGCGCCGACCGCCGCCGCGCGCGGCGTCACCTCGTCGGCGAACTCCAGTGCGGCCCGTTTCCCCGGCATGGTCACCGAGAGGCCGGTCCACTCCGGACCGAGACCGTCGACGAAGGCGCGCAGCCCGGGAGCGTCCATTTCGACGCGTTCGTATGTCCAGCCCTCGAGCCCCAGCGCCCGGAAGGCGGCGCCGTGCAGCACGGGCGAGAGCGAGTGCTCGACCGGCTTGCCCAGGATCGCGGCTTTGCGGTTAGTAGACACCACGCCTCTGTGCGTCCAGCTTGTTCTTGTTGTGCTCGTCGTTCGTCACCGCGAAGCAGGAGAGCCCGTTCTTCTCGCACTTGACGAAGAAGATCCAGTCTCCCGCGACCGGTTTGAGCGCGGCCTGGATCGCTTCCGCGCTGGGTACCGCGATCGGCGTCGGGGGCAGGCCGACGGACTTGTAGGTGTTGTACGCGCCCGCTTTTTCCCGTTCCTCGGGTTTCGTGAGCAGGGTCGGCCGGTCGAGGACGTAGTTGACCGTCGAGTCCATCTCGAGCCGCATCTTCTTGTCGAGCCGGTTGTAGACGACCCGCGAGATCTTCCCGAAGTCGGCCTTCACCGCCTCTCGTTCGATGATCGACGCGACGATGAGCGTCTCGTACGGCGTCAGGCCTTCGCCCTTGGACTGCTCGCTCAGCCCGGCGTTGAGGATGCGCTCCGTCGAGGTCTTCACGACGTCGGTGAGCAGTTCCTCGGCCGTCCAACCGGGTTTGACGTTGAAGATGCCCGGGGCGATCAGCCCTTCGAGCCGCCGGTCCTTGTGCTCGGCCTTCGTGGCGGCCTCGACGGCCCAGGGCGGGACGCCCAGCTGCGCCAGATCCGCGGTCTCGATCGTCTTGCGCAGTTCTTCGACCGGGATGCAGGTGCTCTTGCCGTTCAAATCGGCGCAGGAAGCCTTGGACAGCAACGAGTACACCCCCGGCGTCAGCTTGCCGTCCGGCTGGGTGATGTCGTGGAACTGGGTGTAGGGCCGGATTTCGACCTGGCCGACCTTCGTACCGGGCGCGATCATCTTCTCGACCGCGCTGGCGCCGGACATCTTCGTCTTCATGACGTAGTAACCCTGCTGCAGCCGCGAGACGGCGGTGTTGTCCTCGCCCGCCTTCACGAACGCCTTGCCGCTGGCGACCACTCCGGCCGCTTGGAGCCGGTTACCGATCGCCGACGTCGAGTCGCCCTTCTCCACCTGGACGAGGACATCGCTCTCGCCGGCGCCTTCGTAGTCGTCGTAGCCGAAGATCGCGGTGAAGCCGTAGTAGGCACCACCGGCGAGCAGGATGAGCACGGCCAGCGCGGCGATCCAGCTCAGCGCGCGCTTCTTCTTGCGCTTCTTGGGCGGCGGTCCCTGGCGTTCCGGGCGCTCGTCCTCGATGCGTTCGGGCTCGGCGCGATCTTCGTCCTCGAAGTTCTGGTCGTCTTCGTAGTCGTCGTACTCGTCGTAGTCCTCGTACTCGTCGTACGCGTCATCGCCGAAGATCTCGTCGTACTCCTCCTCGCTGCCCTGGGGCGGAGGAGGCGCCGCTCCGGGACGCCGGGCCAGCGGCGTCTCCTGCACGGCGGGAAGGATGTCGGTCGGCCGCTCGTCCGGGTACGGGCCGTCGTCCTCGCGGCGCCTGCGGCGGCCGGGACGCGGTTCCTCCTGGGCATGGGCGGGCAGGCCGAGACCGCGGTCACCCGGCTGGGGGGACCGCCGGGGCGGTGCGGGAGGCGGCGGCGGGGGTACCGCCTGTTCCGGGGCCCGCCTCGGCGGGACCGGACGCGGTACGCGGGGCGCGGGCGGCTCCTCGGCGGCGGCGCGGCGGACCCGCGGTGGCGGCTCCTCGGCGGCACGGCGGCCACGCGGCGGCGCGGGCGGGGCCTCAGGGGCATCGCGGCGCACGTGCCCGGTCCGGACGGGTGGCTGGGGTTCGGGCCTTCGACGGGGCGGGGCCGGTGGCTGGATGGCCTCCTCAGGCTCCCGCAACCGTCGTCTACCGCCCTGACGGCGCTCGGGCCGGCCGTGGGGCTCGGTCATGTATCGCCCTTCCGTGCGCGATGTGCCGCTACCGCGTCGATCCACGCCTGCAGGATCTCGACCGCGGCCGCCTGATCGACGACGGCACGCTGCTTACGTCCCTTCACCCCACGCTGCGACAGCATCCTGGATGCCGTCACCGTGGTCAACCGCTCGTCGGCCAGCCGCACCGGCACCGGAGCGATCCTCGCGGCGACCTTATCGGCGTACTCGAGCGCAGCCTGGGCAGCCGGGCCGTGCCGGTCTTTGAGCGTCCTCGGCAAGCCGACGACGACTTCGACCACGTCGTGTTCCGTGACGAGTTCGACGAGCTGGTCGACGTCCTTGTCGCCAGTCGCGTCGCGAGTGAGGGTAACGAGCGGACTCGCGAGGATGGGGTCGGGATCGCTGAGCGCGATCCCGACCCGGACGGATCCGACATCCACGCCAAGTCGCCTGCCGCGCCCTGGATCGGACTCTCCGGGCCGATCCAGGCGCGGCCCGACGGCGTCGTCAGCCAACTTGGGCGACCGCCGCGCGCAGGGAGGCGATGGCCTGCTCGGCCCCGGCGGGGTTGGTGCCACCGCCCTGGGCCATGTCCGGCTTGCCACCACCACGGCCGCCGATCGCCTCGGCGAACGACGGGACGAGCTTGCCTGCCGCGACGCCCTTCTCCTGGGCCGCCTTGGTGGTCGCGACGACGAACGCGATCTTCTCGCCCTGCGGCGCGAAGAGCGCGACGATGCCGGGGCGGGCGCCGAGCCTGCCGCGGATGTCGGAGGCCAGCGCGCGCAGGCCGTTCGAGTCGACGCCCTCGCCGAGCTTCTCCGCGACGACCGCGATACCGCCGATGTCCTCGGCCTTGTCCGCGAGCGAACCGGCCGAGCCGAGCACCTGCTGCGTGCGCAGCTGCTCGATCTCCTTCTCCGCGTTCTTCAGCCGGGTGAGCACGTCGTCGATCCGCGAAGGCAACTGGTCCGACGGCACCTTGAAGGTGCTCGCGAGCTGCGAGACCAGCAGCTGTTCCTTGCGGACGTACTTGAGCGCGTCCGAGCCGACCAGCGCCTCGACGCGGTGCACGCCGGAGCCGATGGACGAGTCGCCGACCAGCTTCACCAGGCCGAGCTGGCCGATGCGGTCGACGTGGGTGCCACCGCACAGCTCGCGCGAGTACTCGCCCATGTCGACGACGCGGACGTCGTTGCCGTACTTCTCGCCGAACAGCGCGACCGCGCCCAGTTCGAGGGCCTTGTCCTTCGTGGTGACGAAGGTGTTCACCTCGACGTTGGTCTGGAGGTAGTCGTTGACCTCTTCCTCGACCTCGGTCAGCACGTCGGCCGAGACCGAACCGGAGGTGGTGAAGTCGAACCGCATCCGGCCCGGCGAGTTGAGCGAACCGGCCTGCGCCGCGCGCTTGCCGTACGCGCCGCGCACGGCCGCGTGGACCAGGTGCGTCGCGGAGTGGGACCGTTCGATCGACAGACGACGGTGCTGGTCGACCGAACCGGTCAGCGCGCTGCCGATGCCGACCTCGCCGTCGAGCACCTCGACGCGGTGCACGAACAGGCCGGGCACGATCTTCTGCACGTCGTGGACCTTGAGCTCGACGCCCTCACCGAGCAGCACGCCGGTGTCGGCGACCTGGCCACCGCTCTCGGCGTAGAACGGCGTGCGGTCCAGTACCAGCTCCGCCTTCTTGCCCGTGCCGACGCTGCGGACGGGCACGCCGTCTTCGAGCAGCGCGACGACCTTCGCCTCGGCCTGCAGGTCGGTGTAGCCGAGGAACTGGGTCTCGCCGTGCTGTTCGAGCACCTTGCGGTACTCGGACAGGTCGCCGTGGCCGGTCTTGCGCGACGCCGCGTCGGCCTTCGCCCGCTGCCGCTGCTCGTTCATGAGCGTGCGGAAGCCCTCTTCGTCGACGGTCAGTCCCTGTTCGGACGCCATCTCCAGGGTCAGGTCGATCGGGAAGCCGTAAGTGTCGTGCAGCTGGAACGCCTTGTCGCCCGCCACCAGCGAGCCACCGGAGCGCTTGGTCTCCTCGGCCGCGAGGTCGAAGATGCGCGAACCGCTGGTGAGCGTGGCGAGGAAGGCCTCCTCTTCGACGCGCACGACGTCCTCGATCCGGTCGAAGCCGGAGAGCAGCTCGGGGTAGGTCGGGCCCATGGTGTCGCGGACGACCGCGGCGAAGGCGGGCAGGACCGGCTCGTGCACGCCGAGCAGGCGCGCGGAGCGGATGATGCGGCGCAGCAGGCGGCGCAGCACGTAGCCGCGGCCGTCGTTGCCGGGGGTGACGCCGTCGCCGATGAGCAGGACGCCGGTGCGGGCGTGGTCGGCGATGACGCGGAAGCGGACGTCGTCGGTGTGGTCGGCGCCGTAGCGGCGGCCGGAGAACTCCTCGGCGCGGCCGATCACCGGGCGGACGAGGTCGGTCTCGTAGACGTTCTCGACACCCTGCAGGATCGTCGCCACGCGCTCGACGCCCATCCCGGTGTCGATGTTCTTCTTCGGCAGCTCACCGATCGGCTTGTGGCCGTGCTTCGGGCTCTTGTCGCCCCGCACGTCCTGCATGAAGACGAGGTTCCAGATCTCGATGTAGCGGTCCTCGTCGGCGATCGGGCCACCCTCGCGGCCGTAATCCGGGCCGCGGTCGTAGTAGATCTCCGAGCAGGGGCCGCCGGGACCGGGCACGCCCATGTCCCAGTAGTTGTCCTTGCCGTCGCGCGACTGGATGCGCTCGCCGGGCAGGCCGGTGAGCTTCTTCCACAGACCGGCCGCCTCGGCGTCGTCCTCGTAGACGGTCGCCCAGATCCGCGACGGGTCGAGACCGTAGCCGCCGTCGCTCTGGGGCTTGGTGATCAGCTCCCAGGCCGCCTCGATGGCGCCTTCCTTGAAGTAGTCGCCGAAGGAGAAGTTCCCGGCCATCTGGAAGAACGTGTTGTGCCGGGTGGTCTTGCCGACCTCGTCGATGTCCGGGGTGCGGACGCACTTCTGGACACTGGTCGCGCGCGGGTACGGCGGCGGGACCTCGCCGAGGAAGTACGGCTTGAACTGGACCATGCCCGCGTTGACGAACAGCAGGTTCGGGTCGTCGAGGATCAGCGGGGCACTCGGGACACGGGTATGTCCCTTGTTCTCGAAATGGTGCAGAAAACGCTGGGTGATTTCGTGTGTTTCCACGGGTTCGTCCTTGAATGCGGGCGCGCGCGAAGACGCGGTGAGCGAGGGCGGTCGGGAGCGGCGGAGGGGGCTGGGCGCGGACGCGACCCGATCAGCCCTCCGCCCGGCGAGCTCGACGGGCCGGGCGCCGCGGCGACGCCGCGTGCCTGCCCGCAGGGCCGTCGGCGGCCGTGCTCAAACCGGTGCGTTCGGACACCATCTCGTGCAGCTCCTGTTCCCGTTCGCTCATCCCGGCGCGGACCTCCGCGCCGAACGAACCGACGGCGCCCGCGAGTTCCCGCACGGCGTCGCCCAGGTTCGAGGCTAACCCCGCGGGCGTGGCCTGGCGAGCGGTTTCGGTCGCTTTGCGTGACAGGGCTACGCCGGCGACCACGCCGACGCCGAGCCAGAACAGGCGCTTCACTTGCGGCCCCGCTTCCGGGCCGGGCGTGCCGCCTTCGCCTCCGCCTTCTTGCGGCGGGCCTTGATGGCCTTGCTGAGGCCGTACGACAACGCGGCCGTCTTCACCAGCGGCCCGCCGAGGGTCGCGGTGAACACCGACGTCAGCGCGGACACGTTGCCGGACACGGCCTGCGCGTTCGCGGTGATGCCGTCGACCCGCTCCAGCTGCGTGTTGACGTGCGTGATCGTCTCGTTCGCGCCGATCAGCAGCGGGTCGGTGTTCTCATGCGCCTTGCGGATCGCGATCGTGGCCTCGTCCAGTGTCCGGCCGAGCTTGAACAGCACGATCGCCAGCAGCACGACGAGTACGACGAATGCTCCTGCGGCGATCAATGCGGCGATCTGCCCTGCCGACACGGGCCCTCCTCAAGGGTCTGCGGTCTTTGGTGCCCGTGAGGTTACCGCCCCTCCAGCCGTTCGGCGGTGTCACCCCGCCGGACCGTCACTCAGCGCAGTGACCTCACGACGAATCGGGGAGACCGGTCGTCAGCGCTCGCTCTTGGGCGGGGTGGTCCTCGCCTGCCGGGGCGGGTCTTCGGAAGGGCGACTGTTGCGGCGGTCACCGGCCGGTGGTGAGGAGGCGGCGGGGGCCCGGGTGTCCGGCGGGCCGGACGAGCGGATGGCGGGGACCGGCGCGGGCCTGGGGCTCGAGGGCGAGGTTTCGCGACCCGGCTCGAAAGCTCCCCGCGATTCCGGCGGCGAAGCCGTTCGAGGGCCGCCCGGCGGTGCCGTGGCCGGCGGTGCCGTGGCCGGCGGTGTCGTGGCCGGCGGTGTCGTGGGCGGTGGTGTCGTGGGCGGTGGTGTGGGTGGCTGGGACGTCACCCGCGGCGCGGGTACCGGCCTGGGGACCAGCGCGGTGGGCAGATCCGGCACGCTGGAGAGCGCGACGAGGAGAAGAACGCCGTAACAGGCGGCGCCGCCGACACCGACCGCCATCCGGCGGGCCAAGACGCGACGACGGCCACTGGGGTCGGCGAACACCGGGCTCACGAGGTCTCCCCACCGTCGTATTCGTCGTACCGCTCAGGAAACATGGCCATCCGGCTACCGACTCCGAGTCGACCGGTTCGGTTCTTGTGACGTTCATGTTACTGGGTCAAGGTTCCGGCATGCCTGAACTGTCACGCCGTACGTTGCTGGGCGCCACCGGCGCCGCGGCCGCCACCACCCTGCTCCCGCCGTCCGTGCACGCCGCCATGGCCGAACCCATGCGGCGCGGCGGGCTCGACGCGATCGAGCACGTCATCGTGCTGATGCAGGAGAACCGGTCGTTCGACCACTACTACGGCAGCCTGCGCGGCGTCCGGGGCTTCTCCGACACCCACCCGCTCGAACTGCCGTCGGGGAAATCGGTGTTCGAGCAGCCGAATCCCGCCGGCGGCACGGTGCTGCCGTTCTCGGTGCGCGAAGCGGCCGAACTCGCGGGCCGGAACGCGGGCGACATCCAGTACCTCGGCGACCTCGACCACAGCTGGAACGGCAGCGGCAAGGCGTGGGCACGCGGCTGGAACAACGGCTGGATCGCGGCCAAGACGCCCGCCACCATGACTTACTACCAACGCCGTGACATCGCACTGCAGTACGAGCTCGCGGACACCTTCACCATCTGCGACGCCTACCATTGCTCGATCTTCGGCTCGACCAACCCGAACCGGAATTTCCTCTGGACCGGGACCACGGGTTTCGAACCGGGCAGCACGACGAACCGCGCGGTGACGAACGCGGCGTACTCCTACGACCACCAGGGCTACGACTGGACGACCTACCCGGAGCGCCTCGAGGCCGCCGGGGTGCCGTGGCAGATCTACCAGGAGTGGGACAACTTCACCGATAACGCGGTCGAATACTTCTTGCCGTTCAAGAAGGTCGGTACGAAGATCCTCGCTTCGGTCGAGGAGAGGTTCCGCACCACCGAGGAGTTCTACGACGCGCTGCCGAAGAAGACCCCCGAGGAGCGCGTAAAACTGCTGGCGCAGTTCGACGCCGGGGTCGCGAAGCTGACGCCCGCCGAGCGGAACCTGTTCAAGAAGGCCATGTACCGCAGCGAACCGGAGACACTGGTGACCCGGTTGAAGGCGGACATCCAGGCGCGGCGGCTGCCCGCGGTCAGCTGGCTGGTGCCGTCCGCGAAGGACTCGGAGCACCCCGGCGCGTCCACCCCGGTCGGCAGCGCGAACCTGATCTACCGCGTACTCGACGCGCTGGCGTCCGACCGCGAAACGTGGGCCAAGACGGTGCTGCTGATCAACTTCGACGAGAACGACGGCTACTTCGACCACGTCCCGCCGCCGATGCCGCCCGGCAACGCGGCCAACGACGCGGACCATTTCAACGGCCAGCCGCTCGGCTTCGGGCCGCGCGTGCCGATGACGGTCGTCTCGCCGTGGTCGATCGGCGGCAACGTCGACTCCACCGTCTACGACCACACCTCGGTGCTGCGGTTCCTCGAGCGCTGGACCGGGATCGCCGAGCCGAACATCAGCAAGTGGCGGCGGACCGTCGCGGGCGACCTCACCGGCGCCTTCGACTTCTCGCGCGCCGGACGTCAGCCGCGGGTGAACCGGCCTGGCCCGGTGCCCGCGCCGGTCAGCCGATGGCGACCGTCCGCCCCGGCGGAGCAGAGCCTGCCGGTGGCCGAGCCCGGCAACCGGCCGTCCCGTCCGCTGCCGTACCAGGTGTCGGTGTCCGGCTCGGTGGACAAGTCGGGGAATCTGGCGCTTTCGCTGGCCAACAGCGGCTCCTCTTCGGCGCATTTCGCGCTGTACCCGTACCAGGGGGAATTCGCCGAGCCCGCGCATCGCGACGTCCGCGGCGAGGCGCCGGAAGTCGTGCGTCTGGCGGGTGACGAGTACCGCGTGGTCGTCCAGGGACCGAACCGATCGTGGTGGGAACTGCGCGGGAACCGCAAGGGCGCGGCGGCGGGTGTCGACGTGCGGACGCGGTTTCTGACGTGGCGTTCGGGTGTCGAGTTCAAGCTGTCCAACTCGGGTGCTTCGGCGCTGACGCTGCGGCTTTCGTCCTCGCGGCTCACGCGGGTGGTCCGGGTCGGCGCCGGACGTTCGGTCACGGTGGACTGGCCGGTTTCGCACGGCTGGTACGACGTGAAGGTCACCGCGGACGGGGATCCGTCATTCCTGCGGACACTGACCGCGCGGGTGGAGAACGGACGGACCGGCGTCTCCTGCTGATCGTCGGCGTGCAGGCCTCCTTCCTGCGCGGTCTGGGTTGGTCGTGAGTGGTGATTCGGGTTCTCTTGAGGGGTAAGGCAAAGGTGTCGTGGTCGGGGGGCCTGTGAGAGGTTGGACATCAGGCTTCGGCATGGGGCAGTGGCGTGCCGAAGGTGTCGCCTTCGCGAAAACGCGCACCGCGGAGGGCTGGGGGAAGCTGGTCACCCCTGGCGGCGTGAGCGGGGAATCGGGAGGCGGGCATGTCTCCACTGTGGCATTGGAGACGGTCAGCTTCCCCAATGCCACATTTGCGGCATCCGGCCGCCGCGCGAACAGGCCCGCCCGCAACACGCCACGTTTGCCTTACCCGCAATAACCCGAATCGCCACTCACGACCACAGCGACCCGGCTACGCCACATTTCCTTAGCCATCAGAAAGAGCCGTCGTCACCACGCATGAGGTCGGCGGCGTTGCATGTCCTGAAGGCCTTCACGGACCTAAATCGGTTGCGCGCGGGCCGCCATCGTTTCTAGCGTCACTTATGACCGTCACCTTGCAAGCACTCTGTTTCGCCGCGCACGACCCGCACCGTCTGGCGCGCTTCTGGGCGGGTCTCCTTGGTTGGAAAAACGAGGATGACACCCTGGTCCCGAACGACGACACCGGTTTCCGGCTCCGCTTCCTGCCGACGGAAGAACCGAAGACCCGCCAGAACCCGATGCATTTCGACCTGACGAGCGAATCCCTCGAGGATCAGCGGCGGACGGTGGCGAAGGCGCTCGAACTCGGCGGCAGGCACATCGACATCGGCCAGCTTCCCGAGGAAGAGCACGTGGTGCTCGCCGACCCCGAGGGCAACGAGTTCTGCGTCATCGAGCCGGGCAACGATTTCCTCGCCGAATGCGGTTTCGTCGGCGCGGTGGCGAGCGACGGTTCGCAGGAGGTCGGCTACTTCTGGAGCAAGGCGCTCGGCTGGCCGCTGGTCTGGGATCAGAACCAGGAGACCGCGATCCGGTCTCCGCACGGCGGACCGAAGATCACCTGGGGCGGACCGCCGTTCACGCCGAAAACCGGGAAGAACAGGCTCCATTTCGTCGTGCAAGGCCCCGTTTCGGAAGTCGGGCGGCTCATCGCGCTCGGCGCGACCCGGCTCGGCACCGGCGAGGGCGGTCAGGTGGAGATGACGGATCCCGACGGGAACGAGTTTTCTGTCGTAGTGCGGGAAACGGCGGCATAACACGGATCGGATGCGGTCGAGGGTATGGCCACCCTCGACCGCAGGACCTGACGCGGCGCAGGTACGTCCGGCCGTACGGCACCAGATGGAAATTGGTCTACACCTATTGACGCGCGCCTGGTCAGCGGCTCAAGCTGCTGTGACCGAGGGCCATCTTCCACTGTCGGAGGTTCGGCGTGCCAAGGAGAACCAGGAAACTACTCCCCCTGCTGGCGTCGCTCATCGCGCTGGCCGGACTCATGATCGTCGTCATCACCCCGTCCACGTCGAGCGCGGCAGGTCACGAGGACTGCCGTCCCGACGGGCTCTACCGGACGCCCGGCGTCGACACCCCCTACTGCACCGTCTACGACACGACCGGCCGGGAATCGCTGGGAGACGGGCATTCCCGTCGCGTGATCGGCTACTTCACCAGCTGGCGCACCGGAAAGAACGGCTCGCCGTCCTATTTGGTGAACAACATCCCGTGGTCGAAGGTCACCCACCTCAACTACGCGTTCGCCCACGTCGACGCGCAGAACAAGGTCTCGGTCGGTGCCCCGAGCCCCGCCAACGAGTCCATCGGCATGGAATGGCCGGGCGTCCCCGGCGCGGAGATGGATCCGTCGCTGCCCTACAAGGGACATTTCAATCTGCTGAACAAGTACAAGAAGCAGAACCCGAACGTGAAGACGCTGATCTCGATCGGCGGCTGGGCCGAGACCGGCGGCTTCCTGAACCCGGACGGCACACGCAACGCCTCGGGCGGGTTCTACAAGATGACGCAGACCCAAGCGGGCATCGACGTCTTCGCGGATTCCGTCGTGCAGTTCCTGCGCACGTACGGATTCAACGGCGCCGACATCGACTACGAGTACGCGACCTCGGCGAGTTACGCCGGAAACCCCGACGACTACTGGATCGCGCAGTCCAACCGCGGGACCCTGTGGGCCGGATACGAAAACCTGATGCGCACGCTGCGCGAGAAGCTCGACAGGGCCAGTGCCGCCGACGGCAAGCACTACCTGCTGACCGCGGCCGTGCCCGCGTCCGGCTGGCTGCTGCGCGGCCAGGAGGTCTACGGCGTCACGCGGTATCTCGACTACGCCAACATGATGAGCTACGACCTGCACGGCGCGTGGAACCAGTTCGCCGGGCCGAACGCCGCGCTCTACGACGCGGGGAACGACGCCGAACTCGCGCACTGGCAGGTGTACACCACACCGCAGTACGACGGACAGGGGTATCTCAACACCGACTGGGCGTATCACTATTTCCGGGGCGCGATGCAAGCGGGCCGGATCAACATCGGGGTCGGGTTCTACACCCGTGGCTGGCAAGGCGTGTCCGGCGGGACGAACGGCTTGTGGGGCAAGGCACCACTGCCGGATCAGAAACAATGTCCACCGGGCACCGGATCCCAGGTCGGCTCGACAGTTCCGTGCGGAAACGGCGCGGTCGGCATCGACAACCTCTGGCACGACCTCGGCCTGGCGGGTGGCGAGGTACCGGCGGGCGCGAACCCCATGTGGCACGCCAAGAACCTCGAGAACGAGATCACCCCGGACTACCTGGAGGCGTACGGGCTCACTCCCAAGACCGACCCGACCGACCGGATCTCGGGCTCCTACAACAGGTTCTATGACAACACGATGGTGACGCCATGGCTGTGGAACAACGACAAGAAGGTGTTCCTGTCCACTGAGGACGAAGCCTCGCTCGCCACGAAGGCCAAGTACGTCGCCGACAAGGGCATCGGCGGCATCATGATCTGGGAACTGGCCGGCGACTACGCCTTCGACAACGCCAAGGGTCAGTACTTCATGGGCGACACGCTGATCACGAAGATCAACGACGGCCTGCGCGGTGCGGCTCCCTACGGCAACAGCAAGTCCTCGCGCCCGGCTCCGTCGTCGGTGCTCGACGTGAACGTCAACCTGACCGGGTTCGCACTGGGCGACGCGAACTACCCGATCACCCCACGGATGCGCGTGACCAACAATTCGACCACCACCATCCCCGGTGGCACGAAGATCGAGTTCGATTACGGCACGAGCGCGCCCGGCAGCATGTCCGACCAATCCGGCTTCGGCCTCGCCGTCACGAGCAAGGGCCACAGCGGGCCCAACGTCGGCGGCCTGAAAGGGGACTTCCAGCATGTCGCGGTGACCGTGCCGAGCTGGCAGACCATCGCGCCGGGCGCCACGGTCGAGATCCGGCTGAACTACTACATGCCGATCGCGTCGCCGTCGAACTTCACCTTCACCTTCGGCGGGACGACGTACGCCATCACGTCGGACCACCCGCGTGGCGGCGGCGCTCCGCCGACGACGACCACGACACCCACCACCGGCACCACCACCACGACACCCACGACGACGACCAGTCCGACCACGACGACACGAACGACCACCACCACCCCGACGACGACCACCTCGGTCCCGTCGGGTGCTTGGGCACCGAACGTCGATTACGCCACCGGCGCCAAGGTGACCCACAACGGCGCGTCCTACGTCTGCCGCCAGGGCCACCGGTCCCTGCCCGGCTGGGAACCGCCGAACGTGCCCGCGCTCTGGGCACCGGCCTGACAGACCCCGACAGCGCGGTCGTGAGTGGTAATGACGGTTCTAACCGTCATTACCACTCACGAGGTCGTTGTCACGCACGAGTCAGCGGCGGCCGGCGGTCAGGGCGTCGAAGTCCGGGAAGTCCTTCGCGGGCGTGGCGCCGGTGAAGGTGCCCGCCCAGCCGCCGTCGTCCTGGAAGAACCGGATCGACACGTAGTCGGGCCGCGTCCCCATGTCGAACCAGTGCGTCGTGCCGGCGGGCACGCTCAGCAGGTCCCCCGCCTCGCAGAGCACGGCGTACACCCGCCCGCCGACGTGCAGATAGAACACGGCGGACCCGCGCGCGAAGAAGCGGTCCTCGTCATCGTCGTGGGTGTGCTCGGCGAGGACCTTCTGCCGGGCCTCGGCGGCTTCGGCGGCCCAGCCGGGGTCGTCGGACGGCGTCATGCGGACGGCGTCGACGAACGTGTACCCCGCGGCCGCCGAGATCTTGGCGATCGGCTCCTCGTAGGCGGCCAGCACCTGCTCCGGGGTCACGTCACGCGGCAGGTCCTCGACGAGCTCCCACCGCTCGAACCGGACGCCGAGGCGACCGAGTTCCGCGACGATCACGGCCGTGTCCTCGGTCCTGAGCGCGATCTCACCGGGCCGGTCGTCCGGCCACACCGTCAGCAGGGTCATCGCACTCCCTCTTCTCCGCCGGGTCCGAACCCTAGGCTCGCGTCCACGATATGACATGGACTCCCACCATGCGGAAAAGTATAGGCCGTTATACGTCAGGCATCACCTGGATCGGCGCCGAGAGCCGAGGCGGCCGCGTACCGCGAGCGGTGGAGTCCGGCGGTGCGGCGGAGGGTGAACCGGTCGATCTCCGCGCCGTCGTTGCGCAGGGTCCGTACGGTCAAGGTCGTCCGCCTGCCGAACCAGGCGGGCTCGACGTCGATCGCGAGGAACGAGTAGCCGGTGTAGCGCACGCGTGACCAGGGCACCGTTTCGGTCACCTTCTCGCCGCCCTTGACCCAGTGGTACGACTGGAACTCCCCCGCGTAGGTGTCGGGTACCGGGAAGCTGTAGAGACTCTTCCCGCCTCCGCCGCAGGTCGCGTAGACCGTGCCGTCGCGGTCCGGCTCGACGGTGTCGCCGATCTTGACCTCGCGAGTCACCTTGCCGCCGCGAAGCGCGTCGGTGCGTTCGTAGATGTGGTTGTGCCCGTTGATGACGAGGTCGACCTGGTACTCGTCGAACAGCGGGACCCACTGCTCGCGGACGCCGCCCTCGGACGCGTGCTGATTAGTCGTCGAGTAGGCGCAGTGGTGGAAGAACACCACGACGAAGTCGACGTCCGGCTGCGAACGCAGGTAGCGCAGGCGCCGCTTGAGCCATGCGGTCTGGGATCCGTGCGAGTAGCCGAGATTCGCGGGGATCTCGTAGGAGACGTCGTTGGCGTCGAGCGAGATCACCCCGACGTTGCCGTAGATGAACGAATACACGCTTGGGCAGTCGTGCGGGCCGCCGCCGGGGAAGTCCCAGCGCTTGAGCTGGCCGCCGTAGCCGTCCGGCGAGTAGAGGGCCTCCATGTCGTGATTGCCGGTGGTGACCATCCAAGGCACCGACGCCGCGACGCCCTCGATCTGGCGGTAGTAGGCGTCCCAGACCTGCGGATCGAACAGGTCGTGGTCCGCGTCCGGTTCGGACCCCGGCGGTTTGCCCGCGCCGCTCGGGTCGGCGTAGGCGATGTCGCCCGCCAGCAGGTGGAACCGCGGGTTCTGGCGCGCGACGGCGCCGTCCTGCGCGAGCGCCGTCGTCGACACGCCCTGGTCACCGAAGGCGGTGAAGGTGAACTTGTCCGCCGGGACACCCCGGGCGGGCGCGGTGGTGAAGGTCGAGATCGCGGCGGGCCCGCCGTCCCCCGAAGCCGGGTCGAAACCCTCGTGCCCGACGGCGTACCGATAGGTGCGGCCGGGCCACAGGTGATCGGCCTCGGCGTGCAGGTAGTACTGGTCGTAGGGCGCGATGACGCCGGCGACCTCGGAATGCAGCACGCGGACCTCGGCCGGGATCCGGTGGCTCCAGCCGCCGTGCCGGTCGGCGATGCGCAGGAACGGCTTCCGCACCGGCGCCGGCACCTGCCACGCGATCCGCATCGACGTCCTCGGGTTCCGGCCGAACGCGAGATGCCGCCCCGCCGGGACGACCTTGTCGCCGTCGGCGTACGCGGTGCCCTGCAGGAGAAGCGGACCGGTCGCGAGCAGCGCGCCACCGGCGGCGGCGCCCTTGAGCATCGAGCGGCGGCTCAGGTATTCATGTTGTTCGGCCATCGACATCCGCGAGGCCAGCGCGTCGGGGACACCGACCCTGGGGGTTTCCATGCGCGCGATACTCGCGCACGGATGTGCCCGGCTCGCGACGGTGAAGCGAACGGCGGCCGTCGAGTTGCCCAGGGCGCGCTCAAGGGGACCCCAAGCGCCCTTTACCGTTTCGGTCTCGTGAGTGGTAATGACGGTTCTAACCGTCATTACCACTCACGAGGCCGGGAGGTCAGCGCTCACCCCGGACAGTGCGCCGCAGCTTCGGCACCCGCTCGTACAGGGTCCGTTCCGCGCCTCGCTGTGTCGGTTCGTAGTAGTCCCGCCCGACCAGTTCGTCCGGCGGATACTGTTGTGCGAGAACGCCTTCCGGCACTTTTTGCGGATGCCGGTAGCCCTTCGCGTTGCCGAGTTTCTCCGCGCCCGCGTAGTGCCCGTCGCGCAGATGCGGCGGTACCGTCCCGATCCGCCCGGACCGGACGTCGCTGAGCGCGGCGTCGATCCCGGTGATCACCGCGTTCGACTTCGGTGCCGTCGCCAGGTGTACGGTCGCCTGCGCCAGCGCGAGACGGCCTTCCGGCATCCCGATGAACTGCACCGCGTGCGCCGCGGCGATGGCCGATTGCAGTGCCGTCGGATCGGCCATCCCGATGTCCTCGCTCGCGTGCACCACCAGCCGCCGGGCCAGGAACCTCGGGTCCTCCCCCGCTTCGATCATCCGCGCCAGGTAGTGCAACGCGGCGTCCACATCGGACCCGCGGATCGATTTGATGAACGCGCTGATGACGTCGTAGTGCTGATCGCCGTCGCGGTCGTAGCGCACCGCCGCCTTGTCCACTGTGGACTCGACGATGGCGAGGTCGATCGTCTTGGCCTCGGTCGCGCTCGCCGCGTCCGCGGCGGCCTCCAGCGCGGTCAGTGCGCGCCGCGCGTCCCCGGAGGCCAGCCGCACCAGATGCGCCCGCGCGTCTTCGGTCAGCGTGAGCTCACCGCCGAGGCCGCGTTCGTCGACCAGCGCGCGCTCGATCAGCGCGATGATGTCGTCCTCGGTCAGCGGCCGCAGCTGCAGGACCAGCGATCGCGAGAGCAGCGGGGAAACCACCGAGAACGACGGGTTCTCCGTCGTGGCCGCCACCAGCAGCACCGTCCGGTCTTCGACGGCGCCGAGCAGGGCGTCCTGCTGCGTCTTGGAGAACCGGTGGACCTCGTCGATGAACAAGACGGTGTTCTCGGCGTTGTAGTTCCGGCGGCGCCGGGCCTCTTCGATGACCCCGCGTACCTCCTTCACCCCCGCCGAGAGCGCCGACATCGCCACGAACCGGCGCCCGGTCGCCGCCGACACGAGGTTCGCCAGCGTGGTCTTGCCGGTTCCCGGCGGGCCGTAGAGCAACACGGAAGCCGGAGCGGCGCCTTCGACGAGCCGCCGCAGCGGCGCGCCTTCGCGCAGCAGGTGCTGCTGGCCGACGACCTCACCGAGCGACCGCGGCCGCATCCGCACGGCCAGCGGCGCACTGGCCGGTACGGCGTTTCTCCCGCCCCCCTCTCCGAGGGGCCCACCCCCCATGACCTCCCTCGGCTCGGCCTGCTCCGGAGGCGGCCCGAGGTCGGGGTTCACGGTGAAAAGTTCGTCCTGTGCCACGGTGTCGACGGTAGCCGTTGCCACCGACATTGTCCGGCACAGGTCAGCGCAGCCGCTCCCGGAACGCATGCCACATGATGACGGCCGCGTACGGGACGAACTCGCGGCCCCGCCGCCACACCCACGGCACGCCCTTCAGCACCAACCAGCCGACGTGGCCGGCGGTGCTCGGCTCCACGCCTCCCGAGCAGGTCAGGCTGACCGGACGCGGCACCGCGAACCCGGCATCGGCGAGCCGTTCGGTGAATCCGGTCGCCAGCATCCGGTGCCCGAGTTCCGATGGGTGCAGCCGGTCGACGCTCCACGCGGCGAGATCGTAGGCGCCGGGCAGGAGTTCGAGGTCGAGACAGGGCACCCCTTCGCGCTCGACGACACCGGCGATGGCGGCGTTCAGTTCGGCCACCCGCTCGCTCAGCGCCCGCCGCAGTGACCGCGGGAGCCGGAACACCTTGCCGTGGTCGTGGTAGCGCACCGGGACCACGGTGGTGCCGACGGCGGCCAGCGTGCGGATCACCTCGGTGAGGTCCGCGGCGATCTTCCCGGCGCTGAAATCGGGCCGCAGCGTGTCGTTCATCCCCGCCACCACCAGCGCGACGTCCGGACGATGTGCCACGGCCGGGGGAAGCTGCTTCGTCAGCACGCATCCCATGCGCGCTCCGGTGAAGGAGGGGTTCAGATAGCCGTCCGGTTCGACGCCCAGCGCCTCGGCGACGAGCGGGCCGACCCCGCGCCAGCCACCTCGGTTCGGCAGCGGGTCACCCAGGCCCACCGCGGTGGAATCACCGAGCACGACCAGCCTGCGAGCGGACCGCGGGACGGCCGGTGCGGGAGGAAGGAGAGGTTCGGGACTCGGAGTGACTTCGACACTGATCACGGTCACGGTAGCCACCATCGGCCACGCAGACTCACCGGCGGTGATGCCTGGGTAACGCGACGAGGACGGCCGAGCGAAAAGTCCGTGCGGCGGTTACCGGAACGCCGGGTAGAAGGCGAGGTCCGCGTGCGGCCCCAACCGGGCCCCGAGCGCCGCGGCGACCCGGGTGGCGTGCTCGGAGATGTCCGTCAGGCGGGCACGCAGCGAATGCTTGGCCAGCTCCCGCCACCAGGTCACCAGCGCGGCCTCCCGGCTGATCGGCGTCGCGTGCCTGCTCAGGTCGAGTTCCGGGAGGATCTCCCAGGTGACGAACCACAACAGCAGCAGCTGACCGTCCATCAGGTGCTCGGCCAGCGCGTCCTCGTCCGCGAGGGATGGCCAGACCGCGACGACCTCGGACCGCCAGGCGGCGATCATCGCCTCGCTCATGCCCGGCGGCAGCGCCAGCGCGTCCGCGCAGGACGCGAACGGCAGCCGCAGGTACGCCGCGTCCATCAGCGTGCTGCGCACCCGGCCGCGTTCGAAATCGAGGAAACGCACCCCGTCGCTGGTCACGAGGTTGTTGTCCGGGCTGAGGTCGACCGGGCTGAACGCGCGGTAGGACGGCGAACCGGCCCGCTCGGCGACCTCCATGACCCGCCGCTGCACCGGCTCCGGTGTCTCGACGTCGAGCAGTTCCTCCAGCAGATCCGGCAGTTGCGCGCAGACCGCGGGCAGCGGCACGTCCTCGTTCTTCGCCGGACCGCCGAGACGGCGCAGCAGCGCGTTGAAATCGGCCTCACGGCTCGCGGTGCTCGCGTGGAGCCTGCCCAGCGACCGGGCCCAGGACAGCAGCGCGCGTTCGGCGGCGCGAGCGTCACGGGCGTGAAGCCTGTCGTGCAGCGTGGGGAGGCCGCCGAGATCTTCGAGCACCAGCACGCGATCGCGGCCGTCGTGTGCCAGCAGTTCCGGGCACATCCGGTCCTCCGGCGCGAGCGCGGTGAACAGCTGGTAGCTGACCGCCTCCTGCGCGAACGGATCGGGACGGCCGGGTTCGGGCGGATCGGGGTAGTGCTTGATGACCAAGGTGCGCGGCAGCGCGAACGGTGACGTCGCCACCCGCGCCCGCACCACCGTCGCCGGACCGCTGCCGGCGAGGTCCTCCGGGGCGACGAGGGTGATCGCACTGCCGAACCGGCGTGAAAGAACCGACTCGCCGGCGGCGACCGCCGCCGCGACGGCGAGAGTTTCGGCTCCGACTGTCGAATCATCGGCAGAGGAGGTATCGACTGTCATTGCCACCGACCCTACTCGTGACTGAGCAACCATGACCACTGAGATCCGGGCAATCGCGCGCATTGACGCGATCTGGGACTCATCCGCGTGAAAGCGGACGTTCCGTTACCCTCGAGCGTTGCCCTCGACGGCGCAATGTCAGCACAATGGCCGCAGCTGCAACGATTCCGATGAGATTGACCAGCAGTTGACCGGCCGAATAAAGACACCGTTCCCACTGACCGGCAACCGCGGCGACGACCGCGTACCCGGCCGCCGGGACGGTGGTCACCGAGATGAACACGCCGACCAGCGCGGCGGATTTGGCCGACGTCATGGAAAGCATCCCCGCCGCGCCCGCCAGCAGCGCGATGATGAGCGACGCGATTCCCACCTGGTAAACGAAATCCACCTCGTGGTTGCTCGCGAGCTTGTCCACGTCGAGCACACCGGTCAGATTCCCGACGACGACGACGCCCAGCGTGACCGCCATGGCGATCGGGAACCCACCGAGCAACGCGATCCCGCCCTGTTTCACCAGATCTGCCCGGCGCAGCACCAGCCCGACCGCGATCGCCGCGAGCGGGCCGAATTCCGGCCCCACGACCATGGCGCCGACGATGGTGACCGACGAGTTGGTGATCACCCCCACCGCGGCCAGCAGGCACGCGATGGTCAGGAACGCCTGGAAGGTCCAGGTGAGCCGGGACTCCTCGCCGGTGCGGCCGACGAGTTCCTGCCACACCACCGCGTCCGCCGCCTCACCCGGCGCGGCTTCCTCGGCCCGGTCCGCGGCGTCGGACACCGCGGTGTCCAGCGCTTCGAGCGTGATCCCGCCGGTGTGGTCGAGGTCGAGCCCGCACAGCGATTCGATGATCTCGTCGGTCGCCTCGCGGGCGATGTCCGCCTCGATCAGGTCACCCTCGGGAGCGACCGCCACCCCGTGATGCACGACGAGGTGCGCGGTCCCGGTGTGCGCCCGCAGGATCCGGATCGCTTCTTCGGTCCGGTCCGGCGGGCACACGGCCCTGAGATGGAGCATCAGTTCTTCGCGGGCGGCGCGGGCTTGGCGTCGATGCCCGCCTCCTTGCGCTGCTCCGGCGTGATGGGTGCCGGTGCGGCGGTCAGCGGGTCGAACCCGCCGCCGGTCTTCGGGAACGCGATCACCTCACGCAGCGATTCGGCCTTGGCCAGCAGCATGACGATCCGGTCCCAGCCGAACGCGATACCGCCGTGCGGCGGTGGGCCGAAGGCGAAGGCGTCGAGCAGGAAGCCGAACTTCTCCTGCGCCTCCTCCTCGGTCAGGCCCATCAGCTCGAAGACCTGCTTCTGCAGTTCCTGCTGGTGGATACGGATCGAGCCGCCGCCGATCTCGTTGCCGTTGCAGACGATGTCGTAGGCGTAGGCCAGCGCGCCGCCGGGGTCGTCGGCGAGCTTGCCGATCCACTCCGGGGTCGGCGAGGTGAAGGCGTGGTGCAGGGCCTTCCACTTGCCGCTGCCGACGGCGACGTCGTCGGATTCCTCGGCGGAGATGAACATCGGGAAATCGACGACCCACACGAACGACCAGGCGTTCTCGTCGATCAGGCCGAGGCGGTTGCCGATCTCCAGGCGCGTGGCGCCGAGCAACGAACGCGCGTCGGCGGCCTTGCCTGCGGCGAAGAAGACGCAGTCGCCGGGCTTGGCGCCGGCGGCCTCGGCGACGGTCTCGCGCTCCTTCTCCGACAGGTTCTTCGCGACCGGTCCGCCGAGCGTGCCGTCCTCGTTCACGAGGATGTAGGCGAGCCCGCGGTGCCCGCGCTGCTTGGCGAAGTCCTGCCAGGCGTCGAGGGTGCGGCGCGGCTGGTCGGCCCCGCCCGCCATCACGACGGCACCGACGTACGGCGCCTGGAACACGCGGAACGGGGTGTCGGCGAAGAACGCCGTCATGTCGGTGAGCTGGAGGTCGAAGCGCAGGTCCGGCTTGTCCGAACCGTACTTCTCCATCGCCTCGGCGTAGGTGATGCGCTGGAACGGGCGAGGGATCTCGGCACCGACCAGCTTCCACAGCGCTGTCACGATGTCCTCGCCGAGCGTGATGACGTCGTCCTGCTCGACGAAGCTCATCTCGATGTCGAGCTGGGTGAACTCCGGCTGCCGGTCGGCGCGGAAGTCCTCGTCCCGGTAGCAGCGCGCGATCTGGTAGTACCGCTCGAGCCCGCCGACCATGAGCAGCTGCTTGAACAGCTGCGGCGACTGCGGGAGCGCGTACCAGGAGCCGGGCTTGAGCCGGGCCGGGACCAGGAAGTCGCGGGCGCCCTCGGGGGTGGAGCGGGTCATGGTCGGGGTCTCGACCTCGACGAAGTCCTGCGCGTGCAGCACCTCGCGGGCGGCCCGGTTGACCTCGCTGCGCAGCCGCATGGCGGCGGCGGGGCCGCTGCGGCGCAGGTCGAGGTAGCGGTGCTTGAGGCGCACCTCCTCGCCGACGTCGACCCGGTCGTCGATCGGGAACGGCAGCACGGCGGCCTCGGACAGCACCTCGAGCTCGGTGGCCAGCACCTCGATCTCCCCGGTGGGGATTTCGGTGTTGGCGTTGCCCTCGGGGCGCTTCGACACCTCGCCGGTGATGCGGACGCAGTACTCGGAGCGCAGCTGGTGCGCGCGCTCGGCCATCTCGCCCTCGCGGAAGACGACCTGGCTCACGCCGCTGGCGTCACGCAGATCGATGAAGATGACGCCGCCGTGATCGCGCCGCCGAGCCACCCATCCGGTGAGGGTGACCGTCTGACCGGCGTGCTCGGCACGCAAGGTGCCGGCTTTGTGGGTGCGAAGCACTGCGGGTGCTCTCCTTCGGCATCACGTTTCTGCGATTCGACGGCTTTTCGCCGACGTCAAAGGCTAACGAATCGCCCCCGATGCCTCGCGACCAGGTACAAGCGTCCCCGCTAGAGCGTCGGCCAGGCCTCCAGCGCGGCGACCATCCGCCGCGTATGCGCCAGGTAGTCGGGCACGGACAGGACCCGGCCGTCGATGTTCTCCAGCAGCCAGCCCGCGGCAGCCTCCTTCGAGGCGAAGAACTGGGTGCAGACCAGCGCCTCGACATAGTCCGGGCCGAGGGTGAGATCGATTCCGGGCAGCCTCGACGCGGCGACGACGGCATGCGGTGGATCGACGCTCAGCACCCTGTCCCGGGTGAAGTGGACCCGCACGCGCGCGCCCGTCGCCGGGCAGGTCGCGTCCGCGTGCACGGGTTCCCCCGTCGCGGTGGCCAGCAGGAACAGGTCGACGCGGTAGCGATCCGAACCCGCGCGATCCGCCGTACCGGGACGCGAGCCGCGGTCCATGATGACCAGGCCGTCGCGGATGTCGAACCCCATCAGCTCCATCAGCCGGTGCGCCTCACCGGGCTCGAAGCCGACGGTCGCGGCGAGTCTGCCGATGGCGATGGGGTGCCTGCCCGCCCTGGTCAGCTTGGTCGCGGCCCAGGCGATGCGAACAGCGGCGGTGCGATCCGTCCGGGTGGTCAACAGACACCTCCTCGCCTTCCTCCCTCCGAGATTAAGCACGAAAAGGTTTTCCGCCAAGCGGCTGGGCCGAACGGCCGAATCCGTTGCTGCGTAAGAATTTTCACATTGCGTGTCGGATGTCGGCCGGGGTGGTCGTGAGTGGCGATTCGGGTGAGAACCCGAATCGCCACTCACGACCAACTTGACCCACCCCTCACCGAAACCCTCAAGCACGGAAGTCCGTGAAGGCCACCTTTGCCTTTCACAGGAGTTTGAGTTGCTCCGCCTCCGGTACGGCGGCCTCCTCGACGCGCTGCACGGGCACCGTCACCGGACCGCGTGCGGCGTCGTCCACGCGGGAACCGAAGCCGTGACGGCGCAGCAACGGGCCGACCCGCGTCCCCAGCCGCTCCAGATAGGACTTCGGGAGGTAAGCACCGCGCGCGTACAGCTCGCGATATTTCGGCACGAGCTCCGGATGTTCCCGGCCCAGCCAGCGCGCGAACCATTCCCGCGCGCCCGGCCGCAGATGCAACGGGAGGACGCTGACCCGGGTGGCGCCGGCGTCGGCCAGCCGCGCGAACAAGGCGTCGAGCGCCTCCACCGAGTCGGTCAGATAAGGCAGCACGGGGGCGACCAGCACCGAACACGGGAGCCCGGCGTCCCGCGCCTTGCGGATCAGGTCGAGCCGCGCTCGCGGGCTCGGTGTCCCCGGTTCGAGGCGGTGTTGCAGCTCCTCGTCCAGCAGCGCGAGCGAGATCGCCAGCCCGGTGGGCACGTCCTTCGACACCGATTCCAGCAACGGCAGATCCCTGGCCAGCACGGTCCCCTTGGTCAGGATGGACAGTGGCGTGCCCGAATCCGCGAGGGCGGTGATGATGCGCGGCATCAGCCGATACCGGCCTTCGGCACGCTGATAGGGATCGGTGTTGGTGCCCATGGCGACGTGCTCGCGTGTCCAGCTCGGGCGCCGTAGCTGCGCGGCCAGCACTTCGGGCGCGTTGACCTTGACGATCACCTGGGTGTCGAAATCGCGTCCGGCGTCGAGATCCAGGTACGTGTGGGTGTTCCGGGCGAAGCAGTTGTGCGTGACCATGCCGTCGGCGATGAAGTCACCGGTGCCGGTGGTGATGTCGAACAGCGGCAGCTCGATGCCGAGCGCCTCGATGGACGACACCTTCCGCCTGGTCCGGCCGATCGCGAGGCCGTCGAGCGACCGTTTCCAGCCGACGGCGGGATCGGTGAGGTGGAAGAAACGCATCTCCTCCGACGGCCCGCCGAGCAGCTGAACCGTCCACAACGGACTGAACTTGACGTTTTCGGTCTTCACGTAACGGAAACCGAAGTTGCCGAGAGCGGCACAGAAGGTCGAGACGATGTCCTGTTCATCGTGGGTGACCCGCAGCGCGCCGTGCCGGTATCCGCCGGCGAGGTCGAACAGCCCGGCCAGAAATCCGCGCTGCCAATGGGAATCCGGCGACGGCGGCACCTGGACGAAACCGACCGACGCCCCGAAATCGGGCAGGTACTTGAGCGCGCGGTCGGCGGCGTCCTTTTCGGCCGAGAAACCGCCGGACCGCAGCATCCCGCAGAGATACCCGGCGCGGTATCCGATGGTGTCGTCCGGGGTGCGGGCGAGCTTTCCGACCCCGACCAGTTCCGTGCCCCCGATCAGATGCGGTCGCTGCGCCGCGCCCCACCTTGTGCCCGTGACGTGCTTCCACCCGCGTCCGGTGAGGAACCGGTGGTCGCCACTGGCCACGATGGACGTGCCGTCGTCGAGGGTCAGGCGATAGGCCGGTTTGAGCGTCGACCAGTGCGCGAGGACAGTCGTCGGCACCAGCCGCCGCCCCGCGCCGCGTCCGCGTGTTCCGTAGATCTCGTCACCGGGCGCCAGCTCCGCCAGCGGTTTCGCCCGGCCGTCGGCCATCAGGACCGGCGTCCCGCCTTCAAGGCAGTACGTGCACGCGTGAGAGCAGCCGCGGTACGGGTTCACCGTCCAGCCGAACGGGACACCCGACCCCGCTGGCACCTTGTTCAGCACGGATTTGGCGTGCACCTCGTGAAAGGTGACGCCGTCGAATTCGGGCGAGCGCACCGGCCGTCCCAGCCCGCCCATGCCGGGCAGGACCGGCTCGCCGCCGTCCGCCCGCTGTCGATCCCATCGCACCCGGCCAGTCGAACACATGTTCTAGACAGCTGTCAAACAGGTGTTCGAGCGAGGGTGATCTTTCCCGCTTGGCCAGGATCCCGGCGAAGTCGAGACAGGCCCGCTTCTGGACGCCGACGTGGCGGCAGGGTCCACAAAGGACGGTTGGTGCTTTTATGCCCGGTTCCGCGTGGGGTCGTGAGTGTTAATGAGGGTTAGTCGTCCCGGTCCTCTGAACGCGGTAGTTGCGCGTGCAAGTACCGCGTTCAGAGGACTAAACGCGGGGTCAGAGCTGCGCGATGTTCTCCGTGACATACCCGGCGGGCTGGATGAGCCCGGCACACCGGCTCTCGCCGCGCGGTGTCGCCGACCGGCGGCGCACCGTCACCGAGTAGAAGTCGTCGCCGCCGCGCACGGTGACCACTCGCGCGTCGGCTTCGAGCAGCGGCTCCTCCTGGACGGCGATCACGTCGTCCAAACCGGACAGATTCGTCTGCCGCCGGATCGCGATCTCCGCGAACTGCGACCACGCCGTGGGCGCGGACGTCCGGCCGCGCAGCTGCTCCGGTTCGACCTGCCCGCGCAGCGCGGATTTGGCGACCAGCGCCGCTTCGGCCGGATTGAGCTGGCCGTGCAGGAAACCGTCGGGGACCACGAGCAGGTTACCCGCCCAGCGGTCACCGCCTACGTGGCTGACCTCCCAGGCCCGGCCGGGGTGATTGATGTTGAGCGTCGAGGCCAGCGGGCGGCCGAGCACGGCGCAGCACATGTCCTTGGTGCCGTGCGTGCAGACCAGGAACAGCGGCCCGCGCACCCGCGTGCCGAGGCCGCCGACGCCGTCCGCGACCGCTTGGAGGTCCAGTTCGGCCAGTTCGCTCAGGTCGCGGATCTCCAGCCGCTCCAGCCAGCGGTTGCCCGGTTCGCCACCGCCGACGTACACCGAACGAGGGCGATCCGGATCGCGCCGATGCTTGCCGGGACGGCGGATCAGCAGCGGACGGAGGCCGTGCGAACGTCTCAAGTTCTCGAGCAGCTCACGCCGCTCGGTGGGAAATGCCTCGTCGAGGAGATTTTCCAGCGCGTCCGCCGTCCACGGGCCCGGCTGCTCGATCAGCAGCCAGCAGCGCATGTCGGCGGCGGTGCCGGCGGGATTCGCGCCGAGCATGCGCGCGACGGTCGCGCAGCCCGGCAAAGCGGCGGGCGGCGCTTCGGTGTCCGAGAGCTGAGCGGTCATCGGCTGACCCCTCCGGACTTGACCTTAGGCATGCCTTAGCTTACCCCGTCCACTCTCCCTTCACACTTCTCGTCCCTTGTGACTTTCAACTGACCGAGAGGAGTCCCTGCGCCGTCAGCTCGCCGAGGAGGGCCCGCACGGTCCCCCGATCGAGTTCCGACAGTTCGGCGAGTCGTTTGACCGCCTGGGGGGTGCCGTCGAGCAGGGCCTTCAGCACCGGAGCGGCGGCGAGGGCGAAGACGAACCGTTTACCGTCCGCCAGCAGCGTCACCCGGCCGTCGCCTTCTTCGAGGACCGCCCTCGGGACGAGGAACCGGACCTCGGTCTCGTCGCCGTCGGGCAGCAGGCCGGTGGTCGCCGCCCAGGGGAGCCCCACCCGCGGATGCGCCGGGGCCGACGCGTCGCGATCGGCGAGGAACCGGTCGACGACGCCATCGGTCAGCGCGGCTTCCAGCTCTTCGCGCAGTGCGGCGGCGCGGGCGGCCCGGTCCTCCGCCGTCCCGAACCTCGGGAGGTCCTGGCGGAACACGGTGCTCGCCCGCAGTTTGTCGGCGAGCCAGGAGACCAGGTCGATCCCGGTGGCCGGATTGAAACCGAGCGTGAGATGCAGCGACATCTCCCCCACCGCGGTGACGTCGTGCCAGTGCCCGCGCGGGACATAGAGGACGTCGCCGTCTTCGAGGATGAAGTCGTCGATCGGCTCGCCTGGCCGCTCCGGCTGTTCGACGTCGCGATGCAACGGGGCCGGCCTGGTCGGACCGTGCATCCGCCAGCGTTTGCGGCCGGCGACCTGGATGATGAACGCGTCGTGGTCGTCCCAGTGCACGTCGAAGCCGTGGGTCACGCCCCAGCCGGCGTACAGGTTGACCTGGACGCTTTCGCGGAGGTCGTGTTCGAGACTCCTGGCGAAGTCGCCGATCGGGTCACTGAGTTCCTGGATGGCGTCGAGCACCATCGTCGCGCCGCCGCGGAGATGCTCGGTGAACGGAGCGGCCCGCAGGCGGGGGACGGTGCCATTGCGGCGGGTGGGGACGAGATCGGTGTAGCTCTCCATGGGGACCGGCGTCCCGTCGAGCGCCAGGCGCAGCCGCGGGAACTCCAGGCGGTGCTGCCGGAGGATCGCGTTCAGCGCCGGCCACGGCAGCAGGTCGGCGAACCGGCCCGCGCGGCCTTCGAAACGGCGGTAGGTCTCGCCCTGGACTTCGCGGAAGAACTGGCTGACCCCGAGCGGAGCCACGAGGTCAGCCAGCGTCGGCGTTTCGGGCACTCAGCCGTCGTTACCGTCGTTGTCCGCGGCGGCGCCGTTGGCCTTCCCGCGATCCACCGCTGTCGGGATCTTCTCCACCTCGATCAGCAAACCGCTGTCGGGAGCCTGCGTACCTGACTGTTCCTGTGCCATCCTGCCACCTTCACCTAGACGAGCGGACGGACCGAAAATCGGCCTGGAGCGCCGCCCAGCCTACGACACGTCCAGCGAAAAATCACCGCTCAGCAGGGAAAAACGGCCTTGTGAGCGATCTTCGACACCGTGACGCCGGTTCACCCGGACAGCGGTTCTAAGCTGCCATCCATGGCTGATCCGGCATCCGTCCCGCGCCCGCGCTGGGACGTGCTCGCGGCCATCGGCGCGGGCGGCGCGCTGGGCAGTCTGGCGCGCTACGGCCTGTCGGTCGCACTCCCCCATTCCCGGGGTCACTTCGCGCTTTCGACCTTCGCCATCAACGTTTCCGGCTGTCTGCTGATCGGCGTCCTGATGGCACTGCTGACCGCGAAGACCGACCCGCACCGGTTGCTGCGCCCGTTCCTCGGAGTCGGGATCCTGGGCGGTTACACCACGTTTTCGACCTATGCGACGGAGACACTCGATCTTGTGACGACGGGGCATCCGTTCACCGGGTTGGCCTACGCGCTCGGCACCGTGGCCGCCGCACTGATCGTGGTCTACGCCGGGCACGAGATCACCCGTGCGGTGGTGAAATGACCGTTCTTTTCGTCGCGCTCGGTGGTGGCACCGGCGCGATCCTGCGTTACCTGACCGATCTGCGGACGCGAGCGTGGCTGGGCGGCGCGTTCCCGTGGGGCACGCTCGCGGTCAACGTCGCGGGCTCGGCGGTCCTCGGTTTCCTCACCGGCTGGGCACTGCACGGCGGCCAGCCGGACGCGGTCCGCTCGCTACTGGCCGTCGGATTCTGCGGCGGGCTCACCACCTTTTCGACCTTCGGGTACGAAACACTGCGCCTGTTCACCGAAAAGGCGCGGCTGCGCGCGGTGCTGAACGTCGGCGTCACGGTGGTCGCCGGGATCGGTGCCGCGACGGCCGGGCTGGCGCTGGCCGCCGCTCTCTGGCACTGATTCAGTCTTCGGACGCCATCCGCCACGCGGCCGCGGCGACCGCTTCCCGCTGTTCGACCGGCAGTTCGGAAGCCATCTGCTCCAGCTTCTCGACGACGCCTTCGTGCGCGGCGTTCGCGAGCCGGAGGCCCTCCTCGGTGAGCCTGATCTTCAGCGCGCGGCGGTCGCCGGCGTCCGCGACCCGCTCGACGAGGGCCCGCCGCTGCACCCGGTCCACCAGGCCGGTGACGCTGGACTTCTCCAGGTTCAGCATCCGGCCTAGCTCGGTCATCCCGACGCCCGTCTCCCGCTGCGCCAGCACACAGAGCAGCTGCGCCTGCTGCGGAGTGAGGTCGTGCGAGCGGCCGACGTCGATGAAGGCCCGCTGCACCAGATGCGAGAGGCGGACCAGCGCTGTCGCGAATCCGAGGTCTTCGGCCGTGGTCATGACCTAAGACTACTTGACGATCGTTCGGAGTACGAACTACTGTAGTTCGCAGTACCAACATTCCGTACTACGAACTAGGGGATCTCATGACCACGACCGTGGCCGTCATCGGCGGGGGATACGGCGGAACCACCGTCGCCAAGGAACTGGACTCGTTCACCGACGTCGTCCTCGTCGAGCCGCGCGAGGACTTCGTCCATCACGTCGCCGCGTTGCGTGGGCTCGTCGATCCCGAGTGGACAGACCGGCTTTTCTACTCCTACGACCGGCTCCTCGAACGCGGACGGGTGGTGCGCGACCGCGCGGCGAGCGTGGACCAGGACGGCGTCACGCTCGCGTCGGGCGAACGGCTCACCCCCGACTACCTCGTGCTGGCGACCGGTTCGGCGTACCCGTTCCCGGCGAAGATCGATTTCCGGGACAGCGCTTCGGCGAAGGCGAAAATCCATGCCACGCGGGAAGAACTCGCGGGCGCGGAGAAGGTCCTGCTGCTCGGCGCGGGCCCGGTGGGCCTCGAACTGGCCGGCGAGATCAAAGCAGTGTGGCCGGAGAAGGCCGTGACGATCGTCGACCCGGCGGAGGAAATCCTGCCGGGCTTCCCGGCCGACTTCCGCGCCGAAATCCGCCGTCAGCTCGACGAACTGGGCGTCGAACTCCTGCTGGGCACTTCGCTGACCGAGTCACCGGTCTCGGAACCGGGACAGGCCAAGACATTCACCGCGGCACTGACCTCCGGCGGTGAGGTGACCGCCGACCTGTGGTTCCAGTGCTTCGGAGGCGCCCCGCACACGGCGTACCTCGACGGTGACCTCGCCGCCGCCCGGCAGCCGAACGGACAGGTGGCCGTGACCGCCGAGCTGCGGCTTCCCGGGCAGGAACGGGTGTTCGCGCTCGGGGACATCACCGCGCTGCCGGAAGGGAAACTGGCGAAGGTGGCCGGTGACCACGCCGAGGTCGTCGTCGCCAACATCCGGGCCCTGATCGAGGGCGGCGAACTGCGGACCCACACGCCCGGCGGGCCGATGATCTCGCTGCCGCTGGGGCCTTCCGGTGGCGCGACCTACGCGGAGGAGGTGGGGATCCTGGACGCGGCGACGACGTCGGAGATCAAGGGTTCGCACATGATGGCTTCGCGGTACGAGGAGCTTTTCAACGTCACCTGAGTGCCCGCGCGCGCTATGAAAGGACCTTTCCTTGCAAAATTTGCAAGGAAAGGTCCTTTCATAGCGTTCGGGACCCAAGTCAGGACCGAGGCGCCAGACCCCGCACCTGCGCGAACGGATCCTCACCCGTCGGCAGCAGCGCGATGATCGGCGTCGTCAGCCCGTTGTCCACATAGGACTGCACCTGCTCGCGGCAGGAATCGAGGCTGCCGTGGACGATCAGGTCGTCGACGACCTCGTCCGGGATGACCTGGTTGGCCTTCTGCCGGTCGCCGGCGGCCCACGCCTCGTGCATCGGCGCGAGCGCCTCACCCCGGCCGAGCCAGTCGTGGAACGCCGCGTACACCGGCACGGTCAGGTAGCTCGAGATGAGCATCCGGCCGAGCCCGCGCGCGGCGGCCTTGTCCTCGGTGGGGCAGACGAAGATCCGGGCGGCCAGTTCGGTGTCCGGCCCGATCTCCTCGCGCACCTTGGGCACGTCGGAGGCCGCGAGCCAGTTGGTGATGGCACCGTCGGCCTCCCGCGCGGCCAGCCGCAGCATGCCGGGCCGCAGCGCGGCGAGCATGATCGACGGGGGCGGGTCGGCGGGGCGCTCCAGCCGGAACTTGCTGACGGAGAAGGACTCGTACTCCTCGGTGACCTTCTCCCCCGCCAGTGCCGACCGCAGGAAACGCAGGGTGTCCCGCGACCGCGCGAACGGGGCCTCGAACTCGGCGGCGTTCCAGTTCTTCACGATCACCGGCGACGAAGCCCCGATACCGAGGACGAACCGGCCGGGCGCCAGTTCCGCGACGGTGGCCGCGCTCATCGCCAGCAGGCCGGGCCCTCGGGTGTACACCGGCACGATCGCGGTGCCGAGCCGCAGCTGGGGCGCCCACTGCGAAGCCAGCACCAGCGGGGTGAAGGCGTCGTTGCCCGCTGTCTCGGCCGACCACGCGTCGGTGTAGCCGAGGTCGGGCAGCTGCTCGACCAGCTCCTTGTGCGCCGCGAGCGGCACCCCGGTCAGCGGAATGGTGATGCCCCACCGTTTCATGCGTTCTCCTCGCTCTTCGCCGCGTCACCGGACAGCTCGCGCACGATCCAGTCCACCTGCGTGCGCATCAGGTTTTCCGCCACCTCTTCGGCTTGCGGCGTCATATGCGTCGCCCCGGCCAGCGGCAGGAACACGTGCGGGCGTCCCTTGGCCAGCAGTGCCGACGACAGGCGCAACGAGTGGGCGACGAAAACGTTGTCGTCGGCGAGGCCGTGCACGATCAGCAGCGCCCTGGACAGGTCACCGGCGTCGGCGATCAGCGAGTTGTGCTCGTACGACGCCGTTTCCTCCTGCGGCAGCCCGAGGTAGCGCTCGGTGTAGTGCGTGTCGTACAGCGACCAGTCGGTCACCGGGGCGCCCGCGACACCGGCGTGGAAGACGTCGGGGCGGCGCAGGACGGCCAATGCGGACAGGTAGCCGCCGTAGGACCAGCCGCGGATCGCGACCCGCTCGGTGTCCAGTTCCGGATGGAGCGCGGCCGCCGCTCGCAGGGCGTCGACCTGGTCGGCGAGGGTGACGTCGGCGAGTTTGCCCGCGATCTCCTTCTCCCACGCCGCGCCCCGGCCGGGCGTGCCCCGCCCGTCGGCGACCAGCACCGCGAAGCCCTGGTCCGCCAGCCATTGCGGGGTCAGGAAGGCGTTGCGGGTCTGCAGGACACGCTGGGCGTGCGGGCCGCCGTACGGGTCGAGCAGCACCGGCAGCTTGCCTTCGCTCTCCTCGTATCCGGTCGGCAGCACCAGCGCGGCGCGCAGGCCCAGCTCTCCCAGCGTCAGCCAGGTCAGATTCGGCGCGACATCGGGATCCACGGTGTAGGAACCGATCCGCGCCACCGTCTTCTCTCCGGACACGACGGTCACCACCGGCCCGCTGCGCTCCAGGCTCCACGAGGACAGCACAGCCAGCGAAGCGGTTCCGGCGCCGACGTGCACGCCGTCCTCAGTGGACAGACAACGGAGTTCCCCGCCTTCGGTGCGGAAAACGTGGATCTGTGTCGGATCGGCCTCGGATGCGCTGAACAGCACCTCGTCGCCGACGTGCAGGATCTGGCGCACCTGCAGTCCCGGTGGGGTGAGGGCGACCCCGTCGACGATCAGCCGGTGGTCACCGTCGGCGGCGCTCTCGCGTACCAGGCGGCCGTCGGTCGTCCACGCCGGGACACCAGCGACGAGCTCGACCCAGTGCTCGTCGGTCTCGGTGTGCAGGACCTCGACCGAACCGTCCGCCGGGTCGACGGCCTGGATCTCGAGCCGGCGCTGGTCTCGCGACTGGACCGACAGCAGCGGCTTGCCCGCCGCCGACCAGTGCACCGCCGCCAGGTATTCCCAGTCCGTCTTCGCCACGTCGACCCGCGAGCCGTCGAGCCCGATGATCGCCAGCGTCACGTCGGCGTTCTTCGTCCCCGCCGCCGGGTAGGCGACGACGTTGGCCGCCGACTGCGGGTTGGCCGGGTCGGCGATCGTCCAGCGCGGCACGGCCGCCCGGTCGGACCGCTCCACCAGCAGGCTCTTCCCGTCCGGCGACCACCAATAGCCGCGGGTGCGGCCCATCTCCTCGGCCGCGATGAACTCCGCGAGCCCCCAGGCGATGTCCTCGCCCTCTTCCTCGACTACCAGGCGGTCCTCGCCGGTGGCGCGGTCGATCACCCGCAGGCGCCGGTCGCGGACGTAGGCCACGCGGCTGCCGTCCGGACTGGGCCGCGGATCCACGACCGAACCCTCCACCAGCACGGACACCGCGCCGGTCGTCAGGTCGAGGGTGTGCAGCTTGCCCGACAGGGAGAACGCGGCGACGGTGAAGGCGTCGTCGACCGCGTAGCCGACCACGCCGCCGCCGGTCTCCCGGCTGCGCTCGCGGCGGGCGCGCTCCTCGGCGGGCAGGTCCTCTTCACCGGGCAGCAAGTCGGCCGCGTCGACCAGCTTCGTCTCCTCGCCCGAAGCGACGTCGAACGACCACAGGCTGTGCCGCGGGTCGGTGCCGGACTCGGTCCGCAGGAACAGGATGCGGGAAGCGTCCGGGGCGACCTTGAACTCTTTCGGCGCGCCGAGGGTGAAGCGCTGGGTGCGGGCCTGGCGGCGGAGGAACGGAAGATCTTCGAGGCTGGTGTCGGTCACGTCCGCACTCTCTCAGACACTCATCCCGGTACGCCAACGCCTTCCAGCTTCTTCAGTTCCGTCTCGGGATCGAAAGCCGCCTGCGGGAACTTCGGGTCCATCTCCTCGATCGTCTCGATCAGGAGCCGCGCGACCAGCCAGTTGCGGTACCACTTGTGGTCGGCGGGGACGGCGTACCAGGGCGCCGCCTGGGTGGAGGTCTTGGCGAAGATGTCGGCGTAGGCCTTCTGGTAGTCGTTCCACTGGGCGCGCGCGTCGAGGTCGGCGGAGTTGTACTTCCACCACTTCGCCGGGTTCTCCAGCCTCGCCTTGAGCCGCCGCAACTGCTCCTCGGGAGAGATGTCGAGGAACACCTTCACGATCGTCGTGCCCGCGTCGGTCAGTTCCCGCTCGAACTCGTTGATCTCGGCGTAGCGCTTGCGCCACTCCTCGGCGGGGACCAGCTTCTGCACGCGCGGGACCAGGATGTCCTCGTAGTGCGAGCGGTCGAAGACGCCGACCTGCCCCGGCCCGGGGAGCTGTTTGCGGACCCGCCACAGGTAGGGGTGGCGCCGCTCGGTCGCGGTCGGCTTCTTGAAGCTCACGTACCGCACGCCCATCGGGTTGACCAGGCCGAGGACGTGGCCCACCGTGCCGCCCTTGCCGGAGGTGTCCATCCCCTGCAGGACCAGCAGGACGCTGCGGTTCCCTCCGCCGACGCCCTCCGCGTAAAGGGCCTCCTGCAGTTTGGCGAGCTTGTCGCCGGAGCCGAGGAGGTCCTTCAGCGCCTTCGGCTTCTTGTGCGGCCCGATCGGGAACGAGCCCGGATCGTGCCGCTCGGTCCCCTTGCCGATCCTCAGCGCGTCCCGGACGGAGACGTGATCCTTTTTCGCCATCTGGCGACGATAACCGCGGTTCGCACCCCGCGCCTGCGATGATCGAGTACTCGCTCGCACGATTTCGCCACAGAAAGGAGTCGATACGCAACGAACAACGGGTCAAAGCAACGTTTCCCGGATGAAAGGGGACGGATGGCCATCTAACCTGAACGCATGACGACCGCCGACTTCATCGCGCTCGACGAGCAGTGGAGCACGCACAACTACCACCCCCTGCCCGTGGTGATCGCCACCGCCGAGGGCGCTTCGGTCACCGACGTCGAGGGGAAGACCTACCTCGACTTCCTTTCCGGCTACTCCGCGCTGAACTTCGGCCACCGCCACCCCGGGCTCATCGCCGCCGCGATCGAGCAGTTCGGCCGGGTCACGCTGACCTCGCGCGCCTTCCACCACGACCAGCTCGGGCTCTTCTGCCGGGAACTCGCGGAGCTGACCGGCACCGAGATGACGCTGCCGATGAACTCCGGCGCGGAAGCCGTCGAGTCCGCGGTGAAGATCGCCCGCAAGTGGGCCTACCGGGTCAAGGGCGTCCCCGACGGGACCGCCGAAATCATCGTCGCCGGGTCGAACTTCCACGGCCGCACGACGACCATCGTGTCCTTCTCCACCGACGAGACCGCGCGCGCCGACTTCGGCCCGTTCACCCCGGGCTTCGTCACCGTCAAGTACGGCGACGCCAACGCGCTGCGCGACGCCATCACCGAGCGCACCGCCGCGATCCTGCTGGAGCCAGTGCAGGGTGAGGCGGGCGTGATCGTGCCACCCGCCGGCTACTTCGCCGAAGCGCGGCGGCTCTGCGACGAGCACGACGTCCTGCTGATCGCCGACGAGATCCAGTCCGGCCTCGCGCGCACCGGCACCGTCCTCGCGCTCGACCACGAAGGCGTGCGCGCCGACGTCTACACCCTCGGCAAGGCGCTCGGCGGCGGGATCATGCCGGTGTCGGCCGTCGTCGGCGGCAAGGACGTGCTGGGGGTGCTGCGGCCGGGCGAGCACGGCTCCACCTTCGGTGGGAACCCGGTCGCCTGCGCGATCGGGCGGGCCGTGGTCGGGCTGCTGAAGACCGGCGAGTTCCAGGAGCGCTCGCGGGAACTGGGCGCCCACCTGCACGCGCGGCTCGGCGAACTGGTCGGCGACGGGCTGGCCGAGGTCCGCGGGCGCGGGCTGTGGGCGGGCGTCGACATCGCGCCCGGCGGCCCGACCGGCCGGGAGGCGTCCACGGCGCTGGCCGAACGCGGCGTGCTGTGCAAGGAGACGCACGACCACACGCTGCGGATCGCGCCGCCGCTGGTGATCACCCGCGAGGAACTCGACCGCGGTATCGACGCGATCACGGAGGTCGTCGGGACCCGGTGAACCTTTCGGACGGGCTGTACGTTGCCTGTCCATGGGAGACGAGCGGGAGTGGGTGGAGCGGCCGCTGGTCGGCACCGAGACGGTGTCGCCGGAGGACTGGTTCGCGAGGGGTAAGGCGCTGCGGGACAAGGCGCCGACGTCCGCGCACGACCACGCCGCGGCGAGCGCCGACCGGCCCGACGTGGCGGAGTTCTTCGCGCGGAGCAATGAAGGCCGTCTGCCGGAACTGGTGGAACTGCGGCGCGAGCGCATGCTCGCGTCGCCGTTCACCTTCTACCGGGGAGCGGCCGGGCTGATGGCCGCGGATCTGGCGGGAACGCCCACGTCCGGACTGACGGCGCAGCTCTGCGGGGACGCGCACGCGGCGAACTTCGGGCTCTACGGCACGCCCGAGGGCCAGATCGTGATGGACATCAACGATTTCGACGAGTCCGTGCCCGGCCCGTGGGAATGGGACCTCAAGCGGCTCGCCGCGAGTCTCGTGCTGGCCGGGCGCGAGGGCGGCATCGGCGAGTCGGGCTGCCGCGAAGCCGCCGAGGACGCGGTGAAATCCTACCGGCGCACCATCCGAGGGCTCGCGGAACTGCCGTTCCTGCGATCGTGGAACGCGCTGCCGGACGCGTCGGTGCTGAGCACGGTCAAGGCGCACGACCTGATCGACGACTTCGAAGAAGCGGCCGAGAAGGCACGGAAGAACACCAGCGCGAAGGTCACCGCGAAGTGGACCCGGCGCATCGACGACCACCGGACCGGCCTCGAACGGCACCGGTTCGTCGAAGACCCGCCGGTCCTCACGCACGTCGACGACGCGACGGCGGAGGCCGTGATCACCGGATTGGTGTCCTATGTGGACACCGTGCGTGAGTCGCGGCGGACGCTGATCTCGCGGTATCGGGTGTCCGATGTGGCCTTCCGGGTGGTCGGCACCGGTAGCGTCGGGTTGCGGAGCTACGTCGCGCTGCTGCACGGAAACTCCGGTGAAGACCTTGTGCTGCAAGTGAAACAGGCCAAGCCGTCGGCGCTGTCGCCCTATCTCGGGCTGACTTCACCGGACCACGAGGGCCGCCGGATCGTCGAGGGAGCGCGGCTCGTGCAGGCCGAAACCGACATCCTGCTCGGCTGGACGACCATCGACGGCGTGCCGTACATCGTGCGGCAGTTCCGTAACCTCAAGGGCGACATCGATCCCGCGGAGTTGAAGAAGGACCACCTCGACGACTACGGCCGGCTGGCGGGCGCGTTGCTGGCCCGGGCGCACGCGCGGTCACTGCATCCGCAACTGCTGGCGGGGTACTTCGAGGACGACGACGACCTCGACGAGGCGATCGGGGCTTACGCGGTGCGGTACGCGGATCAGACCGAAGCGGACTTCGCCGCCTTCGCCGCCCTCTGAGTCCCGCGTTCGCAGTGATCTCCCCGCACCAGCTCACCTCGCCGTGAAGGCCTCCTTTCCTACCCTGAGGGTAGTGAAGGAGCCCCTCACTACCCCGCTGACATGACACCCATCCCAGTCCGTGGTCCGTGGTCGGTCGGGGTGGTCGTGAGTGGCGATTCGGGTTCTAACCCGAATCGCCACTCACGACCACCCCGCGCGTTTAGTCCTCTCAATGCGGGTCACACCAGGCCCAAGACGTCGTCGGCGCAGCCCCAAGCCAGCGTGATCCCGGCGCCCCCGTGCCCGTAGCAGTGGATGACGTCGCCTTCGCGGTCCAGCCGGACCTCGGGCCGGAACGGCCGCAAACCCACCTTCGCGCCCAGCACCGGCGCGTCCGCCAGTTCGGGCACGAGTTCCCGGCACCGCCGCACGATGTCCGCGGTGACCCCGGGATCCGGCGTGACGTCGGCGCGTCCGGGTTCCTGCGTGCCGCCGCAGACGACGTGCCGTCCGTGCGGGATCACGTGCCGAAGCACCGGAGAGGAGCTGTCGACGATCCACTCGGTCAACCCCGGATCGGCGAGGTGGACGACGTGGCCGCCGACCGGCACCACAGTGCTGTCCCCCGCCAGCCGCCCGCCGCCGAGCCCGGCCGCGTTCACCACCAGGTCCGCGTCGAGGTCGTCGAGCCGCGAGACGGTGCGGTATTCGGTGCGCGCGCCCAGCGCGGCGACCTGTCCGGCGAGCCAGGCCAGGTACACCGGGGTGTCGATCACCGCGGTCGTGAAGGTGAGCCGTCCGGGTTCGTGGTCGAGGTCCGGCATGGAGTACGCCCACGACGGCACCGGCGCCTCGCGCGGGACGAAATAGGTCCCCCGGATCGCGCGGACACCGGGGGCGCCGAGCGAGCGGTATTCCCGCACGCTCCCCACGGTCCAGCGATCGACCCGGCCGGAGTTCGCCGCCAGCGGCGGAAAAAGCACACCACCGGCGACCGCCGACGTCGTCTCCCCCGGTCCGGCGTCGGTGATCACCGTGACGTCGTGCCCGGCCCCGGCCAGCCGGTGCGCGCAGCTCAGCCCGATCACGCCGCCGCCGACCACACTGATCCGCATCGAAACCCCCTTCGTCTCGCGAGCCGTCCCTGCATGGTGACTGATCGCCCGTCACGTAATCTCGCCGGATGAGCGGAAGAGCGCCGTACGGGCTCATCGCGGTGACTTGCGCCGCGATCATGGCCGTACTCGGCTTCCTGGTGTCCGGCGAAGGCCTTTCCGGTCCGGACGACCTCGCCGTCAAGTGGGTGGAGCGCACCTTCGGCGCCGACACCGGCCTTCTGCGGCTACTCGTGCTGCCGACCGAGGCCTACGTCCTGCTCCCGGTCGCGCTCCTCGCCGCCGTCCTGTGTTTGTTCGGACGGCGCAAGCCCGAAGCGGCGCTGATCATCGTGGGCCCCCTCGTCGCCATCGCCGCCAACACCTGGGTGCTCAAACCGCTCTTCGACCGGTGGAAGAACACCTATCTCGCCTATCCCAGCGGGCACACCGTCGCGCTGGTCGCGGTGCTGACCGCGCTCGTGCTGCTCGCCCGGCCAGGGGTCGCGACGGCCGTCATCTCGATGATGGGCGCGGTGGTGCTCGGCGGGGTCACGATCGGCATGATCGGCCTCGGCTACCACTACCTGACCGACGTCGTGGGCGGCACGCTGTTCGCCATCGCGACCGTCTGCGCGACGTGGGTGCTGCTCACCTGGGCTGCACGGCGTCGCGCGCCAGTGCCGTCAGACGGCTGACGGCGCGCAGGTACTTCTTGCGGTACCCGCCGTTCACCATCTCCTCGGTGAACAGGTCCGGCACCGGTTCACCCGAGACGACCAGCGGGATCGCGCGGTCGTAGAGCCGGTCGGCGAAGGCGACCAGCCGCAATCCGACGTTCTGGTCGGGAACCGGGTGGATGCCGCGCAGGTGCACGCGGGTCACGCCGTCGAGAAGCCTGCCGTACCGCGAAGGATGCAACCCGGCGAGGTGTTCGCACAGCGCGTCGAAATCATCCACAGTGGACTCGGGATGGGCGGCGGCGGACGACTCCAGTTCCTCCGGGGTCGCGGGCGGCGGCGCGTCCGGCAGTCCGCGATGGCGGTAGTCCGGGCCGTCGACCCGGCAGACGCCGAACCGGGCGGACAGCGACTGGATCTCGCGCAGGAAGTCCGCCGCGGCGAACCGGCCCTCGCCGAGTTTGTCCGGCAGCGTGTTCGAGGTCGCCGCCACGAAGACGCCGGCCGAGATCAGCTCCTGCAAGAGCCGCGTGACGAGCATGGTGTCGCCCGGGTCGTCGAGTTCGAACTCGTCGATCGCCAGGAACCGGTGTTCGGACAGCCGTCGCACCGCCTCGGCGAACCCCAGGGCGCCGACGAGGTGAGTCAGCTCCACGAAGGTCCCGTACGCTTTTGGTGACGGAGTCTCGTGCCACGTCGAGGCGAGCAGGTGAGTCTTGCCGACACCGAAGCCGCCGTCGAGGTAGAGCCCCCTCGGCCCGGACGGCTCCTCGTCCCCGCCGCCGAACAACGCGCGCAGCTTCGACTTCGGCTTCCGCTTCGAGGCCTCCGCCACGCGCTTCGCGAACGCGCCACAGGTGACGACGGCCTCGGCCTGGCTCGGCTCGTCCGGATTGGGCACGTAGGTGGAGAACCGGACCGCGTCGAACCGCGGCGGGGGGACGAGCGCGGTGATCAGCTCGTCGGCGGACAGCTCCGGACGGCGATCGATCAGACGGGCGGGCATGCGCCGAGAGTAACGGCACCGGCGGCGGCCGTTCACCCTCCCTGAACGGGCGTATCCCCCGCTCAGCGGTGCCGTGGAACGCGTGTTGGGATAGCCGTGTGCAGCTTTTGTGGCCAACGACACCGGCGGGACCCGTCTCCGACGCCGACCTGGAGCGGCTCTACGGGTATCCCGAGAACCTGACCTGTCCCTGGGTCCAGGTCAACTTCGTCAGCTCCGCCGACGGCGCGGCCGCGGTCGACGAGCTGTCCGAAGGGCTTTCGCACCCCGCCGACAAGCGCGTCTTCCTGCTGGGGAGGCTGCTTTCCGACGTGATCCTGGTCGGCGCGGGCACGGTGCGCGCCGAGGGTTACCGCGGCGCGCGGATCAACGCCGAACGGGCCGCCCGCCGGGTTTCGCTCGGGCTGTCCGAAGTCCCGCCGATCGCGGTGGTGACCCGTTCCGGTGAACTCGACCCCGAGGGCCCGTTGTTCACCGACACGAAGGTGCCGCCGATCGTCCTCACCACCGAGAAGGCGCCGCGCGCCGCGCTGGAGCGGGCGGGGGCCGAGGTGCTCGTCGCGGGAGTCGAGGACGTCGACCTCCACCGGGCGCTCGAACTCCTCGGGGAACGCGGGCTGCACCGCGTCGACTGCGAAGGCGGGCCTGCGCTGTTCGGCGATCTGATCGCGGCCGATCTCGTCGACCAGTTGTGTCTCACCGTCGCTCCGCTGCTGACGGGCGGGGGCGCGCGCCGGATCTCCGCCGGCGGGCCCAGCCCGGAACCACGCCGGATGGACCTCGCGTCGGTGCTGTTCGAGGACGGTTTCACCATGCTGCGTTACCGCCGCCGGGAGGGCGGGTGAGCGAGCCCGCGCCGGTTCCGGACAAGGAACTGGCGGCCAGGGCCGCCGCCGGGGACCACGGTGCCTTCGACACCTTGGTGCGGCGGCACACGGCCAGGATGTACCGGGTGGCGCTGCGGATCACCGGCAGCTCGGCGGAGGCCGAAGACGTCGTCCAGGAAGCCTGGCTTTCCGCGTGGCGCGCGCTGCCCGGCTTCCGGCACGAATCCGCGGTGTCCACCTGGCTCTACCGGGTGACCACGAACGGCGCGCTCGGCCAGGTCCGGCGCCGGAAACCGACCGTGCCGCTCGACGAGGGCGACGCGGGTGTCGTACCAGGCCCGGAGGGTCATGTGGTGAGCGTCGAACAGGTCGGCGCGGTGCTGCGCGCGATCGCCGAACTCGACGTCGGTCAGCGGATCCCGCTGATTCTGCGAGAATTCGAGGGGTTGACCTACGAGGAGGTCGCCGAGGTCCTCGAGGTCGGCGTGCCCGCCTTGCGCGCCCGTTTGCACCGCGCCAGGGTGGCGCTGCTGGCGAAACTCGGCGACAACTTCCGATCCGGGGAACGGTGATGAGCGAGGATCCGCGCGACGACCCCCGGTGGGAGCAGGTGCGCGCCGTCGCGAGCCGTCCGGTGCCGACGCCGCCAGGACTCGTCGAACGGGTGCTCCGCTCGGTCGGCGGCGTCCGCGGCGGCCGGACCACCCCGCCGCTCGACCTGCCGTCCGCGGGCGGGAAGACCCAGGTGTCGGAGCGGGCACTGGTGCTGCTGACCAGGAAACTCGCCGCGGAGATCGGGCGTGACCTCGGCGGGGTGCACGTCTCGGCCGTCGCGCTCGAAGACGACGTGCTCCAGGTACTGGTGACAGTCCGGTTCGGCGTCGAAGCGGCGGCCGCGGATCTGTTGCGTCACCGGGTCACCGACGCGCTGACCGGCCAGCTCGGCTCGGCTCCGCCCACGGTCAACATCCACGTCGTCGACGTGCATCCCGACTGAGCCGTACCTTCCGGCGAGTACTGGCGCGGACGGACGAACCCTGGTTCTGATTACCCCATCCGGGTGACACCGCGGGACGACTCGGCATGCGCGCGTGTCCTGGTCGGTGAGAGCGTAGGGAACGCCGCGCGCGCAGGTCGCACGGCGCAGGTGCGAGAAGGAGCGAACTTCCATGGCGCAGCCGAGCGCGAGCAAGCCCGACACCCTGGTCACGGGGTCGTCCCTCAACGAGGAAGGAGCCGCCGGCAAGACCACCATCTCGTCGGTGGTGGTCCAGAAGGTGGCCGGACTCGCCACCCGCGAGGTCACCGGGATCCACGCGCTGGGCGGCGGGGTTTCGCGGGCCTTCGGCGCGATCCGCGAACGCATCCCCGGCTCCGGCACGGTCACCACCTCCGGTGTCTCGGTCGAGGTCGGCGAGAAGCAGGCGGCGATCGACCTCGACGTCGTCGTCGAGTACGGCGCGCGCATCGTGGACGTGGCGCGGGCGGTGCGCCGCAACGTGATCGGCCAGGTCGAGCAGATCACCGGCCTCGAGGTGATCGAGGTCAACATCGCGGTCAACGACATCCATCTGCCCGACGAGAACGGCGGCGAGACCGAGACCTCGCGGGTCGAATGATGAACGGCACCCAGACCGGCCTGCTCGCCGGGCTCATCCTCGGCCTCGCCGCGACACAGGGCTTCACCGCGTTCCTGGTGACACTGGCCGTCGGCGTCATCGGCCTCGTCCTCGGCCGCGTCCTCGACGGCGAACTCGACCTCGGCGATCTCTTCGGCCGGGGCCGCGACAAATGACCGTCCCGGCCGAACCCGAGGATCGCGGCACCCTCACCATCGCGCCCGCCGTGGTCCGCAAGATCGCGCAGCACGCCGCGGACCAGGTCGACGGGACCACGCGGGCGGAACGGCGGATCGCCGGACTCGGGCTGGGCACGCACGGTGCGAGCGCCAAGGTCGGCGGTGAGGGCAACGACGTCGATCTCGTCCTCGACGTGGCGCTGAACTACCCGGCGCCGGTGCGGCGCGTCGTCGGCGATCTGCGCGCCCGGGTCTCCGAGGAGGTCGAGCGGATCACCTCGTACCGGGTCCGCGACATCTCCGTGACGGTCTCCGCGCTCCTGCCCGACATCGCGCCCCGCGTCCGCTAGAAGGAGCCAAAGGCATGCGTTTGTTCGTCCGGCTGCTGTCCGCCCTGATCGGGCTGGCGCTGGCCGCCGCCGGGGTCCTGCTGGCGTTGGAGGTCGGCTGGGGCTGGTGGCGGCCGGGGCGGGGACCGCTGTTCGTACCGTGGGACGACTGGCGCGACCGGCTCGCGGAACTGTCCTGGGGCAGTTCCCCGGTGCGCCTCACCGCGATCGTCGTCGCGGTGGTGGGGCTCCTGCTGATCATCGCGGCGGCTTCGGCCGGGCGGCGGGCCATCCGGCTGACCGATCCGGCGAACGAGGTCAGCGTGACCACCTCGCCGCGTTCACTCGCGAGGCTGGTGGGGCTGACCGTGCGCGCGCAGGACAACGTCGCCGGCGCGAAGGTCACCGCCACCGCCAAGAAGATCCGCGTCCGCGCGACCAGCAGGCTGGAGACCGAGGGCGAGCTGCGGCCGCGCCTGTTGGAAACGGTTTCCGGTCTGCTCGACGAAGTCCCACTGGTGCGGCGGCCGAAGGTGTCCGTCGTCGTCGACTCCCCGAAGGACCGCCGATGAGCCGTTCGGTCTCCGCCAAGGCACTCGGCCGGTCCACCGGCACGGAACGGACCCTGACCGTCCTCATCGGACTCCTCGCGCTGCTCGGCGGCGCGGCGGTGATCGCGGTCGGCGCGGGGTGGCTCGGCACGTATCGCGCCCGCCGTCCGCTCGTGGATCCGATCGCGCTCGACTGGCTGTCGGGACACGCGCTCGCCTCCCGGATCGGCGCCATCGTGCTCGGGGTGCTCCTGCTGTGGCTGGGACTGTGGTGGTTCTTCCGGTCACTGCGCTCGGAAGGCCGTCCGGACCTCGAACTCGACGACGACCTCGTGGTGATCTCCTCCGCCATCTCCGAAGCCGTCCGCGCCGACGCCGAAACGGTCGACGGCGTCGCGCGGGCCCGGGTCCGCGCGGTCGGCGACAGCGAGAACCCGGCGCTGCGGATCACGCTCTGGCTGAACGAGGGCACCGACCTGAAACGGGTCTGGGAGGAGCTCGACCGCACCGTGCTGGCCCGCGCGCGGGAATCGCTCGGGGTCGGCGTGCTGCCCACCGCCGTCCGGTTCGAACTCGACACGGGAACACCGCAACGGGTGCGCTGACCACGTCGATGCGGCAAGAATGGCCGTCATGTCGCTGCCCTTGACGCCGCCGCTCAAACCGATGCTCGCCAAACCGGCGAAGGCCATCCCCGATTCCGGCGGTCTGCTGTTCGAGCCGAAGTGGGACGGCTACCGCTGCCTGGTGTTCCGCGACGGCGACGAGCTGACCCTGCAGTCGCGGTCGGAGAAGCCGCTCAACCGGTACTTCCCCGAGGTCGTCGAGCGACTGAAAGCGACACTGCCGGAACGGATCGTGCTCGACGGCGAGCTGGTGGTCGGCCGGGACGGGAAGCTGGACTTCGACGCGCTCACCGACCGGATCCATCCCGCCGAGAGCCGGATCAAGCTGCTGGCGGACCAGACGCCGGCGGAGTTCGTCGCGTTCGACCTGCTGGCGCTCGGCGACGAGTCCTATCTGGACGATCCGACGTCGAAACGGCGGGAACGACTGGAGAAACTGGCCTCGGACGGCGTCCACCTGACCCCGGCGACGTCGGATCCGGCGATCGCGCGGCACTGGTTCGAGCTGTTCGAAGGCGCGGGCCTCGACGGCGTCATCGGCAAACCGCTCGACGAGCCGTACAGCCCCGGCAAACGGGTGCTGCTGAAGTACAAGCACTCGCGTACCGCCGACTGCGTGCTGGCGGGACTGCGCTGGCACGTCGACGGCGAACCGGGCGAGATGGTCGGCTCGTTCCTGCTCGGGCTGTACGACGAGGACGGCGTGCTGCACCACCCCGGCGTCGTCGGGTCGTTCCCGGTCACCCGGCGGCGTGAACTGGCCGAGGAACTGGCGCCGCTCATCACCGACGGGGCCGAGCACCCCTGGCTGGGTGACAACGTCCGGGAGAAGCAGCGGATCCCCGGCGGCGTCACCCGGTGGAAGGCCAAGGAGGCTCCCTGGGTGCCGCTGAGGCTGGAAAAGGTGGTCGAGGTCGGCTACGAGCACACGGAAGGCGGCTACCCGTCGCGGTTCCGCCACACCGCGCAGTTCAAACGCTGGCGCCCCGACCGCGAACCCGGGTCCTGCACCTACGCCCAGCTCGACGAGGTCGCCCGGTACGACCTGGACGCGGTGTTCCGCGGCGAGGTCAAACGCACCCGTTAACCGGCGCCTGACACACCACCTGCGAAGCTCACCTACGAGCTTTTGTCATGCCCGGAAAGTGAGGACCAGCCCGTGCGCCCCGCCAGCACCGTCCGCCGCAGGCCACGGCTGATCCTCATGACGGCCGTCGCGGCCGTGCTCGCGGGCTGCACGGCCGGGCCGTCGGTGCGCCCGGCCGTGATCGACAACGACGGCAAGACCACTCCCGGCTCCTCGACGGCGCCGCAGCAGGTGCCGCTGCCGCCGCTGTCCGAACCGCGGTCGCCGTCGATCAAATGGGACGACTGTGACGAGGCGACCCGGCAGCGGCTGGGCCAGCCGTCCGTGCCGGACACGCTGAAGTTCTCCTGCGCCAGGGTGCCCACCACGCTCGACGCGCCGGACCTGCCGGGGCGCGGGCTCTCGCGGCTGTCGGTGGTCAAGACCGGGGACGGGCCCATCCCGCTGGTCGTGGTCAACGACGTCGACGGAGAACCCGGCTCGCTCTACGCCGCGCGGCTGGCCGCGACGCTGCCACCCGAGTACCTGCAGAAGTTCTCCCTGATCGGCGTCGACCGGCGCGGGACGGGCGCGTCCACGCCGGTGAAGTGCGTCCCGGGAGAGATCCGCTCCGACCTCCTCGGCGCCGATCCGATCGCCGGTGACCTCGAACCGGTGGTCGACGCGGCGCGCAAGGCGGGCCAGCAGTGCGCGATCGAAATGGACGACTCGCAGGTCGCGATGGACAGTTGGCGGGCGGCAGGCGACCTCGAAGAACTGCGGGAACAGCTGGGGCTGGACAAACTGCACGCGCTGGGACGCGGTGACGGGTCGAAGGTCCTCGCCGAGTACGCCGTGCGGTTCCCGGCTCAGGTCGGCCGCGTCATGCTCGACGGGCTGCCCGACCCGGCCGCGGACGCGGCCGCCGTCCAGGAGTCCGTCGCCGCGAGCGCGCAGGCCACCCTCGACGCTTTCGGCGCCGACTGCATCGCCAGGGGCTGCCCGATCGGCGACGCCCGCTCAGCCGTGACCGCCGTCGCGGACCGGCTCCGCGGCGCTCCCGCGACGACCACCGACGGCGTGGAGATCACCCCCGGCATCGCGATCTACGCCATCTACGCCGGACTCGCCCAGCGCTCGCGCTGGGTGGAACTCGCCGAGGCGCTCAAGACCGCGCAGACCGGCGACATCACTCCGCTGGCCGCGTTCGCCGAACCGGTACTGAAGGACACCCGGACCCGGCCGTCCCGGCTGGACGGCACGCTCGCGACCAAATGCAACGACAGCGCGACCCGGCTCTCGGCCGAAGAACTCACCCGCGTGACCACGACCCTGCGCGACAAATACCCGCAGTTCGGCGTCTTCGCCGCGCAGCAGCTGGCGTGGTGCAGCCCGTGGCCCGTCCGCCGCGAACCGCTCCCGCCCGCCGGCGGACCCGGCGCTCCGCCGATCCTCGTGGCGGGCACCGCGACCGACCCGGTCACCCCGGAGCAGGGCACCGGCCGGGCCGCCGACCAGATGCCGAGCGCGGTGACCATCACCTGGCAGGGCGCCGGACACGGGGCACTGCCGCTGTCGCCCTGCGTCACCGATGCGACGCGTGCCTTCCTGATCGACGGGAAGATCCCCGTCGACGGAACGCTCTGCCCGGCCTGAACCACTCCGGTTCGCCCCCACGGAGCGCGACGTTCCCAGTCCTTACGCGCGCTATGAAAGGTCCTTTCCTTGCAAATTTTGCAAGGAAAGGACCTTTCATAGCGCGCGCGTGACGTGTCCGGCGGCGCGAAACTCCGCTACTGCCGGTAGGACTCCACCTCGGAGACCGGCCGCGCCGCGGCCTGATCCGGGTCTTCGTCGAACTCGACGCGCGCCCGCCGCTGCCGCAGCAGGTCCCAGCACTGGTCCAGCTGCTGCTCGACGTCGGCGAGCCGGGCCCGGTCCTCCGAGCTCAGCCCGGTCCCGATCGCCCGCCCGCGGAGTTCGTGCTCCTCGCTGACCAGCTCGTCGATGCGGTTGAGGATGTCACCGTCGGCCATCTGCGCCTCCTGCGATACCTGGTTGCTCCATCCGAGACGCTACGCGCAACCACGGGAATGTGCGCCACGCCTGTTTCGTTACGCCCGGCATGAGCACAGTGGAGCTGACCGCCGCCAACTTCGATCAGGTCGTGTCCGAGAACGACTTCGTGATCATCGACTTCTGGGCGGGCTGGTGCATGCCGTGCCGCCAGTTCGCGCCGACCTACGAGAAGGTGTCGGGCAACCACGACGACATCGTCTTCGCCAGCGTCGACACCGAAGCCGAGCAGCAGCTGGCCGCCGCCTTCGACGTGCGCTCGATCCCCACCCTCGCGGTGATCCGCGACAAGACGGTCATCTACTCGCAGCCCGGCGCGCTGCCGGAGAAGACGCTCGAAGACCTGATCCAGCAGGCACGCGACATCGACCTGGACAAGCTCAAGGAAGAGGCCCAAGAGGCCTGACGAGCATGGAGAAGGGCCCCTTTCCGGCGGGTTTCGCCGGAAAGGGGCCTTTGTCTTTCAGCGGAACAGTGCCACCGGGGGCCGGGTCAGCCCCGGGTGGCGAGTCCGCGCAGGAAGAACGCCAGGTTCGCCGGGCGTTCCGCCAGCCTGCGCATGAAATAGCCGTACCATTCGTCGCCGTAGGGGACGTAGACGCGCATCGTCTTGCCTTCGCCCGCGATCCGGCGCTGCTCCTCGGGACGGATCCCGTACAGCATCTGGAATTCGTGGTCGTCCGCCTGGCGGCCCGCGTCCATGGCGAGCTTCTCGGCGATCGCGATCATCCGCGGGTCGTGCGAGGCGACCATCGGATATCCCTTGCCCTGCATGAGGACCTTCAAGCAGCGGACGTAGGACTTGTCCACTTCGGACTTGTCCTGGAACGCGACCTCCTCGGGTTCGGCGTACGCGCCCTTGCACAGCCGGACGCGGGAGCCTTCACCGGCGAGGTCGCGGCAGTCCTGTTCGGTCCGCCGCAGGTAGGCCTGCAGCACCGCGCCCACCCACGGGTACTCGGCGCGCAGCTCCCGCAGGATGCCCAGCGTCGAGTCGGTGGTGGTGTGGTCCTCCATGTCGAGGGTGACCGTGGCACCAACCGCTTCGGCCGCCGCGCAGATCTTGCGGGCGTTCTCCAGCGCGACCTTCTCGCCGTCGGCGGGCAGGAACTGGCCGACCGCGGACAGCTTCACCGAGACGTCGGCACCGAACGCGAGGCCGTCGGCCGCCAGCGCGGACAGCAGTTCTTCGTAGGCGCGGACGGTCGTCGCGGCCTGTTCGGCATCGGTGGTGTCCTCACCGAGGTGGTCGAGGGTCACCCGAAGGCCGTCATCGGCCAGTTCGCGAACCACCCGGGCGGCGTCGGACGTCCCGGCACCGGCGACGAACCGGCTCACCACCGATCGGGTGGCGGGGACGACCTCGACCAGCTTCCGCATCCGCCGGGATCGGGCGGCGGCGAGCAGCGGGGCACGCAACATCACGGACTCCTGGAGATCTCAGCCCTGGTGGGGGTAGCGGACGCTGGTCGGCGGAACGAACGTCTCCTTGATCGAGCGCGGGCTCGTCCAGCGGAGCAGGTTGAACACCGAACCGGCCTTGTCGTTGGTGCCGGACGCGCGACCGCCGCCGAAGGGCTGCTGGCCGACGACCGCGCCGGTCGGCTTGTCGTTGACGTAGAAGTTGCCGGCGGCGAAGCGCAGCGCCTCGGACGCCTTCGCGACGGCCGTGCGGTCGTTGGCGATGACCGCGCCGGTGAGCGCGTAGTCGGCGGTCTCGTCGACCAGCTTCAACACGGTGTCGAACGCGTCGTCGGTGCTGTCGTCGTAGACGTGGATCGCGAGGATCGGGCCGAAGTACTCGGTGCGGAAGATCTCGTGGTTCGGGTTGTCCGAGACGAGGATCGTCGGGCGAACGAAGTAGCCGACGCTGTCGTCCGCGGTGCCACCGGCGATGACCTCGACCTCCGCGTCTTCCGCGGCGCTGGCCAGCACGGCGGCGTGCTTGTCGAAGGCGCGGCGGTCGATCACGGCACCGCCGAAGTTGCTGAAGTCATTGACGTCGCCGTAGGTGATGGCCTCGGTCTCGGAGACCAGGTCGTCCTTCAGGCGCGTCCAGACCGAACGCGGGACGTAGGCGCGGGACGCGGCCGAACACTTCTGGCCCTGGTACTCGAAGGCGCCGCGGATCAGGGCGGTGCGCAGGATGTCGACGTCGGCGGAGGCGTGCGCGAGCACGAAGTCCTTGCCGCCGGTCTCGCCGACCAGGCGCGGGTACGTGCGGTAGCCGCCGATGTTGGCGCCGACGGTGCCCCACAGGTGCTGGAAGGTCGCGGTGGATCCGGTGAAGTGGATCCCGGCCAGGTCACGGTGGGTCAGGGCGACCTCGGAGACGGCCTTGCCGTCACCCGGAAGGAGGTTGATGACGCCCGGGGGCATCCCGGCCTCTTCGAGCAGCCGCATGAGCATGTGCGCGGCGTAGCTCTGCGTCGGCGAAGGCTTCCACAGCACGACGTTGCCCATCAGCGCGGGCGCGGTCGGCAGGTTGCCGGAGATCGCGGTGAAGTTGAACGGCGTGATGGCGTACACGAAGCCCTCGAGCGGGCGGTGCTCCATGCGGTTCCAGATCCCGGGCGAGCTGGTCGGCTGCTCGGCGAGAATCTGACGGCCGAAGGCGACGTTGAAGCGCCAGAAGTCGATCAGCTCGCAGGCGGAGTCGATCTCGGCCTGAAAGGCGGTCTTCGACTGGCCGAGCATGGTGGCGGCGTTCAGCTTGGCGCGCCACGGGCCCGCCAGCAGATCGGCGGCACGCAGGATGACCGCGGCGCGGTCGTCGAAGGACAGCGCGCGCCACCCGGGTGCGGCGGCCTTCGCGGCGGCGATCGCGTCGTGGGTGTCCTGCGCGGTCGCGCTGTGGATGACGCCCAGCACCGAGCGGTGGTTGTGCGGCTGGACGACGTCGATCTTCTCGCCGCCGCCCTTACGCTGCTCACCACCGATGGTGGCGGTGATGTCGATGGGGTCGGCGCCGCCCAGCGACTTGAGCGCGCCCTCGAGCTCAGCGCGCTCGGCGCTGCCCGGTGCGTAGTTCAGCACCGGTTCGTTCTTCGGGGCGGGGGTCTGGGTCACGGCGTCCACTGACTGCTCCTGACTTCACTTCGCCGGTTAGAGGTCTCTCCTCGAACGGTAGACCGGACGACTCCGCAACGGCTTGTTCGACTGGCTAGAATCAGGGTGACCGTCTTGTCCGATCGACTTAACCGGTGATGACAGCGACTACGCAACCGACCACCGGCGCCTCGCTCCGGCACATCCTGGCCACGCTCGGAGAACCGCTGGTCAGGGTGCTCGCGGCGCCGGGCGGCCTCGGCGTCGCGGTGGAGGACGTCGTCATCCACGACCCGGAAGACCCGCCGGACGCCCATCCGGGTGACCTCGTGCTGGTGATCGGGGCGCGTGGCCGGTCGGCGGCGGGGGCGATCCGGGCGGCGAGCCGCTCCGGCGCGGCCGCCGTGGCGGTCAAGAACGGCTCGGCGGTGGTGAACGTGGCGGCCGACGCCGGGATCGCGCTGATCGAGGTCGGCCACGAGGCACGCTGGGAGCAGGTCGAGGCGCTGGCCAGAGGCGTCGTCGACGCGGCCCGCGCGGGTGGCGAGGCCGACAGCGGCGAGGTGCTGGGCGATCTGTTCGCGCTCGCGCAGACGATCGCGACGCTGACCGGCGGCCTGGTCAGCATCGAGGACACCGCGAGCCGGGTACTGGCCTACTCGCGCGCGGGCGACGAGGTGGACGAGCTGCGCAGGCTCTCGATCCTCGGCCGCGAGGGTCCGGAGCGCTACCTCGCGATGCTGCGCGAATGGGGTGTCTACCAGCGGCTTCGCGCCGGGGAAGGGATCGTCCGCATCGAGGAGCGGCCCGATCTCGGCATCCGGCGGCGGATCGCGGCCGGCATCCACGCCGGGTCACAGGCGCTGGGCACGATCTGGGTCCAGGAGGGGGCGCATCCGCTCACCGAAAGCGCGGAGGTCGCGCTGCTCGGCGCGAGCCGAGCGCTCGCACCCCAGCTGATCCGGCATCGCACGCTGCCCAGCCCGGAACTCCGGCTGCGTGAGGACCTGCTGGCCGGGCTGCTCGACGGCCGCCTCGACGCCGAGTCCGTGGCCGACGACATCGGCGCGGATCCCGGGAAACCGGCCATGGTGCTGGCCTTCTCGCTCCCCCGCGACCGGGCGGCGAGCGATCGGCAGCTGCGGCGCGCCGAACTGGTGCACCTGATCACCGTGCACACCGCCGCGTACCGGCGGAGCGCGCTGGTGAGCGTGATCGGCGGCCGAGTCTACGCGCTCCTTCCCGATCTGCCCGAGCACGCCGAGACGCGGATCTTGGCGCTGGCCAAGGAAATCGTCGGCACCGCGCAACGGCATCTCGACGTCCGCGTGCGCGCCGCGCTGGGCGGTGTCGTGCCCCGGCTCTCCGACGCGGCGGCCTCGCGGGGCGACGCGGACCGCGTGCTGGCGACGATGGCCCGCGGCCACGGGACCGCGGACGTCGCCTCGCTGGCCGACGTCCGTGCCGAGGTCCTGCTGTCGGAAGTGCTCGCCTTCCTCGGCGAGCAACCGAGAATCCGCGACCCGAGGCTGACGGAACTCATCGCGCACGACGCCGAGCACGGCGGCATCCTGGTCCCCGCGGTACTCGCCTACCTCGACGCGTTCGGCGACGTCCGGCGCGCGGCACGCGAGCTGAACATCCATCCGAACACCGTCCGGTACCGGGTGCGGCGCGCGGCCGAGGTGTCCGGGATCGACCTGACCGACCCCGCGCAGCGCGTCCTGGCCCAGCTTCTGCTGCGCCTCTAGAACGCGTTTCGTCCTCTAAACGCGCTAGTTCGCGACCTGAACTACCGCATTCAGAGGACTAAACGCATGGTCGGCGACCTCGGCGAGCGCGCGATAGGAATCCAGGCGCTCGGCCTGGTCGAAGGTGCTGGTCGTCGCGAGGATCTCGTCGGCGCCGGTCTTGGCGACGAGGTCGGCCAGCCGGTCGCCCACCTCGTCCGGGGTACCGGCGATCTGACCGTCGAGCGCCCGGTCGAGCCGCTCGCGATCGCGTTCGGACAGCGGCGCGGCGAGGATCTCCTCCGCCGGCGACAGCGGCGGGAAGACGCCGTGCGTCCGCGAGTAGACCGTCGACCACGCTTCGGGGATCAGCAACCGCCGTGCCCGCTGGGCCGTCTCGGCGACCGCGATCGCCGTGGACACCACGACATACGGCCGCGAGGACTGCGCGGAGGGCCGGAAGCCGGCGCGATACCCCTCGATCGCTTCGAGCAGCGGCCCCTCACCCCGCACCGGCGCGATCACCAGCGGCAACCCCAGTTCCGCGGCCAACCGCGCCCCCGCGCCCGTGGCCAGCAGGAACGCGGGAACGCGCAGGCCCTCCGCCGGAACGGCGTGCACGCCCGGATACGCCGTCTGGTCGCCCGCGAGGAAACCCAGCAGTTCCCGGACCTGGTCACCGAAGCGGTCGGCGTCGTCCTTCTCGTGCCCGAGCGCCTGGCGGACCCCGCCGGTGAAGCCCACCGACCGGCCCAGCCCCATGTCGATGCGGCCGGGGAACAGCGATTCGAGCACCCCGAACTGTTCCGCCACCACCAGGGGACGGTGGTTCGGCAGCATCACGCCACCGGTGCCGACCCGGATCCGCTCGGTCGCCGAAGCGACCGCGGCCGCCAGCACCGTGGGCGCCGAACCGGCGACACCGGGCACGCTGTGATGCTCGGAGACCCAGAACCGGTGATACCCCAGCGCTTCGATCTCGCGCGCGAAGGCGACGGTGTCCCGAAGGGCGCGGGGCGCGTCGCCGCCGCGACGGGTCGGGGACCGGTCCAATACCGAAAGCGTGATCACTCTCGGCTCAACGCACCGAGGACCGGCGGGCATTCCCAGCTCAGGGGCGCCGGTCGTGAGCTGCGTGACCGGTGAGGCTTCGGTACAGGTGGTCGTGGGTGGCGATTCGGGTTCTAACCCGAATCGCCACCCCCCACCACCCCTACCAACACCCCCCCACCCCCGGTTTTCTCCCTCCCACACTCAGTCGGTTGTGGCCACC